>NZ_JBMULZ010000004.1:132530-231427 GCF_049534875.1 Uniformispora flossi
CCCACATAAGGCCCGGGGGGTCCCGGGCGGGGGGGGGCCCGCGGGGGGGGGGGGCGCGCCGCCCGCGCGCCCGCGGCGGGCGGGGCGGGCAGGCCGAGGCCCTTCGTGCGTCCTGCGCGGGGTACCGCGTGACCCGCCGGTCGACGGATCGGGGTGCGTCAGTGGCTGTGGCCGTGCCCGCCGTGGCTGTGGCCGTGGCCGTTCGCCTCGGCCTCGGCCGGCTTCTCGACGACCAGGGACTCGGTCGTGAGCAGCAGCGACGCGATCGACGCGGCGTTCTGCAGCGCGGAGCGGGTCACCTTGACCGGGTCGATGACGCCGGCCTTGAGCAGGTTGCCGTACTCGCCGGTGGCGGCGTTGAAGCCCTCGCCGACGCCCAGTTCCTGCACCTTGTTGACGATGACGTAGCCCTCGAGGCCGGCGTTCTCCGCGATCCAGCGGAGCGGCTCGACGGCGGCGCGGCGCACGACCGCGACACCGGTGGCGACGTCGCCGGACAGGCCCAGGTTGTCCGCAAGGACCGCGGAGGCGTGCACGAGCGCGGTGCCGCCGCCCGCCACGATGCCCTCTTCGATCGCCGCGCGGGTCGCGGAGACCGCGTCCTCCAAGCGGTGCTTCTTCTCCTTCAGCTCGACCTCGGTGGCCGCGCCGACGCGGATGACGCACACGCCGCCGGCCAGCTTCGCAAGGCGCTCCTGGAGCTTCTCGCGGTCCCAGTCGGAGTCGGTGTTCTCGATCTCGGCCTTGAGCTGGCGGACGCGCTCGGAGATCTTCTCCGCGTCGCCGGCGCCGTCGACGACCGTCGTGGCGTCCTTGGTGATCGTCACGCGGCGGGCGGTGCCGAGCACGTCCAGGCCGGCCTGGTCGAGCTTGAGGCCGACCTCGGGCGCGATGACCTGGGCGCCGGTGAGGATGGCCATGTCCTCCAGCATCGCCTTGCGGCGGTCGCCGAAGCCCGGGGCCTTGACCGCGACGGCGTTGAACGTGCCGCGGATCTTGTTGACGACCAGCGTGGACAGCGCCTCGCCGTCGATGTCCTCGGCGATGATCAGCAGCGGCTTGTTGCCGCCCGACTGGATGACCTTCTCGAGGATCGGCAGCAGCTCGGCGATCGCCGAGATCTTGCCCTGGTTGATCAGGATGTACGGGTCGTCGAGGACGGCCTCCATACGCTCCTGGTCGGTCACCATGTACGGCGACAGGTAGCCCTTGTCGAACTGCAGGCCCTCGGTGAACTCGAGTTCGAGGCCCATGGTGTTCGACTCTTCGACGGTGATGACACCGTCCTTGCCGACCTTGTCCATCGCCTCGGCGATCAGCTCGCCGATCTGCCGGTCCTGCGCGGAGAGCGCGGCGACGTTGGCGATGTCTTCCTTGCCCTCGATCGCGCGGGCGGTGCCGAGCAGCTCGTCCGACACGGCCTTGACCGCGGCGTCGATGCCCTTCTTCAGGTCCATCGGCGCGGCACCGGCGGCGACGTTGCGCAGGCCCTCGCGGACCAGCGCCTGCGCCAGCACGGTCGCGGTGGTGGTGCCGTCACCCGCGATGTCGTTGGTCTTGGTCGCCACCTCCTTCGCGAGCTGCGCGCCGAGGTTCTCGTACGGGTCGTCGAGTTCCACCTCGCGGGCGATGGTGACGCCGTCGTTGGTGATCGTCGGCGCGCCGAACTTCTTGTCGATGACGACGTTGCGGCCCTTGGGGCCGATCGTCACCTTGACCGCGTCCGCGAGCGCGTTGACGCCGCGCTCGAGCGAACGACGGGCGTGCTCGTCGAACTGGAGAATCTTGGCCATGGGATGTGAATCCTCTGTTCCTCTTCGGCTTGGTCAGCCGTTTTTCAGCGCGTGATGCGGCACGTGTGCGGTGCGCTGCCGTGCGGGTGCGAAACGATGCGTTCCGGTTCGCCTCGCACCGCCGCGCGGACCGTCACGGCGCCGCGGTCCTTGCCTGCGCAACGACACCGCCCCGGGCGCCCCAGTCGGGGTGCCCGGGGCGGGTCGTTGGCTCAGCGGGTGGCTGCGATCGTCACTTCTCGATGATTGCGAGAACGTCGCGCGCCGAGAGGACGAGGTACTCCTCGCCGTTGTACTTCACCTCGGTGCCGCCGTACTTGCTGTAGAGCACGGTGTCGCCGACCTTCACGTCGAGCGGCAGTCGCTGCCCGTCCTCGAACCGGCCCGGGCCCACGGCCAGGACAGTGCCCTCCTGGGGCTTCTCCTTCGCCGTGTCCGGAATGACCAGGCCCGAGGCCGTGGTCTGCTCGGCTTCGAGCGTCTGGACCACAATGCGGTCCTCAAGCGGCTTGATGGCAACCTTGGTGCTGGCGGTCGTCACGATCCGACCTCCCCCTTCGGAGATCTCACGGGGTAATTGTCAGGTGGCGACCAGGTAAGCCCGTCGTCGCGGGTGCCGGACCTGCCCGTCGCGTTGGCACACTCATGGGGAGAGTGCCAATCACAGACCCTAGGCTTCGGTTAGCACTCCGTCAACTAGAGTGCCAATAACCCGGGGGGCGTGTTGCACCTGTGCCCCCTGCGCCAAGCGCGCCGCGAGCGGTAACGGACCGCTGTCGTACGGATCCGATCGATCGTGATCGGGCACGCGTACCGTCAGTTCGAAGCGCCGGCGGGGATCGCGGGCTCGGGACGATAATCCGGGCATGAGCTACCCAGTCGAAGGGCGGTGAGGCGGCCGCCGCGTGTGGCGGAGCTGCTGCCGGAACTGTGTGAGGAACTCTGCCGGCTCCTGCGTGACGAAGGGGAGTACGGCCTCGCCGCGTTTCTGCCGTCCATGCCCGTCGTCGGGACGTGCGCGTGCGACGGCGACCACTGCCAGAGCTTCTACACCGCCTCCAGGCCCGTCGGCAGGTACGGCTTGGGGCACCGGAACATCGCGTTGTCCCCCGAGAGCGGGATGGTCATCCTCGACGTCGTCCATGGCGCGATCATGTTCGTCGAGGTCCTGGATCGCCCCGGGGTGAAAGTGCCCTCCGCCTGCTGAGCCCGCTGACAGTCCACGGGTGTGGTCGTGCGGTTTGGTGAAGTCGCTATGTACCAAGCGATTCTGCGAACGGGACCGCAGATGGACGCGGTGCTTGTCGGGGCTCGTCGGTAGCGCCACGGCCCTCGCTGCGAGGGAGCCGCCCGGACACATACTTCACCCCCCTTCCGCGCCATCACCATGCGTGCGTAGGGAGTGTGTGGGGGCCGGGCGGGGTGCTTCGGGGGTGCGGGTGGAGCGGCGCCAGTAGTCGAGGGCGACGGCTGTGCCGATGAGTGCGGCGAGGATCTGCGCGGAGATGTGCAGCACGCGGGTGCGGCCGGAGTAGGCGAACCAGGAGTTCACGCCGGCGGCGCAGATGGCGACGGTGTAGGCCGCCCAGGCGTAGGCCGCACGGCGCAGGCTTTGGCGGGTGGGCGGCCGGTTTCGACGGGGGCGCTTCCGTAGGCCGCCCGGCCGGTGGCCCCGGCGGTCCCGGTGGTCTCGGGCCTTCTGGCTCTCACGCGCCACGCTGTTCCCCCACATCCCCCGTGCCTACGCCGCCTTTGCCACCCCGCCACACCGCGCGACAACCATACGGTCGACAAGGTGTGGGGGTGATCGGGGCGTGCGCACCGACCGGGAGAATGGGTGGGTGGATACCCAGACCTTTGCGTTGTTGATGGCCGATGAGGGGCGCGGGCTGCTCGAGCGGGTGCGGGGGTTTGGGACCGGTGACGAGATCGCCCTGGCGACGAGGCTGCGGAAGGAGTTCCCGGCGGAGCTGGTCGCCGCGGCGATGACGCAGGAGCGGCTGCGGCAGCGGGGGAAGGCGAAGTTCGGGGACGATGCCGCGCGGATGTTCTTCACGGCGCACGGAGTCGAGCAGTCCACCCGGGTGGCGGTCGCCGATCACCGGGCCGCACGCATCGCCGCCGCGGGCATCCGTACCGCGGTGGATCTGTGCTGCGGGATCGGGGGTGACGCGCTCGCACTCGCGCGTGCCGGGGTGCGGGTGGTGGCCGTCGACCGGGATCCGCTGACGTGCGCGGTGGCCGCGGCGAATGCCGAGGCGCTGGGGCTCGCCGAGCGCGTCGAGGTGCGGTGCGCCGATGTGACCGAGGTCGAACTCGCTGGGTACGACGCCGCGTTCCTCGACCCGGCGCGGCGGACCGCGCGGGGGCGGGTGTTCGATCCGGAGGCCTACTCGCCGCCGCTGTCGTTCCTCGACACGCTCGCCGCGAAAGTGCCGTGCGGCGCCGCGAAGGTCGCGCCGGGGATTCCGCACGAGGCCATCCCGTCGGGGATGGAAGCCGAATGGGTGTCCTACGCGGGGGACGTGAAGGAAGCCGTCCTCTGGTGGGGCGAGAAACTCGTCGAACAGCCGCTTCGGGCAACGCTGTTGCCGCAGGCCGCGTCCCTCGCGGCGGCCACCCCGCGTCAGGCGCCGCACGGCCCTGTGGGGCGTTACCTCTACGAGCCCGATGGCGCCGTCATCCGCGCCCACTTGGTCGCCGAGGTCGCCGAGGAGGTCGGCGGCGTGCTGGTGGACGAGTCGATCGCCTACATCACCGCCGACACGCTCGTGCCAACCCCGTTCGCACACGCGTACCGGCTCACCGACGTGCTGCCCTTCAACCTCAAACGGCTCAAGGCCCTGGTCCGGGAACGCGACATCGGCACGCTGACGGTGAAGAAGCGCGGCTCGGCCGTCACACCCGAGGAAGTCCTGAAGAAGGTCAAGCCGTCCGGGCGAACGTCGGCGACGGTGTTCCTGACCCGGGTCGACGGCGCGCCGACGATGCTGCTCGGCCACCCCGTGTAAGGCAAGCCCGCCGGAATCCGGCCACCGGCCACCCCCGACGAGCCCGCCCCTCACCACAGGACCGAACTCACACGTAGTCGTCCAAGCGCGCGATGGTGAACCCCTGTTCCTGGATCTTCTTGAACAGGTTCGCCATCATCTGCGTCATCGTCGTGCCCTTCAGCTCCGACGGTCCGCGGAAGTGCGCCAGGATGATGTCGCCCGGATGGAGCTTCTTCAGGCCCTCGTCGTACTGCATGTCGTTGATCTGCATCGACTCGCGCCACAGGATGATCGCGCCCATCCCGCACTCCCCCGCCGCCTTCAGCGTGGCGTCGTTGTAGTTCCCGAACGGCGGCCGGAACAGCACCGGGCGCTTCCCGTATGCCGCCGCGATGGCGTCCGAGTCGCCGCAGATCTCGCGCTTCTGCGCCTCCGCCGACAGCGTCTTCAGGTTCGGGTGGTCGACGGTGTGGTTCTGGATCGTGTTGCCGAGTTCCTGGAGCTTCTTGAAATAGTCCGGGTTCTGCTTGATGTATGTGTCGTTCAGGAACATCGTCACCGGCACGCCGAGGTCCTTCAGCATGTCGAGGAACTTCGGGTCCTTCTCCGCCCCGTCGTCGAGCGTGACGAACACGATCTTCTGGTCGGTGGGGACCTGCCGGACCACGACCGGTGCCGACAGATTCGCCTTCACCGGCTTCTGCGCGGGCGGCTTGGGCGGTGCGGCGAACGGCTTGATGCCCCAGCGCGCCGCTGCCGCCTGGACGTCGTCCGGAGCGGGGGCGGCCTGCGTGTTGTTGCCGGGCGCGGACGAACCGGAGGGCACCGCACCGGCGCTGGGCATGTTCTGTCCGAACGGTTTCGGCTTGTTGTCGTCCCCGCATCCCGCCAGGAGCAGCGCCGCGACGACCGCGCCCACCACACCGAGCCGCACCCGGGCCCCCGTCCGAGCTGCCCGAGCCGCCCGAACTGCTGTACGTACCGCCACGGTTCCGCGCCCTTCATCGATCCACAGCGTCACACCGGCGTCCCACCGTACGCGGCTCCGCATACACCATCGCGCAACCGACCGGCCCGGGAATGTCGATACGGGTGTATAGGTCGGCGTGCACAGGGCACACTCAAGTCCTGAAGGCATGGCACGTGCGGCGGCGCGTCGCCATGCGGTGCGGCCGTCCCGTCCCCGGCTTGTGAATCAGGCCTCCTCGTCGGGGACGGGCCGGATTTCTCGGCAGGTCGCGGGATGGCCCGCGGAGCACCCTCAGGACCACCGCGGTTCCCCGGGCCGCCCGCGTACGGACGGCTCCGAGGACTACACGCGCGCGAGGCCGCCCACCGTTGCACCCGAACACCCACACGAGTACCGGCCCGAACACCAGCGCGGGCACCGACCCGGGCGGCAACCCGACATCCGACGGCTCAGCGCTGCACCTGCTCGAAGTCCCACGCATGCGGCGGACGTGCCAGCAGATCCGCCGGCGGATCCGGCAGTCCGGCCGGGTCGCCGGTCCACAGGCTGATGACCACGACGCGGCTGTCCGCGCTGCGGAACACCTCGGCACGCGTCAGCCCGGGGGCGCTGCGCAGCGACGGGAGCGCCGTCGCGTAGACCCATTCGACCAAGGCCTCGGCGCTGCCGGGTTCGGCTTTCGCCTCCCACATCGACGCGGTCACGGGTGCGGTCACAGCTGACTCCTCAGGCCTGGGTGACGGTAACCGGCATCGACGAATCCGCCGGAATGTCGAGCAGCGACGGGCGCCGGTTGCGGTTCACCATTTCCGCGCCCAGCGCCGCGACCATCGCGCCGTTGTCCGTGCACAGGCCCGGACGGGGCACGCGCAACGAGATCCCGGCCGCCGCACAGCGCTCCGCGGCCATCGCGCGCAGCCGCGAATTGGCCGCGACGCCGCCGCCGAGCAGCAGGTGTTCGACGCCGTTCTCCCGGCACGCCCGGATCGCCTTGCGGGTGAGCACGTCCACGACGGCTTCCTGGAACGACGCCGCCACATCCGCGACCGGCACCGGCTGCCCGTCGCGCGCCCGGCCCTCGACCCAGCGCGCTACCGCGGTCTTGAGTCCGGAGAAGGAGAAGTCGTAGGCCGCGTCGCGGGGGCCGGTGAGGCCGCGCGGGAACGCGATCGCCTCCGGGTCGCCCTCGCGGGCCTTCCGGTCGATCACCGGCCCGCCCGGAAACCCGAGCCCGAGGACACGGGCGACCTTGTCGAACGCCTCCCCCGCCGCATCGTCGATGGTGGAGCCCAACGGCCGTACATCGGACGTCACATCGGGCACCATCAGCAGCGACGAATGCCCGCCCGACACCAGCAGCGCCATGCACGGCTCCGGCAGCCGCCCGTGCTCGAGCTGGTCGACGCAGACGTGGGCGGCGAGGTGGTTGACGCCGTACACCGGCTTGTCGAGCGCCATCGCGTAGCCCTTGGCCGCGGCGACGCCGACGAGCAGCGCACCGGCCAGGCCGGGGCCGGAGGTGACCGCGATCGCGTCGATGTCCGCCATCGTGACGCCTGCGGTCTTCAGCGCGCGGTGCACTGTGGGGACCATGGCCTCCAAGTGCGCGCGACTGGCCACTTCGGGGACCACGCCGCCGAAGCGGGCGTGCTCGTCGACGCTGGACGCAACCGCGTCGGCGAGCAGCGTGGTGCCGCGCACGATGCCGATACCGGTCTCGTCGCACGAGGTCTCGATGCCGAGGACCAGGGGTTCGTCAGCCACCGGCGGAGGCTCCGTTCGAGTCGGGCGAGGCAGCAGCAGAAGCGGGAGCAGCGGAAGGAACAGGGGTGCGGCTCAGGTCGCAGCGCATGACCAGCGCGTCGACGTTGGCCGGCTGGTAGTAGCCGCGGCGGATACCGAGCGGCGCGAACCCGAAGCGTTCGTACAGGCGTTGCGCGCGGACGTTGTCCACGCGGACTTCCAGCAGCACGTGCCCGCAGCCGTGCGCGCGGGCCGCGGACAGCAGGTCGGCGAGCAGGTCGGCACCGAGGCCGGTGCCCCACAGGTCGCGCCGGACGCCGATGGTCTGCACGTCGGCGTCGCCGCCGGCCACGGCCAGGCCCGCGTAGCCGGCGATCGTGCCGGACGCGTCCTCGGCAACCACGTAGTGGTGGGTTTCCGGCTCCGCGAGTTCCGACCAGAACATGCCCTCGGACCAGGCGTCTTCGGGGAACAGGTCGTGTTCGAGCACGAGCAGCGGTGCGATGTCCCACCAGCGCATGGCGCGGAGCGTGGGGGCGGAGTCCATGTCGCGAGTCTACGGCGGCGAAGCGGACACCCCGGCCACGCGAGGGCCGCGCGAAGGCCGCGCGAAATCCACACGCAGGCCGCACGCAGGCCGCGCGAAGGCGACGCGAAGGCCCGGACAAGCCTGGACCAAGGCCCCACGAAGATCCACACAAAGGCCACACAGGGATCCCCACCGCGATCCGCACGACCGCGCGACGACCGCGCCACGACCGCGCACGCCCCCGCGCCCGGCAACCCGCTCCTCGCGCCCCCTGGGATTCCGCTGCCCGACCTGCTTCGATTCCCTCGGGGTCTACGCGCGGAGAAATCCGCCGTGCCCGGCCCGCCGAGTTGTCCGCTTTCCCGTTCGTTGTTCCGCCCCGCACGGCCCGGCCGTCGTTCCGGCGACGGCCCGCGTTCACCAGCGCTCCCGAGGATTTGCCCGTTCGGCCCACCGCCCCAGGAGGATCAGGAGGATCCGGGTGACATCTCGACCGACGCCGCCACGCAGGCGCCGATCTCCCCGCACGCTCGCGACGGCCGTCGCGGGCGCGCTCGCCGTGAGTCCCGTGCTGATCGCCGCGCATCCGGCTGCCGCGGCCCCCTCTCCCGACGTGCTCGTCGCCGAGGTCTACGGCGGCGGCGGCAACGCGGGCGCCACCCTCACCCACGACTTCGTCGAACTCGTCAACAAGTCCGCCGCCGCCGTCGACCTGACCGGCTGGACCGTGCAGTACCGCTCGGCGACCGCCGCCGCGGGCACCGCGTGGCAGGCCACCGCGCTCACCGGCAGCATCGCCCCGGGCGGGCGCCTGCTCGTCGCCGAAGCCAAGGGCCAGAACGGCACCGTGGCACTGCCGACACCGGACGTCGCCGGGTCGATCGCGATGTCCGCGACCGCCGGCACCGTCGCGGTGGCCGCCACCGCCGACCGGCTGACCTGCTCGACGCCCGACGAGTGCGCCGCCGACACCCGGGTCCGCGACCTCGTCGGCTACGGCAACGCCGCCGTCCGCGAAGGCTCTCCCGCGACCGGCGCGTCGAACAGTGCCGCGGTCGCCCGCGACGCGTCTTCCGACGACACCGACGACAACGCCGCGGACTTCACCGCGGGCGCGCCCACTCCGGTCAACGCCCGCGGAGAAGTCCCGGGGACGCCGGGCGGCGAGCCCGCGCCGACCGCGCGCATCCACGACATCCAGGGCACCACGCGGGTCTCGCCGAAGAACGGCGCCCAGGTCTCCGCGGTCCCCGGCATCGTCACCGCGATCCGCCCGTTCGGCTCGTCGCGCGGCTTCTGGATCCAGGACCCGCAGCCCGACGACGACCCGCGCACCTCTGAAGGCCTGTTCGTGTTCACCGGCAACGCGACGCCGCAGGGCGTCGCGGTGGGCGACGCGGTCACGGTGACCGGCAAGGTCGAGGAGTACTACCCGGGTTCCGCCGACGCCGCGCCGCAGTCGCTGACCGAACTCACCGGCGCGTCGTGGACGGTCGCGTCGTCCGGCAACCCGCTGCCCGCGGCGGTGGTGCTGGACGCGGCGTCCGTGCCGGACGCCTACACGCGGGACGGTGCGCTGGACACGCTGCCGCTCCAGCCGTCCGCCTACGCGCTCGACTTCTACGAGTCGCTGGAGAGCGAGCGCGTGCAGGTCGCCGACACGCGCGTCGTCGGCGCCACCAACACGCACGGCGAGCTGTGGGTCACCACCGAGCTGGGGCAGAACCCGACGGCGGGCGGTGGCACGCTGTACGGCTCGTACACCGCACAGAACCCGGGCCGGATCAAGGTCACCTCGCTCATCCCGTTCGCCGAGCGCCCGTTCCCGACGGCGAACGTCGGCGACACCCTTTCCGGCCCGACCGCGGGTCCGATGACGTACGACAGCTTCGGCGGCTACGGCATCGCCGCCACCACGCTCGGCCACCTGACCTCCGCGGGCCGCACGCCCGAGGTGACGCGCGATCAGAAGACCACCGAACTGGCGGTCGCCACGTACAACGTGGAGAACCTGTCGCCGAAGGACACGCAGGCGAAGTTCGACCGCCTCGCCCGCGGCATCGTCACGAACCTGGCGACGCCGGACATCGTGGCCCTGGAGGAGATCCAGGACAACAGCGGCCCGGACGACGACGGCACGGTCGCCGCGGACCAGACCCTGAGTCGGCTCGTCGCCGCGATCTCCGCGGCCGGCGGCCCGGCGTACCAGTGGCGGTCGATCGCGCCGCAGGACGGGAAGGACGGCGGCCAGCCGGGCGGCAACATCCGCACCGCGTTCCTGTTCGACCCCAAGCGCGTGCAGTTCGTCGACCGCCCCGGTGGCGACGCGACGACCGCGGTCGACGTGCGCAAGACCTGGTACGGCCAGACCCAGCTGACCGCCTCCCCCGGCCGCGTCGCGCCGACCGACGAGGCGTGGGCGAACAGCCGCAAGCCGCTCGCCGCCGAGTTCCTGTTCCGTGGCCGGACGGTGTTCGTGATCGCGAACCACTTCGCGTCCAAGGGCGGCGACCAGGCGCTCGACAGCCGCTTCCAGCCGCCGACCCGGACCTCGGAGGTGCAGCGGGTCCGGCAGGCCGCGGTGCTGCACGACTTCGTGAGCAAGCTGCTGGCGTCCGACCCGAAGGCCAATCTGGTCGTGCTCGGCGACCTGAACGACTTCGCCTTCTCGCCCGCGCTGCAGCAGCTGACGTCGGACGGATCGTTGCGCAGCCTGGTCACCACGCTGCCCGCGGACGAGCAGTACGGCTACGTCTACAACGGCAACAGCCAGGTCCTCGACCACGTGCTGACCAGCCCGCGGATCACCCGGTTCGAGTACGACATCGTGCACGTGAACGCCGAGTTCGCGGACCAGGCCAGCGACCACGATCCGCAGGTGCTGCGGATGCGGCCGAGCACCGGGAACGACTTCCTCGACGCGATCGACCGGCTGTTCGAGGACTGGCTGGACCGGCACCCGCCGCAGTAACCCGCACGAGTGATGGCACAACCGACCGGCACTACCCACCAGCACTCCCCACCAGCACAACCAAGCGGCATGCCCGACCGGCACGCCGTCCCGCGGTGGTGTCCCCGCCGCGGGACGGCGTGCCGGTTTCGGGTGCTCAGGGCTGCGAGACGGCCTTGTAGTTGGCCGGCACCTTGGCGTCCGGGCGCCGCAGGTAGAGCGGCTCGGGTGGCAGCAGCTCGCCGCCGTCCTTGAGCCGCTCGACCGCGAGATCGGCCAGCGCGGCGGCGTCGACGTGTTCCGGGCCGGCGACCTCGGCGAACGCGTCGGCGTACAGCGCGGCGCCGGCGCCGATCGCGGGCAGTCCTGCGACGGACTCGGCGATGTCGGCGGCGCGGTCGACGCCCGGGCCCGCGGTGCGGGTGCGGGCGTCGGCGTACCGCGCCCAGTACACCTCCTTGCGGCGCGCGTCGGTCGCGGCGACGAACGGTCCGCTGCGGCCGGACGCGTACGCGAGGGCGTCCAGGGTGCAGATGCCGTGCACCGGAATGCCCAGGGCGTCGCCGAGGGCGCGCGCGGTCATCAGGCCGACGCGCAGCCCGGTGTACGGCCCGGGGCCGACACCGACGGCGATGTCCGTCAGCTCCGTCCGGTCGCGGCCCGCCTCGGCGAGGACGGTGACGATCCCGGGGGCCAGCAGTTCGCCGTGCCGACGGGCGTCGATTTGCGTGCAACCGGACACGATGCGGGATCCGTCGTGTAGAGCGACGGTCACTGCGGGGGTGGCGGTATCGAAAGCGAGCAACAGCACCGGCCCAGGCTATCCCGCCCGAGAGGGGCCGCCGGGACGGACGGGATCACCCCCGGGTCGGGAGACACTGAAGCGCCGCCGCCCGACAGCCGCAATTCCGGTCACTCGCGGGGCAGGACACGGCAGCCGCACACGCGAGACGACAGCGCGACAGGAAGCAAGGAGCACTCCCCATGGGTCCAGCCGGGACGCCGTTCATGTGGCTGACGGTGCTGCTGGTCGTGGCCGCTCTGGTCGCCACCGTGGCGCTGTGGCCGAAGCTGGCGAGCCGCACGCCGCTGCACGTGGCCGGGCGGGCCGGCCTCCTGGTGACCGGGCAGGTGTGCGCCGCGCTGTGCGCGCTGATCATCGTCAACAAGTCGCTCGGCCCGTTCTACGTCACCTGGGCCGACCTGTTCGGCCAGGACGTCGGCGACGTGTCCGCCGAGCAGGCCTCGGGCGGCGGCCCCGACCTGCCGCCGTCGGTGGCCGGGAAGAACGCGCCGGGCGGCCCGCACGGGGGTCCGCACGGCGGCAATCAGAAGTTCGACCCGTACTCGGGCAGGTTCGTGAAGACCAGCTTCACCGGCCCGAAGTCCGGCGTCACCGGCGAGGTGGACGTCTACACGCCGCCGCAGTACGACGACCCCGCGAACAAGAACCGCGAGTTCCCTGTCGTGATGCTGCTGCACGGTATCCCCGGCACCAACTCCGGCTGGGTCGGCGGCGGCGCGATGAACGTGCAGAAGCAGGTCGAGCCGCTGTTCGCGAGCGGCAAGTCGCAGCCGTTCGTGCTGGTCGTCGCGGACATCGGCAACAACTCGAACAACACCCAGTGCAGCGACGTGCCCGGCAAGGGCAAGCGTGGCACGTGGCTGGCCGACGACGTGCGGTCCATGGTGGTCGGCAACTTCCGCGTGTCGTCCGACCCGAAGAAGTGGGCGACGCTCGGCTACTCGACCGGCGGCACCTGCGCGGTCAAGCTCGCCGTGCAGCACCCGCAGGCGTTCCGCTACGGCATGAGCATCGCGGGTGACGACTTCAAAGGCGACACGTCCGCGTTCAACGGCGACACCGCTCTGCGCGACAAGAACAGCGCCATGTGGCTGCTGAACAACCAGAAGCCCGCGCCGGACGTGGCGCTGTGGCTGATGACCAGCAAAGAGGACCAGGTCGGGCTGACCAGGTTCAGCGACGAACTGGTGCTCGCGGCGCGGCAGGCGGGAGTGCCGGCGGAGTCGTTCACGGTGCCGCGCGGCGGGCACGTGACCGGCACGTGGCGGCAGCTCGTGGAGCCCGCGTTCCTGTGGCTGAACGGCAAGATGCAAGGCGGCTGACCCGAGAATCCCCACGGAACCCCGCGGAACCGGGGGCGCCCCGCAGGCGTCGCCGGTACCGCGGGGTTTCGTGCTGTCCCGGCACGGACGCCGTCACCCGCCTGGCACGATGTGGGTGCACGGTACGGCGCCGCGCGGCGCACACGGTCACCGAAGGGCATGGTCATGGCGAATCCCGGTACGACGGTCGCGAGCCTCACGGTCGCGGCGCTGATCGGCGTGGGCGCGCTGGCCTGGAAGGCCGCCGATTCGGCACCGGACGACCGCCGCGCCGCGGTGTCGGCGACCAGCCCGGCACCGGCTCCGCCCGGGCAGCCGCAGGCGCCCGCGTCGCCCTCGCAGCCGCCGGTGCCGGCGAACTCCGGGACCGGCATGCGGGTCGTGTACTCGGTCGGGCAGAACCTGGTGTGGCTGGTCGACGCCAACGAGAAGGTGCCGCGCTTCTACAAGGTGGCGCCCGGCTCGGTCCTCACGCCGGTGGGCACCTACCGGGTCCAGGGCAAGACCCCCGGGCCGCAGAACGGCGGCGACGGCCTCAAGATCGTCTACACGGTGCGCATAGGTTCCGCGGGCAGCGTGATCTACGGCTTCAGCGGCACGGACACGCCGCTCGACGACATCATGGCGGCCAACGCGCCCCAGCCCTCCGGCACGCGCAAGCCCACCGGGAAGACCACGACGTCGCCGCGCACCACGACCGGGTCGAAGAAGGCGAACGCGGGCGTCCGCGAAACGGTGGACGACAGCAAGGCGCTGTACGAGTTCGTCGACGTGGGCACGTCCGTCGTCGTCGTCGCCTGACGGCGCGCGCGGACCACCCGTTCGCGCCGCACAACATCACCCCACCCGATTTATCCACATATCATCGCCTTCGAGATCAGGCAGATATGCGGTGAGCGGAAGCGGTGACGCAGTGTCAGATCACACACCGGGCCCCGGCACCCCCGCGGGCGGCCCGCCTGCCGCCCCGTCGGTCACCGTGCCGCGCCGCCGCCGCGCCTTCGACTATCCGCGAGCGGGCAAGTCCAAGTTCCGCCAGTGGATCCCGTCGGTGAAGCAGTTCCTCACCGCACTGCTGTTCGTGATCGGCCTGCTGTTCCTCGGCGCGGGCGTCGTCTACGCGATCACCCCCATTCCCTCGCAGCCGAACGCCAGCGCGACCAAGCAGAGCAACATCTACCTGTGGAGCGACGGCAGCGAGATCGCCCGCACCGGCACCACCAACCGGCAGAACGTGCCGCTGTCGTCCGTGCCGCTCCAGGTCCAGCGCGCCTTCCTCGCCGCGGAGAACCGCACCTTCTACTCGGACTCCGGCATCTCGCTCACCGGCACGATGCGCGGCCTGGTCAACTCGGTGACCAGCGGCGGAGCCTCGCTGCAGGGCGGCTCGACGATCACCCAGCAGTACGTCAAAAACCTGTACCTCACCCAGGCGCAGACCGTGTCGCGGAAGCTCAAGGAAGCGATCATCGCGGTCAAGATGGACCGCACCGAGTCCAAGGACGACATCCTCGAGGGCTACCTCAACACCGTCTACTTCGGCCGCGGCGCCTACGGCATCCAGGCCGCCGCGCAGGCCTACTACGGCGTCGACGCCTCGCAGTTGACCGTCGAACAGGGCGCCTACCTGGCCGCGCTGATCAACGCGCCGGGCGCCTACGACGTCAAGAACACCACCGAGCACGGCCGCGCCAAGGCCGTCGCCCGCTGGAACTACGTCCTCGACGGCATGGTCAAGTCGAAGTGGCTGACCCCGCAGGAACGCGCCGCCATGGTCTTCCCCGAGCCCCTCGACCCGAAGACCCAGCCAGGCCTCGCCGGCATGAACGGCTACCTCGTCGAGACCGCCAAGCAGTACCTGCTCGACAACGACGTCGTCGACGAAGACCTGCTGGCCGCGGGCGGCTACACAATCACCACGACGTTCGACAAAGCCAAGACCCAAGCCATGTACGACACCGTGCAGAGCACGCTCGCGGGCAGCCTCGACCCGGCGGGCAACCGCGCCGACGTGGGCGTCCGGGTCGGCGGCGCGTCCGTCGACGTGGCCACCGGGAAGATCGTGGCGATCTACGGCGGCCCCGACTACGTCAAGCAGTTCGTCAACAGCGCGACCCGCCGCGACGTCCAGGTCGGCTCCACGTTCAAGCCCTACGTGCTGGCCGCCGGACTGCGCGAAGGCGTCCTCAAGGGCAGGAAGCGGGTCCCGATCACCCCGCAGACGGTGTACGACGGCAACAACGACGTCGTGATCACCTATCCGAACGGCAAGCCCGTCCTCGAGAACGGCAAGCCGTGGCAGCCCGGCAACGAGGACGGCCGCAGCTACGGCATGATCACGCTGTCCCGCGCCATGGACGTGTCCGCCAACACCGTATACGCCCAACTCGGCATGGACGTCGGCCCTGACCTGGTGGTCGCCGACTCCATCCGCACCGGTCTGGACAAGGACACGCCCGGACTCGAACCGAACCCGTCGGTGTCGCTGGGCACCGCCACGCCGAGCGCGCTCGACATGGCCGGTTCGTACGCCACCTTCGCCGGCCAAGGCACCCACATCGCCGCGTACTCGGTGGCGAAGCTGAGCCGCAACGGCGAGGACGTGGGGCTGCCCGGGCACGGCTCCGAACAGCCGTACACCGCGGACCAGGCCAACAGCATCAACCAGGTCCTGCAGTCCGTGGTCGAGAACGGCACGGGCTTCCGCGCCCAGCAGCTCGGCCGCCCGGCGGCCGGCAAGACCGGGACGACGGACGACAACCGGTCCGCCTGGTTCGTCGGCTACACGCCACAACTGTCCACAGCGATCGGCATGTTCCGGCAGAACCCGACCACGAACGCGTTCGAGTCGATGAACGGGACGGCCGGGCTCGCCCGCGTCGACGGCGGCAACCTGCCGACGCGGATGTGGACCTCCTACATGACGAAGGCGCTGTCCGGGGCACCGGTCGCGGACTTCGCCGTACCGCCGGACAACGGCGGCGGAAGCGCGCCCGAGACCAGCCAGCCGCCCACGTCCACCCCGCCGAGCAGTTCGGCACCGCCCTCCACGCCGGAAACGTCGGCACCGGCGACGAGCAGCGCTCCCGGGACGACGGCACCGCCGACCGGGGGCTCGCCGTCGACGGGCGAGACCGCGACGCAGTCGCCGAGCGGCGGAGGCGGCGGGTCTTCGGGACCGTCAGGGCCGTCGGAGGGAGCGGAGGGACCGGCGGAGCTGGCCGGGCGGCGTTAGGACGACGATCGGCTTGTCGGGTCATATGCGCTGGGGGGATCCCCTTTGATCATTCAAGCGCGGACCCGTGAACCCGTGCTTCGGCCCGTCCACAGGACCGAAGTCGTCCACAGGTCACACGTTGTCCTCCGCCAACGCCGCCCCGAAGTCCACCCCTGCCCACCGCTCCCCGATGCCCCGCAACGTCACGACCCGCACGTCGTCGCCCTCGGCCACGTCTTGGCCTTCCGCCCGGGCGATCAGGATCTGCAGGCGCTCCTCGGCCAGGTCCTCGACCTTGCCCTCCCCCCACTCCACGACCGTGACCGACTCGTCCAGCGACGCGTCCAAGTCCAGGTCGTCCACCTCGGCCGCGACGTCCGCGCCGCCGAGCCGGTAGGCGTCCACGTGCACCAGCGCGGGCCCGTCCGCCAGCGACGGATGCACCCGGGCGATCACGAACGTCGGCGACGTCACCGCCCCGCGCACGCCGAGCCCCACCCCGAGGCCCTGCGTGAACGTCGTCTTCCCCGCACCCAGGCCGCCCGACAGCACCAGCAGGTCGCCGCCGCGCAGGACCGCGGCGAGCCGCCGCCCCAGTTCGCGCATCGCCTCGCCGGTGGGCACCTCGATCTGCTCGGTCCGCACCGTCTCCACCGTTTCCTGCCCCACTGCTCTGTCCTGTCGTCCCGTCCGAGTCCGTGCCGCCGGACCGTCCGGCGGGTCCGCTCGCCGCACCGGCCGAGCGGCCGGGTCAACCGGCCGCGTCACCCGCCGCGTTCTTCCCGGCGGCGGAACCCGTCGATCCGCTTCGCCGCCGTCCACCGCCGCCACCGCGCCGGGCGGCTTCGCGTGCGGCGCGCGCGAGAAGACCGCGCAGCGCCGCATCCACCACCTCCGGATGCTCCAACGGGGTGAGATGGCCGGAGTCCGGCACGATCACCAGTTCCGCGTCCGGCACCGCGTCGTGGATGGCCTCGCTGTGCGACGCCGGGGCCATCATGTCCCCCGCGCCGCCGACCACCAGCGTCGGCACGCGGCCGAGCACCGGCAGCGCGGCCAGCTTGTCGTGCGTCTCGAACGCGGGGAAGAACTCCGCGATCACGTCGATCGGCGTCGCGGAGATCATCCGGTCGGTGAACCGCACGACCGCCGGGTCCACGTCGGAGTCGAACGCGTACCGCTCGGTGAACACGTACACGAGGTCCCGCGCCGCCCGGCGGGTCGCCTCGACCAGCGCCGCGCGCTTGCCGAGGGTGCGCATCACCCCGGGCGCGACCCGGTGCATCAGCCGGGCGCCCGCGGCGGGGATACCGAGGGTGACCGTCGCCCATCGCCCCGCCGAGGTGTTGAGCAGGCCGACGCCGACGACCCGCGTCCCGAACAGTTCGGGGTGCCGGTCGGCGAGCGCCATGATCGTCATGCCGCCCATGGAGTGCCCGACGAGCACCATCGGGCCCTTCGGCACGAGCGCCTTGATGACCGCGTAGAGGTCGTCGCCGAGCTGGTCGATCGTCGCGCTCTCCGGCGTGCCGCGGCCCGAACGGCCGTGGCTGCGCTGGTCGAACAGGACGAGCCGGTAGTCGTCGCCCAGCGCCTCGCGCTGGTGGTGCCAGCAGTCCATGTTGAGGCAGTAGCCGTGGCACAGGACCACGGTGAGCGGCGCGCGCGGGTCGCCGTCGACTTCGGCGTACAAGTCGACGCCGTCGGGGGCGGTGACGATGTGCGGCTCGCCGTGCAGCATCCCGTACTCGCTGACCGCGTCCATCTCGGCTTCGGCGCGGCGGCGGACCCGTCCGACCGTCATGCGCTCTATGGCCACCCCGGCCGCGGCGCCGACCGCGAGCACGCCGACGGCCGCGCCGAAGATCCCGGCCCGGCGCGCCGCGTTGGCTCCCGCGGTGGGGTCGCTCACGCGCACGACCCCCAACAGTGAGCGGTCATCGCGCCCCCAGGTACACGCGCGGCACGCGCGCCCCGATCCGGGTGACGATCTCGTACGCGATGGTGCCGGCGGCCTGCGCCCAGTCCTCCGCGGTCGGCTCGCCGCGGTCGCCGGGGCCGAACACCAGGACTTCGTCGCCCGGTTCGACGGTGTCGCCGCCGAGGTCGACGACGAACTGGTCCATCGCGACGCGGCCGACGACGGTACGGCGGCGGCCGCCGAGCAGCACGGGCCCGGCACTGCTGGCGTGCCGGGGGATGCCGTCGGCGTAGCCGAGCGGGACGAGCGCGAGGTTGGTGGCGCGTTCGCTGTGCCAGGTGTGGCCGTAGCTGACGCCGTGGCCTTCGGCGACGTGCTTGACGTTGGCGACGGTCGCGGCGAGCGTCATCGCGGGGCGCAGCCCGAGGTCGGCGGGGCTGTGCAGGTCCGGGACGGGCGAGACGCCGTAGGTGGCCAGGCCGCTGCGGACCAGGTCGAAGTGGCTTTCGGGGAGCAGCAGCGTGGCGGGCGAGTTGGCCATGTGCCGGACTTCGGGGACCACGCCGTGCTGTTCGGCGCGGGCGACGGCGTCGTGGAACACGGCGAGTTGGCGCGGCACCGACGGGTGGCCGGGTTCGTCGGCGCAGGCGAAGTGCGACCAGAGCCCGACGACGTGCACGAGCCCGTCGGCTTCGGCTTTGAGCGCGGCTTCGACGAGGTCGTCCCAGTCGTGCGGCTGGCAGCCGTTGCGGCCGAGGCCGGTGTCGGCTTTGAGGTGCACGCGTGCCGGGCGGCCCGTCGCCCGCGCCGCGGTCTCGACTTCGGCCAAGGCCCACCGGGCGCTCACCGAGATGTCGATGTCGGCGGCGATCGCGTCGGCGAACGGGTCGCCGGGCACCCACAGCCAGGTGAGGATCCGTCCGTCGAGGCCCGCGGCGCGCAGCGCGAGGGCTTCCTCGGGGACGGCGGTGCCGAGCCACGTCGCGCCGGCCTCCCGGGCGGCGCGGGCGCACGGCACCAGGCCGTGCCCGTACGCGTCGGCTTTCACCACCGCCATGACCTGGGCCGCGCCGACGCGGTCCCGTACCGCGGTGATGTTGTGCCGCACCGCGTCGAGATCGATCCGGGCTTCGGCACGCATAGGGCGGTGGATCCCCTCATTCGGCGGTCGTCGTTCGGCGGTACGTGGCCCGCGGCAGGCTGCGGGCGGGAGTCCCAGTGTGGCAGGCGCACCCGCGTCGTGCTGGCGGGGACGCTCCGGCGGTCAGGCCCGGCGGACCTCCGCCCAGGCGCGCGGGACGGCCGCGGCGACGTCGGAGGCCGCGCACGGCACGCCGTCGGCGGAGGCCAGCCGTCCGGCGAGGCCGTGCAGGTAGGCCGCGCACACGGCGGCGTCGACGGGGCGCAGTCCGGTGGCCAGCAGGGCGCCGGCCAGGCCGGTGAGGACGTCGCCGCTGCCCGCGGTGGCCAGGTAGGGGGTGCCGGTGGGGTTGGCCCAGGTCTCGCCGTATGGGTCGGCGATCACCGTCGTGGAGCCCTTGAGCAGCACCGTCGCGCCGTAGCCGGCGGCCAGTTCGGCGGCGGTGGCGAGGCGTTCGGCTTCGACGTCGGCGCGGGTGGTCGCCAGGCCGAGGCCGGCGAGGAGGCGGACGGCTTCCCCGGCGTGCGGGGTCAGCAGCGCGCCGGGGACGCGCGCCAAAGCCGACGTGCCAAGTTCCGCCAAAAGGGTGAGTCCGTCGGCGTCGACGAGCACCGGGACGCCCGCGTCGAGGACGGTGGCCAGCCGGGCGCGGGCCTCGCTCCCGGTGTCCAGGCCCGCGCCGACCGCGTACGCCTGCACGCGCCCGTCGCCGACCAGGACTTCCGGGTGGGCGGCGAGCACCGCGTCGCCGACCGCGCGCGGGCCGACGTACCGGACGGCGCCCGCGCCGCCGCGGAGCGCGGCGCCGGTGGCGAGCACGGCCGCCCCCGGGTAGCGCTCCGACCCGGCGACGAGGCCGAGCACGCCGCGCGCGTACTTGTCCGACTCGCGGGCCGGAACGGGCAGCAGCCGGGCGACGTCGGCGTGCTGGGCGGCGCGCAGCACGGGTTCGGGGGGCGTGAGTCCGATGTCGACGAGTTCGACGACGCCCGCGTACTCGGCGCCCGGGTCGACGAGCAGGCCGGGCTTGTAGGTGCCGAAGGTGACGGTGACGTCGGCGCGCACCGCGGTCAGCGCCATGCCGGTGCCGAACACGGCGTGCGCGTCGCCTTCCGCGGGGGCCTGCGCGGCGGTGCCGTGCGCGGTGAGGTCGCCGCGGGCGGCGGCGCCGGGCAGCCCCGGGTCCGCGGGCTGCGGCGGGGCTTCGTGCCACGCGCCGCCGACACCTTCGACGGCCTCCGCGGCACCGGCGGCGGGGCCGGGTTCGGCGCCGGGCGCGTCGAGCCCGGCGGGCCCGGCGGCGCGGTCGGGTCCGGGGGGCGGGGCGGCGACCGCGCCGGTGTCCGCGTCGATGCCGCTGGGCAGGTCGACGGCCACCACGAGCGCGCGGGACCGGGCGGCGGCCGCGGCGAGGACGCCGGCGGGCGGCCGCAGCGCGCCGCGCCCGCCGATGCCGACGATGCCGTCGAGGACCAGGTCGGCGCCGCCGACGAGGGCTTGTGCGTCCGCGAGGAAGCCCGGCGCGTCGGCCGGGTGGATTCGCCCGCCCGCGGCGCGCAAGGCCGCCAGACCGGCCGTGTGGGCCCGCTCGGGCGCCAGCAGGAGCGCGTCGACCCGGGAACCGCGGCGGGCGAGGCGTTCCCCGGCGAACAGCGCGTCGCCGCCGTTGTCGCCGCTGCCGACCAGCAGCACGACCCGGCTGCCGGGCACCCGCCCGAGCAGCCCGGCACAGGTCGCCGCGAGCCCCGCGGCGGCCCGCTGCATGAGCGCGCCGCCCGGCAGCACCGCCATCAGCGCCGCCTCCGCGGCCCGCACCTGCTCGACACTGTGGGCTTCCCGCACCGCCGCACCTTCCCTTCGCTCCACCCGACCGGCACCCACCGCGCCCGTCCGGCGCGGCCTCCGCCGGACGGACGGTGCCGCACGCGCACCAGCCGAGGCGATGCCCGCGCGGGGAGAGAACCACACCGACGGAAGGCGGGCGAATCCGGGTCGGGTGAGGACCGGACCAAGGGGGCAGGGCCGGGCGGCGTGTCGGGCGCGGGGCCAAGCGAAGCCGCCGGGCGGGACCGGGGGCGGGCGGAAGACCGGCCCCCGGCGCTGCGCCGGTCGGGAGACCGGCCGCACGGGCGAACCGCACGGCGGGACGAAGGGGGAGGGCCAGGCGGCATGTCGGGCGAGAGACCGGGCGCGGGGGGGAGCGGGGCAGGCGGGCGGGCGGAAGACCAACGCCACCGCTGCGCCCGGCGCTGCGCCGGTCGGGAGACCGGCCACACGGGCGAACCGCACGCCCGGACGAAGGAAGCCAGGGCCGAGCGGCGTGTCGGGCGGGAGACCGGGCGCGGCCGGGCGGGACGGGGCAGGAAGGCGGGCGGAAGACCGATGCCGCCGCTGTGCCGGTCGGGCGGCCGGGCGTCGCCCGCACGGCGAACCCCACGCCCGAGCGCTCCCGGAGGGCCGTGCGAACGCGTCGACCCGCCTCGCCCCGCGCCCGTTGCCTGCCCGCGACCGCCCGCAGCTCCGACCGCCCCGGACCCGGGACGGCGGCCGTCCCCGGTCCGGACTCGGCCACGTCCGGGAGGTCGCGCACGCCCGGCAAGAACCGCGCGCCCGACCCTGCGCCGCCCGCCGTAACCGAGCCGACCACACGGCCGACCGGCACGGCTCCGGGCGTCGCCGGCCCTCACCCCTCCGCGATCACCACCGCCGACGCGATTCCCGCGTCGTGGCTCAGGGAGACGTGCCAGCTTCTGACCCCCAGCTCCGCGGCGCGCGCGGCGACCGTGCCGCACACCGTCAGGCGCGGCTGCCCGGAGTCCTCGGTGCGGATCTCGGCGTCGTGCCACTGGAGCCCGCGCGGCGCCCCCAGTGCCTTCGCGAGGGCTTCCTTGGCGGCGAAGCGGGCGGCAAGCGACGCGATGCCGCGTTCCTGGCCGGGCCGGACCCAGCGCTCCGCGTCGGTGAACAGCCGGTCGGCCAGCCCCGGCGTCCGTTCCAGGGACTTCGCGAACCGGTCGATGTCCGCCACGTCGATACCCACGCCCACGATCACGCGCGCCAGCATCCCACGCGGTCCCGCACGCCCGGCCGCAGGCTGCCGCGCCCGCACACGCGACGAGGGCGGGACCGGTGATCCGGTCCCGCCCTCGTCCGTTCAGCGGCTCAGCGTCCGTTCAGCGGCGGTGTCCCCGCCGCTCAGCGTCCGGCCGCGACCGCCCCGCGCCGCTCCGACTCCGCAGCCGCGGGCTCCGCTGCCGGCTGCCCGCCCTCGGCAACCACCGCCGTGCGGCTCTTGGCGGGCGCCTGGCCGGCCAGCATCGCGCCGAGGGCCAGCAGCAGCCCGAGCACCTGCCACACCGTCAGCGTCTGGTCGAGGACCACGATCCCGCCGATCGTCGCGACGGCCGGGTTGACCAGCGACAGGAAGGACACCGGGCCCGCGCCGAGCCGGTCGATCCCGCGGAAGAAGAGCACGTAGGCCACCGCCGTGCCGAACAGCCCCAGGTAGGCGAAGCCGATCCAGTTGTCCGCCGTGAACGCCGGCGGCGCGCCTTCGGTCACCAGGGCCAGCGGCGCCAGGAACAGGCCGCCCGCGGCCAGCTGCCACGCCGTCAGGTCCAGCATGGTGACGCCTTCCGGCTTGCCCCACTTGCGGGTGAGCACCGTGCCCAGCGCCATGATCACGATCGCGGTCAGCATCGCGGCGATGCCGATGCCGTCGAGCTTCGCGTTGCCCTTGAGGACCAGCAGCGCCACACCCGCCACGCCGACCAGGCCGGCGATCACGGCCCGCCGGGTCGGCCGGGCGCCGAGGATCATCGCCGAGAACCCGATGACCAGCAGCGGCTGGATCGCCCCGATCGTGGCGGCGACGCCGCCGGGCAGGTGGTACGCGCCGACGAAGATCAGCGGGAAGAAGAACCCGATGTTGAGCATCCCGAGGATCGCCGCCCGGCCCCACCACTTGCCGTGCGGCAGCTTGCGGCCGAGCAGGAGAAGCAGCAGGCCCGCCGGGAGCGCCCGCATCGCGGCGAGCAGCATCGGGCGGCCGTCCGGCAGCAGCTCGGTCGTCACCAGGTACGTCGTGCCCCACGCCGCCGGTGCGAGCGCAGTCGCCGCCGCGACGCCGATCCGACCGGCCGAACCCATCCGCGTGCCACCCATGGCCCCGATCCCCTCAACGCTGATTATCTGAACGTTGAGATAGTTCTACGCCAGGGAAACGTGAACGTCAAGTATGCGAGCGTTGAGATAATGAAGACTGATAGAACTGCCGCAGCACACCGCACCCAGCACAGCCCCCGCCGCACGACCACGATCACGACGACGACCACGACCACGACAGCCACGACACCCGGAAGGACCCGAGACATGCCCACCCCCGACCCCGCCCCCACCCCCGGACGCGAGCGCGACGCCATCGACGACATCGTCGACCAGTGGCGCCGCGAACGCCCCGACATCGACGCCACCGCCATGGCGCTGATCGGGCGCTTCAACCGCTTCCACGTCTTCGTCGAAGCCGCCCTCCGCGAGTACTTCGCGCAGCACCAGCTCGACTTCTCCGAGTTCGACGTGCTCGCCACCCTGCGCCGCTCCGGCGCGCCCTACGAGCTGAACGCCCGTGCGCTGCTCAAGTCCGCGATGGTCACGTCCGGCGCGATCACCAACCGCGTCGACAAACTCTCCGCCAAGGGCCTGGTGGAACGCCGCCCGTGCCCGGACGACCGCCGCGCCGTCCTCATCCGGCTCACCCCGGACGGCAAGGACCTCGTCGACCGCATCGTGGCCGGCCACGTGCGGAACGAGGAACGCCTCATCGCCTCCCTCACCCCCGACGAGCAGCGTCAGCTCGACGCACTCCTCAACAAGCTGCTGGTCTCCCGCGGCGACACCAGCCTCGGCGGCTGACCGCAACGCGCCCCCGACCCGCAGGCCGCTCCGGAACGCCGGGCCCGCCCCCGCCCGGCCACCGGCCGCCCCGAACGCCCTACAAGGCGCCGACGCCCCGGCTTGCGAGCGCCATCCGCAATATGTGCTGCGGCCCCGCGTCGCCGCCCAAGTACAGGTCGCCCGCGTCCACGAACCCGCCCGCGAGATACGCCGCCCGGGCCCCAGCGTTGCGCACGTTCACGGTCAGCATCAGCGTGTCCGCGTCCGGCACGACCGTCCGCGCCGCCTCCGGAAGCCGGGCGATCGCCGCGCCCCCGAGGCCGCGGCCCTGGAACGCCGCGGCGACGTAGAACGCCCGCAGCAGCACCGGTCGGCCCGGCTCACCCGCGATCTCGTCGCGGTAGCCCTGCGCGTCCAGCACCCCGAACCCCACCGCGGCGCCGTCGTGCACGATCGCGAACGGACTGCGGTACGGGTCCCCGTCCGCGACCGCCAGCGTGTCCGCCGCCCGCCCGGAGAACTCCTCCTGGTCCGCCCGCGGCGCCAGCCCCCGCACCGCCGACCGCAGCCCGGCGATCCACGGCGCGGCATCCGCCTCCGCCGCCCCCGCCGGCAGGCTCAGATCCACGAGTTCCACCGCCGGACGCGACCGCGCCGCCATGCCCACACGCCTTCCCGCAAACGCGGACGGGCCGGCACCCGGCCGACCCGCCCCCACGAACGATCGAACGAAACGACCGGACGAAACCCCTACTCGACGGTCACCGACTTCGCCAGGTTCCGCGGCTGGTCGACCTCGTGCCCCTTGGCCGTGGCCAGCTCACACGCGAACACCTGCAGCGGCACCGTCGCCACCAGCGGCTGCAGCAGCACCGGCGTCGCCGGGATGCGCACCAGATGGTCGGCGTACGGCACGACCGCCTCGTCGCCCTCCTCGGCGATCACGATCGTCTTCGCACCGCGCGCCCGGATCTCCTGGATGTTCGACACGATCTTGTCGTGCAGCACGCTGCGGCCCCGCGGCGACGGCACCACGACGACGACCGGCAGGCCGTCCTCGATCAGCGCGATCGGCCCGTGCTTCAGCTCGCCCGCCGCGAAGCCCTCGGCGTGCATGTACGCCAGCTCCTTGAGCTTGAGCGCACCCTCCAGCGCCACCGGGTAGCCCACGTGCCGGCCGAGGAACAGCACCGACGTGGCGTCCTTCAGCGACCGCGCCAGGTCCCGCACCGGGCCCATCGTGTCGAGGACCTTCTCCACGTGCTTGGGCATCTCGGCGAGCTGCTGGATCACCTCGGTGATCTCGTCGCCCCACTTCGTGCCGCGCACCTGGCCCAGGTACAGCGCCACCAGGTAGCACGCCACCAGCTGGGTGAGGAACGCCTTCGTCGACGCGACCGCGACCTCCGGGCCCGCGTGCGTGTACAGCACGGCGTCGGCCTCGCGCGGCATCGTCGAACCGTTGGTGTTGCAGATCGCCAGCACCTTGGCGCCCTGCTCGCGGGCGTGGCGCTGCGCCATCAGGGTGTCCATCGTCTCGCCGGACTGCGAGATCGTGACGACCAGCGACTGCTTGTCGAGGATCGGGTCGCGGTAGCGGAACTCGCTCGCCAGCTCGACCTCGCACGGCACGCGCGTCCAGTGCTCGATCGCCAGCTTGGCGATCATCGCGGCGTGGAACGACGTGCCGCACGCGATGATGACGACCTTGTCGATCTCGCGCAGCACCTGGTCCGGGATGCGCACCTCGTCCAGGTGCAGGCGCCCGTCGGTGCCGATGCGGCCCAGGAGCGTGTCGGCGACCGCCTTCGGCTGCTCGGCGATCTCCTTGAGCATGAAGTAGTCGTAGCCGTCCTTCTCGGCGGCCGACGCGTCCCAGTCCACGTGGTACTCGCGGAACGTGCCCGGGTTGCCCTCGAAGTCGGTGATCTCGACACCGCCGCGGCGCAGCTCGACGACCTGGTCCTGGCCCAGCTCGACGGCCTCACGGGTGTGCGCGATGAACGCGGCGACGTCCGACGCGAGGAAGTTC
Organism: Uniformispora flossi; assembly: GCF_049534875.1. NCBI lineage: Bacteria > Bacillati > Actinomycetota > Actinomycetes > Kitasatosporales > Streptomycetaceae > Uniformispora > Uniformispora flossi. The sequence goes on from NZ_JBMULZ010000004.1 coordinate 158,840, forward strand.
TCGCCCTCGCCGCGGCCCACGACCAGCGGCGAGTTGCGGCGCGCGGCGACGACCACGTCCGGGGCGTCCGCGTGTACGGCCACCAGGGTGAACGCGCCCTCCAGACGGCGGCACACCCGGCGCATGGCCTCGGCCAGGTCGCCGTCCGCCGCGCCGAACTCGTCGGCGAGCAGGTGGCTGACCACCTCGGTGTCCGTCTCGGACAGCAGCGTGTGGCCGCGCTCGGCCAGCTCGGCGCGCAGCGCGGCGAAGTTCTCGATGATGCCGTTGTGCACGACGGCGACCTTGCCCGCGTTGTCCAGATGCGGGTGCGCGTTGACGTCGTTCGGCGCGCCGTGCGTCGCCCAACGGGTGTGCCCGATGCCCGTGGTCCCCTCGGCGAGCGGCGACTCGTCGAGGGCCTTCTCCAGGTTGACCAGCTTGCCGGCCCGCTTGTCGCTCACCAGGCCGCCGTCGGCGAGCACTGCCACGCCCGCCGAGTCGTAACCCCGGTACTCGAGGCGCCGCAGACCCTCGATGACGACGTCGAGCGCCGACTTGTCACCTACGTATCCGACGATCCCACACACAGACTGGTATCCCTTCCGTGGGGTTTGCCCACGAGCCGCACTGGAGTGTCAGCCTACGGGGTGGAGCGCCGGATCCGCCCCGGAGGCGACCGCCGGACGGCCCCGGGGAGAATGTGTGCCGTGCACACCTCTGTCACGCCCGGCACGGCACGCGACCTGTCTCCGTACGTCGAACTCGACCGCGAGGCGTGGAGCCGGCTTCGAGCGAACACACCGCTGCCGCTGACCGCCGACGAACTGGAACGGCTCCGAGGCCTCGGCGACGTCGTCGACCTCGACGAGGTCAGCGACGTCTACCTGCCCTTGTCCCGGCTGCTGAACCTGTACGTGGGCGCCACGCGCGGCCTCAATTCCGCGCTCACGACGTTCCTCGGCAACGACGAGCGCCGCCCCACGCCCTTCGTCATAGGCGTCGCGGGCAGCGTCGCCGTCGGCAAGAGCACCACCGCGCGCATCCTGCGCGAACTGCTCGCACGATGGCCGGACCATCCGCACGTGGCGCTTCTCACCACCGACGGATTCCTGTACCCCAACGCGGAGTTGGAACGGCGCGGCATCATGCACCGCAAAGGCTTCCCGGAGTCGTACGACCAGCGCGCGCTGGTCCGCTTCGTCTCCGACGTGAAAGCCGGCAAGGCCGAAGTGTCCGCCCCCGTCTACTCGCACCTGTCGTACGACATCGTCGCCGACGAACGCCTCGTCGTCCGGCAGCCCGACATCCTCATCGTCGAAGGCCTCAACGTCCTGCAGCCCGCGCTGGTCGGCGCGGACGGCCGGCCCCGCCTCGCGGTCTCCGACTTCTTCGACTTCAGCGTGTACGTGGACGCCCGCACCACGGACATCCGCCGCTGGTACCTCGACCGCTTCCTGAAGCTGCGTCAGACCGCGTTCCGGGACCCCGCGTCGTACTTCCGGCGCTACGCGGCGATGACCGAACCGGAAGCCGTCGCCTACGCCGAGGGCATCTGGCGGGACATCAACGAACTCAACCTGGTGCAGAACGTGTTGCCGACCCGCGGGCGCGCGACACTCGTGCTGCGCAAGGACGCCGACCACTCGGTGAGCCGGCTGCGGCTCCGCAAGCTCTGACGCAGTCCGACCGCACCCCCACCGCTGCACATGCGGCCTACGGAGAATGCGGAAATGCCGGAATGCCGGAATACAGAGATTTGGAAATGCGGAACGGCCTCCGCCCGGGATTCCCGGGCGGAGGCCGTTCGGCAGGAACGCGGCGGCTCAGACCGCCAGCTCGACCCGCACCACATCGGCGAGCAGGTTCGCCTCGTACTCGGCCTGCTCGTGCGTCTGCGCCTCGACCATCACCCGCACCAGCGGCTCGGTGCCGGACGGCCGCAGCAGCACCCGGCCGCCCCCCGCGAGGCGCTGCTCGGCCTCGGCGACCGCCGCGGCCAGGCCCGTCGACACGTGCACGCGCGCCCGGTCCACGCCGGACACGTTGATCAGCACCTGCGGCAGCCGGGTCATGACCGACGCCAGCTCGTGCAGCGGCTTGCCGGTCTGCGCGACGCGCGCCAGCAGCTGAAGCGCCGTCAGCGTGCCGTCACCCGTCGTCGCATGGTCCAGCAGCACCACGTGCCCGGACTGCTCGCCGCCCAGGGTGAAGCCGGCGCCCAGCATCGCTTCGAGCACATACCGGTCGCCGACGGCCGTCTCGACCATCTTCACGCCCGCGCTCTGCATGGCGAGCTTGAGGCCCAGGTTCGACATCACCGTGGCGACGAGCGTCTCCTCGCGCAACTTGCCCAAGTCGCGCATCGCCAGCGCCAGCACCGCGAGGATCTGGTCGCCGTCGACCTCGTTGCCGTGCGCGTCCACCGCGAGGCAGCGGTCGGCGTCGCCGTCGTGCGCGATGCCCGCGTCGGCGCCGTGCTCCAGCACCGCGGCCTTGAGTCCGCCCAGGTGCGTCGAGCCGCAGTCCTCGTTGATGTTCAGGCCGTCGGGCTCGCAGTGGATCGTCACGACCTCGGCGCCCGCCTGTCGCAGCGCGTCCGGGGCGACCCGCGACGACGCGCCGTTCGCGCAGTCCAGCACGACTTTCAGGCCGTCGAGGCGGTGCGGCAGCGTGGCCAGCAGGTGCTCGACGTACCGGGCATGGCCCTCGGGGTGGTCCTGCACGCGCCCGACCTGGGCACCGGTCGGACGGTCCCACTCGGTGCCGAGCAGCGCCTCGATGCGGTCCTCGACCTCGTCGGGGAGCTTGTGGCCGCCGCGCGCGAAGAACTTGATGCCGTTGTCCGGCATCGCGTTGTGGCTCGCGGACAGCATCACGCCCAGGTCCGCGCCCAGCATGCCGGTCAGGTAGGCGATCGCGGGAGTGGGCAGCACTCCGGCCCGGTACACGTCGACACCCGCGCCCGCGAGGCCCGCGACGACCGCGGCCTCCAGGAACTCGCCCGACGCCCGGGGGTCGCGCCCGACGACCGCGAACGGCCGACGGCCGTGCCCGGTGCGTTCCGCACCCAGGACCCGTGCGGCGCTGACCGCCAGGTCCAGGGCCAGTTCGGCGGTCAGCCGGCCGTTGGCCAGGCCGCGTACCCCGTCCGTGCCGAAGAGTCGTCCCACCTTCGGACCTCCCGTGGATAGAAGTGCAGAAGTGCTGAGGGTGCTGAGGGTGCTGAGGGTGCTGCTGAAGTGCTGCCACAAAAGCATCGGACCCCGGGGCACACAACTGTGCCCCGGGGTCCGATGCAATATGCAGACCAGCCGGCGACTTAACGCTTGCTGTACTGCGGAGCCTTACGGGCCTTCTTCAGACCCGGCTTCTTGCGCTCGGTGGCGCGGGCGTCACGGGTCAGGAAGCCGGCCTTCTTCAGCGCCGGACGGTTCAGCTCGACGTCCGCCTCGTTCAGCGCACGGGCGACACCCAGGCGCAGCGCACCGGCCTGGCCGGACACGCCGCCGCCGGAGATGCGGGCGATGACGTCGTACTTCTCGTCCAGCTCAAGGATCTTGAACGGCTCGTTGACGAGCTGCTGGTGCACCTTGTTCGGGAAGTAGGTCTCGAGCGTGCGCCCGTTGATCTTCCACTTACCGGTGCCCGGGACGATGCGGACACGGGCGATGGCCTCCTTGCGGCGGCCCGTCGCGGCGCCCGGCTGCGGCTCGCTGAAACGCGAAGCCACGGACTCGGACGTGTAGCTCTCGAGGGTGACCTCTTCGGTCTCCTCGACGGGGACCTCGGCAGTGGTCTCGGCCACGATTCTCCTCTTTGCGATCCTCAGCCGTTCACACGGCTGTTCAAAACTTCGATCGTCAGGCTGTGGCCGTGACTACTGCGCGACCTGGGTGATCTCGAACGGCACCGGCTGCTGGGCCTGGTGCGGGTGCTCCGAACCGGCGTACACCTTGAGCTTCGACAGCATCTGCCGACCCAGGGTGTTCTTCGGGAGCATGCCCTTGACGGCCTTCTCCACGGCCTTCTCGGGGTTGTTCGCGAGCAGGTCGTCATAGCGCACCGAGCGGAGGCCGCCCGGGTGACCCGAGTGGCGGTAGGCCAGCTTCTGGGTCCGCTTGTTGCCGGACAGGTGGACCTTGTCCGCGTTGATGATGATGACGAAGTCACCGGTGTCGACGTGCGGCGCGTACACCGGCTTGTGCTTGCCCCGGAGGAGGGCAGCAGCCTGGGTGGACAGACGGCCGAGCACGACATCGGTCGCGTCGATGACGTGCCACTGACGCTGGACGTCGCCGGGCTTAGGGCTGTACGTGCGCACGGTCGATAGCCTTCGCTTCTTCAGTGAGTGTGTGCTGACGGGATGGCGCATGGGCTGAGCCCGGCGACTTCCGCGAATGATCCGGAAGTACAGCCGGGGGCCTCGTGCGGCCCGGCGTACCGACTTCACTCAAGCAAGCCAATACGCACAACGAACCGGCAGAATACCGGGTTTCCGGGGTGCCGGTCAAAACGAGCGTCGGGGGGCTGTGCTCCCCGAGCCCCCTCCGAGGGTTCCATGGTATCCGGCCCGCGGAGCGGTTCCGACCACCGGCGGCGAACCCGGGCCCCCGCGCGCCACTATGCTGCCGCGCGAAGAAACGGACTGTGACCGACGGGCGACCGCGGGGAGGCTGCCGTGAGCGGGGACCATACGGGCCGGGGCGGCCGCGGCCGTCGCCGTGCGCACGCCGGACGCAGCGGTGTGGCGGAGACCACGAACCGCGGCGGCGGCGTCGACGACGTGACGGGCACGGGATCCGCCGTGCCCGACGAGAGCCCGTCGGAGACGACGATGGCATGGTCGGTGCGCCCCGGCGGGCCGGAATTCGGGGCCGAGGCCGACCCGTACGACGGCGCCGGCACGACGCCCCAAACCCCGTACGCGGCAAGCCGGTCCGGCTCCGGGACACCCGACTGGAACGCCATGGCGGACCGCGAAACGCGCCGCCGCAGACGCCGCAAGCAGCGCCTCCGCACCGCCGCCACACTGCTGGGCCTCGCCCTCGTCAGCGGCGGCATCACCGCCTGGGCCCTGTGGCCCGACAGCGGCACGGACAAGCAGCCGGCCTCGGCACCCACCGCGGGCGGCAAGCCCACGTTCAAACCGGTGCCGGTCGTCGCACCCCCGCCGGGCAGCGCCGCGGTACTGGCCGACCCGGCCAAGGACACCGCGCCGTTCACCGCCGAAGGGCTTTTCCCGGACGCCACGATCGCCGTCCAGGGGCGGGTCTACACCGTCGTCGCACGGCAGTTGGACAACACCTGCGCGGACGCCGCGAACCAGTCGCTCGGCACGATCCTGCGCCGCCACCAGTGCGTGCAGCTCATCCGGATCACCGCGTCGGGCCCGGACGGCGTCGCGGCCACCGTCGCGGTCGCGTCGTTCGCGAACCCCGGCGACGCACAGGCCGCCGCGGGCGACGGCAACGCCGACCCCGCCTCCGCGCTCACCGCGCTTCCCGGCGGCCCGGTGCAGGTGCTGTGCCCCGACCCGGTCGCCGGAACCCCGGGCGTGGTCTGCCTACGGCAGACGAACTCCCTTGGCCGGTACGGTATTTTCCTGATCGGCGGCTACCCCGGCACGGAGAACCGCATCACCACGGGCAGCGATCCCAAGGTCGACCAGATGGGCGCCGACCTCGACGCCGCCGCCCAAGGCGTCCTGACCGCCCGCGGCGAACAGCGCTCCCAGGAGATCTACAACGCCGCGAAGTCCGCGGCGGAAAAGGCCCTCACGAATTGACGGAGCGTGACCGTCACACCACGTCGAGCCGGTGCCGCTTGGCCTTGGCCGCCCTCTCCGCCAGTTTCTCGTCCGACGGGTAGGCCACTTCCTCCAGCACCAGGCCGTGCGCCGGCGCGACGTGCACCGACGAGTCGCGCTTGCCCGCGGCGAGTATCCCGGCCGGCCACTCCACCGGCCGCCGCCCCGACCCCACGGCCAGCATCGCGCCGACCAGCGACCGCACCATGTTGTGGCAGAACGCGTCCGCCCGCACCGACGCGATCACCAGCGGCGTGTACCCCGGCCCCGCATCGGACTCCCCCGGCGTCTCGCGCACCCAGTGGAACTCCTTCAGGCACCGCACCGTCGACGCGCCCTCGCGCCGCTTGCAGTACGCCGCGAAGTCGTGGTCGCCGAGCAGCCGCCCGGCCGCGTCGTTCATCAGCGCCACGTCCAGCGGGTGGTCGTGCCACACCACGTGGGCCCGCCGCAGCGGGTCGACGCCGCCCGCGGCGTCGCTGACCCGGTAGGCATAACGCCGCCACTCCGCGGCGAACCGCGCATCGAAGCCGTCCGGCGCCTTGGACACCGACCGCACCCGGACGTCCCGCGGCAGCGTCCCGGACAGCCGCCGCACCAACTGGTGGCCGTCCATCGTCCACTTGTCCACGGGAATGTCGACGTGCGCGACCTGCCCGCGCGCGTGCACCCCGGCATCGGTACGCCCTGCCACGGTCAGTTGCGCGGGCTTGGGCAGCCGCAGCACCGTGGTCAGCGCCTGCTCCAACGTGCCCTGCACGGTCCGCAGCCCCGGCTGGCGCGCCCAGCCGGAGAACTCGGCGCCGTCGTACGCCAGATCGATCCGCAGCCGCAGCAGCCCCGCGTCGGCAGTCACCCTCAACCCCATTCACCGGGCGCGGCAGGTGCCGCGCGGAAAGGACACACGCGCAAAAGCCACAGGCCCGCTCCCCCACCCGAAGGGGGAAAGCGGGCCTGCGTTACATCAGCGGTGAGACGCTCAGGCGTCCTTCGCCTCCGTGTCGGCGGCAGCCTCGGTCTCCTCGGCCTTGGTCTCTTCGACCTTTGCCTCGGTGGCCTTGGCCTCCTGCTCCTTGACGGAGCGCTTGGTCGCGGCCTCGGCCTCGCCGACCGCGGTCTGCGCCACGGTCAGGGCCTCGACAAGCTCGATGACGGCCATCGGCGCGTTGTCGCCCTTGCGGTTGCCGACCTTGGTGATACGGGTGTAGCCACCGGGACGGTTCGCGTAGCGCGGGCCGATCTCCTCGAACAGCGTGTGCACGACGCTCTTGTCGCGGACGACGGTGAGCACCTGGCGGCGCGCGTGCAGGTCGCCGCGCTTCGCCTTCGTGATCAGCTTCTCCGCGACCGGACGCAGCCGACGCGCCTTGGCCTCGGTCGTGGTGATCCGACCGTGCTCGAACAGCGCGGTCGCGAGGCCCGAGAGAAGCAGGCGCTCGTGAGCCGGGCCGCCACCGAGGCGCGCACCCTTGGCGGGCTTGGGCATTTCTTTCTCCTTGATATCCCTGCACCGGCCGTATCAGGTACCGGTGTCAGTCCGCCCGTGCCGGACGGCACGGACGCGAGCCCCCGGCATGCCTGCCGGGGGCGGTCCGCCCGGAGCCGGAGCCCCGGGCGACGATCAGCGGTGATCCGTACGAGTCGGTCAGCGTTGCGACCCTCGACGGGAATCCGTCGCTCAGTACTGCTCGGTCTCCGCGAACCCGTGGTCGTCCTCGTCGCCGAAGCTGTCGGCCGCGGCGGTCGGGTCGAATCCGGGCGGGCTGTCCTTGAGCGCGAGGCCCATGCCGGCCAGCTTCGCCTTGACCTCGTCGATGGACTTCGCACCGAAGTTGCGGATGTCCAGCAGGTCGGCCTCGCTGCGCGCGACCAGCTCACCCACGGTGTGGATGCCCTCGCGCTTGAGGCAGTTGTACGAGCGGACGGTCAGTTCCAGCTCTTCGATCGGCAGCGCCAGGTCGGCCGCGAGCGCGGCGTCCGTCGGCGACGGGCCCATGTCGATGCCTTCGGCGTCGACGTTCAGCTCGCGGGCCAGGCCGAACAGCTCGACCAGGGTCTTGCCGGCCGAGGCCATCGCGTCGCGCGGACGCATCGACGGCTTGGTCTCGACGTCCACGATCAGCTTGTCGAAGTCCGTGCGCTGCTCGACACGGGTCGCCTCGACCTTGTACGTGACCTTCATGACGGGCGAGTAGATCGAGTCGACCGGGATCCGGCCGATCTCCTGGCCCGCCTGCTTGTTCTGCACCGCGGAGACGTAGCCGCGACCGCGCTCGACGGTCAGCTCCATCTCCAGCTTGCCCTTGGCGTTCAGCGTCGCCAGGACCAGCTCGGGGTTGTGCACCTCGACCCCGGCCGGCGGCGCGATGTCGCCGGCGGTGACCACACCCGGGCCCTGCTTGCGCAGGTACATCACGACCGGCTCGTCGTGCTCCGAGGAGACGACCAGCTGCTTGATGTTGAGGATGAGGTCGGTGACGTCCTCCTTGACGCCCGGCACGGTGGTGAACTCGTGCAGGACGCCGTCGACGCGGATGCTCGTCACGGCGGCACCCGGGATCGACGACAGGAGCGTACGGCGGAGCGAGTTGCCGAGGGTGTAGCCGAAGCCCGGCTCCAGCGGCTCGATGACGAACCGGGAGCGGTACTCGTCGACAACATCTTCGGTCAGCGTGGGACGCTGCGCGATCAGCATGGTCTTCCTCCATGTCTCCGGTGCCCGCTATATGACACCGATGGCTATGGCAAGGGTACGGGCGGACCGGTAAAACCCGGCCCGCCCGACCCGAAAATCTGTCCTACGTTCCCGAAGGAATTCGCGGAAAACCGCGGATTACTTCGAGTACAGCTCGACGATGAGCTGCTCCTGCACCTGCGTGTCGATGACCTGACGCGCGGGCAGGGAGTGCACGAGGATCCGCATCTTGCTCGGGATGACCTCGATCCACGCCGGAACCGGGCGCTCGCCGGCCTCGGCACGGGCGACCACGAACGGGGTCAGCTCCAGCGAGTCCTTGCGGACCTCGACGATGTCGTTCTCGCTGACGCGGGCCGACGGGATGTCCGTCTTGACGCCGTTGACCGTGATGTGGCCGTGGCGGACCAGCTGGCGGGCGTGGTCGCGGGACTTGGCGAAGCCCGCACGGTAGACCACGTTGTCGAGACGCGACTCGAGGATGCGGAGCAGGTTCTCGCCGGTCTTGCCCTGCTTGCGGTTCGCCTCCTCGTAGTAGCCGCGGAACTGCTTCTCGAGGACGCCGTAGATGCGCGCGCACTTCTGCTTCTCGCGCATCTGCAGCAGGTACTCGCTGTCCTTGGTACGGCCGCGGCCGTGCTCACCCGGCGGGTACGGGCGGATCTCGATCGGGCACTTCGGCCCTTCGCACTTGCTGCCCTTGAGGAACAGCTTCATCTTCTCGCGACGGCAGCGCTTGCAGTCAGCGCCGGTGTAACGCGCCATGGTTCTTTAACTCCTACTCGGACTCAGGTCAGACGCGGCGGCGCTTGGGGGGGCGGCAGCCGTTGTGCGGCACGGGGGTGACGTCCTGGATGGAACCCACCTCAAGGCCGGTCGCCTGGAGCGAGCGGATGGCGGTCTCACGACCCGAACCCGGGCCCTTGACGAAGACATCAACCTTGCGCATGCCGTGCTCCTGGGCACGGCGGGCCGCCGACTCGGCAGCCATCTGCGCGGCGAAGGGGGTCGACTTGCGCGAGCCCTTGAAGCCGACGTGGCCCGCGGAAGCCCACGAGATCACGTTGCCCTGCGGGTCGGTGATCGACACGATCGTGTTGTTGAACGTGCTCTTGATGTGGGCGTGCCCGTGAGCGACGTTCTTCTTTTCCTTGCGGCGCACCTTCTTGGCGCCGGTGCGGCTCTTGGGAGGCATCTGCTGGAAACTCCTGAGGTCGTCGGTCCTGCGTAACGCGAACCGTGTGATCCGGCGTTAGCGGACTACTTCTTGCCCGGCTTCTTCTTGCCGGCGATGGCGCGACGCGGGCCCTTGCGGGTACGCGCGTTGGTGTGCGTGCGCTGTCCGCGGACCGGAAGACCGCGGCGGTGGCGCAGGCCCTCGTAGCAGCCGATCTCCACCTTGCGGCGGATGTCGGCCTGGACCTCGCGGCGCAGGTCGCCCTCGACGCGGTAGTTCGCGTCGATCCAGTCGCGCAGCTTGACGAGGTCGTCCTCGGTCAGGTCGCGGACGCGGGTGTCCGGGTTGACGCCGGTGTTGCTCAGGGTCTCCAGCGCGCGGGTGCGACCGACGCCGAAGATGTAGGTGAGTGCGACCTCGACCCGCTTGTCGCGGGGCAGGTCAACGCCGACAAGGCGTGCCATGTACGTGGCTCCTGGGTTCGTCGAAGGTTCTGCACAGCACCGATCCGGAAGGTCCGTTCACAGGGTCCTTCGGTCCCCGGCCTTCGTCCGGGGGTGGCGTCCCGCGCTCGACTACTGCGGGGGTCGGGTGCTGCGACTCTTACGTGGTGCGTGCGTCGCGCGACGATCGCGTGCCGCGTGCGCGGTGACTGCTCAGCCCTGGCGCTGCTTGTGGCGCAGGTTCTCGCAGATCACCATGACCCGGCCGTGACGGCGGATCACCTTGCACTTGTCACAGATCTTCTTGACGCTCGGCTTGACCTTCATGATCTCTCCGGTACGTGCTGACGAGGGCGCCCTGGGGCACCCTCGTCGCCGAGGCGGTTATCGGTTTGCACCCGCGCTTGCGCGACGGGGGCTCGCCTACTTGTAGCGGTAGACGATCCGGCCGCGGGTCAGGTCGTACGGGCTCAGTTCGACCACAACCCGGTCGTCCGGAAGGATGCGGATGTAGTGCATCCGCATCTTCCCGCTGATGTGCGCGAGGACCTTGTGCCCGTTCTGCAGCTCGACGCGAAACATGGCGTTGGGGAGAGACTCGATGACAGTGCCCTCGATCTCGATGGCCCCTTGCTTTTTGGGCATGTCCTCCGCGCTTCATCTACTCGGGATCAGCTACCTGTGGCTGCCGTGACTGCCGCAGCCGGACCTCGCGAAACCCGCGCAGCGGGCGCTTCGTCGAAGGCGTGGTGAAAAGCGGCACAGACAAGCCGACGAGTCAGTCTAAGCCACATACCCACGAGATGGGAAACCGAGCCGGGCACGGTACCGCATCACCGCCTCACGACACGCCGCACGACCGGCTCAATCGTCCACGGAATCGGCGGGTGACCAGCAAGGACGCGAGAAGGGTCCGCCGACGCGGGTCACGGCCTACGGGATGCCGGTCGGGGCGGCGAGGAGCAGCAGCACGAGGTGTACACAGGTCCCGGTCGGCCCGCGGGCGGTCGTCGGGGCCGCGTCGGGCCGACCCGTGGAGCGGCCTCCGGGCTCAGCCCGTTCGCTTCGCCCACCCGGCGGCCGCGCAGACGACAGCCGACACCGCGACCAGTGTCGCGGCCGCTCCCCCGCAGCCCGCGCGCTTGGCGCCGCTCGCCGCCTGCTCGGGTGCCGCCTCGGCCGACGGGCTCGCGGCCGCGTGGGGCGGCTCTTCCCCGTCGCCGTCGTCGCGGCGCCCCGGCAGATCCCGCAGCACGGCGTCCAACTCCCCCGCGGTCGCCGCGGCACGCACCCGCCGCAGCCGGGCCTGGTAGTCGGAGAGCGCCAGGCGCCCGGACGCCATCTGCTCCCGCAGAATGCCGGTCACCCGCTCGCGCTCCGCGTCGGTCACCGGCCGTGCCGCGTCACTGTCCATGCGCACAGGATAGGACGGGGCAGACGCCCACGGCAGCCTCGCCGGGGGCGTGCCGGGCGAGGCCCGAACTCCCCGACCGACGGCCTCGGTTCACGCCGCGACAACGGGGCCGCAGCGTCCGGCCGTGAGCCGACCGCCGGCACACCCCGCCGCGCCTCGCCCGTCCCTCAGTCCAGCGGGCGGGTCAGGATGACCGGGCCGTCGGCCGTGACGGCGATGGAGTGCTCCCAGTGCGAGGCGAAACCGCCCGCGGTGGTCTTCACCGTCCACTCGTCCGGCATGGTGAAGGTGTCCGGCTTGCCCAGGGTCACCATCGGCTCGATGGCGAGGCACACGCCGGGCAGCAGTTCCGGGCCCAGGCCCGGACGCCCGTAGTTGAGGATGTGCGGGTCCTGGTGCATCTCGGTGCCGATGCCGTGGCCGCCGTAGTCCTGGACGATGCCGTACTGCCCGCCGCCCGCCGGCGCGTTCGCGCGGATCGCCTTCTCGATCGCGTGGCTGATGTCGGTCAGCCGCGCGCCCGGCACCGCCGCCGCGATGCCCGCGTACATCGACTCCTCGCACACCCGGCTCAGCTCGGCCAACTCGTCGGACACCGCGCCGACGGCGACGGTGATCGCCGAGTCGCCGTGCCACCCGTCGAGGATCGCGCCGCAGTCGATGGAGATCAGGTCGCCGTCCCGCAGCGGGGTGTCGTCCGGAATCCCGTGCACCACCACGTCGTTCACCGACGCGCAGATCGACGCCGGGAACCCGTGGTAGCCCTTGAACGACGGCACCGCCCCGGCCCCCCGGATCGACGCCTCCGCCAGCGCGTCGAGCTCCCGCGTGGTCGCCCCCGGCACCGCGGCGGCGCGCAGCTTCGCCAGCGTGTCCGCGACGACCGCACCCGCCCGGCGCATCTTCTCGATCTGCTCCGGGGTCTTGCGCTCGATCTTGCTACGCCGCCTCTTGATCACCGGGTTGCTGTCCTTCCGCGCCGCGTGCGGCGTCGCCTCGTCGGTCATGCTCTGGTCCCCCGATACCCGCTCCGAAACGCGAACATGGGCGACCCGGATCTCCCGGATCGCCCATGCCGCATGGCGCTGGGTGTATGCCCCGAAGGGCCCCCGCGTCAGTCCTGCTTCGCGAAGGGCTTCAACGCGGTCATCGCACGCTCGGTGACGTCGCCCACCCGTCCCGTCGCGTCGATCACCACGAGGATCGCCTTCTCGGAGTAGTAGCCGATCAACGGCTCGGTCTGCTCCTTGTACACGTCGAGACGGTGCTTCACCGTCTCCTCGCGGTCGTCCTCGCGCTGGTACAGCTCGCTGCCGCACTCGTCGCAGACGCCCTCGGTCTTCGGCGGATCGAACACTATGTGGCAGACGTGGCCGTTCGCCCGGCACTGCCGGCGCCCGGACAACCGCTGGATGATCTCCTTCGACGGGACCTCGAGTTCGAGGACCGCGTCGAGCTGCGTGCCGTGCCCGGCCAGAATCTCGTCGAGCACCTTGGCCTGCGCGGTGTTCCGCGGGAAGCCGTCCAACAGGAAGCCGTCGGCGGCGTCCGGCTGGGCGAGCCGGTCGCGGACCATGCCGATGGTCACCTCGTCGGGGACGAGGTTTCCCGCGTCCATGTACTTCTTCGCTTCGAGGCCGAGCGGAGTGCCCTGGCCTACGTTGCTGCGGAACAGGTCACCCGTCGAGATCGCGGGGATCGACAGGTTTGTCGCGATGAACTGGGCCTGGGTCCCCTTACCCGCGCCGGGGGGGCCCACAAGAACGATACGCATTTAGCGGAGGAAGCCTTCGTAGTTGCGCTGCTGGAGCTGGCTCTCGATCTGCTTCACGGTTTCCAGACCCACTCCCACGATGATCAGGATGCTCGTACCACCGAACGGGAAGCTGTTGGTGGAGTTGAAGAGCACGAGCGCGATCATGGGTACGAGCGCGATCATGCCCAGGTAGAGCGATCCGGGCCACGTGATCCGGGTAAGGATGTAGTTCAGGTACTCCGCAGTCGGTCTGCCGGCGCGGATGCCCGGGATGAAACCACCATACTTCTTCATGTTGTCGGCAACTTCCTCGGGGTTGAACGTGATCGCCACATAGAAGAAGGCGAAGAACACGATCAGGAGGAAGTACGTGATCATGTAAAGCGGGTGGTCACCCTTGACGAAGTTGTTCTGGATCCACACCGCCCAGCCCGACTTGCTGCCGGAGAACTGTGCGATGAGCGCCGGAATGTAGAGCAGCGACGAGGCGAAAATCACGGGGATGATGCCCGCCTGGTTCACCTTCAGCGGGATGTACGTCGACGTTCCGCCGTACGCACGGCGCCCGATCATCCGCTTGGCGTACTGCACCGGGATGCGGCGTTGCGCCTGTTCGACGAAGACGACCAGCGCGACCATGAGCAGGCCGACCGCGATGACCGTGAAGAAGGCCACCCAGCCGCCGCCCAGCGTGCCGGTCTGCTTGATGTTCCACAGCGCGGACGGGAAGCCCGCCGCCACGGAGACGAACATCAGCACGGACATGCCGTTGCCGATGCCGCGGTCCGTGACCAGTTCGCCCAGCCACATGATCACCGACGTACCGGCGGTCATCACGGCGACCATCACGACGATCCGGAACAGGCTCTGGTCCGGAACGATCTGCGACGGGACGCACGCACCGCCGCCCGCGCTGTTGAACAGCGCGCCGCTCCGCGCCGTCGCGACCAGCGCGGTCGACTGCAGGATCGCCAGGGCGATGGTCAGGTACCGGGTGTACTGGGTGATCTTGGTGGTGCCGGCCTGGCCCTCCTTCTTGAGGGCTTCGAGGCGTGGGATCACCACCGTCAGCAGCTGAAGGATGATGCTCGCGGTGATATACGGCATGATGCCGAGCGCGAAGATCGTGAGTTGCAGCAGCGCGCCGCCGCTGAACATGTTCACCAGGCCGAAGAGGCCGCCCTGGTCCGCGGCATCGACGCACGTGCGGACCATCTGGAAGGACACGCCCGGGACGGGGATGTGCGACCCGATCCGGAACAGGACGATGATCCCCAGCGTGAAGAGCAGCTTCTTGCGCAGGTCGGGCGTGCGGAACGCCCGGCCGAAAGCGGTGAGCACACTGCCTCCTGCGCCTCGCTCAGGCGAGCGAGTCGTTTGATCGATCGGTCCCGCGTTGTACGGGCCGGTACCGGTTGGAACCTCACGGACAATAACAGCGTCGGACCGCGGAAGTGTCGCACGGACCGGGGGAATTACGGCGGTCCCGGAAGTGGAATCCGGGGTTCCGACCGGGACCCTGGTGCTGTGTGCGGCCTGGCCGCAGACGACGCAGGGGCGCCACCACCTTACCGGTGAGGCGCCCCTGCCAAACAGCCGTTGCTTTACAGCTCGTCGGCCGAGCCGCCGGCCGCCGCGATCTTCTCCTTCGCCGCACCGGAGAAGGCGTGCACCTTCACTCGGACGGCAACGGTGATCTCGCCCTGGCCGAGCACCTTGACCAGCTGGTTCTTGCGAACCGCACCCTTGGCCACGAGTTCGTCGACGGTCACGTCGCCGCCCTCGGGGAACAGGGCACTGAGCTTGTCCAGGTTCACGACCTGGTACTCGGTGCGGAACGGGTTCTTGAAGCCCTTCAGCTTCGGAAGCCGCATGTGGAGGGGCATCTGCCCACCCTCGAAGCGCTCCGGAACCTGGTAGCGGGCCTTGGTGCCCTTGGTACCGCGACCGGCGGTCTTACCCTTCGACGCCTCACCACGACCCACACGGGTCTTGGCGGTCTTGGCGCCCGGGGCGGGCCGCAGGTGGTGCACCTTCAGCGGGTTCTCCCCAGCCATGTCAGTCCACCTCCTCGACGGTGACCAAGTGCTTCACCGTGAAAATCATCCCGCGGATCTCCGGACGGTCTTCCTTCACGACGACGTCGTGAAGGCGCTTGAGACCGAGGGACCGGAGCGTGTCCCGCTGGTTCTGCTTGCTGCCGATCTTGGATCGGACCTGGGTGACCTTGAGGCGAGCCATCACGCACCCACTCCCGCGCGGGCGCGCAGGAGAGCGGCCGGGGCCACGTCCTCGAGCGGAAGCCCGCGGCGAGCCGCGATCTCCTCGGGACGCTGGAGACCCTTGAGGGCCGCCACCGTCGCATGGACGATGTTGATCGCGTTGTCCGAGCCGAGCGACTTGCTCAGCACGTCGTGGATGCCGGCGCACTCGAGCACGGCACGCACCGGGCCACCGGCGATGACACCGGTACCGGGGGAAGCCGGCTTGAGCAGCACGACACCGGCCGCCGCCTCACCCTGGATCGGGTGCGGAATGGTGCCCTGGATACGGGGGACCTTGAAGAAGTGCTTCTTGGCCTCCTCCACACCCTTGGCGATGGCGGCCGGCACCTCCTTGGCCTTCCCGTAGCCGACACCGACGGTGCCGTCGCCGTCGCCCACCACGACCAGCGCGGTGAAGCTGAAGCGGCGGCCGCCCTTGACGACCTTGGCTACACGGTTGATCGCGACAACGCGCTCGACGTACGCGGTCTTCTCGGCGGCGGCTCCGCCGTCCCGCCGATCCCGCCGGTCCCGACGCTCGCCGCCGCCGGCGCCGCCACCGCGGCGCTGGGGTCCAGCCATCAGAAAATCCTCATCTGTCGTACGAAGCTTGTCCGGACCAGCGGGCTCAGAAAGCCAGCCCGTTCTCACGCGCGGCATCGGCCAACGCGGCGATACGGCCGTGGTACTTGTTGCCACCACGGTCGAACACCACGGTCTCGATGCCCGCGGCCTTGGCCCGCTCAGCGACGAGCTCGCCGACCTTGCGCGCCTTTGCGGTCTTGTCGCCCTCGCCGCCGCGGATGGACTCGTCCATCGTCGAGGCGGACGCCAGGGTGACACCGGCCAGGTCGTCGATCACCTGAACCACGATGTGGCGCGTGGAACGGGTCACGACCAGACGAGGCCGCTGCGGGGTGCCGGAAACACGCTTCCGGACCCGGATGTGCCGGCGCTTGCGGGACGTCGACTTCTTCGCGACGCCCTTGCCGATCTTCACACCGACGGCCATGCCTACTTACCAGCCTTTCCGACCTTGCGGCGGATGACCTCACCCGCGTACTTCACACCCTTGGCCTTGTACGGGTCGGGCTTGCGAAGCTTGCGGATGTTGGCAGCGACCTCGCCGACCTTCTGCTTGTCGATGCCCTCGACCGAGAACTTGGTCGGGCTTTCGACGACGAAGGAGATGCCCTCGGGGGCGTCGACGACGATCGGGTGGCTGTAGCCGAGCGCGAACTCCAGCGAGGAGCCCTTCGCCGCGACACGGTAACCGACACCGCTGATTTCGAGCTTCTTGACGTATCCCTGGGTCACACCGGTGATCATGTTCGCCACCAGCGTCCGGGACAGCCCGTGCAGGGCCTTCGAGAGGCGCTCGTCGTTCGGGCGGGTCACCGCAAGGGTGCCGTCCTCGGACTTGGCGATCTCGATCGGAGCGGCGAGATTGTGCGACAGGGTGCCCTTGGGGCCCTTCACGACGACCTCGCGGCCATTGATGGTGACGTCCACGCCGGTGGGAACCGGGATGGGCAGCCGTCCAATACGCGACATTGCCTATCCTCCTTTCCCGTTACCAGACGAAGGCGAGGACTTCCCCGCCCACGCCCTTCTTGGCAGCCTGACGGTCGGTCAGCAGACCCTGCGACGTCGAGATGATCGCGACGCCGAGGCCTCCCAGCACCTTCGGCAGGTTCGTGGACTTTGCGTACACCCGCAGACCGGGCTTCGAAACGCGGCGGATGCCGGCGACCGAGCGCTCGCGGTTCGGGCCGAACTTCAGGTCGATGACGAGGTTCTTGCCGACCTCGGCGTCCTCGACGCGCCAGCCCTGGATGTAACCCTCCTGCTGGAGGATCTCCGCGATGTGCGACTTGATCTTGCTGAACGGCATCACGACATCGTCGTGGTATGCCGAGTTGGCATTCCGCAGACGCGTGAGCATGTCTGCGATGGGGTCGGTCATGGTCATGACGGCCTCAGGGCCTTTCTCGCCGCGGTTTCCCGAAATGCGATCTGTCCCGGGGCCGCCCCTCCCGGAAGAGGGGCGGCACCACAGGCGACTGCGGGACGGGACCTACAGCGTTTGAAACGGACACCCCGCCGAGGCGGAGTGGTGCCGGCAAGCGGGGTTCGCTTACCAGCTGCTCTTGGTGACGCCGGGCAGCTCGCCGGCGTGCGCCATCACGCGAAGGCACACGCGGCAGAGGCCGAACTTGCGGTACACCGAGTGCGGACGACCGCACCGCTGGCAGCGCGTGTAACCGCGCACCGCGAACTTCGGCTTGCGAGCGGCCTTGGCAATCAGGGCCTTCTTCGCCACTTCAGCTCTCCTTATTGCGACGCTCAGCCTAGACGGCTGCTCACGCTTCCTTGAACGGGAAGCCGAGGTGGCGCAGCAGAGCCCGGCCCTCGTCGTTGTTCGTGGCCGTGGTCACCACAGTGATGTCCATGCCGCGAACCCGGTCGATCTTGTCCTGGTCGATCTCGTGGAACATCGACTGCTCGGTGAGACCGAAGGTGTAGTTCCCGCGGCCGTCGAACTGCTTCGGCGAAAGCCCGCGGAAGTCGCGGATACGCGGCAGCGCGACGGAGACCAGGCGGTCCAGGAACTCCCACATGCGGTCGCCGCGCAGCGTGACGTGCGCGCCGATCGGCTGGCCCTCGCGCAGCTTGAACTGCGCGATGGACTTGCGGGCCTTGGTGACCTGCGGCTTCTGGCCGGTGATGGCCATCAGGTCCTTGATCGCACCGTCGATCAGCTTGGAGTCGCGGGCGGCGTCGCCCACACCCATGTTGACGACGACCTTGACGACGCCCGGGATCTGCATGACGTTCTCGAACTGGAACTCGTCACGCAGCTTGCCCTGGATCTCGTCCCGGTAGCGCTGCTTCAGACGCGGAAGCGCCCGTGCCTCAGTGGTGACAGTCATCAGATGTCCTCACCGGTCCGCTTGGCGATCCGGATCTTGTTGCCCTCGTCGTCGAACCGGTAGCCGACGCGCGTGGGGACCTTCTTGCCGTCCTGCTCCACGACCAGCATCACGTTGCTGATGTGGACAGGGGCTTCCTGGGTGATGATGCCGCCGGTCTTGGCACCCTTGGCGGACTGGCCGACCTTGGTGTGCTTCTTGATCCGGTTGACACCCTCGACGAGGACGCGGTCGAGCTGCGGGTAGGCCGCAATGACCTTGCCCTGCTTGCCCTTGTCCTTGCCCGTGATGACCTGGACCAGGTCACCCTTCTTGATCTTCATGCTCTTCGCCATGGCTTACAGCACCTCCGGCGCGAGCGAGATGATCTTCATGAACTTCTTCTCGCGCAGTTCACGGCCGACCGGGCCGAAGATGCGGGTACCGCGGGGTTCTCCGTCGTTCTTGAGGATGACGGCGGCGTTCTCGTCGAAGCGGATGTAGGAGCCGTCCACACGGCGGCGCTCCTTGACGGTCCGCACGACGACAGCCTTGACGACGTCGCCCTTCTTCACGTTGCCACCGGGGATCGCGTCCTTAACGGTGGCAACAATGACGTCCCCGATGCCCGCGTAGCGCCGGCCGGACCCGCCGAGCACACGGATGCAAAGGATCTCCTTGGCACCCGTGTTGTCGGCGACTCGCAGTCGCGACTCCTGCTGGATCACGTCTAACTCCTGATCGTCACGTCGCGGCGCAGGCCCACCTCAGTGGGCCTGCCCGGCGCTCGCTACTTGGCCTTCTCGAGGATCTCGACGATGCGCCACCGCTTGCTGGCGGACAGCGGCCGGGTCTCCATGAGGAGGACGCGGTCGCCGACGCCGCAGGCGTTCTGCTCGTCGTGAGCCTTCAGCTTGCTCGTGCGGCGGATGACCTTGCCGTAGAGCGGGTGCTTCACGCGGTCCTCGACGGCGACGACGACGGTCTTGTCCATCTTGTCGCTGACGACGAGGCCCTCACGGGTCTTGCGGAATCCCCGGGTGTCAGTCATCTCAGTCTTCTCGCTCACGCCGCGCCTCCGGTCTCCTCCACGCTGACGATCCCGAGCTCGCGCTCGCGCATCAGCGTGTAGATGCGGGCGATGTCCTTGCGGACCGCCTTGAGCCGCCCGTGGTTCTCGAGCTGCCCGGTCGCCGCCTGGAAACGGAGGTTGAACAGCTCCTCCTTGGCCTCACGCAGCTTGGCGACGAGTTCCTCGTCCGCCAGGTCGCGCAGCTCGGACGCCTTGGTCCCGGCCGCCATCACGCCTCACCTGCCTCGCGCCGGACAATCCGGCACTTCATCGGCAGCTTGTGCGTGGCGCGCAGAAGCGCCTCGCGAGCCACCTTCTCGTTCGGGTACGACAGCTCGAACATCACCCGACCGGGCTTGACGTTCGCGACCCACCACTCGGGCGAGCCCTTACCGGAACCCATGCGGGTTTCGGCCGGCTTCTTGGTCAGCGGACGGTCCGGGTAGATGTTGATCCAGACCTTGCCACCACGGCGGATGTGCCGGGTGATGGCAATACGGGCCGACTCGATCTGCCGGTTGGTCACGTACGCCTGGCCCAGGGCCTGGATGCCGTACTCGCCGAACGCGAGTTCCGTTCCGCCCTTGGCGCGCCCACCGCGCTTGGGGTGGTGCTGCTTGCGGTGCTTGACCCTGCGGGGGATCAGCATCGGGGTCAGGCCTCCGTTCCGGTCTCGGGCGCCGGGGTCGCAGCCTCGGCAGCCGGCGCGGCGGAGTCAGCGGACTCGGTCGCCGGCGCTTCGTTCTGCGGGCGTCCGCCGCGGCCACCGCCACGACGCTCGCCACCGCGGCCGCCACGCGGACGGTCGCTGCCGCCCGGGCCACGCGACGGGCGGTTGCCCGCACGCGCCGCGGCGTTGTCCGCGCGGACCTCGGCGATGTTCTTGACGTCGCCCTTGTAGATCCAGACCTTCACGCCGATACGGCCGAAGGTGGTGCGGGCCTCGAAGAAGCCGTACTCGACGTTCGCGCGCAGCGTGTGCAGCGGCACACGACCCTCGCGGTAGAACTCCGAGCGCGACATCTCCGCGCCGCCGAGGCGGCCGCCGCACTGGATCTTGATGCCCTTGGCACCCGACTTCATCGCGGTCTGCATCGCCTTGCGCATGGCGCGGCGGAAGGAGACACGCGACGAAAGCTGCTCGGCGACGCCCTGCGCCACGAGCTGCGCGTCGATCTCGGGGTTCTTGACCTCGAGGATGTTCAGCTGGACCTGCTTGCCGGTCAGCTTCTCGAGGTCGCCCCGGATGCGGTCGGCTTCCGCGCCGCGGCGGCCGATGACAATGCCCGGCCGGGCGGTGTGGATGTCGACGCGGACGCGGTCGCGGGTGCGCTCGATCTCCACCTTGGAGATGCCGGCCCGCTCCATGCCCTGCGTCATCATCCGGCGGATGGCGACGTCTTCCTTGACGTAGTCCTTGTACAGCTTGTCGGCGTACCAGCGCGACTTGAAGTCCGTGGTGATACCGAGGCGGAACCCGTGCGGGTTAACCTTCTGGCCCACTAGCGGGTCCTCTCCTTCTCGGCGACAACCACGGTGATGTGGCTGGTGCGCTTGCGGATGCGGTACGCGCGGCCCTGGGCACGCGGCCGGAACCGCTTCAGGGTCGGGCCCTCGTCGACGTACGCCTCGGACACGTACAGGTTGTTCGTGTCGAGGTTGTGGTTGTGCCCGGCGTTGGCGATGGCGCTGTCCAGCACCTTGCCCACCGGCTCGCTCGCGGCCTGCTGCGCGAAGCGCAGGATTGCCTGCGCATCGGCGGCGTCGACGCCGCGGATCAGGTCGACAACCCGGCGAGCCTTCATGGGCGTGACGCGGATGTACCGCGCCTGGGCCCTGGCTTCCATTGAAGTCCCCTTGTTCATCTCAGTTCGGTTTCCTTGTAGCTCGCCGGTCAGCGACGACGCGACTTGCGGTCGTCCTTCTCGTGGCCACGGAAGGTCCGGGTCGGGGCGAACTCGCCGAGCTTGTGGCCGACCATCGCCTCGGTGACGAACACCGGGACGTGCTTACGGCCGTCGTGTACCGCGATGGTGTGACCCAGCATCGCCGGGATGATCATCGAGCGGCGGGACCAGGTCTTGATGACGTTCTTGGTGCCCTTTTCGTTCTGCACGTCCACCTTCTTGATCAGGTGGTCGTCGACGAAGGGCCCCTTCTTCAGACTGCGCGGCATCAGACCTGCTCCTAGCGCTTCTTGTTCGTCTTGCGGCGGCGGATGATCAGCTTGTCGCTGGCCTTCTTCGGCCGGCGGGTGCGACCTTCCTTCTGGCCCCACGGCGAAACCGGGTGGCGACCACCGGAGGTCTTGCCCTCACCACCACCGTGCGGGTGGTCGATCGGGTTCATCGCCACACCGCGGACGGTCGGGCGCTTGCCCTTCCAGCGCATGCGGCCGGCCTTGCCCCAGTTGATGTTCGACTGCTCGGCGTTGCCGACCTCGCCGACAGTGGCGCGGCAGCGGACGTCGACCAGGCGGATCTCACCCGACGGCATACGGAGGGTCGCGAACGCGCCTTCCTTGGCCAGCAGCTGGACGCTGGCACCGGCGGAGCGGGCCATCTTGGCGCCGCCGCCCGGACGCAGCTCGATCGCGTGCACGACCGTACCGACCGGGATGTTGCGCAGCTGCAGGTTGTTGCCCGGCTTGATGTCGGCCGTCGGGCCGTTCTCGATCCGGTCGCCCTGGCGGAGCTTGTTCGGCGCCAGGATGTAGCGCTTCTCGCCGTCCGCGTAGTGCAGCAGCGCGATGCGCGCGGTGCGGTTGGGGTCGTACTCGATGTGCGCGACCTTGGCCGGCACGCCGTCCTTGTCGTTCCGGCGGAAGTCGATGACGCGGTACGCACGCTTGTGGCCGCCACCCTGGTGGCGCGTGGTCACGCGACCGTGGTTGTTACGACCACCCTTGCTGTGCAGCGGGCGGACCAGCGACTTCTCCGGCGTGGACCGCGTGATCTCGACGAAGTCGGCGACGCTGGCGCCACGACGGCCCGGAGTCGTCGGCTTGTACTTGCGGATGCCCATGGCTTCTCTTAGTCCTCGTCCGTATCAGCGGCCGTCAGCCGACGGGTCCACCGAAGATGTCGATCCGCTCGCCCTCGGCCAGGGTGACGATCGCTCGCTTCGTGTCCTTGCGCTTACCGAAGCCGGTCTTGGAACGCTTGCGCTTTCCCTGCCGGTTGATCGTGTTCACGTCCGTGACCTTGACCCCGAAGACCGCGATGACGGCCTGCTTGATCTGGGTCTTGTTCGCGTCCGGGTGGACGATGAACGTGTACTTGTTCTCGTCGAGGAGCCCGTAGGACTTCTCCGAGATCACCGGCTTCAGCAGCACGTCGCGCGGGTCGGTGAAGGTCTTGCTGGTGACCTGCGTGGTCTCGCTCACGCCTCGTCGCTCCCTTCAAGCTCGCTCGAAGTGGCAACGGCCGTCGCGGACTTGCCCGAGGGCGAGCCGGCGATGAACCGGTCCAGAGCGGCCTTGGTGAAGACCACGTCGTCGGAAACGAGCACGTCGTAGGTGTTCAGCTGACCCGGCTCGAGGATGTGCACCTGCGGGAGGTTGCGGGCACTCAGCCAGGCGGCCGTGTCGTCCTTCTCGACGACCAGGAGCACGTGCTTGCGCTCGCTGATCTTGCCCAGAAGGGTCTTGGCGGCCTTGGTGGAGGCGTCACCGTCGACCAGCGCGGACACGCAGTGGATGCGCGCGTGCACGGCACGGTCGGTCAGTGCACCGCGAAGCGCGGCAGCCTTCATCTTCTTCGGGGTCCGCTGCGCGTAGTCGCGCGGCACGGGTCCGTGGACCACGCCGCCGCCCGCGAACTGCGGGGCGCGGGTCGAGCCCTGACGGGCGCGGCCGGTGCCCTTCTGGCGGTACGGCTTCCGGCCGCCGCCGCGGACCTCGCCACGCGTCTTCGTCTTGTGCGTGCCCTGGCGGGCGGCGGCGAGCTGCGCCACGACGACCTGGTGGATCGTCGGGATGCTCACCTGGACGCCGAAGATCTCCGCGGGGAGGTCGACGGAGCCGGTCTTCTCGCCGGCCGGCGAGAGAACGTCAATGCTGGTCATGTGGTTCACGCCCCCTTGGCCGCGGTGCGGACCAGGACGAGGCCGCCGTTCGGACCGGGAACCGCACCCTTGACCAGGATGAGGCCCTTCTCGGCGTCGACAGCGTGGACGGTCAGGTTCTGAGTGGACACGCGCACGTTGCCCATGCGGCCCGCCATGCGCACACCCTTGAACACGCGGCCCGGGGTGGCACAGCCGCCGATGGAACCCGGCGAGCGGTGCTTGCGCTGGGTACCGTGCGAGGCGCCGAGGCCGTGGAAGCCGTGGCGCTTCATGACACCGGCGGTGCCCTTGCCCTTGCTGGTGCCCGAGACGTCGACCTTCTGGCCGGGCTCGAAGACGTCCGCGTTGATCTCCTGGCCGAGCGCGTAGTCGCCGGCGTCGGAGGTGCGGAGCTCCACCAGGTGGCGGCGCGGCGTCACGTTCGCCTTGGCGAAGTGGCCGGCCAGCGGCTTGTTGACCTTGCGCGGGTCGATCTGCCCGTACGCGATCTGGACGGCGCTGTAGCCGTCCGTGTCGGAGGTACGGACCTGGGTCACGACGCACGGCCCGGCCTGGACGACGGTCACCGGAACGACGCGGTTGTTCTCGTCCCAGACCTGGGTCATGCCGAGCTTGGTGCCCAGGATGCCCTTCATCTGCTTCGTCATCGTCGGTGCGTCCTCAGAGCTTGATCTCGATGTCGACACCGGCCGGCAGGTCGAGACGCATGAGCGAGTCGACGGTCTTCGGCGTCGGGTCGAGAATGTCGATGAGCCGCTTGTGAGTGCGCATCTCGAAGTGCTCGCGCGAGTCCTTGTACTTGTGCGGCGAGCGGATGACGCAGTACACGTTCTTCTCGGTCGGCAGCGGCACCGGGCCCGCGACCTGCGCACCCGTACGGGTCACCGTCTCGACGATCTTGCGCGCCGAGCTGTCGATGACCTCGTGGTCGTAGGCCTTGAGCCGGATGCGGATCTTCTGTCCCGCCATGGCTGCTTTGGATTCCTTCTCTCGTACCGCTGCGGATCACCCCCGCTGTCGCGGGAGGAAGTGTTGTCCGGAAGCCCTTCCGGGCTCCTCGTCCTCCGACCCCCGCGGTCGGGCGTGTCGCCTTGTTGCCCGCATGGCACCCTTGAACACCCCTTCAGGGGAGGCTCGGGGAGCCGGAGCAAGCAACGGAACGCACTGCCCGCGCCGCTGCGGCAAGCGGCTGAGCATCGATGCGTCCACGAGACGACCACGCGCGCAAACACGCGATGGGCGGCGGGGAGGCTGGTCCACACTGAAGCCCGTCGACCGAACCGGACGCCCTCACACGTGAGAACGCACAGCCAGGGCTCGCGGCAAAGGCACACAAAGGCCCCTTGGCCGAACCGGGCAACTTGACCAGTATGCAACACGGAGTGCCGCCTTGGCCAATCGAGGTCCGTGCGCTAGCGCGATGCCGGCACACGCGGCCCCGTAGTCACAGTGGGGAGTCCGCCCCGCCAACAAACGGGGGTGTGATCTCCCATGCCTTTCGGCACGAACAAAGTCCCGCCCGCCGGCCCTTGCGGGCCGACGGGCGGGACGATGATCACTTGAGGATCTTGACGACCTGGCCGGCGCCGACGGTACGGCCGCCTTCGCGGATGGCGAAGCGCAGGCCCTCCTCCATGGCGATCGGCTGGATCAGGGCGACGGTCATGCCGGTGTTGTCACCGGGCATCACCATCTCGGTGCCCTCGGGGAGGGTCACCACGCCGGTAACGTCCGTCGTCCGGAAGTAGAACTGCGGACGATAGTTGTTGAAGAACGGCGTGTGACGGCCACCCTCGTCCTTGGACAGGATGTAGACCTGGGCCTCGAAGTCGGTGTGCGGCGTGACCGAACCCGGCTTGATGATGACCTGGCCGCGCTCGACGTCCTCGCGCTTGATGCCGCGGAGGAGCAGACCGACGTTCTCGCCCGCCTGGCCCTCGTCGAGCAGCTTGCGGAACATCTCGATGCCGGTGACCGTGGTGGTGGTCTTCTCGTTCTTGATGCCCACGATGTCGACGGTCTCGTTGACCTTGACGATACCGCGCTCGATACGGCCGGTGACGACCGTACCGCGACCGGTGATCGTGAAGACGTCCTCGACCGGCATCAGGAACGGCTTGTCGACGTCGCGCTCGGGAGTCGGGATCGACTCGTCGACCGCGGCCATCAGCTCGAGGAGCTTGCCGCCCCACTCCGCGTCGCCCTCGAGGGCCTTGAGCGCCGAGACGCGCACGACCGGAAGGTCGTCGCCCGGGAACTCGTACTCGGAGAGCAGCTCACGGACCTCGAGCTCGACGAGCTCCAGGATCTCCTCGTCGTCCACCATGTCGGCCTTGTTCAGGGCGACAACGATGTACGGAACGCCGACCTGGCGGGCCAGGAGCACGTGCTCCTTGGTCTGCGGCATCGGGCCGTCGGTGGCGGCGACCACGAGGATGGCGCCGTCCATCTGCGCGGCACCGGTGATCATGTTCTTGATGTAGTCCGCGTGACCCGGGCAGTCGACGTGGGCGTAGTGACGGTTCTCCGTCTGGTACTCCACGTGCGCGATGGAGATCGTGATACCGCGCTGACGCTCTTCCGGCGCCTTGTCGATCTGGTCGAACGGCGTGAAGGGGTTCAGGTCCGGGTACGCGTCGTGCAGCACGCGGGTGATCGCCGCGGTAAGGGTCGTCTTACCGTGGTCGATGTGACCGATGGTGCCGATGTTGACGTGCGGCTTAGTCCGCTCGAACTTCGCCTTCGCCACTGGGGTCCTCCTGTGGACTGGTTCTTTACGCCGTACGACGTCGGGGTGATCTGGGGCGGGCCGGTGGCCCGGAATCCCGCGAAGGACTCCGGGCCCCATGTCCCGTGACGGTGTGTCTTACTCGCCGCGGGACTTGGCGATGATCTCGTCCGCGACGTTCTTGGGAACCTCGGCGTACGAGTCGAACTGCATGCTGTAGCTGGCCCGGCCCGAGGTCTTGCTCCGGAGGTCGCCGACGTAGCCGAACATCTCCGACAGCGGAACGAGAGCCTTCACAACGCGGGCTCCGCTGCGCTCCTCCATGGCCTGGATCTGGCCGCGGCGCGAGTTCAGGTCGCCGATGACGTCGCCCATGTAGTCCTCGGGCGTCGTCACCTCCACGGCCATCATCGGCTCGAGAAGCGCCGGGTTCGCCTTGCGGGCCGCCTCCTTGAACGCCATGGAACCGGCGATCTTGAAGGCCAGCTCGGAGGAGTCCACCTCGTGGTAGGCACCGTCGTGCAGGATGACCCGCACACCCACCAGCGGGAAGCCGGCGAGAACGCCGAACTCCATGGCCTCCTGGCAACCGGAGTCCACCGACGGGATGTACTCCCGGGGGATACGGCCACCGGTGACCTTGTTGACGAACTCGTAGTTGTCGTCGCCACCGGCGTCGAGCGGCTCGATGCCGATCTGCACCTTGGCGAACTGACCCGAACCGCCGGTCTGCTTCTTGTGCGTGTAGTCCACGCGCTCGACAGCCGAACGGATCGTCTCGCGGTAAGCCACCTGCGGCTTGCCGACGTTGGCCTCGACCTTGAACTCGCGCTTCATGCGGTCGACCAGCACCTCGAGGTGCAGTTCGCCCATGCCGCCGATGATGGTCTGGCCGGTCTCCTCGTCGGTGTGCACCTGGAAGGAGGGGTCTTCTTCGGCGAGCCGCTGGATCGCGACGCCGAGCTTCTCCTGGTCGCCCTTCGACTTGGGCTCGATGGCGACCTGGATGACCGGGGCCGGGAAGGTCATCGACTCGAGGATGACCGGGTTCGCGTTGTCCGACAGCGTCTCACCGGTGGTGGTGTCCTTCAGGCCCATGACGGCGACGATGTCGCCGGCACCGGCGCTCGGGATCTCCTCACGCTTGTTCGCGTGCATCCGGTAGATCTTGCCGATGCGCTCCTTCTTGCCCTTCACGGAGTTGAGGACAGCCGACCCCGACTCCATGCGGCCCGAGTACACCCGGACGAAGGTGAGCTTCCCGAGGTGCGGGTCGCTCATGATCTTGAACGCGAGAGCGGCCAGCGGCTCGGTCTCGGCCGGCCGGCGCTCGATGACCGTCGACTCGTCGCCCACCTTGTGGCCCTCGATGACCTCACGGTCGAGGGGCGACGGCAGGTAACGCACGACGGCGTCGAGCAGCGGCTGAACGCCCTTGTTCTTGAAGGCGGTTCCGCAGAAGACCGGGGTGAAGGTCGGCTCGTCCTTCTTTTCCTCGCTCGTCGAAGCGATGGTGGCGCGGCGGATGGCCGCGAACAGCTGCTCCTCGGTGGGCTCCTGGCCCTCGAGGAACATCTCCATCATCTCTTCGTCGTGCTCGGAGATGGTCTCCACGAGCTTCTCGCGCCAGGTCTGCGCGATCTCGGTGTGCGTGGCCGGGATGTCGACGACGTCGTACATCTCGCCCTTGGCCGCCTCGGCGGACCACACCAGGGCCTTCATGCGGACCAGGTCCACGACGCCCTGGAAGTCGGCCTCGGCACCGATCGGCACCTGCATGACGAGCGGGGTCGCGCCCAGGCGGTCGACGATCATGTCGACACAGCGGAAGAACTCCGCGCCGGTGCGGTCCAGCTTGTTCACGAAGCAGATGCGCGGGACGCCGTAACGGTCGGCCTGACGCCACACCGTCTCGGACTGCGGCTCGACACCCGCGACACCGTCGAACACGGTGACCGCACCGTCGAGGACGCGGAGCGAACGCTCCACCTCGACCGTGAAGTCCACGTGGCCCGGGGTGTCGATGATGTTGATCGTGTTGTCTACATCTTCGAGCGTCCAGTGACAGGTGGTGGCAGCGGAGGTGATGGTGATACCACGCTCCTGCTCCTGCTCCATCCAGTCCATGGTGGCGGCGCCCTCGTGGACCTCGCCGATCTTGTAGTTCACGCCCGTGTAGAACAGGATCCGCTCAGTCGTCGTGGTCTTGCCCGCGTCGATGTGAGCCATGATCCCGATGTTCCGGACCCTGGCCAGGTCAAGAGCAGTGGTAGCCATGTGGCTTTCTCTCTCGTATCTCGTTCGACGGGGTGACGACTACCAGCGGTAGTGCGCGAAGGCCTTGTTGGAGTCGGCCATCTTGTGCGTGTCTTCGCGCTTCTTCACAGCAGCGCCAAGACCGTTGCTGGCGTCCAGCAGCTCGTTCATCAGACGCTCGGTCATCGTCTTCTCGCGACGGGCGCGGGAGTAACCGACGAGCCAGCGGAGAGCGAGCGTGGTGGAGCGGCCGGGGCGGACCTCGACCGGGACCTGGTAGGTCGCGCCACCGACACGGCGGCTGCGGACCTCGAGGGTCGGCTTCACGTTCTCGAGCGCGCGCTTGAGCGTGATGACGGGGTCGGTGCCGGTCTTCTCACGGCAGCCTTCGAGCGCGCCGTACACGATCC
The DNA here is from genome assembly GCF_049534875.1 of Uniformispora flossi. NCBI lineage: Bacteria > Bacillati > Actinomycetota > Actinomycetes > Kitasatosporales > Streptomycetaceae > Uniformispora > Uniformispora flossi. The sequence goes on from NZ_JBMULZ010000004.1 coordinate 187,823, forward strand.
GCTCGGCGGTGGAGCGCTTGCCGTCCAGCAGGACCTTGTTCACCAGCGAGGTGACCAACGGCGAGTTGTACACCGGGTCGATGATGACCGGTCGCTTCGGGGCCGGGCCCTTGCGAGGCATTAGCTCTTCTCCTTCTTCGCGCCGTAGCGGCTGCGCGCCTGCTTGCGGTTCTTGACACCCTGGGTGTCAAGCGAACCCCGAATGATCTTGTAGCGAACACCCGGGAGGTCCTTCACACGACCACCGCGGACGAGCACGATCGAGTGCTCCTGCAGGTTGTGACCCTCACCGGGGATGTACGCCGTGACCTCAATGCCACTCGTCAGGCGAACACGCGCCACCTTGCGAAGCGCCGAGTTCGGCTTCTTCGGCGTCGTCGTGTAAACGCGGGTGCACACGCCGCGACGCTGCGGGCTCCCCTTGAGCGCCGGAGTCTTGGCCTTATCGACCTTGTCCTGGCGGCCCTTTCGGACCAGCTGCTGGATCGTGGGCACCGCGTCTCCGTCTTCTTCGTGCCAAGCGGTCTGTTGACTGCATCTTCAATGTGCTGCTGGATGGCCTGTTTCCCTGGGTGTAGGGCCATCGCCTACCTGCCTATCCGGCCCCCGCGGTCGGGCGTGTCGCCCAGTCTTCAGCGCGGAACGGAATCGGGAGGTATGTGTTTCGGTCTCCTGCACCCTCTCACGGACGCATCCGAGCCGGATGTCGGGTGAGCGCAGGCACAAGAACCCGGGGACACCCCAGGCACAAGGAAAGAGAGTACCTACCACACGAGCAGAGGTCAAAGCGAAAGCCGACGCCCCTGTCGCCACCTTGGAATCGCACGCCTCCGCGTGCTCCGACCTCCGGTTTTGCCGGTTGCCGACCCTCCGTACCCCTTTCCCGGGTCACGCTACCGGGCGTCGGCGCAGGGCGCCACGGCGGTCAGCTCGGCAGGGCCGCCAGCGCGGCGCACACCACCTGGATCCAGCCCAGGCACGAGCCCGCGACGGCGAGCTGTGTGCCGCCGCGGCGCCCGTCGGCACGGGTCCGCGCCTGGTACAGCGCGAGGTGGCCGGTGACGATGGCGACGGCCGCGGAGACGAACGGCACCCAGTTGAACTGGTCCCGGACGCCGAACAGGATCGCGCTGGCCGGCCACATCACCACGATCGAGACGATGCCGACGACCAGAGAGGTCACCGCGAGGCCGCTGGCCGGCGCGGGGCGCATGACGTACTGCGGGTAGCCCCACACGGGCGGCCGCGGGCCGCCGGGGTGCGGGGCGTGCAGGGCGTGCGGCGGCACCGGGTAGGGCGGGGACGGCTGCGGGGTCGGGGCCCCGGGCAGCGCGCCGGTGGGCAGATCCCGTACCAGCGCGTTGAGTTCGCCGTAGGTGAGGGCCTGCAGGACGCGGTCGCGGCGGTCCTCGTACTCGTCGTCGCGGAGCCGGCCTTCGACCCAGGCGGCTTTGAGGACGTCCGCGCATCGGTCGCGGTCGGCCTGCGCGCACCGCATCTCGTCCGGCGTCACACCGTCGCGGCCGTTCGGCATCGCTCCCCCTAAGGCTCCGGGTCACCGCCGCGCATATGCGGCTTGTTCATGGTGCGCCACGGTCGGGGGCTGCCGCGTGCGTACACGTACTCAGTTTCGTCGCGGGTTCGTTCCGGAGTTCGCCGAACATTCGCGCGATGTTCGACGGCCCGGAGCGTCACGGTGCCGCCCGGCTGTCCCGGGCGGCACCGGCTCAACGTGCGGCGAGGAACGTCCGGAGCATGTCGTCGCTGTCGAACGCGTGCGGATCGTTGACGGCGATGATGATCAGGACGATCCCGACCGCGATCCAGACGTAGCCCAGGACGAGACCGGCGATGGCCATGCCGCGGCCCTGCTGTCCGCTGCGCTCGATCTGGGACAGCGCGATGTGGCCGAAGATCACGGCGAGGATCGAACCGATCCAGTAGGCGCAGATGATGCCCAGGACGAGCGACGCGATGGAGAAGCCGTTGGTGCCGGGCTGGGGTCCGTAGCCATAGCCGTAGCCGTACTCGTATCCGGGCGGCCCGGGCGGCGGGTACCCGGGGCCGTAGCCGGGCGGCGGCGGGGGTGGCTGGCCGGGCTGTGGGTTCTGATAGGGGTTCTGGCCCCACGGGTCGCCAGGTGTGCTCACGAGTTCCCCCCGGGTGTTCGGTGGTGGCGCAACGGCCGCCGATGCGGCGTCACGGCACCTTAGTGCACGGCGTGCGGCGATCGTGGAACGACGGCAGGGCCGCCACCGAAACGGTGGCGGCCCTGCCGGTACAGCGGGGACTGCGGGGTTCGGGCTCAGCCCTGGTAACCGCCGAAGTCGTACTCCTCGAGCGGAACGGCCTGGCCGGAGCCGGTGCCGAAGGCGGAGTAGTCGGCCTCGTCGTACCCGGACATCGAGTACATCGCGGCCTTCGCCTCCTCGGTCGGCTCGACCCGGATGTTGCGGTAGCGGGGCATGCCCGTACCGGCCGGGATGAGCTTGCCGATGATCACGTTCTCCTTCAGGCCCAGCAGCGGGTCCGACTTGGCGTGGATCGCCGCGTCGGTGAGCACCCGGGTCGTCTCCTGGAAGGAAGCCGCCGACAGCCACGACTCGGTGGCCAGCGACGCCTTGGTGATACCCATGAGCTGCGGACGGCCGGACGCGGGCTGGCCCGCCTCGGCCACCACGCGCCGGTTCTCGCTCTCGAACCGGCCGCGCTCGACCAGTTCGCCCGGCAGCAGCTCGGCGTCGCCCGACTCGATGATCGTCACGCGGCGGAGCATCTGCCGGATGATGATCTCGATGTGCTTGTCGTGGATCGACACGCCCTGCGAGTTGTACACCTTCTGCACTTCGGCGACCAGGTGGACCTGGACCGCACGCTGGCCGAGGATACGCAGCACGTCGTGCGGGTTGACCGCACCCATGGTCATGCGCTGGCCGACCTCGACGTGCTCGCCTTCCTCTACGGTCAGCTTGACACGCTTGGAGACGGCGTACGCCAGCTCCTCCGTGCCGTCGTCCGGCACGACGACGACCTTGCGGGTCTTGTCGGTGTCCTCGATGCGGACCCGGCCGGCCGCCTCGCTGATCGGCGCCACACCCTTGGGGGTACGGGCTTCGAACAGCTCGACGACACGCGGCAGACCCTGGGTGATGTCGTCACCCGCCACACCACCGGTGTGGAAGGTACGCATCGTCAGCTGGGTGCCGGGCTCACCGATGGACTGCGCCGCGATGATGCCGACCGCTTCGCCGATGTCGACGAGCTTGCCGGTGGCCAGCGAACGGCCGTAGCACATCGCGCACGTACCGACCTTGGACTCGCAGGTCAGCACGGACCGGGTCTTCACCTTCTCGACGCCGTGGGCGACGAGGGTGTTGATGGTGACGTCGCCCAGGTCGATGCCCGCGGGGGCGATGACCTTGCCGTCGACCACGACGTCTTCGGCGAGGCTGCGCGCGTACACGCTGGTCTCGACGTCGTTGGTCTTGCGCAGCGAGCCGTCCGCGGCGCGGACCGCGATGTCCAGCGTGAGGCCGCGGTCGGTGCCGCAGTCCTCTTCGCGGATGATCACGTCCTGCGAGACGTCCACCAGACGACGGGTCAGGTAACCCGAGTCGGCGGTACGCAGCGCGGTGTCGGCCAGACCCTTGCGGGCACCGTGCGTGGAGATGAAGTACTCCAGCACGGACAGGCCTTCACGGAACGACGCCTTGATGGGACGCGGGATGGTCTCGTTCTTGGCGTTGGAGACCAGGCCACGCATACCGGCGATCTGACGCATCTGCATCATGTTTCCGCGCGCGCCCGAGTCGACCATCATGAAGATGGGGTTCGTCTTCGGGAAGTTCGCGTTCATCGCCTCGGCGACCTCGTTGGTCGCCTTGGTCCAGATCTGGATCTGCTCCTGCGCGCGCTCGTCCTTGGTGATGAGACCGCGCTCGTACTGCTTCTGGACCTTGTCGGCCTGCGCCTCGTAGCCCTCGAGGATCTGGCCCTTGTTCGGCGGCACGACGACGTCCGAGATGGACACCGTGACACCGGAACGGGTGGCCCAGTGGAAGCCCGCGGCCTTGAGGTTGTCCAGCGTCGCGGCGACCTCGACCTTGGGGTAGCGCTCCGCGAGGTCGTTGACGATCGTGGAGAGCTGCTTCTTGCCGACCTCGGTGTCGATGAACGGGTAGTCCGAGGGCAGCAGCTCGTGGAACAGCGCGCGGCCGAGCGTGGTGTGCAGGCGCAGCGGCTGGCCCGGCTCCCACGCGATGCCGTCCGGACCCGGGTCCGGCGCGACCCAGCCGCGCGGCGGCACGGTGCCGGCCCGCAGGCGCAGGTCGATCTTCGCCTGGAGGTCCAGCTCGCGTGCGTCGAACGCCATGATCGCCTCGGCGACCGAGGAGAACGACCGGCCGACGCCCTTCATGTCCTCGCGCTCCGAGGTCAGGAAGAACAGGCCGAGCACCATGTCCTGGGTGGGCATGGTGACCGGGCGGCCGTCCGCCGGCTTGAGGATGTTGTTCGAGGACAGCATCAGGATGCGGGCCTCGGCCTGCGCCTCCGCGGACAGCGGAAGGTGCACGGCCATCTGGTCGCCGTCGAAGTCCGCGTTGAACGCGGTGCAGACGAGCGGGTGGATCTGGATGGCCTTGCCCTCGACCAGCTGCGGCTCGAAGGCCTGGATGCCGAGGCGGTGCAGGGTGGGGGCACGGTTGAGCAGCACCGGGTGTTCGGCGATGACCTCTTCGAGGACGTCCCACACCACCGGGCGCGCGCGCTCGACCATGCGCTTCGCCGACTTGATGTTCTGCGCGTGGTTCAGGTCGACCAGGCGCTTCATCACGAACGGCTTGAACAGCTCCAGCGCCATCTGCTTGGGCAGACCGCACTGGTGCAGCTTGAGCTGCGGGCCGACGACGATGACCGAACGGCCGGAGTAGTCGACGCGCTTGCCGAGCAGGTTCTGACGGAACCGGCCCTGCTTGCCCTTGAGCATGTCGGACAGCGACTTGAGCGGGCGGTTGCCCGGGCCGGTGACCGGACGACCGCGGCGGCCGTTGTCGAACAGCGCGTCGACGGCCTCCTGGAGCATGCGCTTCTCGTTGTTCACGATGATCTCGGGCGCGCCGAGGTCGAGAAGCCGCTTCAGGCGGTTGTTGCGGTTGATGACGCGGCGGTACAGGTCGTTCAGGTCGGAGGTCGCGAAGCGGCCGCCGTCCAGCTGCACCATCGGACGCAGGTCCGGCGGGATGACCGGGACGCAGTCCAGGACCATGCCGGTCGGGCTGTTGCGGGTCTGCAGGAACGCGGAGACGACCTTGAGGCGCTTGAGCGCGCGGGTCTTCTTCTGGCCCTTGCCGGTGCGGATGATCTCGCGGAGCTTCTCGGCCTCGGCGTCGAGGTCGAAGGACTCCAGGCGCTTCTGCAGCGCCTGCGCGCCCATGCTGCCGAGGAAGTAGGTGCCGAAGCGGTCCCGCATCTCGCGGAACAGGATCTCGTCGCCTTCGAGGTCCTGGACCTTGAGGTTCTTGAACCGGGTCCAGACCTCTTCGAGACGGTCCAGCTCGCGCTGGTTGCGGTCGCGCAGCTGCTTCATCTCGCGCTCGGCGCCTTCGCGCACCTTGCGGCGCACGTCGGACTTGGCGCCCTCGGCCTCGAGCTCGGCCAGGTCGCCCTCGAGCTTCTTCTGGCGTTCCTCGACCGCGGCGTCGCGGCGCTGCTCGATCTGCTGGCGCTCGACGGAGATCTTGGCCTCGAGCGACGGCAGGTCGCGCTGGCGGCGCTCGTCGTCGACGTACGTGATCATGTACGCCGCGAAGTAGATGACCTTCTCGAGGTCCTTCGGGGCGAGGTCGAGCAGGTAGCCGAGGCGGCTCGGGACGCCCTTGAAGTACCAGATGTGGGTGACCGGCGCGGCAAGCTCGATGTGGCCCATCCGCTCACGGCGCACCTTGGCGCGAGTGACCTCGACGCCGCAGCGCTCACAGATGATGCCCTTGAAGCGGACGCGCTTGTACTTGCCGCAGTAGCACTCCCAGTCCCGGGTGGGGCCGAAGATCTTCTCGCAGAAGAGCCCGTCCTTTTCCGGCTTCAGGGTGCGGTAGTTGATGGTCTCGGGCTTCTTGACCTCGCCGTGCGACCACGTGCGGATGTCGTCGGCGGTGGCGAGGCCGATACGCAGCTCGTCGAAGAAGTTGACGTCGAGCACTGTTTCGTCAATCCCTCTTTCGGGGTTTGGTCCCGGTGGCGGCGGTGCGGGGTGTCCGCCGCCCCGGGGGTGTCTTCATCAGGTCTGTGGTCCGGGGGCCCGGAACCCGCTTCCCAGCGGGTCCCGGGTCGGACATCAGACCTCTTCGACGCTGCTCGGCTCGCGCCGGGACAGGTCGATACCGAGCTCCTCCGCCGCGCGGAAGACGTCCTCGTCGGTGTCGCGCATCTCGATGGACATACCGTCGCTGGAGAGCACTTCCACGTTGAGGCAGAGCGACTGCATCTCCTTGATGAGCACCTTGAAGGACTCGGGGATGCCGGGTTCGGGGATGTTCTCGCCCTTGACGATGGCCTCGTAGACCTTCACGCGGCCCAGCACGTCGTCGGACTTGATGGTCAGAAGCTCCTGGAGGGCATAGGCGGCGCCGTACGCCTCCAGCGCCCACACCTCCATCTCACCGAAGCGCTGGCCACCGAACTGCGCCTTACCACCGAGCGGCTGCTGGGTGATCATCGAGTACGGGCCGGTCGAACGGGCGTGCAGCTTGTCGTCGACCAGGTGGTGCAGCTTCAGGATGTACATGTAGCCGACCGAGACCGGGTACGGGAACGGCTCACCGGAGCGGCCGTCGTACATCTTGGCCTTGCCGGTGCCGTCGATCATCCGTACGCCGTCGCGGTTCGGGATGGTCGAGTTGAGGAGACCGGTGATCTCCTCCTCGCGCGCGCCGTCGAAGACCGGGGTGGCGACGTTGGTGCCGGGCTCGGCCGCGTCCGCGCCGATGCCGCGGAGGCGGTCCTTCCACTCCTCGTCGCTGCCCTCGACCTGCCAGCCGCGGCTGGCGACCCAGCCGAGGTGGGTTTCCAGGACCTGGCCCGGGTTCATGCGGGACGGGACACCCAGCGGGTTGAGGATGACGTCGACCGGGGTGCCGTCCTCGAGGAACGGCATGTCCTCGACCGGGAGGATCTTGGAGATGACACCCTTGTTGCCGTGCCGGCCGGCGAGCTTGTCGCCGTCCGTGATCTTGCGCTTCTGCGCGACGTAGACGCGCACCAGCTGGTTGACGCCCGGGGGCAGCTCGTCGCCGGCTTCGCGGTCGAAGACCCGGACGCCGATGACCTTGCCCTGCTCGCCGTGCGGCACCTTCAGCGAGGTGTCGCGGACCTCGCGCGCCTTCTCGCCGAAGATCGCGCGGAGCAGGCGCTCCTCGGGGGTCAGCTCGGTCTCGCCCTTCGGGGTGACCTTGCCGACCAGGATGTCGCCGGGGACGACGTCCGCACCGATGCGGATGATGCCGCGCTCGTCGAGGTCGGCGAGGACCTCTTCGGAGACGTTCGGGATGTCCCGGGTGATCTCCTCGGGGCCCAGCTTGGTGTCGCGGGCGTCGACCTCGTGCTCCTCGATGTGGATCGAGGAGAGGACGTCGTCCTGCACGAGGCGCTGCGACAGGATGATCGCGTCCTCGTAGTTGTGGCCTTCCCACGGCATGAACGCCACGAGCAGGTTCTTGCCCAGCGCCATCTCGCCGTCTTCGGTGCACGGGCCGTCGGCCAGCACCTGGCCGGCCTCGACGCGCGCGCCTTCCTCGACGATGACCTTCTGGTTGAAGCTCGTGCCCTGGTTGGAGCGCATGAACTTCTGCACGCGGTACGTGGTGTACGTCGCGTCGTCGTTCATCACCGTGACGTAGTCGGCCGACACGTCGGTGATCAGGCCGGGCTTCTCCGCGGTGATGACGTCGGCCGCGTCGACCGCCGCGCGGTACTCCATGCCGGTGCCGACGAGCGGCGACTCGGCCTTCAGGAGCGGCACGGCCTGGCGCATCATGTTCGAGCCCATGAGCGCGCGGTTGGCGTCGTCGTGCTCGAGGAACGGGATCATCGCGGTCGCGACCGACACCATCTGGCGCGGCGACACGTCCATGTAGTCGATCTCGTCGCCGGGCAGGTAGTCGATCTCGCCGCCGCGGCGCCGGACGAGCGCGCGGGCCTCGGCGAACGTGTTGTCCGCGTTCAGCGGCGCGTTCGCCTGGGCGATGACGAAGCGGTCTTCCTCGTCCGCGGTCAGGTAGTCGACGTCGTCGGTGACGATGCCGTTGACGACCTTGCGGTACGGGGTCTCGACGAAGCCGAAGGCGTTGACCCGGCCGTACGACGCGAGCGAGCCGATCAGGCCGATGTTCGGGCCTTCCGGCGTCTCGATCGGGCACATGCGGCCGTAGTGCGACGGGTGCACGTCGCGGACCTCGAAGCCGGCCCGCTCACGGGACAGACCGCCGGGGCCCAGCGCCGACAGGCGGCGCTTGTGGGTCAGGCCGGACAGCGGGTTCGTCTGGTCCATGAACTGCGACAGCTGGCTGGTGCCGAAGAACTCCTTGATGGAGGCGACGACCGGCCGGATGTTGATGAGCGTCTGCGGCGTGATCGCCTCGACGTCCTGGGTGGTCATGCGCTCGCGGACGACGCGCTCCATGCGCGCCAGGCCGGTGCGGACCTGGTTCTGGATCAGCTCGCCGACGTTGCGCAGGCGGCGGTTGCCGAAGTGGTCGATGTCGTCGGCCTCGACCACGAACTCCTGGCCGCTGAGGCCGGTCATCTCGGTCTCGCCGGCGTGCAGCTTCACCAGGTACTTGATCGTCGCGATGACGTCCTCGACGGTGAGGGTCCCCGCGTCCAGCGGGCGGTCGACGCCCAGCTTCTTGTTGATCTTGTACCGGCCGACCTTGGCCAGGTCGTAGCGCTTCGGGTTGAAGTACAGGTTCTCCAGAAGCGTCTGCGCGGCCTCGCGGGTCGGCGGCTCTCCCGGGCGCAGCTTGCGGTAGATGTCGAGCAGCGCGTCGTCCTGGCCCTGGGTGTGGTCCTTCTCCAGGGTCTGCCGCATCGACTCGTACTCGCCGAACTCTTCGAGGATCTGCGAGTCGGTCCAGCCGAGCGCCTTCAGCAGCACCGTGACGGACTGCTTGCGCTTGCGGTCGATGCGGACACCGACGGTGTCGCGCTTGTCGATCTCCAGCTCGAGCCAGGCACCCCGGGACGGGATGACCTTGGCGCTGAAGATGTCCTTGTCGGACGTCTTGTCGATCTGCTTGTCGAAGTAGACGCCGGGCGAGCGCACGAGCTGCGACACCACGACACGCTCGGTGCCGTTGATGATGAACGTGCCCTTGTTGGTCATGAGCGGGAAGTCGCCCATGAAGACCGTCTGGCTCTTGATCTCGCCGGTCTCGTTGTTCGTGAACTCGGCCGTCACGAAGAGCGGCGCAGAGAACGTGAAGTCACGCTCCTTGCACTCCTCGATCGAGTTCTTCGGCGGCTCGAAGCGGTGGTCGCGGAACGTGAGCGACATCGACCCGCTGAAGTCCTCGATCGGGGAGATCTCCTCGAAGATCTCCTCGAGGCCGGACTTCCTGGGGACATCGGCTCCGGATGCGAGAGCGTTTTCGACTCGTGCCTTCCACACGCTGTTGCCGAGCAGCCAGTCGAAGCTCTCGGTTTGCAGCGCGAGAAGGTTCGGTACCTCGAGAGGCTCGCGGATCTTCGCGAAAGAGATGCGGAGCGGGGCGGTACTGGCGGCGCCGGGGTTTGTAGCGTTCGTGGCGGTGCGCGAGGCGGCCAAGAGGGGTCCTTCCGAGGGCTCGGACTCACTATGCGCATGCCGGACGGCCTCGGTGCGGGTACCGCGGAGGGTCAACAGGCAGCGCAAAGGGTCAGTGTAGCCACACGGCACACCGCTGTCCAGCGCCTGGAACGGGCGCTCGCCATCTCGGGGGCTTCTGCCACCCGGCCAGTGCTCTTCGGGACGCGTCCGAAGAATTGCGCGCCGCGTTCGGTTCGTCAAGAGGGAGCCGACCGGCGGCGGTGCGGGCACCACTCTTGCACAGGTCGCCGACACCGCGGCGCACGCTGCCCGGCGGGTTGCAAATCGCGCCGAATCCGTTACGCCTTTGCAGGTCACAGCGGTGCGGGCGAGCCGACACGCGGGTCGCGGGAGGCGCGCCGGGGCGGGATTCCCCGGTGTTTCCGGGGCGCGTGGGACGTCCGCGGACACCCGGGCGGGTGCCGCCGCACGGGTGTGCGGAGGCTCACGGCCAGGGGCGCGCGCGGCGCCGCGGAGTGCTCCCGGGTGTTGTCGGAATCACTCTTCCGAGGGAGGCCGATGGAGTGGCTGCGGAGTGTCGCGGCCTTGCGGCGGCCGGGTCGGGGGCATCCGGAGCGATGGTTTCCGGACGATCTTCGAGGCGTCCCGAGGCGGTCGCACGGGGCAGACCGGACGTCCGGCGGGAGGCCGGTGAGCGGGCGGGCAGGGGGCGTCCGAGGACGCAAAAAACCGCCGGGCGGCCTCCCGAAGGAGACCGCCCGGCGGCGGTGCGGCTATGCAGCCGTCGGCAAGCCTGCGCGAGTGCGCCGGGACTTACTTGACGGAGACGGTCGCGCCGGCGGCCTCGAGGGCGGCCTTCGCCTTGTCCGCAGCCTCCTGGTTGACACCCTCGAGCAGCGGCTTCGGGGCGCCGTCGACCAGGTCCTTGGCTTCCTTCAGGCCCAGGCTCGTGAGGGCGCGGACCTCCTTGATGACCTGGATCTTCTTGTCGCCGGCCGCCTCGAGGATGACGTCGAACGAGTCCTTGACCTCGACCTCGGCGGCGTCGCCCGAGCTCGGGGCGGCGATCGCGACGGCGGCCGGGGCGGCAGCCTTGACGTCGAAGGTCTCCTCGAAGAGCTTCACCAGGTCGGAGAGCTCGATGAGGGTCATTTCCTTGAACGCCTCGATGAGCTCGTCGTTGCTGAGCTTCGCCATGGTGGGCGGTCCTTCCTAATAAGTTCGGCAGGTGCCGGGTGGTGTGGATGGCGGGGGCAGGGCCCCCGGCGACCGGAGTCGCGAGGTGCTGCGGCCGGAATTACTCGGCCGCGGCCTCCTCGGCGGCCTCGGCGGCGGGAGCCGGCTCGCCGGCACCGCCCTGCTCGGCCTCGCGCTTGACCCGGAGGGCTTCCGCGGTGCGGACGAACTCCGTGAGCGGGGCCTGGAAGGTCGCGGCGGCCTTGGCCATCGACGCCTTCATGGCACCCGCCAGCTTGGCGAGCAGCACGTCGCGGGACTCGAGGTCCGCGAGCTTGTTGATCTCGTCAGCGCTGAGGGCCTTGCCCTCGAGGACACCGCCCTTGATGACGAGAAGGGGGTTCGCCTTGGCGAAGTCACGCAGGCTCTTGGCAGCCTCGACCGGGTCGCCGGTGACGAAGGCCACGGCGGACGGACCCACAAGGAGGGCGTCCAGCTCGGTGATGCCCGCCTCGTTGGCCGCGATCTTGGTCAGCGTGTTCTTCACCACGGCGTACTCTGCGTTCCCAGCGAGCGAACGGCGCAGCTCCTTGAGCTTCGCCACGCTGAGTCCGCGGTACTCGGTCAGCACGGTGGCGTTCGAGCCGCGGAACTTGTCCGCGATCTCGGCAACCCCGGCTGCCTTGTCGGGCCTCGCCATGGGACGGGCCTCCTTCCGCGATGCGATCTTCGGCCGGCCGTGGGACCGGCCGGGCGCCTGGACGACCACCGGCGGAAAGGGCCCGGACAAACGAAAACGCCCCGGCGCAGGCGCACGGGGCGGAACACGAGCCGTTCGGCGGACGAATCCGCGGGAAGCTCGGAGAACCTCTCAGGCACCTGCGCAGGCCGTCCGCTGTGGCGGAACCTTCGATTGCGGCGCCCTTGCGGGCACATCGCAACGACCGGCGGTCTTTGGCTTCGTACAAGGTACGTGACACGGGCTCCGCGGGGCAAATCCGTTCGCGCGGCTCCCTGCCCGGGCATGCAACAGTGGCCCGCACTCCCCCGAAGGGGCGTGCGGGCCACCGGAGTTCGCTGCCCTGCGGCAGTCCGATCAGCGCGGGCGCGATCAGACGGCGGCCGGGTCCTCCTCGACCATGAGGTTGCGGGTGCGGTTCGGGTCGACCGGGATGCCCGGGCCCATCGTGGTCGTGAAGCCGACCTTCTTGACGTAACGGCCCTTGGCCGCCGACGGCTTCACCCGCAGGACCTCTTCGAGGGCCGCGGCGTAGTTCTCGATCAGCTGCTCGTCCGTGAACGAGGTCTTGCCGATGATGAAGTGCAGGTTCGAGTGCTTGTCGACGCGGAACTCGATCTTGCCGCCCTTGATCTCGGACACGGCCTTGGCCACGTCCGGGGTCACGGTGCCGGTCTTCGGGTTCGGCATGAGGCCACGCGGGCCGAGGACGCGGCCGAGGCGGCCGACCTTGCCCATGAGGTCCGGGGTGGCGACGACCGAGTCGATCTCGTTGAGCAGGTTGCCCTTGAGGATCTCGTCGATCAGTTCGTCGGAGCCGACGATGTCGGCGCCCGCAGCCTTGGCAGCCTCGGCACGGTCACCGGTCGCGAAGACCAGGACCCGGGCGGTCTTGCCGGTGCCGTGCGGAAGGATGACGGTGCTGCGGACCATCTGGTCGGCCTTGCGCGGGTCGACACCCAGGCGCAGGGCGACCTCGACGGTCGAGTCGAACTTGGTCTTCGAGGTGGCCTTGGCCAGGCGGACGGCCTCGAGCGGGGCGTACAGCCGCTCGCGGTCCACCTGGGCGGCACCCTGGCGGTAGGTCTTGCTGCGCTGCGTCACTTCTGCTCCTGGTTGCTGCGAAAGGAGTCGTGGTGGATTCGGGCCGACGCACGGCCCTGCCACGTACTGCGGAGATGTCCGCCCCCCGAGGGGCGCGGACGGGAGTTCTGGCTCAGCCCTCGACCGTGATGCCCATGGAACGGGCGGTGCCGGCGATGATCTTCTCGGCGGCGTCCAGGTCGTTCGCGTTGAGGTCGGGCATCTTGGTCTCGGCGATACCGCGGACCTGGTCGCGCGTGAGCTTGGCGACCTTGGTCTTGTGCGGCTCGCCCGAGCCCTTCTCGACGCCCGCGGCCTTGAGGATCAGGCGCGCGGCCGGCGGCGTCTTCGTGATGAAGGTGAAGGAGCGGTCTTCGTAGACCGAGATCTCCACCGGCACGATGTCGCCGCGCTGCGACTCGGTCGCAGCGTTGTAGGCCTTGCAGAACTCCATGATGTTGACGCCGTGCTGACCCAGCGCCGGACCGACCGGCGGGGCGGGCGTAGCAGCGCCGGCCTTGATCTGGAGCTTGATGATGGCAGCAAGCTTCTTCTTGGGAGGCATGTTTCCGGGTCCTTCGACGAGATGTACTTCCCTGGTGCCGCGCGGTACGCACGGCACATCCGACCGGATCCGGGACGGACCGGCGGGTGTGCTGTCACGCGGCTTGCGCCCCGCGCGCCGGGTCCCTGGGGACCGGCATACGCGGCGTGGCGCCCCCACAACGATAACCACCGTTGCGAAGGCGCCCTAATCCGTGGTCCGGGCCGCCCTTGCGGACGGCCCGGCTGCGGAAGCTCGTGGGGTGCTGCTCAGTTCTTCTGGATCTGGTTGAACGACAGCTCGACCGGGGTCTCCCGGCCGAAGATCTCGACCAGGCCCTTGACCTTCTGCGAGTCGGCGTTGATCTCGTTGATCGTGGCCTGCAGCGTGGCGAAGGGGCCGTCGATGACGGTGACGGAGTCGCCGACCTCGAAGTCGAGGACCTTGACCTCGGCGGGCGCCTTGGTCGTGGTGCCGCCGCCGGCCGCGGCCTGCTCCTCCTCGGGGGCGAGGATCTTGGCGACCTCGTCGAGGGTCAGCGGGTACGGCTCGTGGGCGTTGCCGACGAAGCCGGTGACGCCGGGGGTGTTGCGCACCGCGCCCCACGACTCGTTCGTCAGGTCCATGCGGACCAGGACGTAGCCGGGGAACTTGTTGCGCTTGACGGTCTTGCGCTGACCGTTCTTGATCTCGACGACCTCTTCCATCGGCACCTCGACCTGGAAGATGAACTCCTCCATGTTGAGGGAGGTCGTGCGGGATTCGAGGTTGGCCTTCACCCGGTTCTCGTAGCCGGCGTACGAGTGGATGACATACCACTCGCCCGGCGCGCGGCGCAGCGCCTCGCGGAACTCGGCGAGCGTGTCGACCTGCGGGGCTTCGGCGGCTTCGTCGTCGACGACGGTCTCGGCGTCGCCGGTCTCCTCGGCAGCCTCGTCGTCGCCGACGGCGGTCTCGACGGTCTCCTCGACGGTCTCGGCGCCGGCTTCGGTGTCGGCTTCAGCGACCGCGGACGCGTCCGCCGCCTGCTCCGACTGGGACCCCGTCTCCTCGACGGCCTCGTCGGGGAACAGGTTCGAGTCTGACACGGTGGCTGCTTCTTCCTGGGTGGGGATCAAACGGGCTGGCCGGGCGGGCCTGGCACGCGCCGGGCCCCGCGGCATCGGGGGAGGACCTCCCCAGGACACCACAGTAGCCGGGCGGAGGCCGGGATCGGCCGCAGGAGTCCCGGATCCGTCGCGGCGGCGGGCCGCGCCGGGGTCAGCCGAAGATTTCGAGCGCCGCCCGGGCGAACCCGAGGTCGAGCGTGTACACGATGCCGATGATGATCAGGCAGAACACGATCACGACGGTCGTGTACGTGACCAGCTCGTTGCGCGTCGGCCAGACGACCTTGCGAAGTTCGGCGATGATCTGCCGGTAGAAGATCGCGAGGCGCGCGAAGATGCTCTTCTTCTTCGGATCGGGCTTCTCGGACTCGGCCCGGCGTCCCTTGCGGTTGCGACCGCCCGGGGGAGTCTCGTCCACGCCGACGTCGTCCGAGCTTTCGTCCTCGGGCGTGGTCGTGGAGCCGTGGGCCTCCGTCACTCGTCCTCACCTGGATCCGGTCTGACTGGATCACCGACGGTGTCGTCGGCGCTTAATGGCTGGCGCTGACTGCATGTACACACCCCGAAACACAGTCGGATCGGGGCGGTACATCGCAGGGCACGAGGGACTTGAACCCCCAACCCCCGGTTTTGGAGACCGGTGCTCTGCCAATTGAGCTAGTGCCCTTCGGTGGTCCCAACCTAGCGGACAACGCCGTGCGGACACCAAAGGTTTCCGGGCACAGTCCAGCGCGGTTCGATCCGCCAGGGGACGAGTGTACGGGTTGCGGTGCCCCAGGTCGAACCCGTCGCTGACCGGATCGCGAAACCTGCGTGCCCGGCCCTCCGCGGCAGTGGGACGATGGGGGTCATGACGGCACCTTCCTCCAGCCCCCAGACCCCTGTCTCCTCCCCCACCGAGCGCCGCGTTTCGCAGCGCGTCGGCGCCATCGCCGAGTCCGCGACGCTCGCGGTCGACGCCAAGGCCAAGGCGCTCAAGGCGGCCGGGCGCCCGGTGATCGGCTTCGGCGCCGGCGAGCCGGACTTCCCGACACCGGGCTACATCGTCGACGCGGCCGTGGCGGCATGCCGGGACCCGAAGTTCCACCGCTACACGCCGGCCGGGGGTCTGCCGGAGCTGAAGGCGGCCATCGCCGCGAAGACGCTGCGCGACTCCGGCCTCGAGGTCGACCCGGCGCAGGTGCTCGTCACCAACGGCGGCAAGCAGGCGATCTACGAGGCGTTCGCGGCGATCCTCGACCCGGGCGACGAGGTCATCGTGCCGGCGCCGTACTGGACGACCTACCCGGAGTCGATCCGGCTCGCGGGCGGCGTGCCCGTGGACGTCGTGGCCGACGAGACGACCGGCTACCTGGTGTCCGTCGAGCAGTTGGAGGCGGCGCGCACGCCGAACACCAAGGTGCTGCTGTTCGTGTCCCCGTCGAACCCGACGGGTGCGGTGTACACGAGGGCGCAGGTCGAGGAGATCGGCCGGTGGGCGGCCGAGCACGGCCTGTGGGTGCTGACCGACGAGATCTACGAGCACCTGGTGTACGACGACGCCGAGTTCGTGTCGATGCCGACGGTCGTGCCGGAGCTGCTCGACCGCACGATCATCGTGAACGGTGTCGCGAAGACGTATGCGATGACGGGTTGGCGCGTCGGGTGGGTCATCGGCCCGAAGGACGTCATCAAGGCGGCCACCAACCTGCAGTCGCACGCCACGTCGAACGTGTGCAACGTGGCGCAGTCCGCGGCCATCGCCGCGGTGTCCGGCGACCTGTCGGCGGTGGACGAGATGAAGGTGGCGTTCGACCGGCGCCGCCGGACGATCGTGCGGATGCTGAACGAGATCCCGGGCGTCGAGTGCCCGGAGCCGAAGGGCGCGTTCTACGCGTACCCGTCGGTCAAGGGTGTGCTGGGCAAGGAGATCCGCGGGAAGGTGCCGGCGACATCGTCGGAGCTGGCGGGTCTGATCCTGGACGAGGTCGAGGTCGCGGTGGTGCCGGGCGAGGCGTTCGGGACGCCGGGCTACCTGCGGCTGTCGTACGCGCTGGGCGACGACGACCTGGTCGAGGGCGTGTCGCGGATCGCGAAGCTGCTGGGCGAGGCGAAGTAGCCGCGGTCTCGCCGACAGGCGTTTTCTCGCCGGACGGCCCGGTCCCCGCGGGGGCCGGGCCGTCCGGCGTTCCGGGGCGGCGCCGGTGCGCGGCGGGGCGGGCGCGGGGCGGGGCGTGGATTGCGCGGCGGGGCGGCCGTTATGTCCTTTTCCCGGCCGGTTGTGCATCATCCGGTCGGGGCAACCTGCGCCGACTTCGCCCGAGCGGGGCCGCGGTGGGCCAAGATCGGGGAGATGGATGACCCCGTCCGCGATGTGCGCGCGCTGCCGAAAGCCCATTTGCACCTGCACTTCACCGGTTCCATGCGGACGGCCACGCTGCTGGAGCTGGCCGACCGGTACCGGGTCCACCTCCCGGGGGCACTGACCTCGGGCACTCCCCCGCGACTGCGGGCCACCGACGAGCGCGGCTGGTTCCGGTTCCAGCGGCTGTACGACATCGCCCGATCGTGTGTCCGCGGCGAAGACGACGTGCACCGGCTGGTGCGCGAGGCGGCCGAGGACGATGCCGCGGAAGGCTCGGGGTGGCTGGAAATCCAGGTCGATCCGACGTCCTACGCGCCCCGGTTGGGCGGTCTCACGCCGGCCGTGGAGGTGATCCTGGACGCCGTCGAGGAAGCCGAGCGCGCGACCGGGGTGGGGATCGCCGTGGTGATCGCGGCGAACCGGACGAAGCACCAGCTGGAGGCGCGGACGCTGGCCCGGCTGGCGGCCCGGTACGCGGACCGCGGGCGGGTGGTCGGGTTCGGCCTGTCGAACGACGAACGGCGGGGCCGGGCGCTGGATTTCGAGCGGGCGTTCGCGATCGCGCGCCGCTCGGGGCTGTTCGCGAACCCGCACGGGGGCGAGTTGGACGGCCCACGGAGCATCCGGGAGTGCGTCGAGGTGCTCGGCGCGCGGCGGCTCGGGCACGGTGTGCGGGCCGCGGAAGATCCCCTGCTGATGGACGAACTGGCTCGGCTCGGAGTGGTGTGCGAGGTGTGCCCGGCGTCCAACGTGGCGCTGGGCGTGTACGAGAAGCCGTCGGATGTGCCGTTGCGCAAGCTGTTCGAGGCCGGGGTGCCGATCGCGCTGGGTGCGGACGATCCGCTGCTGTTCGGGTCGCGGTTGGCGGCGCAGTACGAGATCGCGCGGCACGAGCACGGTTTCGACGATGCGGAACTCGCGGAGCTGGCCCGGCAGTCGATCCGCGGGTCGGTGGCGCGCGAGGACGTGCGGGCGAAGCTGCTGGCCGGGGTGGACGCCTGGCTGGCCGGCTGACGCGCCGCCCTGCAGGCTGATGGGCTGATCGGTGGACCGGCTGACCGGCTGACGCTGACCGGGAGCCCCGCGGACATGCCGCGGGCGCGGCCTCCGGTGGTCGGAGGCCGCGCCCGGTGCCGTACGTGCGGGTCGGGGGCCGACGGACAGGGTCCTGCGGATCGTGCGGGTCAGGCGGCGACCGGGACCTTGGCCGAGGCGTCGGCGTCGGCCGGTGCGGCGGCGGGCGTGCGCCGGGTGGGGATCAGCGCCGCGGTGAGCGAGCCGACGGCGGCCAGGGCGGCGCCGACCCACAGGGCGGGGACGAGTCCGTCGACGAAGTTCTGCGCGGAGACGAAGCCGCCGTTCGCGGAGAAGACCGAGGCGAGGACCGCGACGCCGAAGACGCCGCCGAGTTCACGCATGGCGTTGTTGGTGCCGGAGGCGACGCCCTGCTGCTCGGGCTTGACCACGGACATCAGCAGGCTCGCGGTCGGGATGAAGTAGAGCGACATACCCAGGCCGCACAGCACGAGCGCGGGGATCTGCTCGACGTACGTGACGTGCGGCGAGGCGACGAGCGCGAACCAGGCCAGGCCGGTGGCGGACATCGCGAGGCCGGCGATGACCAGCGGGCGTCCGCCGATCTTGGCGGCGAGCGGGCCGGCCAGCGGGGCGACGATGACGGGCATCGCGGTCCAGGGCAGGATGCGCAGGCCCGCGCCGAGCGGCGAGAAGCCCTGGACGCCCTGGAAGTACTGGGTGAGCAGGAAGATCGAGCCGAAGACGCCGGCGAACATCAGCAGCCCGGAGAAGGTCAGGGCGGTGAAGGCGCGGTCCTTGAACATGGTCATCGGGAGCATCGGTTCGGCGGTGCGGTTCTCAAAGGCGACGAACGCGGCGATGAGCGCGACGCCGACCGCGAGGGCGCCGATGATGTGCGGCGCGGCCCAGCCGTCGCCGTGGCCGCGGACCAAGCCGAAGACGACGCCGAGCATGCCGAGGCTGACCAGGGTGGTGCCGACCAGGTCGAGGCGCTTGGAGGGGCCGTGGCTTTCCTCGACCTTGAAGAGGGTCAGGGGCACCAGGATCAGGCCGAGCGGGACGTTGAGCCAGAAGATCCACTGCCACGAGCCGTGTTCCACGATGGCGCCGCCGACGAGCGGGCCGAGGGCGACGGAGAGGCCGTTGACGCCGCCCCACAGGCCCAGGGCGACGGGGCGCTTCTCGGCGGGCACGGCGCGGGTGAGGATCGTGAGGCTGAGCGGGAGGATCGCGGCGGCGCCGGCGCCCTGGATGGCACGGGCGGCGATCAGGCCGCCGGTGCTCGGGGCTATCGCGGCAAGCGCGGAGGCGAGGGTGAAGACGGCGATGCCGGACGCGAAGACCTTGCGGCGGCCGAAGCGGTCGCCGAGCGCGGCGCCGAGCATGAGGAGGACCGCGAAGCTGAGCGTGTACGCGTTGACGGTCCATTCGAGTTCGGACAGTCCGGCGCCGAGGTCCTCCTTGATGGACGGCAGGGCGGTGGTGACGACGAGGTTGTCGAGCCCGGCCATGAAGAGCGCGAAGCTGCTGGCGAGGAAGGTCCACAGGACGGTGCGCGGGCCTCGCTGTTTGGTCGCGGGTGCCGCGAGTGCGGACGGTGCGGTGGTCATGGTGTGCCCCCGACGGGTACGTAGTTATCGGTCACTAACTTTTGCCGAGATATTAAGTTATTGCTCACTAACTTGTGGGGACGTGCGCCGAGGCACCGGGAAAGCCCGGCGGCGGGGTCAGCAGGATTCGGCGGATGCCCCGGGGGGCCCGGCGGCCTCGGCCGCGCAGCGCGCGCAGTCGACGCGCTGGGCGCCGGCCTTCATGGACGAGAAGTAGCGCTCCCGCGGCAGGTCGAGCGCCGCGATGACGTTGCAGAGCATGCCGCGGGCGAAGAAGTCGGTGAGTTCTTCACCTTCCGCACCGGACAGCACGCGGACCTGCTCGTCGAGCCGTTCCCAGCAGGCACGGATCGGCGCCTGGTACTCCGGGTCCTGCGAGGCGACGTATGCCTGGAGCTGCATGCGCAGGAACTCCGGCTCGGTGCCCAGCAGGTCGGTGTAGGCGTGGGCCATGGCGTGTATGGCCCCGGCGCCTTCGAGGCCTTCGACCGCCCGGTCGAAGGTGTCCCGCAGGCGGGTGAAGCAGTAGTCGACCGTGGCGAGGAACAGCGCCTTCTTGTCGTCGAAGAGCCGGAAGAGATAGGGCTGCGAGACGCCGACGCGCTTGGCGATCGCGGCGGTGGAGGTGCCGTGCAGGCCGCCGCGTGCGAACTCGCTCATCGCCGCCCGGATGACGGAGGCCCGACGCTCGTCGGCCGTCATCCGCACGGTTCCGGCGGAGGTCGTGGGGGCTGCCATGAGTAGTAAGTTATTACTCAATAACCAGAGTGTCAATCCCCCGCACGCCGTGCGGGGGAACGGGCTTCCTCAGAGTTCCGCGCCGACGAACACCGGCTCGTTGACCAGCTCGACGCCGAAGGCCTCGCGGACGCCGTCGCGGACCTCGCGGGCGAGCGACAGCAGGTCCTCGGTCTTCGCGCTGCCGCGGTTGGTCAGCGCGAGAGTGTGCTTGGTCGAGATGCGGGCGGGGCCGGTGCCGTGGCCCTTGGGGAAGCCGGCGCGCTCGATCAGCCAGGCGGCCGACGTCTTGGCATGCCCCTCCCCCGCCGGGAAGTGCGGCGGTTCGGCGCCGTCGCCGAGTCGTTCGGCGACCCGGACGCGCAGGTCCGCGAACTGCGCGTCGGTCAGGATCGGGTTGGTGAAGAACGACCCGGCGCTCCACGTGTCGTGGTCGGCCTCGTCGAGCACCATGCCCTTGCCGCGGCGCAGCCCCAGCACGGTGTCCCGGGCGGCCGCCAGCGGCACCCGCTCGCCCTGCTCGACGCCCAGGGCGCGGGCGGTCTCGGCGTAGCGCACCGGGGCGGACAGGCCGCCTTCGTCGCGGAGTTGGAAGTGCACGCGGAGCACGACGTACCGGTCGTCGCCCTTGAAGACGCTGTCGCGGTAGCTGAAGCCGCATTCGCTCGGGTCGAGCAGGTCCATGCGGCCGGTGCGGCGGTCGTAGACCTCGACGAGCGAGATGGTCTCGGCGACTTCCTGGCCGTAAGCGCCGACGTTCTGGATCGGCGTGGCGCCCGCGCTGCCCGGGATGCCGGACAGGAACTCGACGCCCGCGAGCCCCGCGCCCACCGCGGTCTCCACCAGGTGGTCCCAGCGCACCCCGGCGTCCGAGCTGAGCAGGCCGGACGGGCTCAGCGTGTGCCCCTTGGTGGCGATGCGGACGGCGATGCCGTCGAAGCCTTCGTCGCCGATCACCAGGTTGCTGCCGCCGCCGACGAGCAGCAGCGGGGTGCCGTGGTCGTCGGCGTCGCGGACGACGGCGACGAGTTCGGCGGTGGTGGCGGCCTCGTACAGGCGGCGGGCGGGGCCGCCCAGGCGCAGCGAGGTCAGCGGGGCGAGGGGGGCGTCGGCGCGGTGTTCCACCCGCACAGCCTACGGGGCGGCCGGTCGCGCGGTGCGCCGCGGCGCCCGGCGGGGGCTGCTCCCCCGCCGGGCGGCAAGCGGAGTCCGGCTCAGCCGAGTTGGACGACCGCGCGGGGCACGCCGAGGACCTTGCCGTTGTCGCTGGTGACGGTCAGGTCGACGCGCACCCGGCGGCCGTCGAGCTTCTGCGCGACCTTGCCGGTGACTTCCACCACGGCGCCGTCCGGCTCGGGGACGACCACCGGGCGGGTGAACTTGGCGCTGTACTCGACGACCGCGCCCGGGTCGCCGGCCCAGTCGGTGACCACCCGGACGGCTTCGGCCATGGTGAACATGCCGTGCGCGATGACGTCGGGCAGGCCGACGCCGACCGCGAATCGCTCGTTCCAGTGAATCGGGTTGAAGTCGCCGGAGGCGCCCGCGTACCGGACGAGGTTCTCACGCCGCACCGGGAAGGTCTGCGCGGGCAGTTCGGTGCCGATCTCGACGGCGTCGTAGTCGATGCTCGCGGCCATGGCTCAGCTCTCCCCTTCGGCGGTGCCGCGGGCGGCCAGCGTCGAGTGGGCGGTCACCACGTGCTCGCCGGCCTCGGTCGCGATGTCCGCGCGCGTGGTGATGATGTCGTTGCCCGCCATGGTCTTGATGTTCTCGACCGTGACGACCGCCACCAGCCGGTCGCCGGCCCGCACCGGGCGGGCGTACGCGAAGCGCTGGTCGGCGTGCACCACGCGGGAGTAGTCGAGCCCCAGTTCGGGGTCCATGACGATCTGCTCGGCGGCCGAGAGCGAGATCACGATCGGGAAGGTGACCGGCGCGATGACGTCCGGGTGGCCGAGCTTGCGGGCCGCTTCCGGGTCGCGGTACGCGGGGTTCGCGTCGCCGATCGCGTCGGCGAACTCGCGGATCTTCTCGCGCCCGACCTCGTAGGGCGCGGTGGGCGGGTAGGTCCGCCCGATGAACTTCGGATCCAGCGGCATCCGCGTGGCCTCCTGGCGTGTGCTGGTGGTGGGCCCGGCCATTGTGGCGGGGCTGCGAAACGCCGACGAGGCCATCCCTGGATCAGGGATGGCCTCGCGGGTGTTGCCGAGTCGTGGTCGCGGACGCGGGGTCAGCGGGTCTCGCGGTGCGCCGTGTGGGCGTTGCAGCGCGGGCAGTGCTTCTTCATCTCAAGACGGTCCGGGTCGTTGCGCCGGTTCTTCTTGGTGATGTAGTTCCGCTCCTTGCACTCCACACAGGCAAGCGTGATCTTCGGGCGGACATCAGTGGCAGCCACGGGAGCGCCTTCCTGGTTCGTGGGTGATTTGCAGCAGAAGCAGCCGACCTGGGGTCTCCCCCACATCGGCTCCTTGGGTAGCGGCGACCGGACTTGAACCGGTGACACAGCGATTATGAGCCGCTTGCTCTACCGACTGAGCTACGCCGCCTCGACGAAGGCCCCCGCCCGTTGCCGGGCGGGGTCTTCCTCGTCAGAGCCCCAATACGGAATCGAACCGTAGACCTTCTCCTTACCATGGAGACGCTCTGCCGACTGAGCTATTGGGGCGAGCAGGTGAAACCATACACGGCCTGAGCCCCCCACAGGAAATCGGTTAGCTGCCGCATGTCCGAGGGTCATTCGGCAGCAGCTTTCGCGCCCTCTGGCGCGCCCCAGGCGGACGCGGTGAGCACGCTCCCGACGGCGCGTTCGTAGAGAGAAGCGGCAAGCCAGGCGTCGGCGAGCCGCCCGATGTCGGCGGGCAGCAGCCGCCCGAACACGTCGCGGCCGCGGTCGGCTGCCGCGGCGGCCAGCCGGTCGAGGACGGCCGCGCCGGCGGCCATCCCGCAACGCCGCAGGCGGGAGGTGTCGCGGGCGAACGCGGAGGGGCCGGGGGCGAGGCCCGGGCCGGTGCGGGGCGCGGCGGCGAGCGCGAGCGCCTGGCGGCCTCCCGTGACGGCGCGCTCCACCTGACGGCGAATCACATATGCGGGCGAGGCGTCGTCGGCGCCTGCCGCAGTGAGGGTGGCGAAAGGTGGCGTTGCGGGGCGTACGCCGGAGCCATCCGCCGCGGCGGCGTGCTCCGGGGCGGCCGCGGACGATCCGCCGAGGTCGGCGTGTCGGAGGCGGTCGAGGCCGAGGTTGACGCGGCCCTGCAGGGCGTCCACGAGGATCAGACCGGTCGGCTGGTCCGGATCCGGGGCGACGGCCAGGACGCGTACCGCCGGAGCGGGTCCCGGTTCGAGTCGGCCGACGAGGCGGAGCCGTAGTCCGGGGCGGGACGCGAGCAGGCGCAGGTTGTCGCGGTAGGCCAGCTTCGGATGGTCGTCCGCGACCAGCAGGGAGACGAGCAGCGAACCGCAGCGGGCGAGGACCCGGTCGGCGCCGTCGTCGCCGGGAGCGGCGCCGAGGATCTCGGCGTCCAGGAACATCAGCTCGGCCCCGGCCCGCCGGATGTTCTGCGGCAGCTCCGCGGCGGCGGCCGCGCGGGCCGCCTGGTCGGCCGGCGCGGTGTCCCACAAAGAGGACAGGGGTTCGGCGTGCCAGGAGACGCCGGACGAGCGGACGGCCTTGACGGCCGCGCCGGCACCGAGGCGCCCGGTGGGCGATTCGGTGGCCCCGGAGACGAGGAGCCCGGCGCGGGTGAGCGCGTGGTGGTCGACGGCGGCGTCGCCCATGCGGATGGCGCGGGCGGCGGCGCCCGCGATGCGCTCCGGGCCGCCGGGCATGACGTCGGCGATGGTCCGGAGGACCCCGTCGGCGCCGACGGTATAGGTGACGACCCCCGCATGACCGGTGTCCGTGCGGATCGGCTCGGTGAACAGGCCGTGCAGGCGGAGCGAGCCGGCGTGCGCGTAGGCCTGGCGCGCAGTCCCGGTGATCTCGCCGCCGGTCTCGCCCGCCGACACCCGGTGGGCGACGTCGAGGAGTTCCACGAGCTGGTCGGTGAGTTCGGCGAGGCGGAAGGCCGGGTCGTCGGCGCGGGCGGCGCGCAGGCCCGCGGTGACCGCGACGGCCGCCGCGGCGGCGCGGTGCAGCCCGGCCAGCTTGGCGGTGTGCGCGGCGCGGAGCAGTCCGGCTTGGACGACGGCCCCGGAGCCGGCGGTGCCGGCGTCGAGGACGGCCGCCGCCGCGTCGCGCAGGGCCTGGGCGGCGGAGGCGCGGGCGGCGGCCTCCTTGGGGTCGGTTGCGGCGGCCTCCTTGGGGTCGGTTGTGGCGGCCTGGACCGCCTCCGGTCGGTCGTCGGCGGGCGGCCGGTCGTGAGTGTCCGCGGACTCGGCGGGTGCGTCGGCTTCGGCAGGCTCCTCCAGGGCGACGCCGAGGCCCGACACCACGGCCGCGCGGTGGCTGCAGGCCGGGGCCAGCAGGCAGGCGCACACGACCTGTTCGTCGCGGGTCACGACACCGCCGGGGGCGTCGAGGGTCAGCGCGGCCTCGTCGTCGACGGCGATGCGCCAGGTGTCGCCGTCGCGGGTGGCGGGGCGGTCGCGGAGTTTGGCGACGGCCGCGTCGAGGCGCTTGCGCAGGCGCGGGGACAGCGCCTCGACGATGGCCGCGGCGACGTCGGGGCGCACCGAGACGGCCGTGAAGACGTCGGCGGCGGTTGCTGCGGTCGGCTCGGTCAACGGACTTTCTCCCCTACCCAGCGGGCCAGTTCGGTCGGGCTGAGGGCCGCGACGGGCATGCCCGCGGCGACCAGCTGCGCGGCCACGGACGTCGAGTAGCGCGGCTTGCCGCGGTCGTCGAGGCTCGCGCAGCCGAGGACGTGGCAGCCCGCGCCGACCAAGCCGCGGACCTCGCCGAGCAGGCCGCCGATCGGCCCGCCCTCCTCGAAGTCGCTGACCACGGCGACGAGCGTGCGCGACGGCACGGTGACCAGCTTGCGGGCGTAGCGCAGGCCTCCGGCGATGTGCGTGCCGCCGCCGACCTGCACGCCGAGGAGCAGGCCGAGCGGGTCGTGGACCCGGTCGGTGAAGTCCATGACCTCGGTGGAGAACGCCACGAAGTGCGTGGTGAGCGCGGGGACGCCGGCGAGGATCGAGGCGGTGAGCGCCGACCAGATCGTCGAGGCCTCCATCGAGCCGGAGACGTCGACGACGAGGATCAGGCGCCAGTCGGCGCTGCGGCGGGCCTTGGTGCGGAAGACCGGGCGCTCGGGGACGACGGTGACCGTGCCGTCGGCGCCGGTCCGGGCGGTGCCCAGGTTGGCGCGGATGGTGCGGGGCAGGTCGAGGCCGCCGCCGGGGCGGCGGCTGGGGCGCGGCACGGTGATGCCGGACAGTGCCGGGCGGAGCCGGGTGGCGAGTTCGCGGGTGAGTTCGGCGACGATGCGGTCGACGAGCGGGCGCAGCGCGGCGACCCGGGATTCCGGGAGGCCGGTGGCCAGGTCGAGGACGGTTTTGAGCAGGTCGACGGACGGGGTGGCGGCGGCCGGGTCGAGTTCGGTCACCGCGTCGCGGCGGCCCGCGGCGACCGCGGCGGCGAGGACTTCCTCGCGGACGGCGGGGCCGAACAGGCCGGCGAGGTCCTCGGACCAGTCGCGGGCCGACGGGTAGGAGGCTTCGCGGCCGGCGCCGGTTCCGTCGCCGCCGAGTCCGCGGCGGGAGCCTTCGCCGCGGCCCGAGCCGTACAGCTCGTCCAGGGCGGTGTTGAGGCGGGCGGCGCGGCCGCCGAGCCGGTCGGTGCGGCGGGCGAGGACCAGGCGCCAGCGGGTGGCGGGGTCGAGGTGGTCGGCGGGGTGGTCGGCAGGGTGGTCGGCGGTAGTGCCGGTGGGATGGTCGGAAGAGTGCGGAGCGCCCCCGAGGGCCCGGCCTACCGGAGCCTTCGTGGTGGGGGAAGTCGGTTGTCCACAGGCGGCGTTGATGGTCGGATGAGCGGCTTCGGAAGGTCGTGGTTCGGTCCCCGGGTCGGGTGCCGTGCCGGGCTCGGTCGGCCACAGGCCGCGGGCCGCCAGCACGCGGCGGGCCGCGGTGTCGGCGGTCGTCCACGCCGCGAGCGACTCGGGGGCGATGTCCGTTTCGGCGTCGACGTCCGTGCCGAGGAGTTCCTCGACGACGGCCAGCACACGTCCGCGGGCCGCCGGGGACAGCGTGTCGAAGCCGCCGCGCAGCGCGGGCAGCCGGGACAGGAACGCCTCGTCGGACAGGCTGCCGACGCGGTCGAGCAGCGGTTCGAGGGCGCCGCCGCCCGCGGCCAGTAGCGGGCTCGCGGCGGTGAGGACGCCGGTGAGGCGCCGGGCGAGTTCCGCCCGGCGCGGTGCGGTACCGGCGTCGTCGAGCCACGACGCGGCGCGTACGCCGAACGCGGCGGCGGTGTCGTGGCCGAGCAGGACCCGGACCGCGCCGGCTGCCGCGGCCATCAGCGGGGTGCCCTCGCGGGCCAGTCGGTGCAGCGCGTCGGCGAGCCGCATGCCGCCGAACGTGTCGGCGCGGCGCGCGAGTTCGACCAGCGCGCGGGCGTCGGCGGGGTCGTCGGAGCCGGTGAGGCCGTCGATCTGGCGCACGGCCGCGGCGGCGAGTTCGGCAGCCGCGGCGGCGGTGCCGGGCGGCACGTCCGCGAGGCCGGGCATGTGGCCCGCGCTCAGGCGGTCCAACAGGGCCATGCCGGACAGCAGTTCGGGCAGCGTTCCGCACTCCGGAAGGACGGTGCCGACCTCGGCCGCGCGTTCCGCGGCCAAGTCCGGCAGCCCGCACGCGGCGGCGGCTTCGAGCCCGGCGAGAACCTGGGCGGCAGTCGGCCCGTCGGCTTCGTGTTCACGCCGGTGGCGGTCGCGCAGCACGCCTTCGCAGGCCTGTTCCAGGGTCACGCCGCGGATGCCCGCGACGTCGAGCATCGCGGCGGTCGACGGCGTCCAGCGGATCCGCCAGCGCGTGGTGAGCGCGTCGGCGCCGCCGGTGCCGGTCACGTCGGTTTCCTCGGCGTACGGCACCCCGCACACCGCGAGGCGGCGCAGCAGCAGCTCGCGCCGGGCGTCCAGTCCCCCGCGCTGCGGGTCGAGGCGCAGTTCGCGCTCTCCCGCGCCGGGGTCGTGCGGGCCGGGGAGGCCCAGGTCGGCCAGGTCGGCCTCGACGGCGGGGCCGAGGCCGCTGCGGGGCGTTCCGGGAGCGCGGCGGCCGGCCCGGCTGCCGACCAGTACGCGTTCGAGGGCGCGGGCCACGGCCCGGCCGCGGCCGAGCGGTTCGCCGTGCGTGAGGACGGTCTGCACGGCTTCGGAGAACTCGCCGCGGCCGGCCACCGGGAGGCCGCGCAGCCGGGCGAGGTCGCCCGCGACGCGGACCACTTCGCGGGCGTCGGCGGGCCCCGACGGGTGGCCCAGGCGGCGCAGTTCGGCGCTGATCCGGGTGGCGGTGCGGGCGATCGCGTCGTCGAGGGCCGCGGTGTCGCCCGCGGCGGTGAAGACGTCGTGCTGCCATTCGGGGTCGCGGATGCCGGCCGGGTAGCCGGAGCGTTCGTCGAGGAGCGCGTAGGTGTAGGGCACCAGCGAGGTGACGACGGGTTCGGGCGCGGTGTCCGGGAGTTCGGCGTCCGTGGGGTCGCCGTCGGCGAGGAGGGCGGCGGCGTGGAAGGAGCCGACGACCGCGGCGGCGCGGGTGCCGTCGGCGGTGGCGTCGCGCAGGGCGCGGCGCATCCAGGCTTCCCGGCGCAGGTCGACGGCCGGGACGCCGTCGCCGGCCGCGGCGTCGTGGCGCAGGGCCCAGCCGACCATGAGTGCGGCGCGGCGGAGGGCTTCGGGGGTTCCGCCGGGGGCGGCGGCTTCGACGAGGCGGTCCCACAGGTCGTCGCCGGGGCGGCCGGTGAGGCGCCGGGTGAGCAGGTCGTGCAGACCGGGCCCGGTGCGGTGGGCGGCAGTGTCGGCGTCGGCGTCGGCGAGGGGGGCCGGGGCGGTGTCGGGTTCGGCCGTCCAGCCGCGGTGGCCGAGCGGGAGGTCGGCGGCGACGACCGGCACGCCGGAGCGGAACGCCCAGCGGATGGCCGCGAGTTCCGGCGAGAAGTCGGCGAACGGGTAGAAGCCCAGCCCGTGCGGCCCGGACCCGGCGAGCGCCACCGGGGCGCGGGTGTCCTCGTGGGCGAGCCACGGCAGCCATTCGGCGAGGTCGGCCGGGAGTTCGACGAGGAGGACGCCGGGGCGGGCGGCGCCCAGGAGCGCGGGTATCGCGGCGGCGAGCGACGGCGAGTGGTGGCGTACGCCGATCAGGAACGGCCGGTCGGCGGCGGCGAGGTGTTCCGCGGCCTCGCGCGGGTCCGCGGCGGGGAAGGCCCGGGGAGGCCGCACGGCGGCCTCCCCGGTGCCCTGGTGCGTGTCCGACACCCGGTCAGCCCTCCAGGACGTGGCGCAGGTCCCACAGCGTGCGCCAGGTCGCCGAGCCCTGTTCGGCGCGGCGGCGGACCGCCGCGTCCCAGTAGCCGAGCAGCCGGGCGGCGTCCGCGGGGTCGTCCTTGCGGACGACGCCCAGCAGATGGCCGGGCAGCAGCCCGAGCACGTCGCGGTCGCCCGGGAAGTACGCCGACGCGACGCCGAGGGCGGACGCGACGGCGACGGCCTCGGCGGTGCTCATGACCGTGGACGGGCGTTCGATCTCCCAGCCTTCCGCGCTGCGGCCGGTGCGCAGGTCGCGGAACGCGGTGACGAGGGCTTCGAGGACCGCGTCGTCGACCGCGAATCCCGCCCCGGCGCGTTCCACCGAGCCGCGGGCCTGGCGACGGACCAGGGCGGTCTCCTCGTCGAGGTCGGCGATCGGGCCGATGGTCTCGAAGTTGAACCGCCGCTTGAGCGCCGCGGACATCTCCGAGACGCCGCGGTCGCGCAGGTTCGCGGTGGCGATCAGCGTGAACCCGGGTGCGGCGTGCACCTGGGCGTCGCCGGTACCGGCCAGTTCGGGGACCGCGACCCGGCGTTCGGAGAGCAGCGAGACCAGCGCGTCCTGCACCTCGGGCAGGCAACGGGTCACCTCTTCGACGCGGGCGACGGCGCCGCGGGACATGGCGGTGAGGACGGGCGACGGGACGAGCGCCTCGCGGCTGGGGCCCTGGGCGAGCAGCAAGGCGTAGTTCCAGCCGTACTTGAGCTGGTCCTCGGTGGTGCCCGCGGTGCCTTGCACGGTGAGTCCGCTGGTGCCGCAGACGGCCGCGGCCAGCAGTTCGGACAGCATCGACTTGGCGGTGCCGGGTTCGCCGACCAAGAGGAGGCCGCGCTCGCCGGCGAGGGTCACGACGCAGCGTTCCACGAGGGAGCGTTCGCCGACGAACTTGCGGGCGATCGTCATCGACGCGGACCCGTCGGGGAGCTTGAGCGCGCCGTCGGAGCCCATGACGAAGGTGACCACGGCGCGCGGGGTGAGCCGCCACGCGGGCGGGCGCGGGCCGGTGTCGTACGCGGCCAGGAACTCCAGTTCGGCGGCGTAGGCGTCCTCCGGCGGCTGGATCTGCCGTCCGGCGGTCACGGGTTCGGTGGTGTCGGTGGTCATCGGCGGCGTCCCCTCCGGGTACGGGTCTCCAGCTGCTCGAATCCGGGCGCGTCGCCCTCGGCGACACGCTGCCACGCGCGGACGAACAGCTCGTCGACGGGGTCTTCCGGAAGGATTCCGCGCACGGCGTCGGCGACCGGGTAGAGGCCGTCCTTCCAGACCTCCAGCGGCAGGGCGCGCTTGTACTCGTGCCAGCCGCCGGGCAGGAACATCGAGCGGCCGGCGCGGGCGCGCTTGGCGGTGACGACCACGTCGGTCGCGGCGAGTTCGGCGCGGGCCTTCTTGAGCCGGGCGGGCTTCCAGCCGGTCCAGCGGGCCGCGTTGCGGTCGGTCGGGTCGGGCAGCGCCAGCAGCTGGAGGTAGAGCGTGGCGGCGTCGTCGCCGATCTCGTGGGTCTTGGCGACCTCGGCGACCAGGTCGGGGACCGACCGGGACGGGTCCTGGGCGTAGTGGACCTCGCCGCCGATCCCGGTGCCGAACACGCGGTCGAAGTCGGCGCCGAGGATCTCCTGCAGGGAGCGGAGGCCGTGCCCGTGGTACTCGCCGCCGAGGCCGACGAGGCGCAGCAGCTCCAGGTCGTCGGCGCCGGTGAACGCGGCCGGGCGGACCCAGATGTGGTCGCCTTCGCCCTGTCCCCAGGGGGCGAGCACGATCGCGTCGCCGATCCGGAGGAGCCCGTCGGGCTCCCAGGCGCCTTCGCGGGGCAGGCCGGCCGCTTCGCGGAGCGCGGGCGAGGTGTATTCGCCGGCCGGGGACCAGTTCACGTCCGCGTGGACGAGCAGGTTCGGGTCGCGGAGCCGTTCGCGGATCATCGCGGTGATCCGCGGCAGGTGCGTGCGGACCGGGTCGCCGTACGGCAGCCGGTAGGCCAGCCAGCGGGCGGCGAAGACCAGGTCGGACAGCCGGTCGAGGTTCGGCACGGCCGCGGCGTCGGCGGGGACGAGCTGGTTCTGCTCGTCGAGCTTCTGCGTGGTCGTGCGGGTCAGGTACGGCACGTCGGACGGGTTGAAGACGGCTTCGAGGACATCGGCGCCGATGTGCGCCTTGTCGGCCGCGTCGGCGACCTCCTCGGGGACGCGGACGACCGCGCCGAACACGGCGCGCCACGCGGCGACCACGGCGGCCGTGTCCGGGCCGTCGGTCCACAGCGCCGCTGGGTCCCGGGGAATCGCGGTGCGCAGCAGCCCGCGGACCTCCTGGCTCCCGAGGTTGCCGAGGCGTCGGCGTGCGGTGCCGGCCGCGGTGGGCTTGAGACCGACCGCGGCCAGGCCGTTCGCCTCGAAGTCCGACCCCGAGCCGAAGCGCGGGAGGCCGGCGAGCAGGTACGCGGCTTCCGTGGGACGCAGGTCGGTGTCGGCGCACAGTGCTTCGACGTGTGCCGGGTTCCACGCGGTCGGGCCGGACTCCCGGACGAGCCGGAGCAGTTCCGTGACCCGGGCGCGGTCGTCCGGGTAGTCGAAGCGGTGTTCGTCGTGGACGGTGAACCCGTCGACCGCGGCGAACGCGCCGCTCGGGTCGTAGTCGACGGCGCGCCAGACCTGCTGCCGGTCGTGGCCCCAGCCGTCCTGCGCGATGATCACGACGATGCGGTCGCCGTTGCGCAGCACGTCGCCGACCCGCGTGCCGGGGGCCTGTTCGGCGGCGAGGCGGACCCGGCGCAGCTGTCCGGGCCGGTGCAGGGCCTCGGCGGACAGTTCGTCGGCGAGCAGGAGGATCGCCGCGCGATGGTTCGCGGCCGGGTACGGCGAGGCCGCCCGGAAGAGCAGCGGTTCGAGGTTGCCGACCAGTGGGGTCCAGTCGGTCTTCAGCGGGGCCAGGCGGATCCGTGTGGTGGACCAGCCGGCGGCGGCGTTCGGGTCGGGGCTCGTGGCGAGCAGCGCGGCAATCGTGCGGATCTGGTTGAGGATGCCGAAGCTGGTACCGCCCGAGTACCAGTAGGAGCGTCCGGCGAATCCTTCGGCGGCGGCGGAGATCGTCTCGTCCTCGCCGTGCTGGGGCTGGTACTCGTCGGGGTCCTGGGCGGAGGCCGCGGGCGGGTTGCCGAACGCGGTCAGGCCGCGCTGGAGGCGGGCCGCGACCAGGGTGATCCCGCCGACGCCGTCGGCGATGCGCGGGTGGGCGACGCCGGGCAGCGCGGCCGCGACGGTGGCGAGCGGCAGCGGCTCGGTGACGGCCGTGTCCGGTTCGGCGGCGGCCTTCGCGGCGTCGTACTCGGCCTGGGCGCCGTCGATCAGCGCGCGGGCCTGCTCGGTGCCGGTGGCGCGGAGCGCCTGCGAGGCGGCTTCGTCGCGAGGCCGCAGCGCGTGCCAGTACGCGAGGTCGGGGACGAGGCGGGTGCCGGCCGCGTGGTCGCCGCCGCGGTTCCGGAGCTTCACGTCGCCGAGGTGGAGGTCGCCGTCGTAGAGGCGGACGTGCTCGTCGTGGACGGCGACCGTCGGGCGGGCGCCGGGGACTTTGACGCCGCCGACGGGGCTCCAGCGCGGGCGTCCGTTCCACAGCAGGTCGACGGCGGGCAGGGCCGCGGTGTGCCCGTCGGTGGTGCCCGCGGTCGCGACGCCGTGGTCGTCGATCCGGACCCACGAGCCGAGGAGGCGGCCGTCGGTGCCGAAGGGGGTGTTTTCCAGGCCGGGCTGCATCGGGCGCAGCGTGCACTCGTCGACGACCAGGCTGCCGCCGTCGGCGACCGCGGCGGCCCACGGGCCGGGCAGCGAGGCGCGGCCGCGGTTGCCGGTGGCCGGGTCGTACTCGTACCAGGCGGACGGGTAGGTGTCGGTGTTCCACACCCAGTAGCCGGTGCCGTCACCCGCGACCGCCCGGCGGTGCGGCAGCGCGGTGTCGCCGGCGTGGAAGGTGCGGTCGCCGGTGACGCGGCCGCCGTCCGGGTGCGGCAGGGACTTGTAGCCCGGGTCGTAGCCCCAGCGGTTGGGGACTTCGCCGGTCGGCTCGAAGACGTCCGCCGGACGCGACGCCCAGTAGGCCTGCGGGGTGTCGTCCTCGCGCCACACGACGAGGAGGTCGCCGTCGATGTGGAAGAACCGGGTGCGGCCGCGGTCGTCGGGCTTGCCGGGGATGCGCAGGTCGTGGTCGAGGAGGATGCCGTCCGGGCCGACCACGACGGCCTTGGTCGGGGTGGACAGGATCAGCGCGGGCCAGGCTTCGTCGGTGTTGACGACGAGCTTGCTGTCGTCCGGGTAGCCCGGGGCGATGCCGCGGCCTTCGGCGCCGAGCAGCTTCATCGCCTCGTCGAGCGCGGGCCAGCCGAGTTCGTCGAGGATGCCGGCGCGGAGGGTGCGGGCGAGGATCGGGGCGGGGTCGAACGCGGCGACGCGGGCGGCGGCGTCCGGGTGGACGTCGGCGCAGACCCGGGCGAACGGGCGCAGCACGCTCAGGAGCGCGAGCGCGTCGGGCAGGCCCGCCTGCTGCTCGAGTTCGGTGGTGCGGTCCTCGAGCCAGGCGTGCAGGCTGCCGCGCAGCACCGGGTGGGCGGCGGTGGCCGGGAGGTGCCGGCCACTGTCGGCGTTGCCGAGCCTCCCGACGGCGGCACGCAGCAGCGGGGCGATGCGCGGGTCGGCCGCGGCGGCGGCGAGGTCGCGGCGGCCGTCGCCGGAGTCCTTGAACCAGTCGGCCAGTTCCAGCGAGGCGCCGTCTGGCGGCGTTTCGACCGCGACGCCCTCGGCGAGGAGGAGGTCGAGCAGGTCCGGGTCGGCGTTCTTGCGCCACGTGGCGCCGAACAGGCCGACGGTGCCGCCGCCGGCGCGCAGGGCGGGCGCCATGCGGGTGGCGAGCGCGAGGGTTTCGGCGTGCCGGCCGCGGT
The DNA here is from genome assembly GCF_049534875.1 of Uniformispora flossi. Taxonomy (NCBI): domain Bacteria; kingdom Bacillati; phylum Actinomycetota; class Actinomycetes; order Kitasatosporales; family Streptomycetaceae; genus Uniformispora; species Uniformispora flossi. The sequence goes on from NZ_JBMULZ010000004.1 coordinate 221,384, forward strand.
CGCGGTAGCCGCGCCGGATGTGCCCGGCCCAGCGGCTGAGCCAGCCCGCCGCCTTGCCGGGCTCCAGGGCGCCCGGGGTGGTGAGGAGTTCCTCGGCGCCGGCGGCGGCGAGGATGCCCAGCCACAGGTCGTCGACGTCCTCGGCCTTGCCGGAGCCGGGGTTCGGCATGATCTCCAGCAGCCGGATGCGGAGTTCGGGCTGTTCGGCGGCGGCCGCGGCGAGGGACTTGGCGAACGTCTTCCAGAACGACACGGGGGCGCGGACGATCGCCGAGCCGGGCAGCAGTTCGGCGATGAGCGCGCGTTCTTCGACGGCCTGGTCCCGGCCGGTCGCCTTGATCATGGCGCGGGCGTCCTCGGCGAGGCCGGCGTACGGCGCCATGCCCGCGGCGCCGCGTTCCACGCACAGGCGGCGGAACTGCGTCCAGGCTTCGTCGGGGCCGAGGCGGCGGGACAGGTCGCGGGCGTACTCCTTGAGCGCCTTCGCGGTGAGCGCGCCGGCGAACGCGAACTCCAGGAAGACCGCGCGGAGACGTTCCTCCTCGACCACCAGATTGTGGACGCGTTCGGCGTCGCGGGCCTTGCCGAAGAACGTGGCGGCGTAGGTCGTGTTGTCGTGCGCGAGGAAGATGCGCGCGGCCTGCTCGTAGAACGTCGGCAGGAAGTGCGGGACGGCGCGGCCGAGGCGTTCGCCGAGCGCGGCGAACCCGTCCTTGGCGAAGCCGGGCTTGCTGCGGGCCTGCCGGTCGAGGCGTTCGATGTCGCGGACCAGGGCGAGGGCGTGGTGGCCGTTGGCCGGGTCGTTGACGAGCGCCCACGCGGGGAAGCCGAGGGTTTCGCGGCGCACGTGGCCGACCTCGGGGGCGTCGCCGTCGCGCACCAGGCCGAGGAAGTCGAGTGCGAGGTCTTCCGCGTCGCCGAGGGTGCCGGGCACGAGCCGGACTATGCGGCGGTCGTCGAGCGCGGGGTGGACGTAGGTGCGGGCGGTCAGCGTGTCGACGTCGTCGCCGGAGACGCTGCCCGACGGGAGGATCGCGCCCGCGTCGAGAAGCTCGGCGGCGGTGTCGGCGGCGGTGTCGGGGTGGGGCTGCTGGGCGGTCACGCCGCGTCCTCCTGGGTCTCGGTCGAGCGGCCGGCGTACAGCGCGGCGGCCATGCGCATGCCTTCGGACCACGCCACGGGCGGGACCTCGGCGAGGCGGAGGCCCCGGCCGCCGGGGCCGGTCCAGGTGAGCTGGCCGGTTTCGGTGCTCTCGTACGGGTCGAAGTCGCCGAGCCACACATGCGCCTCGGTGGTGCGGCCGTCCTCCAGCACGGGCAGCACGGCGTCGCCGCCGCGCACCTGGTAGCCGAGCGACGTGGCGCGGCCGAGCAGGAAGCGGAGCTGGTCGAACTTGCCGCCCGCGTACTCGTCGACGCTGCGGGCGTCGGCGGGGTTCTCCGGCTTGTGCCAGACCTCGCGGTACAGCTGCCCGATCTTCTGGTCGACGCCGAGTTCGGCGGCGAACTCGCGCAGGTCGTCGAGGTCCTCGAGGAGCACCGGGTGCGGGATGCGGACTTCGTCGGCGGCGACGCGGACGGTGTCGCCGTCCAGGTCGACCATGCCGATGCCGCGCTCCGGGTCGGCGTCGCGGAGGAATCCGGTGGTGCCGTCGCCGGTCGTCACGACGAGGTCGCGCAGCACGGCCTGCCAGGCGGTGTCCGGCCACACACGGACGACGACGTCGGCGGGGACGGCGAGGGACCGCACCATCCAGCGTTCGACGTCCGCGACGCAGGCGCGTTCGTGCCGGTCAAGCCATTCGACGAACTGGCGCAGCCCGGACACGGCCGGATCGTCGGCCAGTTTGGCGGGGACGCTTTTCAGCCGCTTGCCCGCGGAATTGCGGCACACGACCGTGCCGTCCTCGAGGGCGACCTCGTAGTCGCCCGCCCGGACCCAGCCCATGAACAAGTCCCTCCCGCCGGAAGCCGCCCGCCGACGCGGGGGGCAGATCGGAGTCCGCGGCACCCGCCGCGGGTACGCCGGACGCGCCCGGCCCGAGCCGGAGCGCGCCCTGCGGAGACCTGACCGCGGCCCGCGGCCGAGGGCCGCCGGGGCAAGTGATGGTGGCACCGGAGCGGCGGCTGCCGCGGTCAGGATGGCCGGAACGTTAGCGCGATCGGCCGACAGCGGCGGGCGGTCGGGAGGCCACATCACGGTTGACTCCCGGCGAACCCGGGACGAACCGTGCGAGCCGCACCGTGTGGCAAGTGGACGCGGCCCCCGCGCCGCGTCACTCTGGACGCGGCACTGCGGCGGGCGGCCCGCCCCGCCGCGGCCGGACGGCGGTGGCAGGCGTTGGGGGCTGGGGGCACACGATGCTGATCCTGGGCGCGTCGATCGCGGTGGCGATCGTGGTGGGCTTGCTCGTGCTCACCGGCGGGCGCCTGCGCGGCAAATGGCGGCGCGACGAGGAGCTGTTCGACGGTTCGCCGCGCGTCGTGGTGCCCGAGCTGGGCGGCCCGGTGCGGGTGGAGATGCTGGTCCGATTGGCTATCAGCAAGGGCTACACGCTGGTCGCGAAGCAGCCGACGGACGAACCGCCCGGGATGGAGCTGGTCTTCGTCCGCGAGCCGTCCTGACCCGCGGCCCCGCTCCGCCGATCGAGCTGCTTTGACCCGGTTTTGACTCCGCGTCGACCGCGCGTTGACGTCGGGGTCGACTGCCGAAATTCGCCCTTACGGACTACCGGGCAACCCATTTGCCTGTTGGTTCACCGCCCCGCACCGCCGACCCCGCCCCCGCGCACGGCAGCGGATTCCGGGCCGGCGGCCCGGAATCCTCATGGTTCTGCCGGCGTCAGCCGTCCCAGACGCCTGCCGCACGCACCTTGGCGCGGGCACTCGGACGGTCTTCGCCGTCGACGGCGACACAGATCCCGTAGACCCGGGCGAAGGCCGTCCAGCCGTTCACCCTGCCGCGGTTGTTGCTGATGCGGACCCGGCCGCGTTCGCGGTCGACGGCGGACACCTGGTGGAGGTAGACGGTCCCGGCAACTCGGGCCAGCACGATGTCGCCGACATCGAGCTTGGCGGCGTCGACCGGGGCCACGGAGACGAGTTGCCGATTGCGGATCAGCGGCGCCATCGACGCGCCGCTGGGACGGAACTGCACGGTGTCGCCTTCGGCGACGCGTGAGGCCATGGAATGCAGCAAGCCCATGCTCCGCACGATGCCGCACGAATTACCCGGAGGGCTACTGGTTTTCCGCGGCCCGATCCGCGGTCCCGTTCTCGTCCCCTCCCCCGTCCCCTCCCGCGGGTACGCCGCCCGTCGCGCCGTCCCACGCGGACGCGTCCGCCGGGATCTGCGCGGCCGCCCAAGCCGCCCACGAGGCCTGCATCGCGGCTTGGCGCTTGCCGTATTCGAGGGCGATGCGTCCGTACGTCGACAGCGGCCCGTCGTCCCACGGGACGGACTCCTCCAGCGCGGCCAGGCCCGCGCCGCGCGCCTCCGCCGCCGCGCCCTGGGCGGTCAGGTACGCGCGTGCCTGATCCGCGGCGATGCGGTCGAGGAAGAACACCCGCAGGAGCATCTCGCTGCGCACCGGGCGGGGCGGCTCGGGGGCGAGGAGCCACGTGCGCAGTTCGGCGCGGCCCGGGTCGGTGATCGTGTACTCCTTCCGCCCGCGCGCGCCTTCCGCGGAGACCTCCAGAAGGCCGGCGTCGGTGAGGCGGCCGAGTTCGCCGTAGACCTGGCTCTGCGTCGCGGGCCAGACGTTGGCCATCGACGTCTCGAAGGTCTTCAGCAGGTCGTAGCCGCTGGCGGGCCGGGCGTCGAGGAGCCCGAGGAGGGCGTGGCGAAGACTCATACCTCGAACAATACATGTCCTTCTTGACATGTCACTTGTGGAACGTCATTGTTTGACGTGTCAGCAGTGACAGGTCGGGGCAGGAAGCCGCGGCCGCCGCGCCGCCGGGGTTCCGGCGCACGAGGAGGGACCGGACCATGAGCTACCTGCGCAGCTTCATCCCCTGGCTGGTGTTCGTCGCGGTGTCGACGGCCGACTGGCGGTGGGGCGCGGCGGCGGCCCTGGTGTCCGCGGGCTCGCAGGTGCTGCAGGGGCGCCGCACCGGCAGCCCGGCCGACCTGCTGACGGTGAGCACCGCGGTGTACTTCGCGGCCCTGACCGCGGTCGCGTTCGCCGACCCGGACTCGCCGGTCCACCCGTGGACGGCGGCGCTGTCGCTGGGCTGGCTGGCCCTGACCGCGTGGGCGTCGCTGGCCATCCGCCGGCCGTTCACGCTGGTCATCGCCAAGCGGACGGTGCCGAGCGAGCTGTGGGAGCACCCGCTCTTCCGGCGCGTCAACGTCGTCATCACCGCGGTGTGGGCGTCGTCGTTCACGGTGACGGCGGCCGCGCTCGCCGGACTGCGCGAGGCCGGCGCCCCGACCGGCGTCGCCGTCGCGGTGCAGGTGGCAGGTTTCGCGATCCCCGCGGTGTTCACCGCCCGGTACCCGGCCCACGCCCGCGCCAAGGCCCGTTCCGGAAACCCGGTTGCCTGACCAACTCCCTTTGCTTCCAAACTGATTCGACTCACATGACGGACTCCCGGAGGCTCCCGTGACCGCCCACCACCTGACCGGCAACTACGCCCCCGTGCTGCACGAGACCACCGAGACCGCGCTCGCGGTGACCGGAGCCCTGCCCCGGGACCTCACGGGGACGTACATCCGCAACGGTCCGAACCCGCGGTCCGGCACGTCCGGCCACTGGTTCCTCGGCGACGGCATGCTGCACGGCGTGCGCTTCGAGGAAGGCCGCGCGACCTGGTACCGCAACCGCTGGGTCGACACCGACCGGTCGGGCATCCACCGCCCCGACGGCACCCGCAACCTGCGCTCCGCGGCGGCGAACACGCACGTCGTGCGGCACGCCGGCCGGATGCTCGCGCTGGTGGAGTCGTCGTTCCCGTACGAGATCACGCCCGACCTCGGCACCATCGGCCCCTACGACTTCGCCGGCCGCCTGGGCACGCCCATGACCGCGCACCCGAAAGCCGACCCGGTCACCGGCGAACTGCACTTCTTCGGCTACTCGCCGCTGCCGCCGTTCCTCACCTACCACCGCGCGGACGCCGCCGGGAACCTGGTCCACAGCCGGGAGATCGAGGTGCCGCGGTCGACGATGATGCACGACTTCCAGCTGACCGAGCGGCATGTGCTGTTCTTCGACCTGCCGGTCGTCTTCGACATGGCGCTGGTGGACCAGGGCACGATGCCCTACCGGTGGGATCCGTCCTGCGGCGCCCGCATCGGCGTGCTGCGGCGCGACGCCCCGGACACGCCCGTGCGGTGGTTCGAGATCGACCCCTGCTACGTCTTCCACACCTTCGCCGCGCACGACGCCGGGGACACCGTGGTGCTCACCGCGATGCGCTTCGCGGACCTGTCCGACCAGACCGGCGCCACGAACACCGCGGTCGCGTGGCGGTGGACGGTCGACGTGGCCGCGGGCACCGTCCGCAGCGAGCAACTCGACGATCGGGAAGCCGAGTTCCCGCGTATCGACGACCGGCTCGCGGGCCGCGGGGCACGGTTCGGGCACGCGGTCGGCAAGGACACGTTGATCCGCTACGACCTGGAGACCGGCGACGCGGCCGTGCACGCCTACGGCCCCGGCCGGCGCCCGGACGAGATGGCGTTCGTCCCGTCGACCGCCGACGCGGGCGGCCCCGGCCTGCTGATGGGCTACGTCTACGACGCCGCCAACGGGACCAGCGACCTCGTGGTGCACGACGCCGGGACACTCGAGCAGGTCGCCGCGGTGCATTTGCCGGTGCGTGTGCCGTTCGGCTTCCACGGGGACTGGTTCGCGGATCCGGCGTGACCGCCGCCCCCGCGGTCGCGCGGGGGCGGCAGTCGGCGGCCCCGCGCGGGTCAGGCGAACGTGTCGGTGGCGCGGATCAGCGCGTCGAGGATGCCGGGTTCGTCGAAGGCGTGCCCGGCGTCGCCGACCATGACGAACTCCGCTTCGGGCCAGGCCCGGTGCAGGTCCCACGCGGTGCGCGCGGGGGTGCAGGCGTCGTAGCGGCCCTGCACGATGACCCCGGGGATGCCGCGCAGCTTGGGCGCGTCGGCGATCAACTGGCCTTCCGCCATGAAGCCCTTGTTGACGAAGTAGTGGTTCTCGATGCGGGCGAACGCGAGCGCGTAGTCGCGTTCGCCGGATTTGGCGATCACGTCCGCGCGCGGCAGCAGCGAGATCGTGGAGCCTTCCCACACGCTCCATGCCACGGCGGCCTCGGCGCGGACCTCGGGGTCGGGCGAGTTGAGGCGGCGGTGGTAGGCCGTCATCAGGTCGCCGCGCTCCCCCGTCGGGATCGGCGCGACGAACGACTCCCACAGGTCGGGGAACAGCTGGGACGCACCCTCCTGGTAGAACCAGTGCAGTTCGGAGGCGCGCAGGGTGAAGATGCCGCGCAGGATCAGTTCGCTGACGCGTTCGGGGTGGGTCTGCGCGTAGGCGAGCGCGAGGGTGCTGCCCCACGAGCCGCCGAAGACCAGCCACTGCTCGAAGCCGGCGAGTTCGCGCAGGCGTTCCAGGTCGGCGACGAGGTGCCACGTGGTGTTCGCGGCGAGGTCGACGTCCTGGCCGCTGACGTGCGGGGTGCTGCGGCCGCAGCCGCGCTGGTCGAACAGCAGGACGCGGTACTTCTCCGGGTCGAACAGCCGCCGGTGGGTCGGCGTGCTGCCGCCGCCCGGCCCGCCGTGCAGGAACACCGCGGGCTTGCCCTCGGGGTTCCCGCACAGTTCCCAGTAGATCCGCTGGCCGTCGCCGACGTCGAGCATGCCGTGCTCGTCCGGCTCGATCTCCGGGTACAGGTCCCGCAACGTCCCCACTCGGCCTCCTCGGTAGTGTCTCGGTAGTGTCTCGGTGGTGTCTTTGCCCGCTTTCGTGGCCCGACCCTAGCCGGGAGACCGGCGGTGGCTCAGGTGCTCGCGTGGGTGTCTTCCCATGCGCGGTGCTGCGCGGCCACCTTGTCCCACAGGCGGCGGCGCGCCTCGGGGCCGAGGCTGCCCGGGTCCAGCCCGAACACGTCGGCGAGGACGGCGTACCAGTCGGCTTCGGTGGTGACGGTGGTGGTCGTGGTGCCGGCCGCGTCCTGTCGCTTGAGCACGCAGCCGGTGAGGTTGTCGGTGCCCTTCGCGTCGCGGCGCAGGACCGCGCAGGTGCGGAGGTAGCTCGATTCGGGCGAGGTGGACAGCCACTGGTGCTTCTCCTCGAACTCCGCCACGTCGACGGGTTCGGGGGCGAAGTCCATCCGCGGGAACGAGCCCCGGCGGTCGTGGGTGAAGCGCCAGCCGCCGGGGACGACGTCGGAGGGGGCGAGGGCGTAGGAGAAGGGGCCTTGCTCGTAGACGCCGGTGCGCAGCGGCAGCGGCTCGTGGAACCCGTCGCCGAGGCCGACGTCGACGAGCCATTCGCGGCTCTCGCAGCGCACGGTCAGGGCCATGTGGTTGCCGAGCACCCCCGGCGGGTCCTCGAAGCGGGGCTGGACGCCGGCGCGGTGCCGGGTCACCGGGAAGCCGAGGGCTTTGAGCAGCTCGGCGAAGGCACCGTTGAGGTGGAAGCAGTATCCGCCGCGGCCCGCGACGATGCGGGCGACCGATGCGGCGGGGTCGATGGGGGCCGGCTCGCCGAGCTGGGCGTGCAGGCCCTCGTACGCGATGCGTTCCAGGTGGGCGCGGTGCAGCGTGAACAGCAGCTCGCCGGAGGGCGGCCCGGGCACATCCGATATGCCGTCGAGTCCCAGGCGGGCGAGGTAGCCGCGCACGTCAATCGTCGTCATGTTCCGGACTTTAGGCGACAGGACCGACGCATTGCCGCCATATTCAGGGGCATATTCGGGGGATATTTCGTGGCGGTATGCACAGGGGGCGGCGTCGGCTCGTACCGCCCCGGCCACGGGAGCGCCGGGCGGCGGGGCGGTCAGGCGCGGACGGCCAGGGCGCGGAACTCCTTGGGGCTGACGCCGCGCACCCGTTTGAAGGCGGTGCTGAGGGCGAACGGGCTGCCGTAGCCGACTTGCTCGGCGACCGCGCCGATGGTCGCCGAGGGCTCGCGCAGCAGGTCGGCGGCGAGGGTGAGGCGCCAGGTGGTCAGGTAGGTCATGGGCGGTTCGCCGAGGAGTTCGGTGAACCGGCGGGCGAGCGCGGCCCGCGACACGCCGGCGGCGCGGGCGAGGTTCGCGACCGTCCACGGATAGGCCGGGTCGCCGTGCAGGGCGCGCAGCGCGCGGCCGACGACCGGGTCGCTGTTCGCCCGGTACCACGCGGGGACTTCGGCGTCGGGCCGGGCGAACCAGGCGCGCAGTGCGGAGATGAGGATGACGTCGAGGAGCCGGTCGAGGACGGCTTCCTGGCCGGGCTCGTCCTTGACCACTTCCCGGGCGAAGATCGGCAGGAGCGGGCTGACGCGTTCGTCGTCGCGGATCACCACCAGGGGCGGCAGCGCGTCGAGCAGGCGGCGGCTGATCTCGCCTTCCAGCTGGTATGTGCCGGTCACCATGCAGGTCGCGCCCTCGGCGGCGTTGCCCCAGCTGCGGACGCCGAATTCGGCCAGCGCGAACTCCTTGGTGCCGTCCGGGCTCAGGCACACCTGGCCGGGCTTGATGACCACCTGCACGGCGGTCTCCGGGGTGTCGGCGACGGTGTACGGGTCGGGGCCCCGCGCGATCGCGATGTCGCCGGGGCCGAGCGCGACGGGCTCGCCGCCGTCCGGGCCGTCCGGGAGGAACCACGCGGTGCCGCGGACCATGGCGACCAGGGTGAGCGGCGCCTCGTCCTCGACCCGGACCGACCACGGCGGGTCGAGGACGGAACGGAGCAGGAAGGCGCCTTGGGCCCGTGGGCCGTCGAGGAGTCCCGCGAGTGCATCCATGACGGCCAGCGTAGACGAATGAACATGGAAATGGGTGTCTGGCCGATGGAAAGTCTCATTCGCGCGGGCTTGACTGGACGCATCAACCAGCAAGCCCCCGGCCCACCCCGGCTCGCCGCCGCACGGGTCGGCGCCGGACGACGAGGAGATCCGATGAACACGCACCCCGCCGGCCCGCACGCCGCCGCCCCCGCGCCCGCCGCCTCCCCCGCGGCGCGCGGCTCGCGAGACCGGGTGCTGCTCGCCGGCACCGTGGCGACCGGGCTGGTCGCGGGCACCTACTTCGCGTTCACGTGCGCGGTCATGCCGGGCCTCGCGGCCACCGACGACCGGACGTTCGTCGCGGCGATGCAGGCGATCAACGTGAAGATCGAGAACCCGGTGTTCTTCGCGGGCTTCTTCGGCGCGTTCGTGCTGCCGCTGATCGCCGTGTTCCGGCAGCGGAAGGCGGGCGGCGGTGCGGCCCTGCGCTGGACGATCGCCGGACTCGCGCTGTACACGGCCGGGTTGCTCACCACGATGGGCTTCAACATCCCGCTCAACAACACCCTCAAGGACGCGGGCGACGCCGCGGCGCTCGCCGACCCGGGGGCGGTGCGGCGGGACTTCGAGGACCCGTGGGTGGCCTGGAACATCGTCCGCACGGTGGCCTCGACGGCGGCGGCCGGCTGCCTGGTGTACGCGATGCGGCTGCGCGGGCGCGCCGCGGCCGGGTCGTGAACCGGCCGCGGACGCCCGTTCGCTGCCGGGCTAGTCGCGGGCGGCGTGTTTGGGGACGGCGACGGTGATGCTGCGCCATCCGTATTCCGGATTCTCGGAGTTGGGGACGAGTTCGCGGGCGGACACCAGGACGTCCGTTTCGCGAAGGCGGGCGACGATGTGGGCCACGGCCTGGGCCGGACCGACGAGATCGACGTCAATATGCTGCACGCCCCGGCCAACGACCCGACCCAGGGCAACGCAACGGTTTGTCGCCCGTGGGGGTGCGGCGGGGGCGGCTTTCGGGTGACTCCGGCCCAGGAGCCCGACGCATGTGTGGCGGGGGGGGGGGGAGATGCCGCGCCGCCCCACAGCGGTTGGCGGGTGGGGGGGGGGGGGGTGGGGGAGAGAGGGGGCGG
>NZ_JBMULZ010000004.1:231437-336152 GCF_049534875.1 Uniformispora flossi
CCGCCCCCCGCCCGCGGCGGCGGGGGGGGGGGCGGGTACACCCCCCCACCCGCGCCACACATGCGTTTGCCGCTTGCGCGGTCAGTCGTTCGCGAAGACCTCGCGGAGCTTGGTCTCCTGCTCGTGCGACAGGTTGGTGCGGATCAGCTTCGCGTGGCTGCCCTCGAACTCCGGCAGCACGCGGTCCAGGACCGCACCGCTGCTCATGAGGAACAGCGCCGAGTCGCCCGGCTTGATCTCGGCGCGGACCTGGTCGATGAAGTCCTGGTCGATGCCGACGTCGCTGAGGCTGCCGAACAGCGCACCCGTCGCGGCACCGATCGCCGCGCCGATCAGCGGGATGAAGAAGATCAGGCCGAAGAGCAGGCCCCAGAACGTGCCGCCCAGCGCGCCCGCGCCGGTGAGGTCGTGAAGCTCCCTGGTCTTCGGCTTCTTCTTGTCCGGCGGCCACGAGACCACCGCGGCGTCGACGACGGTGATCAGTTCCTGCTTCTGGAGGGTCAGCAGCTTCCGCTCGGCCTCCTCGGCACCCTGCGGATTGTCGAACTTCCAGACGGTCAACGTGCTTGCGGCGGCCAAGGCATGACCCCTTCCTCTGACAAAACGGGCATAACGCCTCGTCGATCATCGCCGAGGGTACGGTCTTCCGCCATTCGGCTCGCCGGTCGGCCGCTTCCGTCGTTCCGGTCGCTCCGGCTGTTCCTTTTGTTCCGGTTGTTCCGGTCGTTTCAGGAACCCCACAGGGCGGTGCCGTGGCCGGCCAGCACGGCGCTGATCTCGGACAGGGCCCGATTCGCCGGGCGCGGGTCGAGGCGGCGGCCGTCGCGGAGGCGGAGGGAGATCCGGTCGTCGGCCGCTTCCTTGGCGCCGATGACCGCCTGGTACGGGACCAGCCGTGCCGCGCGAATGCGGGCACCGAGACTGCCGGCCTCCGGGAGCGCGACTTCGGCGCGCAGGCCCCGGTCGAGGCAGTCGGCCACGAACGCCTCGGCGTGCGGGAGTTCCGCGTCGGTGACGGGCAGCGCGACGAGTTGTACGGGGGCGAGCCAGGCCGGGAACGCCCCGCCGTGCACCTCGATGAGGTGGGCGACGGCACGCTCCACACTGCCGACGATGCTGCGGTGCACCATCACCGGGCGGTGCTTCGCGCCGTCCGCGCCGACGTACTCCAGGCCGAACTGCTCCGGCTGGTGGAAATCGACCTGCACGGTGGACAGGGTCGACTCGCGCCCGGCCGCGTCGACGATCTGCACGTCGATCTTCGGGCCGTAGAACGCCGCTTCTCCCTCCGCCGCCTCGTACGGCAGCCCCGATCCGTCCAGCACCTCGGTCAGCAGCGCCGCGGACCGGCGCCACAGTTCCGGCGCCGCCACGTACTTCCCGCCGGGGCCGGGCAGGGACAGGCGGTAGCGGGCCGGCCGGATGCCGAGCGCCTCGTACGCCCGCCCGATCAGCTCCAGCGCCCCGCGCGCCTCGTCGGCGACCTGGTCGAGGGTGCAGAAGATGTGCGCGTCGTTGAGCTGGATCGACCGGACCCGGGTCAGGCCGCCGAGCACGCCGGACAGCTCCGCCCGGTACATCCCGCCGAGTTCCGCCATCCGCAGCGGCAGTTCACGGTAGCTGCGGGACCGCGAGCGGTAGATCAGCGCGTGGTGCGGGCACAGGCTCGGCCGCAGCAGCACCTGCTCGCCGCCGACGTCCATGGGCGGGAACATGTCGTCGCTGTAGTGCGACCAATGCCCGGAGATCTCGTACAGCTCGCGCTTGCCGAGCACCGGCGAGTACACGTGCCGGTAGCCGGCCCGCCGCTCCGCGGTGCGGATGTACTCCTCCAGGGCGTGCCGCACCGCGGCGCCGTCCGGCAGCCAGTACGGGAGGCCCGCGCCGATCAGCGGGTCGGTGTCGAACAGGCCGAGTTCCCGGCCGAGTCTGCGGTGGTCGTGCCGCGGATCGGGCCGGTCGGCGGCGTCGCCGCCGGGCATCGGGTTCATCGGATTCTCCGGGGCCACGGAGTCGGACATCGTGCTCTCCTCGCGGTAAAGGCGGCGAGGCGAGTCCCCGGAAACGGCGAAGCCCCGGGGCACTCGCCCCGGGGCTGCTCCAAGTCATCGCTCAGCGCGCCGGGACGGACTCCGGCGTCGTCGTCTGGAAGGCACGCTGCATGTGGCCAGGCTAACAGACCAGTTCCGCGCGGCCGCGGTCCTTCGCCGCCGCCGGAGTCGAAAGTCGCCGCGGGGTCGGCGCGTTCACCGTGCTCGGCGGCGCAGATATCCCCAGGACACCGCGGCCAGCAGCGCGACCAGGGCGGTGGCCGTGCCCAGTGCGGGGGCGAGGTCGGCGCGCAGGACGAGCAGCGCGCCCGCGAGCGCGCCGAGGAACATCGCCGCGGCGGACGTCAGCCGCCGGGCGGTGCGCCGCCGGTCGCCGGTGTCGGCGGCGAAGCCGGTGAGGGTCTGGGTGAGCACGGTGGTGGTCAGGTCGGGGACGGCGAGGCGGCGGACGACGGCGTTCTGCAGGCCCATGGCGACGCCGAGGAGGGCGATCAGGCCGTAGCGGACGCCGTCCGCGAACGGCTTCCCGGCCGCCGCGATGCCGGTGGCCGCGGCCAGCAGCACCGCCTGCCCGGCGACCGCGGTGGCGAACAGCCGCCCGCGCGGGACCTCGGTGACCAGGTGCAGGCGCCCGCCGCCGAACGCCCCGACGACGAAGCCGCCGAGCGACACCAGGGACGCGGTCGCGGAGAGCCCGGGTGCACCCGCGCATGCGAAGCCGAGGAAGACCACGTTGCCGGTCATGTTGGCGACGAAGACCCGGCCGAGGCCGAGGTAGCTCACCGCGTCGACCAGGCCGGTGACGACGGTGAGCACCAGCAGGGCGGGGACGAACCGGCCGTCGCGGGTGGCCGCCCCGGGCCAGACCGCGTGCCGGAGGATGTCCCCCGCCGCGTGGGACCCGCCGTCCCGCCCGCGTGCTTCGCCCCGTCCCGAGTTGTCGACCATCCCGGCGCTGTACCCGCGCGGACCGACCGGCAGTCGGGGCGGCGCCTGCGGGGAGCCGGGGCAGGATCCTGCGGGCCGTGTGGGCGTGGCGGCGTCCGGCTAGAGTCGCCGCGTGGAGGGTCTTCTGCTGCGGTTGTCCGCCCTCGATCCGGATGCCGAGGCCGCGCTCCGGGTGATCGCGTACTTCGACGCCCTGGTGACGCGCGGCGCGTCCGCGCCCGCGCTGGTGCGTGCCGCCGCCGCGCTCGCCGAATGCCCGGCGGGCCTGTGGCGGCCGGACGGCACAGTCGTGCGCTACCGGCCCGACGGCGAGCCGCTGCCCTCGGTCCGCGGCGATTTCCCGGCCACCGCGCTGGCCGCCGGGCCGGGCGGCGTGTGGCTGGAACGTCCGGACGGCCCCGGCCCCTTGGACTCGCTGGTCCTGGAGCGCATGGCGCTGGCCGCGGTGACCGCCGCCCACACCAACCGGCCCGGCCCGCAGCCGGCCGACCCCGCACTCGTCGAACTCGTGCTCGCCGACGACACCCCCGCGGAGGGCCGGGTCCGTGCGCTGCGGCTCCTCGGCCTTGTCCCGGGCCGCCCGCTTGCCGTCGTGGCGGTGCGCGGTGCGGCGCCCGAGCGTCCCCCGCAGGCCCGCCCGGCGGAATGCCGGGCTCCGCACGCGGTGGTGGAAGGCGTGGTCGCGGTCCTCGTGCAGCCGCCGCCGACACCGGACGCGTTCGCGGGCCCGGCGGTGCCGCCCGGAGTCGTGGTCGGCATCGGGGACGCGGTGGACGCCGAGCGAGCCCGCACGTCCTGGGCGCAGGCCCGGGTCGCGCTGCGGTTCGCGGTCGCGGGCGACGCCGAGGCGGCTGTCGTCCGGCACGACGGGCTCGGGGCGCTGGCGGTGCTGGCCGCGCTGCCGCCGGGGGAACTGCGGCGACGTCCGGAGCTGGCCGCGGTCGAGGCCTATGCGGCCCGGCCGGGCGGCGAGGGCGACCTCGCCGCCGTGGAGGCGTTCTGCCGCAGCGGATCGCTGCGCGGCGCCGCGGCGCACCTGCATCTCCACCACAGTTCGGTCGCGGACCGGGTGGCCCGCGCGGGGCGGGCGCTCGGCTGGGAGCTTTCGGAACCGGCGGACCGGTTCCGCGCCATGCTCGCCCTCACCCTGCGCAGGCTGTCCCGGGACTGACGGCTGCCGCCGCCACCACCAGTCCCGGGGGTTCGGGGCCGGGGGTCAGCCGAACAGGGCGCGCCGCAGGACGGCGATCTCCTCCGCACGCTCCCGCCGCGACACCTCGGCGTGCCGGGCCAGCCCGGAGCCGTGGAACGTACCGGGGAAGAGGTGGAGTTCGACGTTGATCCCGGCGGCCAGCAGGGCCTGCGCGTAGGCGATGCCCTCGTCGCGCAGCGGGTCGAACTGCATGACGGAGATGTACGCGGGCGGCAGCCCGGCCAGGTCCTCCGCCCGCGACGGCGCCGCGTAGGCCGGCACGTCGGGTCCGCCGCGCCGCCCCGGGCCGAGGTAGGCGTCCCAGCTGATCTCGGCGTTCGGCCGGTTCCAGCCCGGGGTGTCGGTGAACGCGACCATGCTGGGCGTGGCGAGCCGGTCGTCGATCTCCGGGAAGCCGAGGAACTGGAAGCACAGCCGCGGTCCGCCGCGGTCGCGGGTGAGCAGGGCGAGCGCCGCGGCCAGGCCGCCGCCCGCGCTGCCGCCGCGGACCGCCACGCGCTCGGGGTCGATGCCGAGGTCGGCGGCGGCGCCGACCAGGGCGGTGAGCGCGGCGTAGCAGTCCTCCAGACCGGCCGGGTAGGGGTCTTCGGGGGCGAGCCGGTATTCGACGGAGGCGACGACGGCGCCGAGCGACCGGCACAGGTCGAGGTTGCCGCCGTGGAACATGTCGACCGAGCCGAGGACGAATCCACCGCCGTGGATGTCGAAGACCAGCGGCAGCACGGTGCCCGCGGTTCCGGCCGGGCGGTAGACGCGGACCGCGACGTCGGGGGCACCGGCCGGGCCGGGCACCGTGAGGTCGGCGACGTCGACGCCGGACGCGTCCGGTTCGCCCAACGCCGACGTCAGGGTGCTCTCGATGCCGCGCAGGGCCGGGATGTCGGTGAGCGGCGTCCCGGGCATCAGCGCCACGACGGCGGCGACTTCGGGGTCCAGGGCGTAGGCCATGTGTCACCTCTGCGGATCGGTTCGGGGGGCGGCCCGGGGCGCGGAGGCGCCGTCGGGCGTTCCGATCCTGGCGCGCGGCCGTGCGGATGGGTACCCGCCAGGCGTCGGGCAGTCCGGGCGGGATGCCCGACATCCGCCCGCGGCGTGCCGGATCGCCCGGTTTTCCGCAGGCCTGGCACCGGCGCCCGGGCTCTGCTACGAACAGGGACCCGGGGCCGCGCACGGGGCCCGGGCCGCAGCAGACGAAGGGAAAACGTGGAGTCGCCGTTCCTCGCCGTCGACCTCGACCGCCCGGACGCCCTCGCGGGCGCCGACGTCCTGTGGGGCCGGGAAGACCGGGTCGTCGTCGGCATCGCCGCCGAACCGCGCGATCCCGCGGCCCTGCCGGGCGGCGCGGAGGCCTGCGACGTCCTGCTGACCGGACCGTCCGACGCGCCGCGCCCGTGGGTGGGCCGCGGCGATCCGCACGCCGCCGCGGCCCGCCTCGCCGCGGTGGTCGATTCGCAGCCCGCCGCCTCGCTCGCGCTCGTCCAGGTGCTGCGGATGGGCTCGGTGCTGACCGGCGCGGACCGGATCGCCGCCGAGTCCCTCGCCTATTCGATGCTGCTGAGCGGCGCCGGGTTCCGCGCGTGGCGGGAGTCCGCGCCGGCCCGCACGCCCCGGCCCGTCGCCGAACCCGTGCTGGTGCGGCGCGAGGGCGATGCGCTGCACGTCACGCTGGACCGACCGCAGGCGCGCAACGCCATGGACGCCGGTACCCGCGACGCGTTGTGCGAGGCGTTCCGGATCGCGGTGGCCGACCCGTCCGTCGCCGAGGTGCACCTGCGCGGCAACGGGCCGGCGTTCTGCAGCGGGGGCGACCTGGCGGAGTTCGGCACCAGCGCGGATCCGGCTCGCGCGCATCTGATCCGCGTGCACCGCAGTCCCGGGGCGCAGCTTCAGCGCTGCGGCCCCAGGGTCACCGCGTACCTGCACGGGGCGTGCGTCGGTGCGGGCATCGAACTGCCCGCGTTCGCGGGCCGCGTCGTGGCCGCGTCGGACACCGCCATCCGGCTTCCGGAGATCGCCATGGGCCTCATCCCCGGCGCGGGCGGAACGGCCAGCATTCCGCCGCGCATCGGCCGGCACCGCACGGCGTGGCTCGCCTTGACCGGGGACACGCTGACCGCGGAACGGGCGCTGGCCTGGGGACTTGTGGACGCGCTGGCCGCGTCGGCCGGATAGCGTCGCTTGCGCGCGGCGGCAAAACCACGTCCGGCGGTTCGCGCCCGCAATACACTCGTGCCGCCACTCTCGGGTCCGGGGGGATCATGCGTGTTCTCAACAACCGCTACGAGCTGATCGAAGCGATCGGCCAAGGCGGGATGGGCCAGGTCTGGCGCGGCCGCGACCGCGAACTGGCGCGCATCGTCGGCATCAAGACCCTGCCCGGCGAGCTGTCCCGCCAGCCCGAGTTCCGCGAACGCTTCCAGCGCGAAGCGCGCGCCGTCGCCGCGCTGGCGCATCCCGGCATCACGGTGCTGCACGACTACGGGCGCGACGACGACTCCGCGGACCCGGTGCCGTACCTGGTCATGGAGTACGTCGACGGGCAGCCGCTGTCCGCGTACATCCGCTCCGGCCCGGTCCCCGTCGGGCGCGCCGCCGCGATCGCCCGGGACATCGCCGACGCGCTGGCGCACAGCCACGGACTGGGCATCGTGCACCGGGACATCAAGCCGTCGAACGTCATGCTGACCACGAACGGCACCGTCAAAATCCTCGACTTCGGCATCGCGCGCATGCTCGCCGACACCGCGACCCGGCTGACCACCACCGGCCGCATCGTCGGCACCCCCGCCTACATGTCGCCGGAGCAGGCCCAAGGCCATGCCGTCGACGCCCGCGCCGACCAGTACTCGCTCGGCTGCGTGCTCTTCGAACTCCTGACCGGTCACACGCCGTTCACCGGCGACTCGGTGTTCGCGGTGATGAACCAGCACCTCGGGCGACCGGCCGAGCCGCCGTCACAGCACCGCGCCGAGGTGCCCGCCGCGGTGGACGCCTTGGTGCTGCGCATGCTGGCCAAGGACCCCGAGCAGCGGTTCGCCGCGATATCCGACGTCCGGTCGGCCCTCGACGCGTTCGCCGACCGCCAGGCCGCCTATTCGGCCCCGCCCGCGGCCGCACCGAACGCGGGCGGTGCGCCCGCCCGGCCCGCGGCGCCGCCGACGGTCAAGTCGACGCGGGCCGCGAGCACCCCCCACGTGCCGACGGCATCGGCGATGCCGCCCACTCCGCCACCCACCGCGCCGCCGCGCCCGGTGCCGCCGACGTCGCCGCCGCCCGGCTCGTCCCTCCCGGCACAGCCCGCCGGGCCGCCGCCCGCGTGGCGGCAGCCCGACCCGGTGACCTACCCGAACCCGATGCCGCACGGCGGCTGGCCGGGGAACGGGGCACCGGGACCGTACCCGCACCACCAGGCGACGCCGCCGCCCAACGCGTACGGACGCCCGCCGCGCCCGGGCCGCGGCTGGGCGGCCCTCGCGCTGGTCTTGATGGTGCTGTCGTCGTTCTCCGCGCTGATGCCGTGGGGCTCGGTCTCCGTGGACATGGAGAGCGACTCCGCGAGTGAGAAGTACAAGGGCTACGAGGCTTACCTGAGCATCGGGGTCGTGAGCGTCGCCGTGCTGGCGTCGCTGCTCTTCGTCATCGGGATCCAGGTCCGCGGCGCGAACCGGGGCGGCGTGTTCTTCTCCGCGCTCGCCGGCATCGGAGCGGGGATCTCCGTCGTGCATCCGGCGTACCTGATCTGGACGGTCCGCGACGCCCGCGATGCCGGTGCCACCATGGAGATGGTCAACGCGGTTTCGCCGACCGCGGAAGCGGGCGCCTATGTCACGTTGATCGCGGCGATCGTCGCGTGTGTGGTGGGCAGCCTTGCGGCACGCCGCGCCGCGGGAGCCCCTGGGTACTACCCGCGCTGAGGCGCGGGTGTCCTTCGTGCCGAAGCCGCGTCAGGACGCGATCTCGGCGCGCAGGGCCTTCAGCCCCGACAGGTAGATCTCGGAGAACGTCGGGAACGGCTGGATGGTGTCGGTGAGGACGTCGAGCGGGACCCGGGCGCGGATGGCGAGCGTCGCCTGCTGGAGCCACTCCCCGGCCTCCGCGCCGAGGGCGTAGGCGCCGGTGAGGTGCTCGCCGTCGCTCAGCAGGGTGAGGAAGCCGTTCGCGTCCGCGTACTCCCGCGTGTACGTCGCCGTCTTGGCGACCCCGGACAGCGGCACCGTGGCACTGAACCGGCCGGTGTCCGAGCCCACCGATGCGGCCTGCGGGTCGGTGTAGACGACGCGCGGCACCGCACTGTAGTCGGCAGTGCGGGAGCCGCCGAGGATGTTCGCGGCGACCACGCGGCCCTGGTACTTGCCGACGTGGGTCAGCGGCCACAAGCCGGTGACGTCGCCGATCGCCCACAGCCGCTCCCCCGCCCGCAGGTAGGGGTCGACGGGGACGCCGTGCGGATCCGGGGTGATGCCGACGCTCTCCAGGCCGACGTCCCGCACCCGCGGGCGGCGGCCGGTCGCCACGAGGAGGCGGTCGCCGCGCAGTTCGCGCCCGTCCTCGAACGCGACGACGTACTCGCCGTCCTCCCGCTTCACCCCGCTCGCGCTCGCGGACAGCACGAGTTCCACGCCGTCCCGGCGCAGCACCTCACCGAGGGCTTCACCGAGCGGTGCGGGCTCGCGGGCGAGGACGTGCGCGGAACGGTCGGCGAGCGCGACCTCGGCGCCGAAGCGGCGCACAGCCTGCGCCATCTCCACGCCGACCGGCCCGCCGCCCAGGATCAGCAGCCGGCGCGGGACGCTCTTCATGGCGGTGGCTTCCCGGCTCGTCCACACGCCGTCGGGCCCGGTACCGAGCCCGGACAGGCCGGGAATCGGCGGGATCGCGGCGTCGGCGCCGTTGGCGAGGACGACGTGGTCGGCGGTGTAGCGCTCGCCGTCGACCTCGACGGTGCCCGTACCGGCGAGCCGGCCGGTGCCGCGCAGCAGCGTGATGCCGTTGTCGGAGAGCCAGCGTTCCTGTCCGGCATCGGAGTAGTCCGACACCATGAAGTCGCGCCAGGCAAGTGCCGCGTCGACGTCCACCTCGGCACTCGCGGCCGCCTCGCGGGCCGCGTGCACGGCCTCGCCGGGCCGCAGCAGGGTCTTGGACGGGATGCACGCGTAGTACGAGCACTCCCCGCCGACCAGCTCGC
Source organism: Uniformispora flossi (assembly GCF_049534875.1). Taxonomy (NCBI): domain Bacteria; kingdom Bacillati; phylum Actinomycetota; class Actinomycetes; order Kitasatosporales; family Streptomycetaceae; genus Uniformispora; species Uniformispora flossi. The sequence goes on from NZ_JBMULZ010000004.1 coordinate 240,835, forward strand.
GCTCCACCACCGCCACCCGCAGCCCGCCTTCGGCGAGCGCACCCGCACAGTGCTCGCCGGGCGAGCCGCCGCCGAGGACGATGACGTCGTAGTGGCGGGGGGTGGGCGAGGTGGTCACTTGGGGGCTCCTCGGTCCTGGGGGGGGGTGGGGGTGGGGGTGGGGGGTGGTGTGGGGGGTGGTGTGGGGGGTGGTGCGGGGGGCGGGGCGGTTTGGGGTTGGTGCCCGAGGGGGCGGGGGCGAAAACCCGGGGTGGGGTGGTGCGGGGGGCGTGGTCGGTTCTTGGGTGGTGTGTGGGTGGGATCGGCGGGGCGGCGACGGGGCTGTGGCGGCTCGGTGGCGGGTCGGTGGTTGAGGACGGTGGTTGAGGACGGTGGTTCAGCACAGCGGTTGAGGACAGCGGTGGCGTGTCCGGTGGTGTCGGGCGGACGGGATCTGGGACGCGGCCTAGGCTCGTAAGGGCGAGTCCGGTACCCCGCTTGCCGCCGCGGGCCGTCCCCCACGTGGAGTCCTCGATGACCACAGCACGCGACCTGATGATCACCGCGATTGCCGCCGAGCCCGAGCATCCCGTGCCGCACGGCGAGCTTTCGCTCGCGCTGGCGGGGGCCGAGCTGCTCGACTTGCTCGCCGACGAGACCGTCGTCCTGGACGGCGACCGGATCGTGCCGCGGCTGCGGGTGCCGAACGCCGACCCGCTGCTGGAGCAGGCCGGGGCGGCGCTGGTCGACAGTCCCCCGTACGAATCGGTCGAGGACTGGCTGTGGCGCCGCGGCCGGGACCTCGCCGCCGCCTACCTGGCCGCCTTCGAGGAGGACGGTCAGCTCACCCGGCAGCGGCACCGCATGCCCTTCCGCAGCGGCAACGTCACCCTCGCCGACACACCGGACCGTCGGACGGCAGAGGCACGCCACGCCGCGGGCGAGCCCGTACTGGCCGGGCTCGCCGCGGCGGCGGGCGTACGCGAGGCCGGTGCTGGCGTTGGTGATTCCACCGGTGGTGCCGACGTCGATGTCGATGCCGATGTCGATGTCGATGCCGGTGCCGGTGCTGTCGCGGAGCCTGTTGCGGACGGGGTCGTGCCGCGCGATCCGGTGGAGATCGTGCTGGCTGCGGTCGGCGACGCGGCAACGGAACTCAAGGCGGTACGGCAGCGGCGGGATATCGAACAGGCGGCTTACGACAACATTTGGCGGGGGGTGTGAGGGGCGTCGGGGGATGAGGGGTGGGGGTTGCGAGGGTGGGTTGCGAGGGTCGGGGTTGCGACGGGCGGGATTGCGACGGGCGGAGTTGCGAGCAGCGAAGTTGCGACTACCGCAGGTGCGACGAGCGGGGGCTTGTCTGCGGGCGCACCGTCACGCGTTTCCGGTCACCTCGGCGATCAGTCTGCGGCCGATCTGCAGCATCCCCGGGTCCCCCACGTCCATCCCGAGGGACAGCGCGGTGACCGCCTCGAGCCCGGCGTACAGCGCGAGTTGGTGTTCCTGGTTGGGAGTCAGGCGCCGTCGGTAGCCGCGGAAGAAAGCCATCCGGAGATGCGGGCGGCCGCGCCACGACCGGTGGGCAAGGCGACACAGGTCGCGGGTCAGCGCGTCGCGCTTCGTGTGCTCGAAGTCCACGACGACGACCGCGCCGTAGGGCCGGATCAGCCAGTTCCGCGGACTGAAGTCGAGGTGGCAGACACCGACTTCGACCGCGTCGAGACGGCCGATCCGCTCGGCGTACCGTTCCAGCGCGGCACGTTCCCGCGCGGTGATCGCGGCCGCGGTCTGCAGCCGCGGCAGCCGCGCGGCGAGCCGGGCGGCCAGCTCGGCGCCGAACGTCCGCGACACCTCCGACGGCACGACGCGGTGCAGCCGGGCCAGAAACGCGCCCGCCCGTTCGTGCGCCAGCTCTTCGCGCAGGCTGTCCGCGGGTACGTCGGTGGCGTTCTCGCCGTCGACGTGTGTGAGCAGCAGTCGGCGCCGGTCGGGCTCGGCGGCGACCAACTGCGGGACGGCTTCGCCGAGCTGCGGCAGCCACTCCCGGTACGCCCGCAACTCGCGGGCGAAGCCCTCGTCCGTGCCATGCTGCTTGACGACGAACCGGCGGCCGTCGCGCGCCCGGACGAAGGCGACCCGGCCCCCGTCGAGGCGCGGCCGTACGGCGTCGACGTCGACCGGCCCCACATGGGCACGGCAGGAATCGGCTAACTCGTCCACGGTGTCCACGCAAGATCCGCCAAGTGTCGTGTGCGATGCAGGGATTCGAGTATCCAACACGATCGGCGGCGCCCCGGGCGACTGCGCACGGGGGATGGAATGGAGCGCGATGGTGATCCGCCGGGGCGGGATCGTGATCGGGCGGGGATCGGGAGTGATCGGGTGGGGGTGGGGTTGGTGGGAAATGGGGGGATGGGGGGTGGGGGTGTGTGTTGGGCGTCCAGGGGAGTCGGCTTCGGCCGTCGGCTGGGCTCGTCGGCTGGGCTCGTCGGCCTCGTCGGCTACGGCCGTTGGCTGGGCTCGTGGGGGGGTTACAGGTCCAGCCCCTTCGCCACCGCACTCGCGCGGGTGAACGCCGAGCGGGGCTGTTCCGTCCCGCAGTACTTGTTGCCCGAGGAAACGATGCCGATGAGCTTGCCGTTCTCGACGAGCGGCCCGCCGGAGTCGCCGCGGCAGATGCTCGTGTTCGGATTCGCCTTCGGCGGCAGCCCGCAGACCTTCGTGGCAGCGGTGTCGCCCGGGAACGTATACGGGTCGCATGCGGCGACCGGGGAGAGGACGAGCGTGGTGCGCTGCATCAGCGTGGTCGGCACACCGTCGGCGAGGGTGCCCCAGCCGTAGACGGTGGCCTTGCGGCCGACGTCGTACAGGGCGCCGTCCTGCGCGCGGGCGATCGGCAAAGTCCGGTACGGCAGGGGGCGGTTGAGGGTGAGGACGGCGGCGTCGTAGGTCAGCGTGCCCTGGTCGAACTTCGGATGGATCCGCGCCGCGGTCACACGCCGGGTCTGGCCGCCGGTGGCGGTGTAATCGACGCGGCCGGCGACGACCCGGATGTCGGTCGCCTTGTCCATCGCGGTCACGCAGTGGGCCGCGGTCAGCACCTTGGCCGGTGCCACCAGCGTGCCGCCGCACAACTGCACACCGTCCGCGGTCATCAGCGCCACCGTGAACGGCGCTTCCCCGGCGGCGACATCGCGCCCGTCGCGCACCGCCATCGCGCTGGGGGCGGCTACGCCGAGCGCGGTCACCACCATGGCCACGAACGCCGCCGACACGAACGCCCGTACGGACTTCCTTGCCGTCATCACGCCCACCATCCCTTCACCCGGGGACTTTTCCGTGGAGACGTGCTGGGGTCGCGCGGGGGTTGCATGGGGTTGGCGGGGAATTGAGCGGGGTTGGGGGCTGGGAGGTTGGGCTGTTCGCCGTCAGCTGTCGAGGGTGAGCTTGAAGCCGTCGTGGCTGCGGACGAAGCCGAGACCGGCATAGAAGCGGTGCGCGTCCGTGCGGCGCTTGTTGCTGGTCAGTTGGACAAGCGCGCAACCGCGCACCCGGGCCCGTTCGATCGCCAACTCCATCAGCGTCCGGCCGAGACCACCACCGCGGACATCCGCCCGAATCCGCACCGCTTCGAGCAACACCCGCTCCGCACCGCCCTTTCCGAGACCGGGGATGTAGGTCGCTTGAAGGCAGCCGAGGATGGCGTCTCGGTCTTGGTTTTCGCTTCGGCTTTCGCTCTGTTTTTCGACCTGGTTTTCGCCTTCGTCTGCCAGGTCGCCGGTTGCGCGGGTCAGCACCAACAGCTCGTTGCGTGGGTCGGCATCGATGGCCGCGAATGCGCGCTCGTATGCCTCGGTCACCACGGCGTCCGCCGGGTCGGTCACCCGGTCCTCGTCCGCGAGCAGCGCCAGGATCCGGGGCAGATCGGCCCGGGTGGCGGGGCGGAGATTGGGGAGCGGCTGTGAGGTGGTGAGCATGGTGCCGACCATATGCGGTGGCTTACGTGTCGGCCGGTTTGCGGGAGCGTCAGAGGCAGCCCGGCGGCGACTTCCCTTCAGACCAGAGGCGGATCACGGCGTGAACGCGCGACACAGGGCGATGGTGGCGTCATCATGCCGCTTCCCGGGGAACGCCCCCGGCGCGGTGGCTACTTCGGCCTCGCGAACCGCCCGGACGGCGGCCCCCGGGCCCTGTCCTTCGGCAACGTCGAGAACCTGGGACCACGTCCACCCATACCGGTCGACAAGCCGCGACAGCCCGTCCGTCATGAGCGCCACCCGACGAACCTCTGCGGCATCGACCGACCCGGTGAGTGCGTGCTCCGCCGCCGCGGGATCCGTACTGGCAACCCAAAACCCGCCGGGCCGATTGCGCAGCTTCCGCACGTCGTCCCGCGTACGACCGACAAGGCGCGCGGTCGCATCGTCGACGTAGGTCCGCAGGCTGCCATCGCCACCCTCGATCACGAGCGGCGAGTCGCACAAGACCAGGTAATCCAGCGTCCCGCCCGCACAGCGAAGCATCGTCACGGTGCTGGACGGGCTGTCCGGATGCCCGAGATCACAGCTCCCGACATGCATGCCACACACCCGCTCGATCGCCTCGGCCAGGATCGCCGAGAGCGGCTCCCTCACCCCGCCGACGATCCCAACCGCCACCTGCATCCCCAGCCGCGCCACCAACCACGGCACCCCATGCGCACACCCGGACTCCCCCACCGGCGTAGCCCCATCGAGCACAACAACGAACCGCTCCCCCGCAACGACAAAATCCTCATTCCCCCGCCCGGGCGCCGGCGCCGTGGCGTACGTGACCTCCATACCTCACCCAAACCCGCCCAATGCCCCGACAGCAACCAGCCACGCCGAGGCCGCATGTACGCCGCTCCGCCTCCACCGACGCACCCGCGATCGGGTCGGAAGCCGTGAAGCGGTGGGCGGCGGGCAGGCCAGGGCCGGAGTTGGCGGAGGGCGGTAGCGTCCGCGACCGATCAGCCGCCTCGTCGGACCTCCTGCACCGGCGCGCAAGGGGGAGGTAGCGGGCGACGCCCTCGCGCCTGCGTGCAGTCGAAGTGGTTCGGTTCGGCGAAGGCGACGAGACGATCAAGGTTCGGGTGGATCCAACACCGACGTACCGCGACGACACCACGAGCTTCCACGACGCCCGGATCAAACCGCACAGCGGCTGGATCAGCGCCGAGACCCACGTCGACGTGGCGATCGACGCCCACGACAACGCCCTTGATCAGCGGGAGGCACTGCTTGACCTGTTCGCGGCTTGGGAAGCCGGAACCGTGGACGACGCCAAGCGCGACCGGCCGTTCGCCGGAGCGGCCGGATACCTGCGCATCAGGGCCGACAGTCCGTATTCGATCAGCGTCCACGACGGCATGGTCACCACCGTTACCGTGCGACTCACTCCCGCTGAGGAATGGATCGAGGAAAGCAGACAGCGCCTGGACGCCGCCCGCAAGGCCCTCGCCTCCGCACCGACGCTGCGGACTCCCGCGTCCGAGCGCTGTACCCGCACAGGGCGTTCGACAACTGGAGGGAGATCCTCGACCAGCGCGCGCGGTCTGGGAAGCAGCAGACCCGCACGAAGTCAAGCGCGACTGGCCCTCTGTAGGCCACTACGGCTATATCCGCATCGAAGTCGGCGACCCGCACACAGTCGCCGCTCACGACGGCAGGTGACACTGCAGTTCGACTTCGCAGATGACTGGGTCGAGAAGGCAGGGAGCACCTGGCCGCGGTTTGACAGGCTCTCGCCGCGGACCGGCAGGGCGCGCCGCCCGCAAAGCGTCCGCACGCTCTGCATCGGCCGAACCAGCGACCGGGCCCGTGACACTGCGCCGCCGTCCCGCGCATGTCCGACAAAGCTTGATCCACCTGTGGAAACAGCGAGACAAGCCGCCCTGCGGGCAGGCTCCCGATGCGCCGGAAACGAAAGAGCCCCTGACCGCGAACATGCTGGTCAGAGGCTGTTTCGTAAGGGGTGGCGGGTGCAGGGTTCGAACCTGCGTAGGCATCAGCCGACAGATTTACAGTCTGCTCCCTTTGGCCACTCGGGCAACCCGCCGGGATGTCCCCGCGTTGCGGCGACGGGGATAACAATAGCGGACGGGGAGGGGTGCTTCGCCACTCGGTTTGCGGGGGTGGGGGGAGGCGCGCGGGGAGCGGTGGGGATCGCAGGTCGGGAGGGTTGCGCTGTGGCCGTTGGGGGCGGACGGCGGGGCGTGGGGCCGTGGGCTGCGGCGGTGAGAACGGCGGAGTCTGTCGTGTGGCTGTGCCGGAGCCGCGGGTGGTGGGGTGGGCTGGATACGCTGGGGGACCACGTGTCCGGTGGGTGCGGGGCCTTGGGGTTCCGGGCCGGGTGCGGGTGCGGGTGCCCGTCGTCCGGGCGGGTTCGCGGCCGGTCTCACAGAAAGCGATGCTGACCCTTGGCTGACTCCTCTTTCGACATCGTGTCCAAGGTCGACCGCCAGGAGGTCGACAACGCCCTGAACCAGGCGGCGAAGGAGATTTCGCAGCGGTTCGACTTCAAGAACGTCGGGGCGCACATCGGCTGGTCGGGCGAGCAGATCGAGATGCGCGCCAACACCGAGGAGCGGGTCAACGCGATCCTCGACGTGTTCCAGACGAAGCTGGTCAAGCGCGGCATCTCGCTCAAGGCCTTCGAGGCCGGCGACCCCCGCCTGTCCGGCAAGGAGTACAAGATCTCCGGGTCGATGCAGGAAGGCATCTCCCAGGAGAACGCCAAGAAGGTGTCCAAGATCATCCGGGACGAGGGCCCGAAGAGCATCAAGGCCCAGATCCAGGGAGACGAGCTGCGTGTCAGCTCGAAGAGCCGCGACGACCTCCAGGAGGTCATCGCGCTGCTCAAGGGCAAGGACTTGGACTTCGCCCTGCAGTTCGTCAACTACCGGTAAGTCGGGGCCGGACGGCCCGTACGCGCTTCGAGGTACGGGCGGCGCCGTCCAACCGCCGGCAAAGACGCTTCACCCCGCCCCCCTCAGGCCGCCCGCTGCCCTACCCCGCGGTGCCGGCGGCCTGAGGGGGGCGGGTTGTTGTGGAGCCGGGGGTGAACGAGGACAGGGCCGTCTCGGTTCCGGAGAGCACCGCTTCGGTGCGGGTGGTGACCAGGGCTTCGTCGAGGTGCCCGGTGAAGGCGTCGTACAGGACGCGCAGAGCGCCCTCGTACGCGAACGGCACCATGCGCTGCCCGGTGGCCAGCAGGGTCTGGCCGATCTGGAATGTCTCGAGGAACAGCGACCGGAAACGCGCCACCCGGCTGCCCGGGGTGACTGGCCAGCGGGCGATGACCGTGCGGTACGCGTCCTCGTAGCGGCCGAGGTACTCGAGGTGCGCATCCGTCCGCCCGCTGACCGCGACGTCGTCGGTCCGGCGGTGGAACACCACGCCCGGCTCCGGGACGCGCTCGAAGCACCAGCCGCGGTCGTGGATCAGCCGGAGCCACAGCGACCAGTCGACGAGGACCGGGAGTTCCGGGTCGAAGCGGAACCACGACGCGGGCCCGTGCACCGCCGGGTTGCGGCACACCACCGCGGACGTCGGCACGAAGTTCGCCACCGCGAGGACGCCCGGGTCGAACGCGAAGTCGTACCGGTACGGCGACGAGTCCGGCAGCTTCCCGGGCTCGCACCGGCCGCCCGCCAGCAGGCAGTCCGCGTACATCACGTCCGCGCCGGACGCGTCGAGCGCGGTCAGCGCGCGGTCCAGGTGGCCGGGCAGGTACAGGTCGTCGTCGTCCAGGAACGCCACGAACCGGCCGGACGCCAGTTCGAGCCCGGCGTTCCGTGCCGCGCCCTGGCCGCGCGGCCGCGGGTGGGAGACGACGCGGACGGTCACGCCCGGCGCGCCCAGCGGCAGCGCCGCGGCGATGTCTCCCCCGCCGTCGTTGACGACCACGATCTCCGTTCCGGGCACGTCCTGCAGGACGATGCTGCGCAGCGCGTCGGCGAGCGCCGCCGGGCGGTCGCGCGTCGGGACGATGACGCTCACGGTTGCGGTCACGGCATACCTCCGGGTCGGCTGCCCCGCCGGGGGCGGGGGCGCGACTGGTGTATGGGCGGACTATCGGCAGCTCGCCCGCCGCGGTTCAGCGGGTGGGGAACGCGTTCACCCGGAAGGCACACGGACGGAACCCTCCCGAGGGACCCGGCAGACCCGACAGAGCCCGGAGACCTGACAGACCCGATAGACCCGACAGACCCGACAGCCAGATCTGATGGAGATGATGGAGATGATGGAGACGGCGGAGGCGAGGGATCCGAGCCGGGAAAGCCGGCCGGCGGGAAGTGTCCCCGGGTCGGAAGCAGGTCCCCCGCCGAAGCCAGCACCCGACCGTCTCAGGCGTACAGCGACCCGTCGTCGCCGGTCGAATCGATGTCGCGGCCGAGCGGCGTCGGCGAGGTCGAGATCGAGATCGGCATCGGGATCGAGATCGGGATCATCGCGAACGAAACGATCCCGAGCCCTCTCCACTCCCGGCTGTCACGGTGGTCCCCACCGGGCATCCGCCGGGATCCCCTTCGTGCCGGTGCGCGGTCGGCCGTTCCCCCGCAGCTTCCGGCCAACCGCGTTGACCAGGGGTTTTGCTTGCCTAGTACGTCGCATAGCCGGTTCCGTTCGCCGACACGATGTCGTGGCCCAGGGGGGTCAAGGAGATCGGAATCATCTTGAAGCTGGCAATGCCGAGGGGGATTCCGATGATGGTGATGCACAGGGCAAAGCCGGTCACCAGGTGGCCGATGGCGAGCCACCAGCCGAAGAGGATGATCCACAGGATGTTGCCGAGCATCGAGCCGACGCCGGCCGACTGCTTCCGGACCACCGTGCGGCCGAACGGCCACAGGGCGTAGGACGCCATCCGGAAGGCCGCGATGCCGAACGGGATGGTGATCACCAGGAAGAACAGCACGAAGCAGATGAGTCCTGCGACCGCGTAGCTGATGGCCATCCAGAAGCCGCACAGCACGAGCCAGATGATGTTGAGCACGGTCTTCATGGCGCCTCACGGCTTTCGCGTCGGTGATCGTCCAGACACTGGTGAGGAATGCCCCGAATAGTGCGCGACCAAGCAGGTCCCGGAAGAAAACCCGCCCCGCCGACCGCCGACCTGGTCAACCCCCGACCACCCGCCGGGCCGGAGCCCGGCCGCCGCCCCGATCACCGCCCCGATCACCGCCCCGCCATCGACTCCAGACGGGCGATGCGCTCCGCCATCGGCGGGTGGGTCGAGAACATCTTGGTCAGGCCCTGGCCGGCCCGGAACGGGTTGGCGATCATGAACGCGCTGGTCGACTGGATGCTCGGCTCGGCGGGCAGCGGGCGCGCCTGGGTGCCGGCCTCGAGCTTGCGCAGCGCGCTGGCGAGGGCGAGCGGGTCGCCGGTGAGCTGGGCGCCGGACGCGTCGGCCTGGTACTCGCGGCTGCGGCTGATGGCGAGCTGGATCAGCGAGGCCGCGATCGGGCCGAGGATCATCATCAGCAGCATGCCGAGGAGGCCGGGGCCGTCGTCGTCGTTGCTGCGGCCGATCGGGATGAGCCACGCGAAGTTGACCAGGAACATGATCACGCTGGCCAGCGCGCCGGCGACGGACGCGATGAGGATGTCGCGGTTGTAGACGTGGGAGAGTTCGTGGCCGAGCACGCCGCGGAGTTCGCGTTCGTCGAGGATGCGCAGGATGCCCGTGGTGCAGCAGACCGCGGCGTTGCGCGGGTTGCGGCCGGTGGCGAAGGCGTTGGGTGCCTCGGTCGGCGAGATGTAGAGGCGCGGCATCGGCTGGCGGGACTGCGTCGACAGCTCGCGGACGATCCGGTACAGCTCCGGGTTCTCCGCCTCGCTGACCGGGCGGGCGCGCATCGACCGCAGGGCGATCTTGTCGCTGTTGAAGTACGCGTAGGCGTTGGTGCCCAGGGCGACGATGAACGCGATGATCAGGCCGGTCCGCCCGAAGGCGCTGCCGATGAGGAGGATGACCGCGGACAGGGCGCCGAGCAGGACGGCGGTCTTCAGCCCGTTGTGCTGGCGGTGCACGGCGAGTCCTCTCGGATCGTACGGATCGGTTGTCCGATCAACGAAGGAACAAATCGTATGGTTCCCCCACAGACACGGCGTCACGCCTGACTCGTCTGCGGGCTCCGCCACCCGGGCCGCGCCCGCCGCGGGCCGGGCCGCGGCAGTGCGGGCGGTGCGGGCGGTGCGTGCCGGTAAGTCAGCCCAGCAGCCCCGGCACGGTCAGGACCCGCAGCACGATCTGCGGGGCGACCGACAGCACCACGCCCAGTCCGAACGCCAGTCCGATGGCGACCGCGAAGGGCGTCGGTACGCGCAACGCACCGGACGTGCCCAAGGTTCCCTCGACCGCGGGAGCCGACGGCACGGGCGGCGCGAAGAGTTGCGCCGTCCACACGAGGTAGTAGTAGAGGCCGATGGCGACGTTGACGGCCATCACCACCGCGAGCCAGCCGGTGCCGCCCGCGACGACCGACTGGAAGACGGTCACCTTGGCGAACAGGCCCATGAGCCCCGGCGGGAGCCCGGCCAGGCAGAGCAGGAAGAACCCCATCGCCAGGGCCAGTGGCGGCCGGGCGCGCAGCAGGCCGCGGTAGTCGGCGAGGACGCCGGTCGGGCGGTCCCGCAGCACCGCGGTGACGACGGCGAAGGCGCCGAGGTTCATGACCGCGTAGACCGCGAGGTAGGCGACCGATGCGGGCAACCGGTCGGCCAGGTCCGCGCCGTGGCCGGCCGCGGTGCCGAACGGGACGAGGACGTAGCCCGATTGGGCGATCGACGACCAGGCGAGCAGCCGGACCACGTCGCCGGAGCCGGTGGCCACGCGGACCGCGACGACGTTGCCCACGGTCATGGTGAGCGCGGCCAGCACCGCCATCGCGGGCCCCCACACGTGTGCGTACGGACGCAGCCCGATCCCGGCGACCAGCAGCAGGCCCGCGAAGCCCGCCGTCTTGGACACCACCGACAGGTAGGCGGCCACCGGCACGGGGGCGCCGCGGTAGGTGTCCGGCACCCAGAAGTGGAACGGCACCGCGGCGACCTTGAACGCGAAACCCGCCAGGGTCAGCGCGGCACCCGTCGCGGCGACGGTCTTCAGCTGCGGGTCGACCACGGACAGGGCGGCCGCCATGCGGTCGAGGTACATCGTCCCGGTCGCGCCGTAGAGCAGGCTCGCGCCGAACAGCAGCACGGCGGTGGAGGCCACGGACATGAGGAAGTACTTGAGTGCCGCTTCGCCGCCGAGGACGCTGCGCCGCAGTCCGATGAGCGCGAACGCGGGCAGCGACAGCGTCTCCAGCGCCACGACCAGCGTGACCAGGTCGCGGGCCGCGGCGAGGGTGACCGCGCCGGCCACCGACGCGAGCAGCAGGAAGTGGTACTCGCCGCCGGGCACGCCCGCTTCCGCGTCGTGTTCGTCGGCCCACGGCCGCGGTGCGGTCATCGGCATGGACAGCAGCACGACGACGGCCGCCGAGCCGAGCAGGACGAGCTGCAGCACGAGGGTGAAGTCGCCGACGACGTACGAGCACCCGCCCGGCTCAGGCCCTGGCGCGCAGAACGTCGCCCGGTGCTCGCCGCGCAACGGCAGCAGCAGCGCCAACGCGGCGACGAGGCCCCCGAGCGACAGCCACGCGAGCCACACCTTGCTCGGCCCGGACAGGAACAGGTCGGCCAGCAGCACGGCGAGCGCGGCCGCCGCGACGGCGAGCGGCGGCGCGATGGCCGCCCAGTCGATGCCCTGGACGAGCGATGCCGAGCCGAGGGTCATGCCCCGCCTCCCAGGAGTGCGCGGACGGCCGGATCGGTGACGGCGAGGACGGAAGCGGGCCACAGGCCCGCGACGACGGTCAGCGCGACCAGCGGGCCCCAGGCCGCGACATCGACGCCGCCGACGTCGGGCAGCGGGGTGAAGCCGTCGGCGTGCCTGCCCGGCCCGGCGCACACGGTGCGGACCAGGCCGAGCATGTAGGCGGCGGTCAGCACCGTGCCGGTGCCGGCCGCGGCGAGCAGCACCCAGTAGAGGCCGTGGCTCAGGCCGGCGGCCGGCTGGTAGGCGCCGTACATCGCGAGGAGTTCGCCCCAGAACCCGGCGAGGCCGGGCAGGCCGAGTCCGGCCACCGCGGCGAACGCGAGGAGGCCGCCGAGACGCGGGGCGCGGGCGTACAGGCTGCCGCCGATGCGGGCGAGCAGGGCGGTGCCGCTGCGGTCTTTGACCGCGCCGGCGAGGAAGAACAGGAGCCCGGTGACGAGCCCGTGGCCGATGTTGACGAACAGGGCGCCGTTGATGCCCTGCGGAGTGAGGGTCGCGATGCCGAGGAGCGCGAAGCCCATGTGGCCGACCGACGAGTACGCGATGATCCGTTTGAGGTCGCCGTCCGGGCTGCGCAGCAGCGCGAGGCAGACCAGCGAGCCGTACACGATCCCGACGGTGCCGAACGCGGCCAGGTAGGGCGCGAATTCCTCGGCGCCTTGGGGCAGGGCGGGGACGGCGATGCGGATCAGGCCGTACGTGCCCATCTTGAGCAGCACCCCGGCGAGCAGCACCGATCCCCCGGTCGGCGCCGCGGTGTGCGCGTCGGGGAGCCAGGTGTGCAGCGGCCACATCGGGACCTTGACCGCGAGGCCGAGGCCGATCGCGAGGAACGCGAGGATCTGCACGCCGCGCGACATGCCGCTGCCGTGCGCCGCGGCGAGCGCGGTGATGTCGAAGGTGCCGGTGTGCGCCTGCACGAGCAGGAAGCCGAGCAGCATGACCGCGGACCCGAGCACGGTGTACAGCAGGAACTTGACGGCGGCGGGACCGCGTTCGCCCGGGGTGCCCCAGCGGGCGATGAGGAAGTACATGGGGATCAGTACGACCTCGAAGAACAGGAAGAACAGGATCAGGTCGAGCGCGGCGAAGGTGCCGAGCACACCGGTCTCCAGCACGAGCACGAGGGCCACGTAGGCGCGGGCGCTGCCGCCGTCCGGAATTGTCCCCAGGCTGTGGACGGCGACCAGGAACGTCAGCAGCGCGGTCAGCAGCACCAGCGGCAGCGAGATCCCGTCGATGCCGACGTGGAAATGCAGGTCCAGCGACGACGCCCACACCCAGTCCGTGGCGAACTGCATGCTGCGGGCGTCGTGCCGGTCGAATCCGGCGGCCAGCGCGACGGTCAGCGCAAGCGTCGCGCCGGTGACCCCGACGCCGAAGCGGCGGGCGGCGCGGTCGCCGACCGGGCGCAGCACCAGTACGGCGGCGCCGAGAAACGGGAGGGCGAGGGCGGCGAGGAGGACGTACCTCATGCGTTCACCGCCACGGCCACCGCGAGGATCACGATTCCGGTGAGCAGGCCGGCCAAGTACACCTGGACGTTTCCGTTCTGCGTGCGCCGCAGGCGGCCGCCCGTGCGCCAAGCGCCGTCCGCGGCGCCGCGCACGGAGGCGTCGACGACGGCGGTGTCGACGAAGCGGATCACCCGGGACAACGCCCACACCGGCCGGACGACGGCGGCGTCCTGGAAGCGGTCGGCGTAGAAGCCGCGTTCGGCGGGGACGCGCACCGGGCCGAGCAGCCGCGCGGGGTCGGCGGCGGGGTCGCGCCGCCAGGCCGCGTAGACGACGCCCGCGCCGAGGGCCAGCAGCGCGACGGCGACGAGCGAGGTGCCGAGGCGCGGCACGAGGTCGTAGTAGGCCTGGTTCTCCAGCAGCAGCCCCGCGTCGGCGGTGCCGCTGCGGTACGGACGTCCGTCGGCGTCGCCGAGCCATTCCGGCAGCCACGCGGTGGACAGTCCGATGACGCCGAGGAACACCGTCGGGACGGCGAGCACCATGAGCGGCCACCGCATCGCGGCGGGGACTTCGCCGTGCGGTGCCGGTGCTTCGGCGGCACGTTCCGGCACGTCGTGGTTGGCGGGTTCGCCGCGCGGGGCGCGGCTTTCGCCGAAGAACACGCGCAGCCACACCCGGGTCGCGTACGCGGCGGTGACGGCCGCGGTGAGCAGTGCGGCGATCAGGACGAGCCAGCCGGCCGCGGCCGGGGGTCCTCCCACGGGGGCGTCCAGCGCGGTGTGTTCCGCCGCGCCGATGACGGCTTCCTTGCTGAAGAAGCCGGACAGCGGCGGAACGCCGACCAGGGCGGCGAGCCCGGCCGTCGTCGTCCAGAAAACCGTCGGGGACCGGTGCCGCAGGCCGCCCATGTCGCTGATGCGGCCGCTGCCCGCGAGGTGGATGACCACGCCCGCGGCGAGGAACAGCAGGGCTTTGAAGGCGCCGTGGGTCAGCAGGTGGAACACCGCGGCGTCGCGGCCGCCGGCGGCCAGGCCGCCCGTCATGTAGGCGAGCTGGCTGACCGTGGACCAGGCGAGCACGCGTTTGAGATCGTCTTGCGCGAACGCCGCCAGCGCCGAGAACACCATGGTGACCGCGGCCATCACGGCGAGGACCACGAGTGCGGCGGTGGAGGCGAGGTAGACCGGGTAGAGCCGGGCGACGACGTACACGCCCGCGGCGACCATGGTCGCGGCGTGGATGAGGGCGCTGACCGGGGTCGGACCGGCCATGGCGTCCGGAAGCCAGGTCTGCAGCGGTACTTGGGCGGACTTTCCGGCGACGCCGCCGAGCATGAGGATCGCGCCCGCCGTGATGTAGGCCGGGCCGCCGGGCGGCACGTTGTCGACGATTGCGCCGATGCGGAACGAGCCGCTGCCCGCGCCGAGCACGAGGATGCCGATGAGGAACGGCACGTCGCCCAGCTTGGTGACGAGGAACGCCTTCACGGCGGCGGCTCGGGCGACTTCCGTCTCCCAGTAGTGTCCGATCAGGAAGTACGAGCAGATGCCCATCACTTCCCAGCCGACCAGCAGCACCAGCAGGTCGCCGGTGTAGACGACGAGCAGCATCGCCGAGCTGAACAGCGAGATCAGCGCGGCGTAGGACGAGTACCGCTCGTCCTTGCGCATGTACGCCGTCGAGTAGATCTGCACGAGCAGCGCCACCACCGCGACCAGCGCGCCGACGAGCGCCGCGAGGCCGTCGATGCGCAGCGACAACGTGATGCCGAGCGCGCCGGTCGGGGTGAGCCGGGGGCCTTCCTCGGTCACGCCGCCGTCGCCGTGCGCCGCGGCCACGCCGATGGCCAGCGCGGCGGCCGCGGCGAGCGGGAGGACGGCGAGGACGCGGGCGGCGGCGGGGCTCCGGCGGCCGACGGCGAGTCCCAGAAGGGCGGCGAGGAACGGGAGGCCGGTGGCGAGTGCCGCGGCGGTGATCATGCGGCCTCGCTCTTGATCCGACGAGTCCCGGTTTTCCGGGCCTTCCGGGCGTTCGCGCCCTTGCCGATGCCGGGCTCGGCGAGGTCGCGCAGCTCGGAGACGTCCGACGTGGCGCGGTTGCGGAACACCATGAGCACGATCGCCAGGCCCAGGCCGATCTCGGCGGCGGCGATGGTGATGACGAACAGGGTGAGCGCCTGTCCCGCGTGCAGGGTGTCGCGGAGCCACATGTCGAACGCGACGAGGTTGATGTTGACCGCGTTGAGCATGAGTTCGACGGACATCAGCACGAGGACGGCGTTGCGGCGGGCGAGGACGCCGTAGAGGCCGATGGCGAACAGGAGCACCGCGAGGACGAGGGGGTAGACGAGGTGCATCCCGGTCACCGTCCCGGTCTTCCGGGAGCCCGGCCGGCCGCGGCCGGCCCGGTCTCCGTCCGGTCCGCGGCCCGGCCGCGGGAGAGCACGATGGCGCCGACGAGCGCGGCGAGCAGCAGCACGGACAGCACTTCGAACGGCAGGACCCAGGTGCGGAACAGGCTCTCACCGTTGGCGCGGGCGCTGCCATCGGCGGTGTCGCCGAGGTCGAGGTAGGTGGCGTGGAAGGCGTCGACCACCACGGTCAGCAGCGTCGCCCCGGCGGCGGTCGCGACCAGCAGCGCGGGCCAGCGCTGCGGGGCGTCCACGCCGGCCGAGCGGCCGATCGGCGCGCGGGTGAGCATCAGCCCGAACAGCAGCAGGACGACGACCGCGCCGATGTAGATGAGCACCTGCACCCACGCGATGAACTCGGCGGTCAGCAGCAGGTACTCGGCGGCGAGCCCGCCGAGGGTGACGACCAGCCACAGCGCGGCGTGCACGACCTGCTGCGTGGTCACCACCAGCAGCGCGGCGCCGAGCACGACCAGGCCGATGAGCACGAACGCGATCTCCGCGCCGGTCGGGGACAGGAAGCCGGGGCCGCCGCGGCCGGAGACGTCGGCGGCGGCGCGGGCGACGGCGGTCACGCCTCCTCCCCCGTCCCGGGGCCGGCTTGACGTTCCTTCGCGAGTTTCTCCGCCGCACGGCGGGCCATCGCGAACTCCTTGGGTTCCTCGGCCCGCTCGTCGAGCGCGGGCGGCGCGGGCACGGTCCACATCCAGGCGCGCAGCGTGTCCCGCTCGTGGGTCAGCGCGCGGATGTCGTCGGTCGCGTATTCGAACTCGGGCGACCAGAAGAGGGCGTCGAACGGGCAGACCTCGACGCAGATCCCGCAGTACATGCACAGCGCGAAGTCGATGGCGAAGCGGTCGAGGACGTTGCGTGTGCGGTCGCGGGCGCCGGGCTCCTTCGCGGGCACGACTTCCTTGTGCGAGTCGATGTAGATGCACCAGTCGGGGCACTCGCGGGCGCACAGCATGCAGACGGTGCAGTTCTCCTCGAACAGCGCGATGACGCCGCGGGACCGGGGCGGCAGCTCGGGCGCGACTTCGGGATAGCCCTGGGTGACGGAACGCTTCGTCATGGTCCGGAGCGTGACGGCGAGGCCTTTGGCGAGCCCGGAACCGGGGATCTTCCTGGTCATGCGATCGCCACCCTCACGACGCCGGTGAGCACCAATTGCGCGAGCGCGAGCGGGATGAGGCCGGTCCACGCGAGCTTCTGGAGCTGGTCCTCGCGCAGCCGCGGGTAGCTGACCCGCAGCCAGATCACCACGAAGGCGAGGATGCCGGTCTTGACGAGCGTCCACAGCCAGCCGAAATGCTCCGAGCCGGGGCCGTGCCAGCCGCCGAGGAACAGCACCGTCGTGAGGGCGCACAGGACGAGGATCCCGGCGTACTCGGCGAGGAGGAAGAGTGCGAAGCGGAGGCCGGTGTACTCGGTGTACGCGCCGAAGATGATCTCCGAGTCGGCGACCGGCATGTCGAACGGCGGGCGCTGCAGCTCGGCGAGGCCCGCGGTGAAGAAGACCACGCCGCCGATCGCCTGCCAGGGGAGCCACCAGGCCTCCCATTGGCCGAGGATGCCGGGGAGCGACAGGGTGCCGGCGGCCATCGCGACGCTGGCGGCGGCGAGCAGCATGGGGAGTTCGTAGGACATCAGCTGCGCGGCGGTGCGGAGCGAGCCGAGCAGCGAGTACTTGTTGGCGGACGCCCAGCCGCCCATGAGCGAACCGAGCACCCCGATGCCCATGACCGCGAGCACGAACAGCACCCCGGCGTCGATCGCCCGCCCGACCTGGTCGCCGGGCCCGACCGGGATGGCGATGAGCACGACGAGGTACGGGATCAGCGCGATCGCCGGGGCCAGCTTGAAGATCCGCCGGTCGGCGCCGGCCGGGACGACGTCCTCCTTCTGGGCGAACTTCACCCCGTCGGCGACCAGTTGCGCCCAGCCGTGGAAGGCCCCGGCGTAGATCGGGCCGACCCGGGCCTGCATGTGGCCCATGACCTTGTGCTCGGTCTGGCCGATGAGCAGCGGCAGCACCATGAAGGCCGCCATGACGAGGAGCAGCCGGACGAGGACGTCGAGGAAGGTCACGTGTCCTCCTCGGGGCCGCCCGGCGACTCGGGCTCGGCGAGGGGCTCGGGCTCGGCGGGCGGCTGGGGACCGCGCTGGGTCGCGGAGCCGTCGGAGGCGCGGCGGGAACGGCGGGGGCCGCCCGGCGGGGTGGGGGGCGTCGGCGGTGTGGGTTCTGCGGCGGGGACGCCGGTCGGCGTGGGCGGCGTGGGAGGGCGCGCCGGGTCGGTGGTGGCAGGGGCGTCGGGTGCGCCGGGCTCGGCGGGCGTGCCGGGGGCCGGGGTGGCCGGGGTGTCCTGTTGGCTCGCGGAGCCGTCGGAGGCGCGGCGGCCGCGGCGCGGGCCGGCCGAAGGCGGGGCGTCGGGCGTCGGCGGTTGGGCGGCTTGTTCCGTGGCGCCGCTCTGGCTTGCCGAACCTTCCGACGCGCGGCGGGCGCGCCGCGGGGCGGCCGGGGGGGCCGTCGCGGTCGGCGGTTCCTCGCCGCTCCCCCGCTGGGTCGCCGAGCCCTCGCCCGCACTGCGCGTACGGCGGGGGCGCTCCGGGCGGGAAGGCGTGTCGGGCTGCGCGGACGGTTCGGGGGCGGCCGGGCGAGGGGCGGCCTGCGGGCCCCACTCGGAGGCGTCCGGGACGCCGGGAGGCAGTATCCGGCGGCGGCCCGGGGAGCGGGCGCCGGCCGGGGCGTGGTCGGACTCGCCGGGCTCCTTGGCGCCGGGCCAGGGCTTGGCCACGCGGGAGGCCAGCACGAAGTCCTTGCGGAGCGGGTGGCCTTCGAAACCGTCCGGGAGCAGCAGCGGAGCCGGGTTCGGGTGGCCTTCGAAGGTGATGCCGAACATCTCGGCGGTCTCGCGTTCGTGCCAGCCCGCGCCCGCATACACGCCGGTCGCGGTCGGCAGCACCGGCGTGTCGTGCGGAACCCGGGTGCGCAGCAGCAGCCGCGGTCCCGGCGCCGCGCACACGTGCACGGCGATGGTGAAGGCGTCCGATTCGTCGACCGCGGTCAGCCAGTCGAAGTAGGTGAGCCCGAGCGTGTCGCGCGCCGCCGTCAGCGCCGCGATCCATCCGTCGGCGGGCACATCCGCGGTGGCGAGGCCGTACGCGTCGGACACCGCCGTGTCCGCGCCGAGCGCGCCGCGGATCTCCTCGGGCGTCACTCCGCACCGCCCGGCGCCGCGGGCGGGGCGACCAGGCCGCGCCGGAACGCCCCGGCGGGCAGCCCCGGCGCCCCTCTGGGCCCGTCCGCCTCGGACAGCACCGCGCCGCTGTCCCGCCGCGCGCGGGCGGCGGACTTCGCCCGCGCCGGCTTGCCGCGCCCCGCCTTCGGGTCCGCGTCCTCCTCCGGCTCCGGGTACCGGTCCGCGAGCGACTCGCCGGCGATCTTCTCCTGGAGCTTGAGGATGCCCTGGAGCAGCGCCTCGGGCCGCGGCGGGCAGCCGGGCACGTACACGTCGACCGGGATGATCTGGTCGACACCCTTGGTCACGCAGTACGAATCCCAGTAGGGCCCGCCGCAGTTGGCGCACGAGCCGAACGAGATGACGTACTTCGGCTCCGGCATCTGCTCGTACAGCCGCTTGATCGCCGGCGCCATCTTGTCGGTGACCGTCCCCGACACGATCATCAGATCGGCCTGTCGGGGGCCGGGCGCGAACGGGATCACGCCGAGCCGGATGAAGTCGTGCTTGGCCATCGACGTCGCGATGAACTCGATCGCGCAGCACGCCAGTCCGAAGTTGAAGACCCACAGCGAGTACCGGCGGCCCCAGTTGAGGACCAGCCGGATCGGGTCCGGGGCCAGCCGGGACAGCGGGCCGAGTTTCGGGGCCGGGAGCGCCACCGGCCCGGGTGAGCGCCGTGTCACGTCCACGTCAGCACGCCCTTCCGCCACGCGTACAGCAGTCCGATCGCGAGGAACCCGACGAACACGAACATCTCGACGAGGGTCGTCGCGCCGTACCCGGGGTCCGCGAACACCGTGGCCCACGGGAACAGGTAGATCGCGTCGACGGCGAAGATCACGTACAAGTAAGCGTAGATGTAGTACCGGATGTGGGTCTGGGCCCAGCCCGTGCCCACCGGGTCCACGCCGCATTCGTACGCCATCAGCTTCTCGGTCGACGGCGCGTGCGGCCGCAGCAGCCGGTTCGCCGCGAACGCCGCGGCGACGAACGCGCAGCCGACGAGGAACACGAGTCCCACGAGTGCGTACGTACTGAAGTAGCCGTGTGCGGTCACCTTGGTACGTCCCCTGGCGTGTCGTGTGCGTTGTCTGCGTTGTCTTCGTGGCACGGGAGTCTAGGGGGATTGGCCCCGACCTGTCCGCACCGTCCGTGGCCGCGTCGTGGCGCGCCGCCACCCGGGTGCACGAGGGTGAGGTAGGGACAACCCCACCACGGAAACACCGACGTGCGCCATGGGACCGGCGGCCGTCGGCCGCGAGAGTGGTACTGCAAGGATCGTCCGCAGATTCCCCGAGCGAGGACCGCCCGATGTCGACAGCTGGTACCACCGTGCCCGGCCGCGCACTCCGCGCCCCGGTGCCGCGCCCCGGTTTCTGGCGTGCCCCGTTCAGCGCGCGGACCTGGGGCGAGTCCATTTATCTGATGCTGAATCTGTTCGTCGGCATCCTCGGTTTCGTCTTCGTGGTCGTGTTCGTCGTGCTGGGCATCGGCCTGACGCCGCTGTTCCTGCTCGGACTGCCGCTGATCGCGTCGGTGGTGCTGGCGTGCCGCGGCTGGGGCGCGATGGAACGCGGCCGGGCCCGCGCGCTGCTCGACGAGGACGTCGCGCGGCCGGAGCGGTTCAAGCAGAAGACGCCGGGCGCGTGGGGCTGGATCAAGAGCGGTCTGGCCGACGGGACGGGCTGGCGCGCCGCGCTCTATCTGTTCCTGATGCTGCCGTGGAGCATCCTCACGTTCACCGCGGTGGTCACCCTGTGGTCGGCGACGTTGGCGACCATCAGCTATCCGGCGACCCAGCCGCTGTTCCGGTCGGCCGACCAGCCGGGCGCGATGCTGTGGGGCGACGGGCCCAAGCGGCCGGGCGACGACTTCTACCTGACCGGCCCGTTGTGGGTGACCGCGACGTTCGCGGTCGGCGTGCTGCTGCTGTTCCTCACCCCGCAGGTGATCCGCGGGATCGCGTGGGTGGACCGGGTGATGGTGCGCGGCCTGCTCGGCCCGGCGTTCCTGTCCCAGCAGGTGCAGGACCTGACCGAGAGCCGCGGTGCGGCGGTCGACACCGCGGCGTCCGACATGCGGCGGATCGAGCGCGACCTGCACGACGGGGCGCAGGCCCGGCTGGTGTCGCTGGCGATGGACCTGGGTCTGGCCAAGGAGAAGATGTCCGACGACCCGGAGAGCGCGCAGCGCATGGTGGTCGAGGCGCACAACGAGGTGAAGCTGGCGCTGCGCGAGCTGCGCGACCTCGCGCGGGGCATCCATCCGGCGGTGCTGACCGACCGCGGCCTGGACGCGGCGCTGTCCGCGGTGGCCGCGAAGTGCACGGTGCCGGTGGCGGTCGGCGTGGACCTGCCGACCCGCCCGAGCGCACCGGTGGAGCAGGCGGCGTACTACTGCGTGAGCGAGCTGCTGACGAACGTGTCCAAGCACAGCGGCGCGACGCGGGCGTCGGTGGCGGTGCACGCGGAACGCGACCGGCTGGTCGCGGTCGTCGAGGACGACGGCCGCGGCGGCGCGGACCCGGCGCACGGCACGGGCCTGGCCGGCCTCACCGAACGCGTCCGGGGCGTGGGCGGCACGCTGAAGGTGGTCAGCCCGAAGGGCGGACCGACCCGCGTCACGGTGACGCTGCCGATGTAGCCGCAGGCCGCCGGGCGCGGAGGACCGCGCCCGGCGGCTGCCCGCGCGCCCCGCAGCCTCCGCGATCCGGGACACTGGTGCTCGTCGGGGCACGGGGTCCCGGGTTGCGGGATGGAGGCTGCGAGCGCCGTGCGCGTCGTGATCGCTGAGGATTCGGTACTGCTCCGGGACGGTCTGACCCGCCTGCTGGTCGACCGCGGGCACGAGGTGGTGGCGGCCGTGGACGACGCCGAGCAGCTGCTCGTCGCCGCCGCGGAGATGCGTCCGGACGTGTGCGTCGTGGACGTGCGCATGCCGCCGACGTTCACCGACGAGGGGATCAAGGCGGCCGTGCGGATGCGCGCGGAACTGCCGAGCGTCGGGGTACTGATCCTGTCGCAGGCGGTCGAGGAGCAGTACGCCACCGAGCTGCTCGCGGGCAGCACCAGCGGCGTGGGCTACCTCCTCAAGGACCGGGTCGCGGACGTCGGCGATTTCGTCGACGCCGTGGTGCGGGTCGCCAAGGGCGGCACCGCGCTCGACCCGGAGGTCGTCTCCCAGCTGCTCGGCCGCAGCCGCAAGCAGAACGTGCTGGTCACCCTCACTCCCCGGGAGCGCGAGGTGCTCGGCTACATGGCCGAGGGACGCAGCAACGGCGCCATCGCGCAGGCGATGGTGGTGTCCGACGGCGCGGTCGAAAAGCACGTCAGCAACATCTTCGGCAAGCTCGGCCTCGCCCCCAGTGAGACCGATCACAGAAGGGTTCTGGCAGTACTCGCTTATCTCGGATCCTGACACTCTGATGAGCGGATTCACCGACCCGTGCGATCATCCCCGCGATCGGAGGCTGACCCGTCACGGGCTCGGCCACATCCGGAAAGACGGACACAATCCACCTTTTCGGGCTGAAATCCGGCATCGAATCGCTCCCGTGCACCACCGGGGCCCGGCCAGGGCCCTTCTTGTACAGCCGTACGATGAAACTGCGACATCCGCGCGGTGCGCGGACGACCTGCCGCAGCGCCGAGGAGGTCCTCACCAGTGACCAAACAGGTCAAGCAGATCGACCGGGTTGTCATCCGGTTCGCGGGCGATTCCGGTGACGGAATGCAGTTGACCGGAGACCGTTTCACGTCCGAAACGGCCAGCTTCGGCAACGACCTGTCGACTCTGCCCAACTTCCCCGCCGAGATCCGCGCGCCAGCCGGAACTCTGCCGGGTGTGTCCAGCTTCCAGTTGCACTTCGCCGACCACGACATCCTGACCCCGGGCGACGCCCCGACGGTCCTGGTCGCGATGAACCCGGCGGCCCTCAAGGCCAACATCCGCGACCTGCCGCGCGGCGCCGAGATCATCGTCAACACCGACGAGTTCAGCAAGCGGGCCATGGCCAAGGTCGGCTACGCGACCAACCCGCTCGAAGACGGCTCGCTGGACGCCTACAACATCCACGCGGTGCCGCTCACGACGCTCACCGTCGAGTCGCTCGCCTCGTTCGACATCTCCAAGAAGGACGCGGAGCGCGCGAAGAACATGTTCGCGCTCGGCCTGCTGTCGTGGCTGTACCACCGCCCGACCGAGTCGACGATCGCGTTCCTGCAGAAGAAGTTCGCGAAGCTGCCGGTCATCGCCGAGGCCAACGTCGCGGCCTTCAAGGCGGGCTGGAACTTCGGCGAGACCACCGAAGGGTTCGCGGTCTCCTACGAGGTCGCGCCCGCCAAGCTGCCGGCCGGCACGTACCGGAACATCACCGGCAACCTCGCGCTCGCCTACGGCCTGGTGGCCGCCGGGCAGCGCGCCGAGCTGCCGGTGTACCTCGGGTCGTACCCGATCACCCCGGCCTCGGACATCCTGCACGAGCTTGCCAAGCACAAGAATTTCGACGTCCGCACGTTCCAGGCGGAAGACGAAATCGCCGGCATCGGCGCGGCCCTCGGCGCCGCTTTCGGCGGAGCGCTCGGCATCACCACCACCTCGGGTCCGGGCGTCGCGCTCAAGTCCGAGGCGATCGGCCTGGCGGTTTCCCTCGAACTGCCGCTGCTGATCGTCGACGTGCAGCGCGGCGGGCCGTCCACCGGCCTGCCCACCAAGACCGAGCAGTCCGACCTGCTCCAGGCGATGTTCGGCCGTAACGGCGAGGCCCCCGTGCCGATCGTCGCGCCGCGCACCGCCGGCGACTGCTTCGACGCCGCCATCGAAGCCGCCCGGATCGCGCTGAAGTACCGCACGCCGGTCTTCCTGCTGTCCGACGGCTACCTCGCCAACGGCTCCGAGCCGTGGCGGATCCCGAACGTCGACGACCTGCCCGACCTGCGCGTCGAGTTCGCGACCGAGCCGAACCACGAGAACGAAGACGGCACCAAGGTCTTCTGGCCGTACAAGCGCGACCCGGAGACGCTGGCCCGCCCGTGGGCGGTGCCCGGCACGCCCGGTCTCGAGCACCGCATCGGCGGCATCGAGAAGGCCGACGGCATCGGCACGATCAACTACGAGCCGGCGAACCACGACTTCATGGTCCGGGTCCGCCAGGCCAAGGTCGACGGCATCGCCAAGGACATCGCCGAGCTGGAGGTCGACGACCCGACCGGCGACGCGAAGGTCCTGGTGGTCGGCTGGGGCTCGACCTACGGCCCGATCGCCGCGGGCGTCCGCCGCGTGCGGGCCCAGGGCGGCAAGGTCGCGCAGGCCCACCTGCGCCACCTCAACCCCTTCCCGGCGAACACCGCCGAGGTGCTCAAGAAGTACGACAAGGTGATCGTCCCCGAGATGAACCTGGGGCAGCTCGCTCTGCTGCTGCGCGCCAAGTACCTCGTCGACGCCATCGCGTACAACCAGGTCCGCGGTCTGCCGTTCAAGGCCGAGGAACTGGCCCACGTGATCCAGGAGGTCATCGAAAGTGTCTGAGGCATCCCTCTCGTCCGGGGCCGACGGCCGCGGCCGTGGCCTCCCGGCGCTCGCGCTCGTGCCCAAGACCGACGAGAAGCAGTCCATGAAGGACTTCAAGTCGGACCAGGAAGTGCGCTGGTGCCCGGGCTGCGGCGACTACGCCATCCTGGCGGCGGTGCAGGGCTTCCTGCCGGAACTCGGGCTCCGCAAGGAGAACATCGTGTTCGTGTCGGGCATCGGCTGCTCCAGCCGCTTCCCGTACTACATGAACACGTACGGCATGCACTCGATCCACGGGCGCGCCCCGGCCATCGCGACCGGCCTGGCCTCGTCGCGGCAGGACCTGAGCGTGTGGGTGGTCACCGGTGACGGCGACGCGCTCTCCATCGGCGGCAACCACCTGATCCACGCGCTGCGCCGCAACGTCAACCTCAAGATCCTGCTGTTCAACAACCGGATCTACGGGCTGACCAAGGGCCAGTACTCGCCGACCTCCGAGACCGGCAAGATCACCAAGTCGACGCCGCTCGGCTCGCTGGACCACCCGTTCAACCCGGTCAGCATCGCGATCGGCGCCGAGGCGACGTTCGTCGCGCGGACCATCGACTCCGACCGCAAGCACCTCACCTCGGTGCTGCGCGAGGCGGCGGCGCACCCGGGCACCGCGCTGGTGGAGATCTACCAGAACTGCAACATCTTCAACGACGGCGCGTTCGACCAGCTCAAGGACCCGGACACGCGCGACGACGTGACCATCCGCCTGGAGCACGGGCAGCCGGTCAAGTTCGGCACGGACCTGCGTTACGGCGTGGTCCGCAACGCGTCCGGGCAGCTGGACGTGGCCGAGGTCGCGGAGGTCGGCGAAGACGCGCTCCTCGTGCACGACGCGCACGCGGAGAACCCGGAGCTGGCGTTCGCGCTGTCCCGGCTGGGCGACCTCACGAGCAACTACCACACCCCGATCGGTGTGTTCCGCAACGTCGAGCGCCCGGTGTACGACACGCTCATGGCCGACCAGCTCGCCGCGGACACCGCGGCGCGCGGCGCGGGCGACCTTGCCGCGCTGATTTCCGGCAACGACACCTGGACCATTTCCTGACGGTCCGCCACTATGCAGGTCGAGGCCCCGGCATCCTTCGCCGGGGCCTCGGCCTTTTCGCCTTTTCCGCCTTTTTCACATTTCCGCATTTCCGCCCTGCCGCCCGGCCCGCCGTGCTTACGTGGGACACGTGAGCGACAACGGGGCGAACTCCACCGCGGAATCCACCACGGGATCCACCGGGACCGGCACGCACGGCGGCGATCTGGCGAACCCGGGGCTGCCGTACGCGGATCCGCACGCCAAAGCGCGGGCCGACGCGATCCGCCGCTGGCAGGTCCTGGACATCCCGCCGGACTGCTACCACGAGATCGCGGCGCTGGCCGCCCGCCTGTTCGGCACGCCCTACGCCGTCGTGACGGTCGTCGACGAGGACGACATCTGGTTCCACGGCCGGCACGGCCTCGATCTTCCGGGCGTGCCGATCGGCCCCGGCCTGTGCCACACCGTCGTGGTCACCGGCGAGCCGCTCGGCCTGGCGAACGCCGAGATCGATCCGCTGGCCTGCCCGAACCCGCTGGTGGCAGGACCGTTCGGGGTGCGGCACTACTTCGGGGTGCCGCTGCGGACCGCGGACGGGCACAGCATCGGCACGATGGCGGTGTTCGACACGGCGCCGCGGCCGGTGCCGTACGACCGCACCGACATCCTGGAGTCGCTGGCCTCGCTGGTGGTGCGGGAGTTCGAGATCCGGCTGGCCGCCCGGGTCGCGGTGGCCCAGGAGCAGGAGGAACGCCTGGCCGCCGAGGTGCGATTCGCCGACCTGTCCGCGGCGCTGGGCACGCACGGCACGATCGGGCAGGCGATGGGCATTCTCATGGCGCAGCGCCGCCTCGACTCGGAGGCAGCGTTCAGCGCGCTGCGTTCGGTCTCGCAGAAGAAGAACGTGAAGCTCGCGGACGTGGCCCGCACGCTGGTCACCGACGTGGAGCGCCAGGTCCGCCGCTGACCGTCCGCGGACCCGCCGGTCACACCACGCCGCGGACCCGGGCCCGGACGACGGCCGCGACCCATTCCCCGAGCAGCACGTCCAGGTCCTGCACGCCGGACAGCGGGCCGGGCGAGTAGACCACCACGGCCAGGCTGAACCGCGGGCGGCGCAGCGCGGCGGCGGCGCACGAGCGCACGCCGCGGACCCGCAACTCGCGTGCCGCGTCCGGCCAGCGGGGCTCCCGGTCGAGGTCGGGCAGGTGCACCATGCCGCCGCTGCGCAGCACGTCGGCGACCGGGCCGGGCCGGGTGACGTCGTGGGCGCCCACCACTTCGCTGAGGTCGTCGTCCGTGGAGACCTCGGCGAGGAGTTCGTGCTCGCGCCAGAAGGCCAGGGTCACGTCGCGGACCCCGCGGACGCCGCGCAGCGCCAACTCGCCGACCGCCGCGAGCAGGTCGGCGGCGGCGAGGGTCTGCGGGCGGAGCGGGCGCACCGGGTACGGGATGACCGCGTCGCGCAGCAGGTCGAACGGGCGCGTGTGGAACGGCAGTGCGAAGGAACTTGCCTCGGGATTGAACGGGTCGGACATCGTGGCCCCCACCTCGGGTCCGCGGGCAGCGCGGGAGGCCGGGCATCGCACAGGCGTACGGCGAAGGCCGCGTCGGCGAAGCCCGGATTCGGCTGACTGTCCAACCGGCTCCCAGACTACGTCGTCGCGGCCGATCGCAGGCCCGGCCCGGGACAAGTTCGCTCAACAGGTGACGTCGCGGTCGCTCATGCGCGCCCAGGCGGCCGCGCCGAAAACCAGCGTGTAGGCGGCCTGGAGTTCGATGTTGCGGATCACCCCGCCGGTGGGCACGGGTTCGCGCAGCAGGTCGCCGAAGGACATCCACTTGTCGCCGAACAGCCAGGGGTGCAGGGCGTGGAACTGCGGGATGGACGCGAGGATCGCGGAGACGATCACCAGGCCCACGGTGGTCGCCATCGCCGCGACCGGCACGGCGGTGAGCGTCGACACGAACAGCCCGATGGCGGCCAGCCCGAGCAGCGACACCGCGACACAGACCGCGATCAGCATGGCGCGCACGAGCGCTTCGCCCATCGAGATCTGATCCCCGTTGAGCAGCGGCACGTCCCCCATCGGGAACAGTGCGGCGCCGGTGGCCAGCGCGGACAGCGCGACGGTGAACGTCGCGGCGAAGCAGAACGCCACCAGGCCGGTGTACTTGACGAACAGCAGCCGGACGCGGCCCGCCGGGGCGACCAGCAGGTAGCGCAGGGTCCCGCTGTTCGCCTCTCCCGCGATCGCGTCGCCGGCCACGACCCCGACGGTCATCGGCAGGAAGAACGGCAGCGTGGCGGCGAGCGACGCGAACACCAGGAACAGCCCGTTGTTGGTGACCTGGGAGACGAACTCCAGGCCGCCGTTGCCGTCGCCGTTTCCGCCGCCGCCGCTGGTGAACCAGCGCAGGGCGATACCGAGCAGCACGGGGATGGCGGCGAGGAGCCCGAGCATCGCGTAGGTGCGCGGGCGGCGGAACACGATGCGCATCTCGCTGAGCACCAGCCCGCGGGCGCGCGGCAGGGCCGGGGCGTGGGCGCGGCGGACCGCGGCAGCCGGCAGGACATCAGCTCTCGACATCGAAACCCTCCCCGGTGAGTGCGACGAACGCGTCTTCGAGCGAATCGCCGTGTGTGGTGAACGAGCGGACCCGGACGTCGCGGCGGACGAGTGCCGCGCACACGTCTTCGGCGGCCAGGTCGCCGAGGTCGGCTTCGACGCCGTCGCCGGTGGTGGCGACGTGGGCGAGGCCGAGTTCGGCGAGGACGACCGCGGCGCGGCCGGCGTCCGGGGTGCCGACGCGCAGGCGGCCGCTTACGGCGGAGCGCAGTTCGTCGACGGTGCCTTGGGTGACGAGTCGGCCGCGGCTCATGATCGCGGCGTGGGTGCAGACCTGTTCGATCTCGTCGAGCAGGTGGGAGGACAGGAACACGGTGGTCCCGTCCGCGGCGAGGCTGCGGATGAGCGCGCGGATCTCGCGCATGCCCTGCGGGTCCAGGCCGTTGGTCGGTTCGTCGAGGACGAGCAGGTCGCGGGGCCGGAGCAGCGCGGAGGCGATGCCGAGGCGCTGCTTCATGCCGAGCGAGTAAGCGCGGGCTTTGCGGTCGCCGACGGCGGACAGGCCGACCCGGGCGAGGGCTTCGTCGATGCGCCGCTTCCGGGTGGCCGGGTCGGCGGTGCGGTCGGCGGCGTCGAGCCGGGCGAGGTTCTCCCGGCCGGTGAGGAAGCCGTAGTGCGCGGGTCCTTCGATGAGCGCGCCGACGCGGGGCAGGACCGCACCGGCCGCTCCGGGCATGGCACCGCCGAGGACGGTGGCGGTGCCGGAGGTGGGCTTGATCAGGCCCATGAGCATGCGGATGGTGGTGGTCTTGCCGGAGCCGTTCGGGCCGAGGAAGCCGAACACCGCACCGGCCGGGACGACCAGGTCGAGTCCGTCCACGGCGAGCCGGTCGCGGCCGTACCGCTTGGACAGCCCGCGCGTGACGACGACCGATGCGCCGTCCGGTTGCGCGGCGGTGGTGCCGGGAGTGGGCGCGACGGCCGCCGTGGACGTGGTCATCGGGCTGCCGTCCCCGCGGCCTGCTGCAGCGTCGCGCCGTCGACGGCGCCGGCGAACACCCGGCCGTCGTCGGTCACCAGGACGGTGGCCACTCGCGTGCTGAACAGGGTGCCTTCGCCCCAGGGCCCGGAGACCCGGCTGCCGGCCTTGCTCAGCAGATCGGCGATCCCCGGCCGGTCCTTCTTGTCCTCCTTCGTGTCCTTGCCCGGGTTCTTGTTCGGGTCCGCGCTTTGGTCCTTGCCGCCGGCCTGCGGCTGCGGTGCGGACGGCTTGGCGGAGACCCCGGCAGGCAGCCGGAGTTCGACCACGGTGTTCCAGCCTTCGCCGTGCGTCTTCGGCTCGGTGCCGCGGAATCCGGCGGTGAGCTTGGTGAGGTCGAACGGTTCCTTGGCGTTCTTGGCGGCGTCGTCCGCGGCGGTGTTCTTCTCGTCGACCTTGGCGCCGGACGGCGGCTTGAAGTCGAAGGTGCCGGCCGCGGGCTTCGCGAACGACACGTCGGTGAAGCCGACGTCGAGGGCGGGCTTGCCGCCCTTCGCGGTGTCCACGACGACGCGCAGCGGGACGCCGGTCTCCGCGTCCGCCCACACCGTCGCCCCGGCGAGCAGGCTGCCGGGCTGTGCGGGTGCGAGGCGGAGCTTGTAGGCCGACCGTCCGGCGACCTTGTCGGTGCCGGCCGCGGTGACCGTGGTGCCGCTCTGCTTGGCGAGGTCGAGCAGCTTGGCCGCGGCGTCCTGGGGGGTGAGCGCACCACCGGGCAGCGCGGTGCCGGGCGCCTTGGCCTGCCCGGCCTGCCCGGCCTGGTGGTCCGGCAGCAGGGTGTGGGTGGCCGCGTTGCGGCGGCTGTCGTACGTCCACACGTCACGGCCGTTGTGCACGATGTTGTACTCGGCGAGGTCGGCGCGGATGCCGATGCGCTGCCGGTCGGGGCCGTCGACCGCGACGCGGAGCGTGTGCGTCCCGGACACCAGGCCGGACGGGTCGGCGGAGCCGCGTCCGGGCAGGGCGGGCAGGCCGAGGTCGGTGGTGAGGTCGACGGTGCCGGACAGCGTCTCGGTCTTGGCACCGGCGATCTTGGCGACGACCTGATCGGCCGTCAGGACGGGGAGCTTCGGGTCGGAGTCGTCCGCGAAGGCGGCGGGACCGTAGGTGATCGCGCCGGCGGCCAGCGCGGCAACGCCGAGTGGCAGCGCGACTTTTCCTGCGGTGCGTAGTGCGACGGGCATGGAGCATGCCTTTCCCTGGAGGGTGCCGCGGCCCCACGACCGCGGCCATTCCAGGGGATCACTCGGCGTAGGGCCCGGGCATCGACCGGTAGTCACACCGCGTTCTACGTCTTCGGGAGCAGCCGTGCGCCTTCCGAACTACCTGACGACTACGCACGGTCTCCTTCTCGGACCGCGGTTCGGTCGGCGGTCCGCCCTTGTCGGTCGCCGACGGGATGATCCGATACGGGATAATCCCATTTCGGACACACCGCGCTACGCTCGGGGCATGAGTGCCGACACCACCGAAACCGCCCAGACCCCGCCCGGATGCGGCCCCGCCGACCCCGACGACGCGATGCGGCTGCGCGCGCCGGACCTCTCCTACCTGTTCTCGCATGCCGGGCACGTCCTGGCGACGGAACTCACCGCCCGGCTGGCGGAGATCGACGTGACGCCGCGCGGGCACTGCGTCCTGGTGCACGCCCAACAGGGCGAGTTCACCCAGATCCAGCTCGCCGAGCACACCGATCTGGACAAGACCACTATGGTGCTGACCGTCGACGCCCTGGAGAAGAAGGGCCTGGCGGAGCGCCGCCCGTCGCCGACCGACCGGCGCGCCCGGATCATCACGGTGACCGACGCCGGCCTGGCCAGGGCCGCGCAGGGCCGCGAGCTGGTCGACGCGGTGCATGCCGACGTACTGAACGCGATCCCCGAGGACGAACGCGAGGCGTTCGTGCGCAACCTGTACCGCCTGGTCAACGGGCGGTTGTCCACGCCGGTCGAGTCGGGGCGGCCGGTGCGCCGGGGCGGGCACACGGGCAGCCAGGGCTGATCCTCAAGAAATCGAACAACAAAATATCGTCTCTAACGAAACTATCTGCTAGCGTCACTCCTGTGGGCAGGCGGCTGCCCTTCGCACTCGTCGTGCACACTCGGAGGCTTCGGACGATGGCAGAGCTGGCGCAATCCCCCCGGTCCGACCGGCGCGCATATCCGCGCACGCTGGCGCTGGCGCTGCTGTGCGCCGGTGTCCTGATGGTGATCCTGGACGGCACGATCGTGACCGTCGCGCTCCCGTCGATCGCCGACGACCTGGGCTTCTCGTCGGCCGACCTGGCCTGGGTCATGAACATCTACATGATCGCGTTCGGCGGTCTCCTGCTGCTGTCCGGACGCCTCGGCGACCTGTTCGGCCGCAAGCGGGTCTTCCTCGCCGGCCTCGCGGTGTTCACCGTCGCGTCCGTCCTCTGCGGCGTCGCGACGAACCCGGAAATGCTGCTCGCGGCCCGCTTCGTGCAGGGCGCGGGCGGGGCGATGGTGTCCGCGGTGAGCCTGGGCATGATCGTCACGCTGTACCCGGAGCCGGCCGAACAGGGCAAGGCCATCGGCGCGTTCAGCTTCGTCGGCGCGGCCGGCGCGTCCCTCGGCCTGGTCCTCGGCGGGGTCCTCACCGAAGCGGCCAGCTGGCACTGGATCTTCCTGGTCAATCTGCCGATCGGCGTGCTGACCCTGCTGCTGTCCGCGCGCATCCTGTCCCCCGACACGCCCACGGGGCCGCGCGGCAAGGCGGACGTGGCGGGCGCGGCGCTGGTCACCGCCGGACTGATGCTGCTGGTGTTCGCGGTGGTGAAGGCGGAAGCGTACGGCTGGGGTTCCGCCAAGACATGGCTGCTCGTGGCCGGTTCGCTCGCGCTGCTCGCGCTGTTCGCGGTGCGCCAGCACCTGGCCGCCGAACCGCTGCTGCCGCTGCGCACGTTCCGCTCGCGCAGCGTGACCGGCGCCAACGTGCTGCAGGTCTTCACCATCGCCGCGATGTTCGGCTTCCAGGTGCTGGTCGTGCTCTACATGCAGCACGTCCTCGGCTACGGCCCGGCGAAGTCGGGATGGGGCATGTTCCCGACGGCGTTCGCGATCGGCGCGGTGTCGCTGGGCCTGTCCGCGCGACTGATCGGGCGCTTCGGGGCGCGCAACGTCCTGGTGGGCGGGCTGCTGATGCTGACCGTGGCGATGGCGTACCTGACGCGGGTGCCGGTGGACGGCGCCTACGCGGTGGACCTGCTGCCGGTGTTCGTCCTGCTCGGCGGCGGCGGTCTGGTGCTGCCCGCGCTCGCGACGCTGGCGATGTCCGACGCCGGTCCGGAGGACGCGGGCGTGGTGTCCGGGCTGTTCAGCACCACCCAGCAGATCGGCGCGGCGCTGGGCGTGGCGCTCCTGAACACACTGTCCACGTCGCGGGCCGACACGCTGCGCGGCGACGGCAAGTCCGAGGCGGCGGCCCTGACCGGCGGATTCCACCTGGCCTTCACGGTCGGCACGGTATTGCTGGCGGCGTCGGTGGTGCTGGCGCTGGTGGTGCTGCGGACGCCGCGGCAGAGTCGGGGATCGGCGGACACGGTGGACGGGGCGGGGCCGGCGTCCGACGACAAGGCGCCGCAGCCCGTCGTGCACGTGGGATGAGACCCCCGCGGGTCGGCCGGCCGAGTCCTTCGGCCGGCCGCTCCGCGTCGCGCGGCCGTCAGACGTCGCGCCGCCGCACCGTCCACACCGCGCAGCCGACCGCGGCGACCGGCCATGCCGCGAGAGCCGCCCAGGGCAGGAGTCCGCCGGTGGGGCCTTCGAGCGCGTTTGACGACGGGCGGAGGGTCCGACCCGGTCGGACATTGGCCCGCCGTTGGCCCGGCCTTGGCTCTGTGGAGCGGTGTCTTCCGCATCGACGCCGTAGGCTCCCAGCGCACGACGACACCGAGCGAGGAGCGGGCGCGTGGACGACCAGCAGGGCGGGTGGCCGGGGCCGCAGCCGGGGCAATCGGGGCAGCCCGGACGGCCGGGCGCCGGACCGGGACCGGGCGGACCGGGTGCGCCGGGGCCGCAATGGCCGGGCGCGGGTGCGCCCGGGGCGTATCCGCCGCCCGCGGGGAGTCCGACGGGGCAGCAGATCCCGCCGCCGCCTCCCGGGCAGGCACCCCCCGGATACCCGCCGGGCCCGCCGCTGCCGCCTGCTTATCCCCCGGGTCCGCCTGCTCCGCGGGGGCCCGGCGGCAGGAACCGCAAGGTCGCCCTGGCGGTCGGCGCCGCGGTGGTCGTGGGGGCGCTCGTCGCGGGCGGAATCCTGTGGGCGGTGAACGACGACGGAGATTCGTCTGACGCGGCCTCGTCGAACTCGGCGACGCCGACCGCGACGCCGACGGCGAGCCCGTCGCGGGCCACGCCGAGCGCGACGCCCAAGGCGTCCGACACGGCGACCGTGCCCGCGGTTCCCGACGCCCCGACCGGGCAGGCGAACGCCGCCGGGTGCGCGCAGGAGACGCCGACGTCGTCGGCGATGTCGTTCCCGTCGCCGCCGATGACGATCGACCCGAGCGGGTCGTACACGATGACCCTGAAGACGAACTGCGGCACGGTCGCCTTCAAGCTCGACGCCGCGAAAGCGCCGACGACCGTCAACTCCTTCGCTTTCCTGTCGTCGAAGGGCTACTTCGACCACAGCCCGTGCCACCGGCTCACCACACAGGGCATCTACGTCCTGCAGTGCGGCGACCCGACGGGCACCGGGACCGGCGGGCCCGGCTACCAGTTCTCGGACGAGAACCTGGCGGGGGCGACGTACCCGAAGGGCACGCTCGCCATGGCGAACGCCGGTCCGGACACCAACGGCAGCCAGTTCTTCATCGTCTGGAACGACACGGAGCTCCCACCGAACTACACGCCGTTCGGCACCATCACGGACGGCATGGACGTCGTCCAGCGGATCGCCGACGCGGGCGTCAAGGGCGGCGCGACGGACGGCATGCCGAAGGCCGGGGTGGTCGTGGACACGATGACGGTCGCGAAGCGGTAAGTCTGCTCCGGTCAGCTCCGGTCAGCTCCGGTCGGCCTGGTCAGCTTTGGTCAGGCTGGTCGGCTCCGGTCAGCTCGCCGTCGGCGGCGTGCCGCGCAGCCACGCCAGGACGGCGAGCACGCGCCGGTGGTCGTCCGCCGACGGCGGCAGGCCGAGCTTGTCGAAGATCGCCGCGATGTGCTTCTCCACCGTGCCCGCGCTCAAGGTCAGCGCGCGGCCGATGGCCTGGTTGCGGCGGCCTTCCGCCATCAGTGCGAGCACCTCGCGTTCGCGCGGGCTGAGCTTCTCCAGCGGGTCGCTGCGGGTGCGGGTGCTGAACAGCGCGGCCACGACCTCCGGGTCGAGGGCGGTGCCACCCGCCGCGACGCGTTCGAGTGCGTCGGTCAGTTCGTCGAGCTTGGCGACCCGGTCCTTGAGCAGGTAGCCGACCCCGCCGCCGGTCGTCAGCAGGTCGGCGGCGTACGACTCTTCGACGTACTGGGACAGCATCAGGACGGCCGTGCCCGGGACGGTGCGCCGGATCTCCACGGCCGCGCGCAGCCCGTCGTCGGTGAACGTCGGCGGCATGCGCACGTCGACCACCGCGACGTCCGGACGGTAGTCCCGGACCGCCGCCAGCAGTTCGGGGGCGTCCCCGACCGCGGCGACGACCTGGGCACCGGCCTCGTCGAACAGGCGGACCAGTCCCTCGCGCAGCAGCAGCGAATCCTCGGCGAGCACGATGCGCAGCACGGGTTCCGGTTCCCCCTCGTCAGGCCCCCGGTCCGCGGTCCTCGCCGACCCCGGTGAGCGGGATGGCCGCGGCGACGACAGTCGGGCCGCCGGGCGGGCTGGTGATCTCCAACGTACCTTCGACGGCGGCTACCCGGTCGGCGAGGCCCGCGAGTCCGTGGCCCTTGCCGATGTGCGCGCCGCCGCGGCCGTCGTCGGCGATCCGCAGGTGCAGGGTGTCGCGGTCGGCCCGCACGGAGACATCGCAGCGGCTCGCGCCGGAGTGCTTGGCGGCGTTGGCGAGCGCTTCGCTGGCCACGAAGTAGGCGGTGTTCTCCACGGCGGAGGCGAACCGCTGCCCGTCGGCGATCTCGCTGGCCAGCGTCACCGGCACAGGCGACCGCCCAGCGGCCTGCGCGAGCGCGGCGCGCAGGCCGCGGTCGGCGAGCACCGGCGGCGCGATCCCCCGGGACAGCGCGCGGAGTTCGGCGAGCGCCTCGTGGCTCTGCGTGATCATGTCGTCGACGAGCACCCGGGCCCGCGTCGGGTCCTCGGCATCGAGGCGGCGGGCGACCGCTTCGAGGTCCATGTTGAGCCGCACCAGCCGCTGCTGGGGCCCGTCGTGCAGGTCGCGTTCGAGGCGGCGCAGTGTCTGGGCTTCAGCGGCGACGGCGCTGCGCCGGCCGTCGGCGAGCTGCCGGGTGCGGGCGCGCAGGGCGGCGGCTTCGTTGGTCAGCAGCCAGCGGGCCAGCCCGGTCTGGACGGCGGTGAGGCCGCGGACCATCGGCACGGTGGTCGCCAGCAGGACGACGCCGACGGCGGTGTTGAAGCCGATGTCGGCGGCGCGGGAGGAGACGCCGAACATGAGGTCCAGCAGGCCCGTTTGGCCGTCGTCGCGCGGGATCGGCCCGGACCACAGGCCGTAGGTCAGTTCGCCCAGGCCGCCGACGGTCCAGGTGAGGGTGAGCGAGAAGGTGATCACCCGCACCGGGAACGCCAGCAGTGCGTGTGCCGTGTCGCGCCACGCCTGCGGGTCCCGCAGGACCGCCCACCAGCGGGTGGGGGCGACTTGCCCGGGGACGCCGTAGTGGTGCGGCGGGAGCGGGCGGCCGGTGGCGTTCTCCACGCGTCGGCGCTCGTGGCCCGCGAAGACCCGCGCCATCCCGTGCGTGCCGGCGAGCACCGGGATGCCGACGAGCAGCACGAGCAGACTGGCGCCGAAGGCGAGTCCGCTCACCACGACCACGAAGGCGGCGATGCCGACCGGGAGTCCGGAGTAGAGATAGCCCAATTGACGCCAGAAGCCGCCTTGCCGTCCGGGTGCGGCAGGGGCTGCCGTGCGCGTGTCGTCCCACGTACCGTCCATGAGGGGATCGTGCCCGGAGGGTGTGTGCTGTGCCCAGCCGGTTTGCCGGAGGGGCGGGGGTGGGGTGTGCCCCCATAGAGCGGCTGTTTGGCCTGCGTGTGCGGGAAGGGTGGCCGCAGGGGGTGGCCAGTTCACGCGGCTTTTGAGGGAACGCGCGTTCCGGGTCCGGCGGCGGCCTAGCCTCGCCACGGTGACCGGAGCGGCCGTCTCGGGGCGGGAGGGGGCGCGAGCGGGCGTGGCACACAAGGACCGGCACGAGGGCCTGAACGAGGGCCTGAACGAGGGCCGGAAGGCCGGGACCGCCTATGCCGTCGTCGGGCAACTCATCTGGGGCACCCAGCCGTTGTTCTGGCCGCTGCTGGATGCCATGGAGACCGATGCGATCGTCGCGCACCGGGTGGTGTGGTCGTTCGTGGTCGCCGGGCTGTTCGCCGCCGCGCATCCGGGCAGCCGTGCCGACGCCGCCCGGCTGCTGCGGTCCCCCGCGGATCTGCGGTCGCTGGCGGTCGGAGGTGTCCTGCTCGGCTCGTCCTGGGCCGTCTACGTGTACGCGGTGGTCTCCGGCCGTGTCGTCGAAGCTTCGTTGGCCTTGCTGATCGGGCCGATCGCCGGTGCACTCCTCGGCGTCGGGCTCTTGCGGGAACGGCTGAGCGGGCCGCAGTGGTGCGCATGCGCGCTGGCCGTCCCGGCGTTGGCGGTGCTGACCGTCGGATACGGCCACGTGCCGTGGCTGGCCTTCGCCATCGCCGGAACCGTCGCCGCCTACGGCCTGGTCCGCAAACGGCGTCCGGTACCGGCGGTGGCCGGAACGGCGATCGAGTTGGCGGTGCTCTGCCCGGTGGGCCTGGCGGTCATCCTGTGCGGGGGCACCCGTGCGTTCGGTGGCGTGAGCCCAATCGCGCTGCTGGTGCTGCTGCCGGCCGCGGGGCTGATCACCGCGGTGCCGAGCCTGCTGCGGGTGGCCGCGCTGGGGCGGATCCCCCTCTCGATGTTCGGTCTGCTGGGCTACGTGAACCCGGTGATCCAGCTGTCCATCGGCGTGGGTGTCCGCGGGGAGCCGATGTCGGCCGCCTCGTGGGTCGGCTTCGCGCTGGTGTGCTGCGCGTTGGCGGTCTTCTCCGCGGACGCGCTGCGCGGCCGCCGCGGAACCCGCACGACGGCACCGGCTCATGTCCGCGCGCGGCGGCAGCCGGTTGAATAGCCGGCATGGACTTGCACGAGGATTACCGCGCTTTCCACCAGGGTTGCCTCAGCGCTTGTACACACATCGGTGCCGGACGCCGGGTGGGCGTGCTGGGCACGTTCCTGGAGGAACAGGTGCGCGAGGACCTTGCCCGCGGGGAACACGCGATCGATTCGGCCGACAAACTCTCGGACATCGCGGACGACTTCGCCGGACTGGCGCGCACCGTCGCCGACTACGACCGGTTGTGCCGCGAGTTGTTCTCCGATCTGCACCACCTGTACCGGCCGGAGCCGCCGTGGCGGGTGCTGGCGCACGGGCGGACAGCGGTGCGGGCAACGCTGCAAGTGCGGCGGCGGCAGCCGGTGTTCGCGCTACGTGTCGCGGGCGACGCGTGGGTGTTCCGGGTCTTCCCGAACCTGTACGGCGACGAGGGGGCACTCGTCGTCGAGGGCACCATCTCCGGTGACCGGCACGACCGGCGGGTGGCGCAAGCGGCGTGGGAGCGGGTGCCGCCCGAGTGGTGCGACCAACTCGACTACGGATTCCAGGCGTTGGGTGTCAAGGTGGACCTGCCGTACCGCACCGGGGAGGAACTGGTTCAGCTCTCCGACGAACCGGGGTCGGCGCCGAACACGATCATCTGATCGATGCGCTGCCGACGCAGGTGCACCACGTCGGTTCCGGTGAGCCGCCGGCTGCCGTCGGGCATGCGGTAGAGCCAGCGGTAGCGCGCCCATTCGCCGGGCATGTCGACGTCCGAGCAGCGGCTCATCGTGCCGGGGCCGTCGGGGTGGCGCCGCATGTCGCACACGAACCGCTCGACGGCGTCGATGCCGTCGCTGCGGCCGAACGGGCCCCAGAACACCACGTCGGGGGTCAGCGCCCGGGTCAGCAGCTCGGGGACGTGGTCGTCGCTCGCCGCGTTGAACGCGGCGATGAAGCTGTCGATTGCCGACTGCGCCCAGGTCTCCTGCATGTCCCAGTCCTACCAGGCGGGGCCGCGGCCCCGCCTGATCCGCGGGGATTTTTCCTTGCGGGTCCCTTGCCGCCCGGCCGGATGCCGACCGGCCGATCAGTCGATCCAGACGACGACCGCGAGACGGCGGTGCGCGGCGCCGCGGTAGAAGTCGCGCAAGGCGTCGAAGTGGGCTCGGAGGTAGCGGACCAGGTCGTCGGAGTACTCCCCGAAGCCGCACAGGACGGCGGCTTCGCGCGGGTCCTGCCCGGCGAGCCGGTCGAGGACGCAGGCGAGCGCGAACGCGTCGAGGGCGTCCAGAGCCGCGGCCGTCTCGGCGACGGCGGCGGGAGTCAGCAGTGCGGGAGGCCGGCCGAAGCCGTCGTAGACGTCGTAGTGGTCGAGGAACTCGACGTCGGGGCCGGTGCCGTCCGGGTCGCCGTCGATGCTGCGGCGGAGCGCGTCCCCGTGCTGCGGGTCGCCGCCGAGGACGGGCCAGGCTTTCACAAGGCCCCAGACGGCCCAGCCGGTGTCGAGTGTGTCCGCGTCCGGCGGGGACCAGCCCGGCGATCCGTTCGGCGTTCGCGCGGCCGTGGCGCGGCACTCGTCCAGGTAGGCCGGGGTGACCCGGGCGAGTTGCTGGGTGATGGCCATGGGGTGGAGTCTGCCGCGTCAGCCACGCGTCGTCGGGCGGGGGGCCAGGAAGTCGGCCAGGTCGGCAAGCAGTCGCGCGGGCGGGTCGACGCCGATGGTGTAGTGCGTGGCGTCGGGGACCAGGGTCGTCCGCAGGCCCGGAATCAGGCCTTCCGCGGCCCGCGCGACCTTGCGGGAGTCGTGTGCGCGGCTCTCGGCGGCGAGAGCGACCAGGGTGGGGACGCGGATCGCCCGCAGTGCCTCGGCGCGGGGCCGTGGGCCGGTGAGCGGCTTTGCCGACGGGAAGGTCGCGCCTTCGGCATACAGGTCCACCCACGCGGGATCGAGTTCCGCGCCGTGGGTCTCCCAGTGGAGCCAGGCCCGGTTGCGGGCCGGGCTCGGGCGGAGGAGCACCGGTACGGCGCGCAGGAGGAAGCGGGGGGCGAACCCGGTGAAGCAGTTCGTCGGGTCGACGAGCGCGAGGGCGCGGAGGCGTTCGGGGGCGTGGAGGGCATAGTGCAGGGCGCTCCAGGCGCCGTACGAGTGCCCGGCCAGTGCGACGGGCTGCGCGGTCCCGGTCAGCGCCTCGAGTACCTGGTCGAGCCAGGCCAGTTGGTCGGCGATGCGGGCGATGGGCCGGTCGGAGGCGGCGATGCTGCGTCCGGGCTCGCCGACGGTGTCGACGGCGTGCACGCGGTGCGCGGCACCGAGCGCGGTCGCGGTGGCGAACCAGACCGCCGCGGTGGCGCCGCCGCCGGGGAGCAGGACGAGCGGCGGGGCGTCGGGCGGGCCGTGGCTGATCACGTGCGTGGTCCCGTAGGGCGTGTCCACGACGGCGGACTCGGCCTCGGCGGGCCAGCGGGCGGCGAGGACGGCGGAATATGCGCGGTGGAAGGCGGTGTCGGTGGTCGAGTTGCTTCGGGGCATGGCGGACTTCCCTCTCGACTGGGCCGAGGAACGGTGACGTCGACGAGACCGCGTCGGCATATGTCTCGCCGAGCTATTATCTCGATGAGCGAGATAATATGCGGAGTGCGGGTCGCGGGGACAAGTGCGGAGGGCGGACTGGATGGCGACGGATGCGCGGGAGAGTCGCGAGAACGCTGCGGGGGGACGGGAAGGGTCGCCCGACGGAGGCGCGGGCACCCCGCGGGACGCGGCCTTGCCGCCGTCCGGCCGCGCCGACGATCTGGCGCTCTTCCACCTGCTTCGCGCGGTGACCGTCGAATACGGCCTGCGTCAGAACGAATTCGCCGCGGCGCACGGGATGCACCCGACCGACGTGCGGGCCCTCGTCTGCCTGCTGGATGCGGAACGCGCCGGAACTCCCGCGACAGCCGGGCTCGTCGCCACCGGCCTCGGCCTCAACTCCGCCGGGACGACGGCCGTTCTCGACCGCCTCGAAAGCCTCGGCCTGATCGCCCGCACCCGCGACCCGCAGGACCGCCGACGCGTCCTGCTCACGGTCGAGGACCGGGCCAAGACGCTGGGCCGGCAGTGGTTCGGCCCGCTGATCGCGCGGACGACGGCGCCGCTGCGGGACTTCGACGAGAACCAGCTGGGCGCCATCCGGCTGTTCCTGGAGTCGGCGCTGGGAGCGCTGGCCGAGGACGCACCCGGGCCGGTCAGCGCTCCAGGACGGGGGCGACGCGGCGGATCGCCGCGCAGTAACCCACGATGAGGCCGAGCCAGACCACCGCCGTGACGACCGGATATCCGAGCACGCCGAGGACGAGCATCCAGGTCAGCAGCAGCGCGTGGGCGACCGCCGTAGCCGTGAAGGCCCGCGAGCGCACGGCCACCGAGCGGACGGCCAGTCCGAACACCGCGCAGAAGTCGAGCACGGCCACCAGCAGGGCGATCTGTCCGGAGACATCCCTGCCCTTTGACGGAACGCCATAGCCCTGCACCGTGGACGGCCCCCACAACGGCCCGGTCAGCGCGGGCATGGTGTTGGTGTTGAAGCCCTCGTGCAAGCTGTCGACCATGACCAGGTAGAGCAGCCAGCCGAACATCTCCACCACGAGCAGCAGACCGAGCCCGATGCACAGGCCGTTCAGAACCTTGGGGTGCGCGATCTGCGCGCGTGTCACGATCCCCCCGATCAGCCGCCTGTCCCCCGGTGGACGGCTCCTGGGCGCACAGGCTAGCGAACCGCGCGGGTCGACCGCCCTGTCACAGGTGCACGCGGAGACGGGCACGGGAGCGGCCCCCGGGGAGCCGACCGCCGGCGTTCCCGCACAGCGCGGGCGGAGCCGAGCAGCCGCTCAGCAGCTGCGTTCGACCACCAGTTCGCACAGCGAGGTGAGCGCGGTCTTCGCCGCGCCCTCCGGGAGCGGAGCCAGGACCTCGCACGCCTCCTCGGCGTAGCGGCGGGTGTCCTGGCGGGCGCGCTCCAGGGCCGGGTGGGCACGCAGGAGGGCCAAGGCCTCGGCGTGGTCGGCGTCGTCCGCGAGGGGGCCGGAGAGCAGCTCCACGAGGCGGACGTCTGCGGGCCCTGCGGTGGCGCGCAGGTGGAGGACCGGCAGCGTCGGGACGCCCTCGCGGAGGTCGGTGCCGGGGGTCTTGCCGGACTCGGTGGAGTCGCTGGCGATGTCGAGGATGTCGTCGGCGAGCTGGAAGGCCACGCCGATGCGTTCGCCGTAGCGGGCCAGGATGTC
Organism: Uniformispora flossi; assembly: GCF_049534875.1. Lineage (NCBI taxonomy): Bacteria > Bacillati > Actinomycetota > Actinomycetes > Kitasatosporales > Streptomycetaceae > Uniformispora > Uniformispora flossi. Next base: position 282,492 of record NZ_JBMULZ010000004.1, read on the forward strand.
CACGACGTGGTCGTCGGCGCCCGCGAACATGGCGCCGAACTGGCCCGCGGTGGCGATCAGCGAGCCGGTCTTGTCGGCGATGACCGCCAGGTAGTGCTCGACCGGGTCGTCGCCCGGGTTGGGGCCGACCGTCTCGCGGATCTGGCCGGTCACCAGACGGGCGAACGCACGGGCCTGGATCCGCACCGCCTCGTCGCCGAGGTCGGCGACGATCTCCGACGCGCGGGCGAACAGGAAGTCGCCGGTGAGGATCGCCACCGAGTTGTCCCAGCGGGCGTTCGCGCTCGGCGCGCCGCGCCGCAGCGCCGCCTCGTCCATGACGTCGTCGTGGTACAGCGTGGCCAGGTGGGTCAGCTCGCACACCACCGCGGCCGGCACCACGCCGGGCGCCTGCGGGTCGCCGAACTGGGCCGCGAGGAGGGTGAGGAGCGGGCGGAAACGCTTTCCGCCCGCCTCCACCAAATGCCGCGAGGTCTGCGTGAGGTACGGGAACTCGCTCTTCGTGGCGGCGAGCAGCTCCTGCTCCACGGCCGCCATCCCGGCGCGGATCTCCGCGTCCAATACACCGTCATGGACGCTCAGCCCGAAGGGCCCCACGATCGTCATGCCGGTGCACTCCTCATGGTCGCGCAGTGTGTCTGCGCCTGGTGACTAATGGACGAACAAGGCGGCCTTGTCCGCAAGGTCCAAAACGGGCTGCGGCAGGATGCCAAGCACCACGGTAACCGCTACCCCCAAGGCGATGGCAGCGGTGGTCATGACGCTGGGCACAACCACCGTCGGACCGTCCGCTTTCGGCTCCGAAAAGAACATGAGCACGATGACTCGGACATAGAAGAACGCGGCGATGGCAGAACACAGCACACCCACGATCACAAGCGGTCCGGCACCGCCGTCCGCCGCCGCCTGGAACACCGCGAACTTCCCGGAGAAACCGCTGGTCAGCGGGATTCCGGCGAATGCCAGGAGGAAGATCGCGAAGACCCCGGCGACCAGCGGAGAGCGCCTTCCGAGGCCCGCCCAACGGGACAGGTGGGTCGCTTCGCCGCCCGCGTCGCGCACCAGCGTGACCACCGCGAACGCACCCAGAGTGACGAAGCCGTAGGCGACCAGGTAGAACAGCGTCGACGACGCGCCGGCCTCGGTGGCCGCGACCATGCCGGTCAGGATGAAACCCGCGTGGGCGATCGACGAGTACGCCAGCATGCGCTTGACGTCCGTCTGGGTGATCGCGATGACCGCGCCCGCGATCATCGTGACGATCGCGACGCCCATCATCACCGGCCGCCAGTCCCACTTCATGCCCGGCATCGCCACGTAGAAGAACCGCAGCAGCGCACCGAACGCGGACACCTTGGTGGCCGCCGCCATGAAACCGGTGATCGGCGTCGGCGCGCCCTGGTACACGTCCGGCGTCCACGAGTGGAACGGCACCGCGCCGACCTTGAACAGCAGGCCGACCGCGACCATCGCGAGACCGATCAGCAGCAGGGCATCGTTGTCCATCGCCCCGCCGGTCGCCACCGCGATCCGGTCCAGCCGGACGCTACCCGAGTAGCCGTACAGCAGCGCCACGCCGAACAGGAAGAACGCCGAGGAGAACGCGCCGAGCAGGAAGTACTTCAGCGCGGCTTCCTGGGACAGCAGCCGCCGGCGCCGGGCGAGCCCGCACAGCAGGTACAGCGGCAGCGACAGGACCTCCAGCGCCACGAACATGGTCAGCAGGTCGTTCGCGGCGGGGAACAGCAGCATGCCGCCGAGCGCGAACATCGTCAGCGGGAACACCTCGGTCTGGTGCAGCCCCGCCGCCGTCGCCTCGCGCTCCTGCGCGCTGCCGGGCGCCGCGGCGGCCTGCGCCGCGAAGGCGTCCCCGCCGGGCTCCAGGCGCCGTTCGGCGATCAGCAGGACCGACACGATGCCCAGCAGCAGCAGCGTGCCCTGCAGGAACAGCGCCGGCCCGTCCACAGCCACCGCGCCCACCGCGGCGACCTCCCGGCTGCCGTGCAGCGCCAGCACGGCGGCGAAGGCCGCCGCCATGCCGCCGAGCGCGACCACCAGCTGCGTCGCGTAGCGCGCCTTGCGCGGCACGAACGCCTCGACCAGCACCCCGGCCACCGCGGCACCGAACACGATGAGCATCGGCGAGAGTTCGCCGTACTCGATGTGCGGCGCCTGCACGGCCGCGGCGAGTTGCGGTACCGCACTCACTACCGCGCTCACTTGTTGCCTCCGAGGGGGGTGACGGCGGCTGCCTGCTCGACGGGCACCTGGACCGAGTTCGAGATCGGGTGCGCCGGTTTCGGATCGGTCTTCTCGACCTGGCTCAGCGTGTCGTCCACCGCCGGGTTGACCACGTCCAGAATCGGCTTCGGGTAGACGCCGAGGACCAGCAGCAGCGCGAGCAGCGGCGCGACCACGACCAGCTCGCGCACGTTCAGGTCCCGCATCTTCTCGACGCCCGCTTTGACCGGGCCGGTCATGGTGCGCTGGTAGAGCACCAGGACGTACAGCGCGGCGAGGATGATGCCGACCGTCGCCACGATGCCCGCCGCCTGGTAGCGCGAGAACGTGCCGACCAGCACCAGGAACTCGCTGACGAACGGCGCCAGCCCGGGCAGCGACAGGGTCGCCAGGCCGGCCACCAGGAACGTGCCCGCGAGCACGGGTGCGACCTTCTGCACGCCGCCGAAGTCGGCGATCGTCTTGCTGCCCCGGCGGGTGATCATGAAGCCCGCGATCAGCAGCAGCGCCGCCGTCGAGAAGCCGTGGTTGACCATGTAGAGCGTCGCGCCCGAGTGGCCCTGGCTGGTCAGGGCGAAGATGCCCATGATGATGAAGCCGAAGTGGGAGATCGACGTGTAGGCGATGAGCCGCTTGATGTCGGTCTGCCCGACCGCGAGCAGCGCCCCGTAGATGATCCCGATCACCGCCAGCGTGATCACCAGCGGCGCGAACGTCTTCGACGCGTTCGGGAACAGCTCCAGGCAGAACCGCAGCATCGCGAACGTGCCGACCTTGTCCACCATCGCGGTCACCAGCACCGCGACGCCCGGCGTGGCCTCCGTCATGGTGTCCGGCAGCCAGGTGTGGAACGGCCACAGCGGCGCCTTGATCGCGAACGCGAACATGAACCCGAGGAACATCGCCTTCTCGGCGCCCGGGCTGATGTGGAGTTCGCCGGTCGACACCGCCTGCGCGATGCGCGCCAGGTCGAACGTGCCCTGGCCGGGGCCGGCCAGGTCGTGGTCGGCGGTGGTGACGTACAGCCCGACCACGGCGGCCAGCATGACCAGGCCGCCGAGCAGGTTGTAGAGCAGGAACTTGACCGCCGCGTACGACCGCTGCGCGCCGCCGAAGCCGCCGATGAGGAAGTACATCGGGATCAGCATGGCTTCGAAGAAGATGTAGAAGACGAAGACGTCGGTGGCCGCGAACGACACCACCACCATCGCCTCGACCGCCAGCATCAGCGCGAAGAACGCATGCGTCGACCGCGGCGCCGCCGACTCGCCCGCGGTGCCGTCCATCCGCACCTGCGGCCCGTCCGCGTCGTGCCACGACGCGAGGATCAGGATCGGCATGAGCACCGCGGTCAGCAGGATCAGCACGACGCCGATCCCGTCCACGCCCAGCGACCAGTGGACGCCGAACGACTTGATCCACGCATAGCTTTCGGTCATCTGGAAGCGGTCGCCGTCCGGCGAGAACTTCACCGTGACGATGATCGCCAGCACGAGTTCGACCAGCGTGACCAGCAGTGCGAGGTTCTTCGCGAGAGTGCGCTTGGCGGCCGGAAGCACGGCGACGGCCAGGGCGCCCGCGAAGGGCACCGCCGCCATCACCGTCAGCCAGGGGAAGTGGCCGTTCATCGCAATCCCTCCGCCGCGTGCCGTGCCGTATCAGGGAGCCGAAGGGGCGTGGCGCAGCGCGCGGCCCCGGAGTACCGGCGGGCCATCACGCCATCCTCGCCATCAGCGTCGCCGCGACCACGATGGCCGTGCCGCCGAACATCGACAGCGCGTACGAACGGGCGAACCCGGTCTGCACCTTCCGCACCCGCGCCGACGTGCCGCCGATGAACGCGGCAAGCCCGCCCACGAATCCGTCGATGCCGCGCAGGTCCAGCCATACCAGCCAGCGCGTCAGGTACTGGCCGGGCCGCATGACCAGGCCTTCGTTGATCTGGTCCTGGTACAGATCCTTGCGGGCCGCCACCGTGACGAACGAGCCGTGCGGCGCCACCGCCGGCACCTCGCGGCGTGCGAACTGCAGGTAGGCGATCAGCACGCCGAGCGCCACCATCGCGACCGCCATGCCGGTGACCGCCCATTCGCTGAACGGCAGGTCGCCGTGACTGAACCCGGTCACCGGGGTCAGCCACTTCACGAACGAGTCGTTGAGCACGAACAGCCCGCCCGCGAACACCGATCCGAACGCCAGGACGATCATCGGCACGGTCATCGTCGCCGGCGACTCGTGCGGGTGTGGCTCGTGCCAGTCGCTCGGCGCGCCGACCGGCGCTTCCTTCCACCGCTCGCGGCCGAAGAAGGTCATGAGCATCACGCGCGTCATGTAGAACGCGGTCAGTGCCGCCGCGACCAAGGTGACCGAGCCGAGGATGTACCCGCTCGTGCCGCCCTTCGCGAACGCCGCCTCGATGATCTTGTCCTTGGTGAAGTAGCCGGACAGCAGCGGGAAGCCGATGATCGCCAGGAAACCGAGGCCGAACGTGACGAACGTGACCGGCATGTACTTGCGCAGGCCCCCGTACCGCCGCATGTCGACCTCGTCGTTCATGCCGTGCATGACCGATCCGGCGCCGAGGAACAGCCCGGCCTTGAAGAAGCCGTGCGTGACCAGGTGCATGATCGCGAATGCGTAGCCGATCGGGCCGAGGCCGGCGGCCAGGATCATGTAGCCGATCTGCGACATCGTCGACGCGGCGAGCGCCTTCTTGATGTCGTCCTTCGCACAGCCGACGATCGCCCCGAACAGCACGGTGATCGCGCCGACGATGGTGACCGCGAGCTGCGCGTCCGGCGACGCGTTGAAGATCTCGGCGGACCGGGTGATCAGGTACACGCCCGCGGTGACCATCGTCGCCGCGTGGATCAGCGCGGAGACCGGCGTCGGGCCCTCCATCGCGTCCCCGAGCCAGGCCTGCAGCGGGAACTGCGCGGACTTGCCGCACGCCGCGAGCAGCAGCATCAGGCCGATGCCGGTGAACGTGCCGTCCGACGCCTGCGCGTTCCCGCTCAGCACCTGGTCGAAGGAGAACGTGCCGAACGTGGTGAACATCAGGAAGATCGCGACGGCCAGACCGAGGTCGCCGACGCGGTTCATGATGAACGCCTTCTTCGCCGCGGTCGCCGCCGACGGCTTGTGCTGCCAGAACCCGATCAGCAGGTAGGACGCCAGGCCGACGCCTTCCCAGCCGACGTACAGCAGCAGGTAGTTGTTCGCCAGGACCAGCAGCAGCATCGAGGCGACGAACAGGTTCAGGTAGGCGAAGAACCGTCGCCGGTTGGGGTCTTCCGCCATGTAGCCGATCGAGTAGATGTGGATCAGCGACCCGACACCCGTGATCAGCAGCACGAAGACCATCGACAGCTGGTCCAAGTGCAGCCCGACTTCGGCCTGGAAGCCGCCGACCTGGATCCAGTCCCACAGGTGCTGGTTCACCGACCGGTCGGCGCCGCTCTTGTCGAGCATGCCCGCGAACAGCACGAGCCCGACCGCGAACGATCCGAGCGCGAGCGCCGTTCCGAGCCAGTGCCCGAACTTGTTGGTACGCCTGCCGCCGAGCAGCAGGACCGCCGCGCCGAGCAGCGGCAGCGCGATCACCAGCCAGGTCGCGTCGAACACGCCGCTCGCCGCGACCGAGTGCACTCCACCGCCGCCTTCCGCCCCCTCACCCGAGGTGGCGAGCAGCACGCCGGTTGCCAAGGTTTGCGTCACCAGTCCCCTACCACTTCATCAGGTTGGCGTCGTCGACCGAGGCCGACCGGCGGCTGCGGAAGATGGCGATGATGATCGACAGGCCGACCACGACTTCGGCGGCCGCGACGACCATCGTGAAGAACGCGATGACCTGGCCGTCGTAGTTGCCGTGCATCCGCGCGAACGTCACGAACGCCAGGTTCGTCGCGTTGAGCATCAGTTCGATGCACATGAACACGACGATCGCGTTCCGGCGCATCAGCACGCCGGCCGCGCCGACGGTGAACAGCAGCGCCGCCAAGTACAGGTAGTTGGCCGGGTTCATGAGCGCGACTCCTTCGATCCTGCGCCGGCCGCGACCGAGTCGCCGTGGGCGGTCCCGGCCGCGTCAGGGTCCCCGGCGGCCGGACCCGAGCCGGAGCCGGTGCCGTCGCCGGCCTCGGGCTCCTGCGGTTCGGTGCCGCCGTCCGGGCCTTCCTCGCCCTCGTGGCGGGCCGTCGGCACGTCGCCGCGCTGCTCCATCCACACCTCGGCGCTCTCCTCCAGCTCGGCGACCCGGTGCACCGGTTCGCGGCTGACGTCGCGCACCTGGCCGCGGGCCCGCAGCGTGGCGTTGACCGACAGCTCGGAGATCGTGCCGTCGGGCAGCAGCGCGGGGATGTCGACCGCGTTGTGCCGGGCGTAGACGCCCGGCGCGGGCAGCGGCGCGAGGTTGATGTTCTCTCGCACGCGCGCCTCGGACAGCTCCCGCTGCGTCTTGCGCGGCTTGAGGCGCTCGCGGTGCGCCAGCACCATCGCGCCGAGCGCCGCGGTGATCAGCAGGGCGCTGGTGATCTCGAACGCCCACACATAGCGGGTGAAGATCAGGTGCGCGAGGCCTTCCACGTTCCTGCCCTCGCGCATCGCGGCGACCACCTGCGGGTCGGTCTCCTGCGCACCGGCCGGCGACGTCCCGCCGCCGTACCCGGCGAAGTTGCCGAGCGACGCGTTGGCGATGCCCGCCACCAGCAGGATGCCGAAACCGAGGCCCGCGAGGATCGCCGCGACGCGCTGGCCGCGCAGCGTCTCCTTGAGCGAGTCCGCCGAGGAGACGCCGACCAGCATGAGCACGAACAGGAACAGCATCATGATCGCGCCGGTGTAGACGACGATCTGCACGACGCCGAGGAAGACCGCGCCCTGCGCCATGTAGAAGACCGCCAGGCACAGCATGGTGGCGGCCAGGCACAGCGCGCTGTGCACGGCTTTCTTCATGGCGACCGTGCCGAGCGCGCCGAGCAGCGCGACGGTGGCGAGGATCCAGAACTGCACCGCCTCGCCGGTCGACGTTCTGGTGAGCTGTTCCGCGAGGACGACGCCCCCGGACAGCCCGTCCGCAGCCATGGTCATCGGACACCCGCTTCGTGGTCGTCGTGGACGTCCGCGGACGCGTCCTCGGCGGCCTCGCCCGGCTCGCCCGCCTGTCCCTGGGTGACCGTGCCCGGGGCCGCCTCGGTGACCTTGCCGAGGTAGTAGTCCCGTTCTTCCATCTCCGGGTACATGGCGTGCGGCGGGGCGACCATGCCTTCGTGCAGCGGGGCGAGGAGCTGCTCCTTGGTGAAGATCAGGCTCGCCCGGGTCGTGTCCGCGAGTTCGTACTGGTTCGTCATCGTCAACGCCCGGGTCGGGCACGCCTCGATGCACAGGCCGCAGAAGATGCAGCGCAGGTAGTTGATCTGGTAGACGCGGCCGTAGCGCTCACCGGGGGAGAACCGCTCTTCCTCGGTGTTGTCCGCGCCTTCGACGTAGATCGCGTCCGCCGGGCAGGCCCACGCGCACAGTTCGCAGCCGACGCACTTCTCCAGCCCGTCCGGGTGCCGGTTGAGCTGGTGCCGGCCGTGGAACCGCGGGGCGGTGGGCTTTTTCTCGAAGGGGTAGAACTCGGTGTTCGCCTTCTTGAACATGGTCGCGAAGGTGACGCCGAAGCCCGCGACGGGTCCCAGGAAGTTGCCCACGGTCATACCTCCTTGTCCGTCGGGTTCGCGGGGGACGGTGCACTGGCAGGGGGTTGCCCGTCGTCCGGGCTCTCGGACGAGCCGCCGCCGACGCTCACGGTGGCGCGCCGGATGTTGCGGCGCGGTACGGGCGGGAGTTCCTGACCGGGCAGCGGGGGCACCGGGAATCCGCCGGCCATCGGGTCGAACGGCACCGCGGCGCCGGGCGTGCCGGGCAGCGGCTCGGGCTTCTCCTCGTCCTCGTCGGCGCCGCGGACCATGTCCCACAGGACCGACAGCACGAGGAGGACGATGATCGCGCCGGCGATGCCGAGCACGATGTTGCGGTAGTCGTAGCCCTCGTTCTTGAGCGCCCGCACGGTGGCCACGAGCATGAGCCACACCAGCGACGTCGGGATGAGCACCTTCCATCCCAGGCGCATGAACTGGTCGTAGCGCAGGCGGGGCAGCGTGCCGCGGAGCCAGATGAAGAGGAACAGGAAGAGCTGGACTTTGAGGAAGTACCAGAGCAGCGTCCACCAGCCGCTGTTGGCGCCCTCCCACACCGCGGTGATCGGCGGCGGCGCGTGGTACCCGCCGAGGAACAGCGTGGTGGCCAGCGACGAGACGACGACCATGTTGACGTACTCGGCGAGGAAGAACAGCGCGAACTTCAGCGACGAGTACTCGGTGTGGAAGCCGCCGACGAGTTCGCCTTCCGCCTCGGGAAGGTCGAACGGCGCCCGGTTCGTCTCGCCGATCATCGCGATCACGTAGATCACGAACGACACCGGCAGGAGCACCGCGTACCAGGTCTGGTGCTGCGACTGGACGATCTCCGAGGTGGACATCGAGCCGGAGTAGAGGAACACGCCGGCGAACGACAGGCCCATCGCGACCTCGTACGAGATCATCTGCGCCGTCGACCGCAGCGAGCCGAGCAGCGGGTACGTCGACCCGGACGACCAGCCCGCCAGCACGATGCCGTAGATGCCCACCGACGCGGTCGCCAGGATGTACAGCACGCCCACCGGCAGGTCGGTCAGCTGCAGGTGCGTCTGGTGTCCGAACATCGACACCTCGCCGCCCATCGGGATCACCGCGAACGCCATGAACGCGGGGACCATCGCGACGACCGGCGCGAGGATGTAGACCGGCTTGTCGGCGGCCTTGACGATGATGTCTTCCTTGAACGCCAGCTTCACGCCGTCGGCGAGCGACTGGAGCAGGCCCTGCGGCCCGACGTGCTTGGGGCCGATGCGCATCTGCATCCACGCCACGACCTTGCGCTCCCACCAGATCGCGAACAGCGTCATGACGACGCAGAACGCGAACACCAGGACCGCCTTGAACAGGATCAGCCACCACGGATCGGAAGCGAACCCGACCGGATCAGCCGCGAGTTGCATCAGCTCTCCTCCTCGCCGGTCGTGCCGTCGGCCCCGGCGCCGTTGCTGCCGGTCCCGTTGGCTCCGATGCCGTTGACGCCGGTGCCGTTCGGCGACCCGTCGGCGCCGTGCCCGCGCGGACCGAGCGCCGTGCCGTTGGCCGCGCCGTCGGTGCCGTTCGACGCCCGCTGCTGCGGCAGGACCGCGGCGCGCAGCCGGACCGTCTCGCCGGGCACCGCACCGAGGTCGCGGTGCAGGGCCGATCCCGGCGAGTTCGCCGGGATCCACACCACGTCGTCGCCCATCTCGGTGACCACGAGCGGCAGCGTGACCTCGCCGCCGCGGCCGGTCGAGACGGTCACTTCGCCGCCGTCGGCCGCGCCGATCCGGGCCGCGGTCGCGGCGCTCAGCCGGACGACCGGGCGGCGGCGCGTGCCCGCCAGCGCGGACTCGCCGTCCTGCGCGCGGCCTTCGTCGAGCAGCAGCCGCCAGGACGCGAGCACCGCTTCGTCGGTGCCCGGCTCGGCGGCCGGGCGGCGGAGCGGTGCGGCCGGGGCGGCGGCGCGTTCGCCCGCCCAGCCGCCGAGGCGGCGCAGTTCGCGGCGGGCCGCGGCGACGTCGGGGAGTCCGAGGTGGACGTCCATTTCGTCGGCGATCGAGTTGAGGACCCGCAGGTCGGGCATCACCGTGCCGGTGTCCTGGAGCACCTGGTCCTGCTTGAGGACCGAGGCGAAAGGCCGTTCGCGGCCTTCCCAGTCGACGAACGTGCCGGCCTTCTCCGCGGCCGCGGACACCGGGAACACCACGTCGGCGCGTTCGGTGACCTCGCTGTGCCGCAGTTCCAGGCTGACCACGAACGGTGCGGCGTCCAGCGCGGCCAGCGCCGCCGCCGGGTCGGGCAGGTCGCCCGGTTCGACGCCGCCGACGACCAGTGCGCCGAGTTTGCCGTCGCGTACGCCGCGCAGCATGGCCGCCGTGTCCAGCCCGTAGCCGCTGGGGAGGTCGGCGACCGACCAAGCCGCGGCTACTTCGGCGCGGGCCGCCGGGTCGCTGACCGGGCGGCCGCCGGGGAGGAGGTTGTAGAGCGCGCCGGCTTCGAGTGCGCCGCGTTCCCCGGCGCGGCGCGGCACCCACGCGAGGCGGGCGCCCGTGGCCTCGGCCAGCGCGAGGGCCGAGGACAGCGCGCCCGGGATGCCGGCCAGGCGTTCGCCGACCAGGATCACCGCGCCGTTCTCGGCGAGGAGTTCCGCGGCCGACCGGCCGAGGTCGTCCAGGCCGCTGCCGGTCGCCAACGCGTCGAGCCACGCGGGTTCCAGGCCGGGGGCCGCCCGCAGGAGCGTGCCCTGCATGCGGACGAGGCCGGACGATGCGAACGGCGCGATCGAGAAGATCCTCAGGCCGTGCTTGCGGGCCGCCTTGCGGAGCCGCAGGAACACGATCGGCGACTCGTCCTCGGGCTCGAACCCGGCGAGCAGCACCGCGGGGGCCTTCTCCAGGTCCGCGTAGGTGACGCCCATGCCGGTGCCGGCGACGGCGGCGGCCAGGAAGTCGGCCTCCTCGGTGCTGTGCTCCCGGGCCCGGAAGTCGATGTCGTTGGTGCCGAGCGCGACGCGGGCGAACTTCGCGTACGCGTAAGCGTCTTCGACGGTGACCCGACCGCCGGCCAGCACACCCGCGCGCCCGCGGGCCGCGGTCAGCCCTTCCGCGGCGGCGGCGAGGGCCTCCGGCCACGACGCGGCTTCCAGTTCGCCGGTCTCCGGGTCGCGCACCAGCGGGGTGGTGATGCGGTCGCCGAGGGTCGCGTACCGGAACGCGAAGCGGCCCTTGTCGCAGTTCCACTCTTCGTTGACCTCGGGCTCGTCGCCCGCGAGGCGCCGCATCACGCGGCCGCGCCGGTGGTCGGCGCGGAGCGAGCATCCGGAGGCGCAGTGCTCGCACGCGGTGGGCGACGACACGAGGTCGAACGGGCGGGAGCGGAACCGGTAGGCCGCCGAGGTGAGCGCGCCGACCGGGCAGATCTGGATGGTGTTGCCGGAGAAGTAGGACTCGAACGGCTGCTTCTCGTAGATCCCGACCTGCTGGAGCGCGCCGCGTTCGATGAGCGCGATGAACGGGTCGCCCGCGATCTGGTCGGAGAACCGGGTGCAGCGCGCGCACAGCACGCACCGCTCGCGGTCCAGCAGCACCTCGGACGAGATCGGCAGCGGCTTCGGGTAGGTGCGCTTGACCTCGCCGAACCGCGATGTCGTCCGGCCGGACGTCATCGCTTGGTTCTGCAGCGGGCACTCGCCGCCCTTGTCGCACACCGGGCAGTCGAGGGGGTGGTTGATGAGCAGCAGCTCCATCACCCCGTCCTGCGACTTCTTGGCGACCGGCGAGGACAGCTGGGTGCGCACCACCATGCCGTCGGTGACGGTGGTGGTGCAGGACGCGAGCGGCTTGCGCTGGCCTTCCACGTCGACCAGGCACTGGCGGCAGGCGCCGACCGGGTCGAGCAGCGGGTGGTCGCAGAACCGGGGGATCTGGATGCCGAGGAGTTCGGCCGCGCGGATGACCAGCGTGCCCTTCGGGACGCTGACCTCGATCCCGTCCACCGTGATGGTGACGAGGTCCTCCTGCGGCTTCGGCGCGGGAGCACCGCCCGCCGGAGAGTTGGTCGTGACGGTCATCAGGCTTGCGCTCCCGTCAGGTTCGAGGCCCACACGGTGGAGGCCGCGGGGTCGAAGGGACAGCTGCGGTGCGTCAGGTGCGCCACGTATTCGTCGCGGAAGTACTTGAGCGAGGAGAAGATCGGGCTCGCCGCGCCGTCGCCGAGGGCGCAGAACGACTTGCCGTTGATGTTGTCGGCGACGTCGAGCAGGGTCTCCAGGTCCTGTTCGGTGCCGTCGCCCTTCTCCAGCCGTTCGAGGATCTGCACGAGCCAGTAGGTGCCTTCGCGGCAGGGCGTGCACTTGCCGCACGACTCGTGCGCGTAGAACTCGGTCCACCGCAGGACCGCGCGGACGACGCACACCGTCTCGTCGAAGATCTGCAGGGCTTTGGTGCCGAGCATCGATCCGGCGGCGCCGACGCCTTCGTAGTCGAGCGGGACGTCGAGGTGCTCGTCGGTGAACATCGGCGTCGACGAGCCGCCCGGCGTCCAGAACTTGATCCGGTGTCCTTCCCGGACGCCGCCCGCCAGGTCGAGGAGTTCGCGCAGCGTGACGCCGAGCGGCGCCTCGTACTGGCCGGGCCGCTTGACGTGCCCGGACAGCGAGTACAGCGTGAACCCGGGCGACTTCTCCGAGCCCATGCCGCGGAACCACTCGACGCCGCGGTTCATGATCGCCGGCACGGACGCGATCGACTCGACGTTGTTGACGCAGGTCGGCGACGCGTACAGGCCGGCCACCGCGGGGAACGGCGGCCGCAACCGCGGCTGGCCGCGGCGCCCTTCCAGCGAATCGAGCAGCGCGGTCTCCTCGCCGCAGATGTACGCCCCGGCGCCCGCGTGCACGGTGATCTCCAGGTCGAAGCCGGACCCGAGGATGTCCTGGCCGACGTAGCCGGCGTCCTTGGCTTCCTGCACGGCGGCCTGCAGCCGGCGCAGCACCGAGACGACTTCGCCGCGCAGGTAGATGAAGGCGTGGCTGGAGCGGATCGCGTACGCCGCGATGATCACGCCTTCGATGAGGACGTGCGGGTTGGCGTACATGAGCGGGATGTCCTTGCAGGTCCCCGGCTCGGACTCGTCGGCGTTGACGACGAGGTAGTGCGGGTTGCCGTCGCCCTGCGGGATGAAGCCCCACTTCATGCCGGTCGGGAAGCCCGCGCCGCCGCGGCCGCGCAGGCCGGAGTCCTTGACGGTCTGGATGACCTCGTCGGGGTGCTTGGCCAGTGCCTTCTTGAGGCCCTGGTAGCCGTCGTGCTTGAGGTAGGTGTCCAGCCGCCAGGGCTTGTCGTCGTCCCACGGCTCGGACAGCACCGGGGTGAGGATCGAGGAGCTCGGGGAGCCCGGGGATTTCGTAGCGTCGGTCATGGCCGTCACGCCCCCGTCTTCGCGTCGCCGTCGGGGTTGTGGCCCTTCGCGATGCGCAGCCCCACGAGGCTCGGCGCACCGCCCGCGCCGCCTTCGTCGACCGCGCCGGGGCGCGGGTCGGGGAAGCCGGCCAGGATCCGCGCGGTCTCCCGGAAGCTGCACAGCTTCGCGCCCCGCGACGGCGTCACCGTGGTGCCCGCCCGGATCTCGTCGACGAGGTCCTTGGCGGAGGCCGGGGTGACGTTGTCGAAGAACTCCCAGTTGACCATCACCACGGGCGCGTAGTCGCACGCCGCGTTGCACTCGATGTGCTCGAGAGTGATCGATCCGTCGGATGTGGTGCCCTTGTTGCCGACACCGAGGTGGTCCTTGAGCGTCGCGAAGATCTCGTCGCCGCCCATGACCGCGCACAGCGTGTTGGTGCACACGCCGACGTGGAAGTCGCCGCCTTTCTCGCGCCGGTACATCGTGTAGAACGTCGCGACCCCGGTGACGTCGGCAGTGGTCAGGTCCAGCATCTCCGCGCAGAACTCGATGCCGGACGGGCTGACGAACCCTTCCTCCGCCTGTACCAGGTGCAGCAGCGGCAGGAGCGCCGAACGCGACTGCGGGTAGCGGCCGATGATCTCCCGCGCATCGGCTTCGAGCCGCTCGCGGACGTCGGCGGGGTAGCCCGGCGCGGGCAGGCGGGGCATGCCCAGGTCGGTCATCGGTCGACACCTCCCATGACGGGGTCGATGCTCGCGACGGCCACGATCACGTCCGCGACCTGGGAGCCTTCGCACATGGCTGCCATGGACTGGAGGTTCGTGAACGACGGGTCGCGGTAGTGGACGCGGAACGGCCGGGTGCCGCCGTCGCTGACCATGTGCACGCCGAGTTCGCCCTTGGGCGACTCGATCGCGGCGTACACCTGGCCGGCGGGGACCCGGAAGCCCTCGGTCACCAGCTTGAAGTGGTGGATCAGGGACTCCATCGAGGTGCCCATGATGGTGCGGATGTGGTCGAGGGAGTTGCCGAGGCCGTCGGGGCCGAGCGCGAGCTGCGCGGGCCAGGCGACCTTCTTGTCCTCGACCATGACCGGGCCCGGCTTGAGCCGGTCCAGGCACTGCTCGACGATCCGCAGGGACTGCTTCATCTCCTCGATGCGCACGAGGTAGCGCCCGTACGCGTCGCAGGTGTCCGCGGTGGCCACGTCGAACTCGTAGTCCTGGTAGCCGAAGTACGGCTGCGTCTTGCGCAGGTCGTGCGGCAGCCCGGTGCTGCGCAGGCAGGGCCCGGTGACGCCGAGGGCCAGGCACCCGCTCAGGTCGAGGTAGCCGATGCCCTCGGTGCGGCCCTTGAAGATGTGGTTGTCGTTGAGGAGCATTTCGTACTCGCGGATCCGGCCGGGCAGCACCTCGACCAGTTCGCGGATCTTGTCGACCGCGCCGGGCGGCAGGTCCTGCGCGAGGCCGCCGGGCCGCACGTAGGCGTGGTTCATGCGCAGGCCGGTGACCATCTCGAAGACGTCGAGGATGAGTTCGCGGTCGCGGAACCCGAACGTCATGACGGTGAGCGCGCCGATCTCCATGCCGCCGGTGGCCAGGCAGACCATGTGCGAGGAGATGCGGTTCAGCTCCATGAGCATGACGCGGATGACGTTCGCCCGGTCGGGGATCTGGTCGGTGATGCCGAGCAGCTTCTCCACGCCGAGGCAGTAGGCGGCCTCGTTGAACAGCGGAGTCAGGTAGTCCATGCGCGTCACGAAGGTGACGCCCTGCGTCCAGCTGCGGTACTCGAGGTTCTTCTCGATGCCGGTGTGCAGGTAGCCGATGCCGCAGCGGGCTTCGGTGACCGTCTCGCCGTCGATCTCCAGGATGAGCCGGAGCACGCCGTGCGTGGACGGGTGCTGCGGACCCATGTTGACGACGATGCGCTCGTCGGCGTCCGCGGCGGCCTGGACGACCTCGTCCCAGTCCGACCCGGTGACCGTGTAGACGCGGCCCTCGGTGGTGTCGCGGGCCGGCGCCTGCTGCGTGTCGTCCGCGGCCTGCGCCTGCGGTGCTTCCTGGGTGCCGGTGAACTCGTCGGTGTGCGACATCAGCTGTACGACCTCCGCTGGTCGGGCGGCGGGATCTGGGCGCCCTTGTACTCGACGGGGACGCCGCCGAGCGGGTAGTCCTTCCGCTGCGGGTGGCCGGGCCAGTCGTCCGGCATGAGGATGCGGGTGAGCGCCGGGTGGCCGTCGAAGACGATCCCGAAGAAGTCGTAGGTCTCGCGCTCGTGCCAGTCGAGCGTCGGATACACCTTCACCAGCGACGGGATGTGCGGGTCCGCGTCGGGGGCGGCCGTCTCCAGGCGGACCTGGCGGTTGTGGGTGATCGAACGCAGGTGGTACACCGCGTGCAGTTCGCGGCCTTCGTCGGTCGGGTAGTGCACACCGCTGACGCCGCTGCACAGTTCGAAGCGCAGCGCGGCGTCGTCGCGGAGCGTCTGCGCGACCTGGCGGAGGCCGTCGCGGCGGACGTGGAAGGTGAGTTCGCCGCGGTCGACGACGACGCGGTCGACCAGGTCGTCGAAGGCCAGCCCGGCTTCCTCCAGCGCGCCGGCCAACTCGTCGGCGACAACGTCGAATTCGCCTTCGGTGCGCTGGTCGGGCGTGCTGTGCGGGCCGCCGTACGGCCGCGTCGCCGCCCCGGGCAGGGCGACGGTGCGGACGAGATTGCCGTAGCCGGAGGTGTCGCCGGACCCCTTGGCGCCGAACATGCCGTGGCGCACGTCGAGGATCTCCGGGCGGTCTTCGCGCGGCACGGGAACCGCGCCGCCGCCCGGGGCGTCGTTCCCGGTGGTGCCGTTGTTGCCGTTGTTGCCGGTCGTCACCGCAGGAGCCCCTTCATCTCGATGGTGGGCACCGCGGTCAGCGCGGCTTGCTCCGCGGCGCGGGCCGCCTGCACGCGGTTCACACCGAGGGGCATGTGCTGGACCTGCTCGTGCAGCTTGAGGATGGCGTCCATGAGCATCTCGGGACGCGGCGGACAGCCGGGGAGGTAGATGTCCACGGGCACGATGTGGTCGACGCCCTGGACGATCGCGTAGTTGTTGAACATGCCGCCGGAGGAAGCGCAAACGCCCATCGACAGCACCCATTTCGGTGCCGCCATCTGGTCGTAGATCTGCCGGAGGACGGGCGCCATCTTCTGGCTCACGCGGCCCGCGACGATCATCAGGTCGGCCTGCCGCGGCGACGCGCGGAACACCTCCATGCCGAACCGGGCCAGGTCGTAGCGCCCGGCGCCGGTGGCCATCATCTCGATCGCGCAGCATGCGAGGCCGAAGGTGGCGGGCCAGAACGAACTCTTGCGGAAGTAGCCGGCGAGATCCTCGACCGTGCTGAGCAGGAAGCCGCTGGGCAGCTTCTCCTCAATACCCATCGGATGGCCTCTCCTGGATCACTGGGATCACCTGGATCACCTGCGTCAGTTCGGTGTCTGTGCGGTATACGGAAAGCCGGACCTCGGGTACGGCACGTGGTCAGTCCCACTCCAGGCCGCCGCGGCGCCACAGGTAGGCGTACGCGACGAACACGGTGAGGACGAACAGGGCCATCTCGACCAGGCCGAAGATGCCGAGCGAGTCGAAGTAGACGGCCCACGGGTAGAGGAAGACGATCTCGATGTCGAAGATGATGAAGAGCATCGCCGTCAGGTAGTACTTCACCGGGAAGCGCCCGCCGCCCGTCGGCTGCGGGGTCGGCTCGATACCGCACTCGTAGGCCTCGAGCTTCGCGCGGTTGTAGCGCTTGGGACCGGTCAGCGCTCCCGCGACGAGGGAGACCACGCCGAACGCGGCGGCGATGCCCCCGAGCACGAGGATCGGCGCGTAGAGGTTCATGCCGCACTGCTCCCTTCCATCGGCCGTTCTCCGTCCGTTTGGCCTGGTCGGATCCGCTCGCTTGTGAGCATGTGACCAGGTTCACAAGCACCCGGAACGGCGCCGATCCTACGCCTCTTCGGATGTGATCTGCGACACGGGCAGAGTTCGATCATGGTGTGATCTTCACCACCTGATGATCGATCAGAAACGATTGCGCGGCCGTCGATTTCGACCCAGCGTCCGTATTCGGACACGCAGTGACAGCAGGGCAACCCGATGGATGCCGGATCCGGAAAACGCCATATCACCAGGGAAGTCCGACGATCAAATTTGATCAAGATCGTTTCTGCATGATAGGCGCGCCGAGTGCTCTCACCTGCGGGAACGCCGCGGCGGACCAGTCCCGCGGAAACGCCGCACGGCCCGTGGGGCACCCTTGTTCGGGCTGCCCCACGGGCCGTTCGCGTGCGGTGGCGGAGAACCGCCGGGTGCGGGCTTCGATCGCTCCGCGTCAGATCCAGCCGTCCAGCGACCGCATGAAGCCGTCGATGTCGTCGCGGTGGATGCAGTGCCCGGCGTTCGGGACCACGCGCACTTCGAAGCCGCGCTTCTCCAGTTCGGCGGCCGCCTGAGGGGTGATCGTCAGGCTCGGGTCGCCGATCTGCACGAGCGCCGGACGGACCGGCGGCACCGGCAGGTAGTCCGCCGGGAAGTTCTGCAGAGCGTCGAAGAACGTGATGTCGAACCGCCCGAAGCCCGCCTCTTCGGCCGCGATGTCCTCGTCCGACCACCGCGGGTTCATCGCGCGGATGCTCTCCGGCGTGGCCTCGGTAACCATCCGCACCATGAAGTCCTTGGTGGCGAACTCCATCTTGCCGAGCAGGAATCCGGGGTCGGAGTAGACCGCGCGGGCCGGTCGCAGCCGCTCGACCGCCAGGGACAGCGCGAGGCCGCCCAGCGAGTGCCCGATGGCGACGTCGGCACCTTCGGGGAGGTTCTCGACGAGGTCCTCGGCCAACAGTTCCGGCGTGTACGTGCCGCGCGGGCTGCGGCCGTGGCCGCGCAGGTCCGGGGCGACCACCCGGTAGCCCTGCGCGACCAGCCGCGCGGTGACGGCGTGCCAGGTCCCGTGGTCGGACATACCGCCGTGAATGACGATCGCGGTGCGGTCGCCGGTGCCCTCTTCGTGGACGTGGAGCTTCATGGACTTCTCCTTCATCTGCCGGCCGGTGCCCTGCCGAGCCGGTCCCGCGCGGTCCGCCGCCCCTGCTGAATCGAGTAAGCAGGGTCGTGCCACGATTCTGCTCACCCGATCGGGGCGAGGCAAGTGGCCGGGCTCGGGGCGCGTCCGGCGCGGGCTACCGCAGCCCGGCGAGGACCGTTTCGAACACCGCGAAGGCCTCGCCGCCGAACAGCACGAAGCGGGCCTCCTCGACGGCCGCGCCCGCGTCGCGGACGGTGCCGAGCGCGATGCGGGCGGCATCGTCCATCGGCCAGCCGTAGATCCCCGCGGACACCGCGGGGAAGGCGACGGTGCGCGCCCCCAACTCGTCGGCGACGCGCAGGGATTCGCGGTAGCACGAGGCCAGCAGCGCGGACCGGTCCTCGTCCTTGGACCAGACCGGCCCGACGGTGTGAATGACCCACTGCGCGGGCAGGTTGCCCGCGGTGGTGGCCACCGCCCGGCCGGTCGGGAGCCCTCGTCCGTACTGGGCGGCCCGCAGATCGCGGCACGCGTCGAGGATCGCCTTCCCGCCCTTGCGGTGGATGGCGCCGTCCACTCCCCCGCCGCCGAGCAGCGAGGAGTTGGCCGCGTTGACGACGGCGTCGACGCGCTCGTCGGTGATGTCGCCTTGGACGAGGGTGATCTCGGTCATGTGAGAACTGTAGGCACCGTGCACCCTGTCTCGGCTTCCCAGGCGGAGATCGCGCGCAGGGTCGCCTCGGCGAGCTGCCAGGGAGCGGGCAGGTCGTCGAGGCGGTCACCGGTGAAGCCGTCCGAGTAGTCGACGACGACGTCGTCCGGGTCGAGGCAGACGAGGATGCCGATCGTGCGGCCGTCGTCGTCGGTGTCCCGGAACATCTCGTCGGCCAACTCGAGCGAGGCCTCGAACCAGCGCCGGTGGCCTTCCATTTGCCGCCGTCCGGTCACCACGTGCAGGGCGACGTGGCGCCTGAGGCGGGTGTGGCGGAACAACTCCCGGTTGGGCTCTCCCGCGTCCAAGGCGAGCATGGCGCCGCGGCGGCGTTCGACGAGGAAATCGGTCAGTGCGGCGTTCACCGCACGGACCAGCGACAGCCGGTCCTCCTCTTGCCGGTCGGCCGTGACGTCGCCGAGCAACTCGTCGTAGCCGGGCGGGAGATCCCCCTGGGGCGAATGCGCGTTCATGCGCACACGATGGCGCGCGCCAACCCTCTTTTCGGGGCGATCGGGGAAGGTTCACCCGAGGGATCGAATGGGTGAATCACTCCGCCCCGGAGTGCGCCGCCGACGCACGCGAGCCCCGGCCGAAGCCAGGGCCCGTGCGCCGGTGTGCGCTGCGCGCGCGGGGGTTATGCCGCGGGGGCGATCCGCGCCATGCCGTTGATGATCCGGTCCATCGCGTCGCCGCCGCGCGGGTCGGTCAGGTTGGCGAGCATCTTGAGGACGAACTTCATCATCAGCGGGTGCGGCAGCCCGTGCTTGGTCGCGAAGCCCATGACCTTCGGTTCGCCGATCAGCTTCACGAACAGCCGGCCGAGCGTGTAGTAGCCGCCGTAGGTCTGCTTGAGGATGCGCGGGTAGTCGTGCAGCGCGCGCTCCATCCCCGCGGGGGTGTTGCGGGCCAGCGCCTGCGCGATCACCTGCGCGGCGATCTCGCCGGACTCCATCGCGTAGGCGATGCCTTCGCCGTTGAACGGGTTGACCATGCCGCCCGCGTCGCCCACCAGCAGCAGGCCCTTGGTGTAGTGCGGCTGCCGGTTGAAGCCCATCGGCAGCGCGGCGCCGCGGATCGGGCCTTCCTGGTTCTCGTCGGTGTAGCCCCACTCTTCGGGCATGCCCGCGACCCACGCCTTGAGCAACTCGCGGTAGTCGATGTCCTTGAACGAGTCGGACGTGTTCAGCAGGCCCAGGCCCACGTTCGACGTGCCGTCGCCCATGCCGAAGATCCAGCCGTAGCCCGGCAGCAGGGCGTTCTTCCCGTCCCGCCGGTCCCACAGCTCCAGCCAGGACTCCAGGTAGTCGTCCTCGTGGCGGGGGGACGTGAAGTACGTGCGCACGGCCACGCCCATCGGCCGGTCCTCGCGCCGGTGCAGCCCCATCGCCAGGGACAGGCGCGTCGAGTTGCCGTCCGCGGCGACCACGACCGGGGCGCGGAAGACCTTCTCCTCCTTGTCCGCGCCGACCTTGGCGCGGACGCCGACGACGCGGCCGGTGCGGTCGTCCAGCACCGGGCCGACGACGTTGGTGCGCTCGTGCACCTTCACACCCGCGGACGCGGCCTGCCGGGCGAGGATCTCGTCGAAGTCGGTGCGCTTGCGGACCAGGCCGTAGTTGGGGAACGACGCCAGGTCCGGCCAGTCCATTTCCAGCTTCATGCCGCCGCCGAGGATCCGCAGGCCGCGGTTCGGCAGCCAGCCCGCCTCCGGCGAGATGTCGATGCCCATCGACACCAGCTGCTTGACGGCGCGCGGCGTCAGGCCGTCCCCGCACACCTTCTCACGCGGGAACGCGGTCTTCTCCAGCAGCAGCACGCTGCGCCCGGCCTTGGCCAGGTGGTACGCGGTCGTCGACCCGGCCGGGCCGGCACCCACGACGATGACGTCCGCTTCGTGGGCGGAATCGGCGGGACCCTCGCCGGCACGCGCGGTGGACACGGTCTCGGTCAACTCGGCTCTCCTGAGGTGCGCCGGTGGGCAGGCGCCGGACCTGGAATCCGGCTGGGGCAAGTCTAGGCGGGCCCCGGGCCCGTCTCCGACGCGCGGCCGGGGCGGTCCGCCGCCCGCGGGGCCCTGCGGTCAGATCGCGGCGGTCCCGGCGCCGGTGCGCTTGCGGGCCTTCTGCCGTGTCTCGTCCGGGAGTTCCTCGACGTCGACGAGCTTGGGCAGCAGCTCGGGCGCGGTGGTGAGGGCGCGGAACACCGTCCCGATGTCGACGCCGTGCGCCGGGCGGTGCACGATCTCGACGGTGTCGCCCGCGGCGACCTCGCCGGGCTCGACGACGCGCAGGTAGGCGCCGGGCCGGGCTTCTTCGGTGAACCGCTTGATCCAGCCGCGTTCGTCGAGGAACGCGGCGAACGTCCGGCACGGGATGCGCGGGACGGAGACCTCGAGCAGCGCGGTGCCGACCCGCCAGCGCTCGCCGATCACCGCGCCGGTCACGTCGACGCCGACCGTGGTGAGGTTCTCGCCGAACAGGCCGGGCCGGATGTCCGCCCCGATGCGGTCGTCCCACGCCTCCAGGTCCTCCCACGCGAACGCGTAGACCGCCTGGTCGGGTCCGCCGTGGTGGCGCAGGTCGCAGACGTCGTCGCCCGCGACGCCGCTGCCCTCGGCCGGTTCGGCCAGGCGGACCGGCCCGGCGACGGCACGCTTGTCGATGCCGGTGAGCGGGACATCGGAGTGCTCGGTGGGGGCCGCCGTACCGACATTGACCGACTTGAGAACAGACATGGGGTCAACCTACCCAGCGGGCCCGGCCGACGGCTCGGGGCTTTCCCCACGCATGGCCGCCCGCCGCCTCAGCGCGAGGCCACCGCCGGAATCTCCCCCGCGTTCGCCCGCACCGGATGCGCCTTGCCCGCCGGGCCGGCACTGAACGCCCGGAAGACGTTCTCGGTGACCTGGGTCGCGAACCGGCGGCCGTCGTCGTCGAGGTACGTGCCGCAGCCGGAGCCGAGCGCGCACACCCACCGCATCGTGCCCGTGGAGAACACCCCGGCCCCCGACGGGACGGTGTAGTACGACGCGTTGGCGTAGTCCGCCTTGCCTTCGCAGGTGACGGGCGAATGGCTGAGCACCTGCAGCGGCGCGGGCGGCGCCGGATCGCGCACGACCCGGTCGTACTCGACCCCGACCAGGCCCTTGTACGCGCTGCCGCGGCGCGCCCCGGTGCCCGCGAACACCCAGGCGTCCGCGTCCCACACGACGAACGGCGCATTGCCCGGGAAGCACTGGTAGTAGGTGCCGGTGAGCTGGTTCTCCGGCCGCGACATCGGCGGCAGCCGCCAGTCCTGTGTGGTCTCGGACGGGTCGTCGGCGCGCATCGGATCCTCCGCGGCCGACTTGTAGCAGACCACCAGGCGCCGCTCGCCGAGTGCGGAGCTTGCGAAGCGGATGTGCCGGTTGACCGCGTTGGCGCCGAGGAACGCGAGGTTGGTGCCCGCGTCGCGGAAGGCGGTGGCGTGGTCGCGCATCGCCGTCGACCAGTACTCGTCGTGGCCGAGCGTGAAGACCGCGGTGGCACCGTCGAACAGCTTGGGGTCGGCGTCCAGGTCGAGGTCGGTGGCGTAGGACAGCGGCAGACCGAGCTTCTCGGCCAGGGACACGGCGGGGAGTTCCTGGTTGAGGTAGAGCGTCGCGCCCGTGCCGTCGTAGGGCCGGTCGAAGCTGACGATGCGGGCCCGGTCACCGTAGTTCTTCGGGCCGTTGTAGAGGCTGTAGCCGCCCCACAGGTTGTAGGCCTGCCAGGTGGTGACGGCGTTGACGAGCACGGTCCGGCCCTTGGCCTGCGCGCTGTGCACGGTGATCGGCACGTAGGTGCCGAACCCGGCGTCGGAGGTGACCAGCAGCAGGTAGGTGCCCTCCGGCCAGTCCGTCGGGGTGACGGTCAGCGAGGGCTGCCAGTCGGCGTGCACGGTGTTGACGCCGGGGTCGACCTTCGGGGCGGCTTGGCGGGTGCCCGTGACGCGGCCGGACTTCCAGACTTCGCGGCCGCGGGCGCCGCCGTACCAGCCCATGCGGTACGCGGTGACCGTGAAGCCGGGCGCGGTCGTGGAGGCGAACAGCCGGAACGGCGCGCCGGGGCGCACGGCGACCTGGTCGGCGTACGCGTCCATCGCCCCGGCGGGGCCGGTCTTCAGCCCGGTCTTCCAGACGTCGGTGCCCGGTTTGGCGTTCTCCGCCGCGACGTCGAACCCGGCCGCGGGCGGGGACGCCGAGTTCGATCCGCCGGACTTCGTCGCGTCGGGCTTCGGCGCGCTGCCGCCGCCCGACGAGCAGGCCGCGCACGCGACGAGCAGCAGCGCGGCGAGGGCCGCCGCGGCACGCGCCGTCAGGTGGGGCTCGGTACGGCTTCCTTGCCGCATCGCCGGGTCTCCGCGTCGGATCAGCCGGCGAGCGGCTTGAAGCCGCGGTGCAGGGCGACGATCCCGCCGGTGAGGTCGCGCCAGGCGACCCGCTCCCAGCCGGCGTCCCGCACCAGCGCGGCGAGGGCCGGCTGGTCGGGCCAGTCCCGGATGCTCTCGGCGAGGTACACGTAGGCGTCGGGGTTGCTGCTCACCCGGGTGGCGATCGGGGGCAGGGCGCGCATGAGGTACTCGTCGTACACCGTGCGGAACGGCCGCCACGTCGGGTGGCTGAATTCGCACACCACGAGCCGGCCGCCGGGGCGGGTTACCCGGAGGAGTTCGGCGAGGCCGGTCTTCGGCTCGTTGATGTTGCGCAGCCCGAAGGAGATGGTGACGGCGTCGAACACGCCGTCCGCGAACGGCAGCCGCATGCCGTCGCCCGCGGTGAACGGCAGCTCGGGGTGGCGGCGCTTGCCGGCCCGGAGCATGCCGAGCGAGAAGTCGCACGGCACGACGGTGGCGCCGGCGTCGCGGAACGGCAGCGAGCTGGTGCCGGTGCCGGCCGCCAGGTCGAGGATCCGCTCGCCCGGTCGGGCGTCGACGGCCTGGGCGACCGCTTTGCGCCAGAACCGGTCCTGTCCGAGGGAGAGGACGGTGTTGGTCACGTCGTACTTCTCCGCCACGCCGTCGAACATCGAGGCGACGTCGCGGGGCTGCTTGTCCAGGGAGGCTCGCGTCACGACACCATCTTCGCCTGTGCGGGGGGCGGCTCCCGACAGCCGGGTCCGGCGTGCCGGGTGGTGACGGGGCCACTACTCACGGGTAGGGGAAGACGCGTAGGGTCGTCACGGGCCCGGTCCATGCGTTCATGCCGGGCGGAGGCCGCGAGGAGGCGTGCGATGAGGACGGGGAAGACCTGGCGAAGCACGGCGGACATGCCGGTGCTGGACGGTATGACGGCCGTCGTGACGGGTGCGAACAGCGGCCTCGGGTTCGTCACCGCCCGCGAACTCGCCCGCAAGGGCGCGGTCGTCGTGCTGGCGTGCCGGTCGGCGGCGCGGGCCGCGGAGGCGGTGGACGCGATCGCGGCCGAGGTGCCGGAGGCGAAGGCGCAGCTGGAAGTGCTGCCGCTCGACCTCGCCGACCTCGACTCCGTACGGGCTTTCGCGGCGGCGTTCGCGGACACCCACGACGGACTCGACATCCTCGTCAACAACGCGGGCGTGATGGCGCTGCCGGAGCGGCGGACCGCGGACGGCTTCGAAATGCAGATGGGCACGAATCACCTGGGGCATTTCGCTCTTTCGGCCCTACTGGCGCCTTCGCTGCTGGCCCGTCCCGGGGCGCGCGTGGTCACCGTCTCCAGCGGCATGCACGCGGTCGGCCGTCCCAACCCCGCCGACCTGCGCGGCGAACACGGCACCTACCGCAAGTGGAGCGCCTACGGCGCGGCCAAGTCCGCGAACCTGATGTTCACCGCCGAACTCGCCCGCCGCGCCGACGCCGCCGGCGTCGCCCTCCTCAGCCTGGCCGCCCACCCCGGCTACGCCGCCACCAACCTGCAGACCGCCGCGGCCAAAATGACCGGCGACTCCCGCCGCGAACGCCTCATGACCACGGCCAACCGCCTCATCGCCACGTCGGCCGACGCGGGCGCCCTGCCGCAGCTGTACGCGGCCACGGCTCCGGGCGTGGACAACGGCACGTTCTACGGCCCGCGCTTCGCGATGTGGGGGCCGCCGGCGCCGACTCCGCGGGCGCCGTGGGTGAAGCACGAATCGGCCAACCGCACACTGTGGACCGCCTCGGAGGAGGCCACGGGGGTGCGGTGGCCGGAGCCGCTGGGGGATTAGTCAGCGGATGAAGATCGAGGTGTCGAGAACGCCGCCGAAGGGTTCGGGGAAGGGGATCTTGTCACCGAATGGCACACAGTTCTTCGACGTATAGGCCTTGGCGTCCGGCTTCGCGAAGAGTGTGGTCTGACGCCGGAGCGGGTCGATCAGCAAGTACAGCGGGACACCTGCGGAGGCATAGCCGATCGGCTTGTGAAACCGGTCGTCGCGCTGACTCTGCGACCCCCTCGACACGACCTCGACGACCAAATGGACGACATCGGGGTCGAACTTCCAGTGCTCGCCGTCCCACATCGCCTCTTCGTCGACAACGACCAAGTCGGGGATGTACCCCTCGGCATCGCCGTCGACTCCTTCAGGGATCCGCACCGTGAGGGGGAAGGTAGTCCAGTCCGTGCGCTCGGGAAGCCGAGCCTCCAGGAATTCCCGGGTGAGTCGGCGCAACAGGCCGTGGTGCAGGCCGACAGACGTCGGTGACATGACGATCGCCCCTCCGATCAGCTCCGCCCGGAATCCCTCCGGCGGGTCGAAGCTGTCGAAGTCGGCTTCGATGTCAGTGCGGTGCTCGTCGGTCACGGCGTCCGCCCTCTCCAATGCCAGGGTCATATCACTCCTTTCAGAGTAGGCCGGGAACGTTGGCAGACCCGAGCTTGGCGAGAATCCACCCATCGCGTGGCGGAATCGCAGGGGATCACTCGTTCGAAGGATCGCTAACGGCGGTGCACCACGCGGCCCGCCAGGACCGTGCCGATGCAGCTCCCGGCGCCGTGGGTGATCAGGGCCGTGCAGGAGCTGTACGCGGCCACGGCTCCGGGCGTGGACAACGGCACGTTCTACGGCCCGCGCTTCGCGATGTGGGGCCCGCCGGCCGCGACTCCGTGCGCGCCGTGGGTGAAGCACGAGTCGGCCAACCGCACGCTGTGGACGGCCTCGGAGGAGGCGACGGGGGTGCGGTGGCCGGAGCCGCTGGGGGATTGATCAGGTGATGAAGATCGAGGTGTCGAGAACGCTGCCGAAGGGTTCGGGGAAAGGGATTTTGTCGCCGAACGGGACGGACGTCTTCGACAGGTAGGCCTTGTCTTCCGGTTTTGCGAAGAGCGTGACCTCACTGCGGAGCGGGTCGATCAGCAGGTACAGCGGCACGCCTGCGGCGGCGTAGCCGATCGGCTTGTGGATGCGGTCGTCGCGCTGGCTCTGCGAGCCTTTCGACACGACCTCGACGGCCAGGTGGACGACGTCCGGATCGAACTTCCAGCGCCCGGGCTCCAGCATCGCCGCCTCGTCGGCCACGACCAGATCCGGGATATAGCCCTCGGCATCGCCGTCGACTCCTTCGGGAATCCATACGGTCAGCGGGAACGAGGTGGCGAGGGCGCCCTCAGGAAGGTGTGCTTCCAGGAATTCCTTGGTGAGCCGGTGCAGCAGAATGTGGTGCAAGCCGACAGACGTCGGTGACATGACGATCGCCCCTCCGATCAGCTCCGCCCGGTATCCCTCCGGCGGGTCGAAGCTGTCGAAGAA
The DNA here is from genome assembly GCF_049534875.1 of Uniformispora flossi. Lineage (NCBI taxonomy): Bacteria > Bacillati > Actinomycetota > Actinomycetes > Kitasatosporales > Streptomycetaceae > Uniformispora > Uniformispora flossi. Next base: position 309,309 of record NZ_JBMULZ010000004.1, read on the forward strand.
TGCTTCCAAGTCGTCGGTGCGGTGCTCGTCGGTCACGGCGTCCGCCCTCTCCAATGCCAGGGTCATATCACTCCTTTCAGAGTAGGCCGGGAACGTTGGCAGACCCGAGCTTGGCGAGAATCCGCCTGTCGCGTGGCGGAATCGCAGGGGATCACTCGTTCGAAGGAGCGCTAGCGCCGGTGCACCAAGCGCCCCGCCAGCACCGTGCCGATGCAGTTCCCCGCACCGTGCGTGATCAGGGCCGTGTGCGGGTCGCCGTCCGTCGGGACATCGAAGACGGCGAAGTCGGCGCGGGTGTCCGGGCGGAGGGTTCCCGCGTCGGGGAGGCCGAGGGCGGTGGCGCCGCCGACGGTGGCGGCGGTGACGAGGCGTTCGTCGAGGTCGGGGGCCGTGTAGCCCTGGGCGAGGGCCAACGCGCGGGCTGCGGCGGCTTCTTCCCACAGGTCGAGGGACGGGGTTTCGGCCAGGGAGCCGGTGCCGAGAGCGAGCGGGTTGTGTTCGGTCAGGAGTGCCCCCACGGGGGCGTCCGCGGCGTCGAGCAGGCGGCCGGCGCGGACGCACAGCGCCGCGGGGACCGTGCGGTGGCGCAGCAACGCCCGTGCCTCGTCGTCGAGTCGGGTGGCGAAGACGGCGTGGGTGTCGGGGCCGAGCAGGTCCAGCTCGCCGTGTTCGGGGGCGAGCGCCTGGAAGCGGAGGCCGCGGTCGCGGGCGATGGCGAGGCCCGCGGAGAGCAGCGGTGCGCCGGAAGCCACGCCGAGCGTCCGGCTGGAGCCCGCGTCGAGAGTGCCGGTCAGCCGTGCGCGCCAGGTGTCGGCTTCGCCCGAGGGTTCGACGTACGAGATCCCGCCGATCCCCGACCGGGCCACCGGCACCAGGACCGCCGGTTCGGTGACGACGTCGCCCACCGCCGTCGTGCCGGACTTGAGCATCAGGTGGACGCCGCGCCGGGCGCTTTCCTGCCAGCGGGCCTCGGTGTAGCCCGCGCGTTCGCGTTCCACCGCCGCCGACCACGCGGCGAGCGGCAGGCCGGACTCGGCCAGGTGCCCGAAGTCCGTGTACTGCAGGCGCGCGTGAGCGTTGACGAGCCCCGGCGTGAGGATCCCGCGCCACCGCCGCACCCGCGCGTCCTGGAAGCGCGCGGTGAGCTCGGCCGACGTGCCGACCGCGGCGATGCGGTCCCCGTCGACAGCGACCGCGCCGTCGCGCAGCGCCGCCCCCGGCATGGCGAGCACGACGGGGGCGGTGTGCAAAGTGAGCGGCATATGCCCATTGTCGCGGGTCGGACGAGCCGCCCCGCGACGGCCTAGTGGGCGATCAGCGTGCCTCGACGATCTTCAGTCCGGGGTGGGCCGTTCCGCCGTCCAGCGCGGTCGACGACAGGTGCGACACGACGCGGTCGTCGACCGGGTCGTCCGCCGGGTCCTCGTGCACGGCGAGGTGGTGGTACGTGGTGTCGCGCTGCGCCGGCACGCGGCCCGCGGCACGGATCAGGTGGATCAGCTCCATGCGGTTCGAGCGGTGCTTGGCGCCCGCCGAGGAGACGACGTTCTCCTCCAGCATGACCGAGCCGAGGTCGTCGGCGCCGTAGTGCAGCGACAGCTGCCCGGCTTCCTTGCCGACCGTCAGCCACGAGCCCTGCAGGTGCGCGACGTTGTCGAAGAACAGCCGGCCGATGGCGATCATCCGCAGGTACTCCAGGATGGTCGCCTGCGTGCGGCCCTTCAGGTGGTTGTTCTCCGGCTGGTAGGTGTACGGGATGAACGCCCGGAACCCGCCCGTGCGGTCCTGCACGTCGCGGATCATCCGCAGGTGCTCGATGCGCTCGGCGTTGGTCTCGCCAGTGCCCATGAGCATCGTGGAGGTCGACTCCAGGCCGAGGCCGTGCGCCGTCTCCATGATCTCCAGCCAACGCTCGCCGGACTCCTTGAGCGGCGCGATCGCCTGCCGGGCGCGGGCCGGCAGGAGTTCGGCGCCCGCGCCGGCGAACGAGTCGAGGCCGGCCTGCTTGATGCGGGTGATCGCCTCGTCGATCGTGACGCCCGACACCTTGGACATGTGCTCGACCTCGGACGCGCCGAGCGAGTGGATGACCAGCTGCGGGAACTCCGCCTTGATCGCGGAGAACGCGCGCTCGTAGTACTCGACGCCGTAGTCCGGGTGGTGCCCGCCCTGGAACATGATCTGTGTGCCGCCCAGCTCGACGGTCTCCGCGCACCGGCGCAGGATGTCGTCGAGTTCGCGCGACCAGCCCTTCTCGCTCTTGGGCGGCGCGTAGAAGGCGCAGAACTTGCACGCGGTGACGCACACGTTCGTGTAGTTGATGTTCCGCTCGATGATGTACGTCGCGATGTGCTCGGTGCCCGCGTACCGGCGGCGGCGCACCGTGTCGGCGGCCGCGCCGAGCGCGTGCAGGGGTGCGTGGACGTACAGTTCGAGGGCTTCTTCGGCGCTGAGGCGCCCACCCGCGGCGGCCCGGTCCAGGAGTGCTTGCAGCTCGGACGAGCGTACGGACTCGGCGACAGCGGTCACGGGACCCTCCACGGCGACTTTGGAACCACGACTGAGCCTAACTTGCGGCGGGCTCCGGGTTCGCCGCGGGCACGTCGGAAGTCCGCCCAGCGGTCTCGACAGCGGTCCCGGCAGCCGTCTCGGCGGCGGGCGCGGATGCCGAGCCGGGCGGGATCGCGGGGAGGCCGTCGATGCTCGTGCGGTTCTTCTTCTCGTGGTACGCCTCGACGTCGGCGGCGTCCTTGCCGTCCCAGTAGCTGCGCAGCAGCGGGCGCTCCCCCACGTAGTCCATGAACGGCACCGCGAAGCCGCAGGTGTCGGACACGCGGTGCACGTCGACGCGGACGATCGCGCGGACGCCGGGCGCGGCGGCATCCGCGCCGAAGTGCGCGGCCAGCTCGTCCCACCGCGGGTCGCCGGGGTAGACGACCTCGCCGCGGCCGTGCAGCCGGACGATGTTCGGCGGGCCGCTGAAGGCGCTCCACATGAGGGTGATGCGGCCGTTCTCCCGCAGGTGCGCGTGCGTTTCGGCGCCGCTGCCGGTCCAGTCCAGATAGGCGACGGTCCACGCGTCCAGGACCGCGAACGATCCGGCGTGCCCCTTGGGGGACACGTTGACGTGGCCGTCGGCGTCCAGCGGCGCCGTCGCCGTGAAGTACACGGGCTGCTCGAGGATGAACGTCTTCAGTCGTCCCGTGATGCCGTCTGCATGAACTTTGCCCATGAATGCCACTCTGCTCCGGCGTTCATCATGCGGACAAGTGGTTTCCACGATGCGGGACGGCAGCGCGGGCTAGGGCAGCAGTTCGACCCGCACATCCGCGGCATACCCGGTGTCGTGCGCGGTCCGCCGGGCAAACTCGGCGATCCCGGTCAGCTGCCGCTCGCCCAGCGAGAAGTCCAGGGCCTCGGCGAAGTAGCGCTCCAGCGTGGACGCGTCGAACGCCTCCCAGCGCGCCGCCTGCTCGGCGACCTTGGCCACCTCGGCCATCGACAGGTCGCGCGACTCCAGGAACGCCCGGTGCACCTCGCGCACCCGCTCCGGATGCGCGGCCAGGAAGTCGCGGCGCGCCGCCCACACCGCGAAGACGAACGGCAACCCCGTCCATTCCTTCCAGGCCTGCCCCAGGTCGACCACGTGCAGGCCGAGCCGCGGCGCGTCGTGCAGGGAAGCGCGCAGCGCGGCGTCGCCGATCAGCACGCCCGCGTCGGCTTCCTGCATCATCAGCGCCAGATCCGGCGGGCACGTGTAGAACTCGGGCCGCACGCCGAAGCGCTCTTCCAGGAGCAGCCGGGCGAGCCGGACGGACGTCCGCGACGTCGAACCGAGCGCCACTTTCGCGCCGTCGAGCTGCTCCGCGGGGACCTGGCTGACCATGATCACCGACATGACCGGGCCGTCGCTGCCGACCGCGATGTCCGGCAGCACCACGAGGTCGTCGGCGTGCCGCAGGAACTCGACGAGGCTGATCGGGCCGACGTCGAGGTCGCCGCGGACCAGCGCGTCGTTGAGGTTGTCGGGCGTGTCCTTCGTCAGCTCCATGTCGAGGAGGGCGCCGGTGCGCGCCATCGCCCAGTAGAGCGGAAGGCAGTTGAGGAACTGGATGTGGCCGACGCGCGGTCGGCGCGGCTGCGATCCGTCGCCGTTCCGGGCGGCGGCACCGCCGTCGGCGAAGGTGGCGGGGGCGTGCTCGTCGGCGCGGTCCGGGTCGCGGGGCGCCGTGTCCTTGGTGTCCACCCACTGAGACTATGCCCGGGTCCCGGGGCCGGGCGCGCGGGGCGGGTCACCCGCACGAGTGTCACCGACTCGCCACAACCTGGCCGCGCCGGTCCCACACATGACCGCCGAGCTGGCATTCTCGGTGCCGGGGTGCCCGCGGCCGGAAGGCCGGGCCGGCCGGTCGGACGGCGTGCCGGGCGCGGACGCGTGGCTTCCCGGACCGTGTGACCCCTGATTTACGGAGGCCCCAACATGCATCCCGGTCCCGGGTACCAGCAGGGCGAAGGCGGCATTCCCCCCGGCCCTCCCGGATACCCGCACCCGGGGGGCTATCCCCCGGCGCCGCCGGGGCCGCAGGCGCCTCCGGCCGCGTACCCGCCCGCGCCGGGCGCCTACCCGCCGGCGCCGGGCCCCTTCGACGTCGGACGGCCGGGCAACGGGCCCGCCACGCCGCATGCCGCGCCCGCGGGGACCGTACCGCCGGCGTCCGCGCCGCCGGGTTCTCCGCCGCCGGGTTCTCCGCCGCCGGGCTCGGTCCCGCCCGGATCGCTGCCGCCGGGGTCGACGCTGCCCGGTTCGGTGCCCGGGCCCGCCGCGCCCGGCCGTCCTCCGACCGGGCGGCCGCAGTACGCGGCGGTGCGCGGCGTCGTCGCCTTCCTGTGCCTGCTGCTGACGGTGCTGCTGACCATCCCGGCGATCACCGCGGCATGGCTGAAGAACGACGTGATCTCGGACGACGGGTTCACCGACAATGCGACGCAGCTGATCGAGAAGCGGGCCATCCGCGACGAAATAGCGTCCAGGATCACCAACGAGATCGTCGACCGGGCCGGCATCCCGACCGCCAAGAACCAGGTGCTGGCGTCGGTGAACAAGGTGATGGACACCGACGAGTTCCACCGGGTGTGGCGCGAGGGCGTCCGCCAGGCGCACAGCATCGTGGTGGACTCGCTCCTGGGCAAGGACACGGCCGTCACGACGACGGACCCCGACCGGCAGAACGGCACCGAGCTGACGGTGCACGTGGAGACGCCGCTGGAGCCGCTCATCGCCGAGCTGACGCGGGCGGGCGTGCGCGTCGACCGGAGCCGGCTGCCCGCGGACATCCCGGTGCGGCTCGCCGACATCCCGCATTCGGGCCAGGCGCAAGACACCCTCAAGGGCATCGACGACGCGGGCTGGATGATCCCCGGCCTGGCCGCGGCGCTGTGCGCGGTGGGCCTGCTGGTCGCCGTGCGGCGGCTGCGGGCGCTGGCGCTTACCGCGATGGGGGTGGTGGTCGCGTCCGGCGTCCTGCTGGTGGCGGCCAACCTCGCACGGTCGCCGGTGGTCGACGAGGCCACCACGAAGGAACTGGGCACCGACGCGACGGGGGCGGTGTACGACGTCTTCACCGAGACCCTCGTCGGCTACTCGTGGATCGTCCTGATCGGCGGGGTCGTCGCGCTGGCGGGCGCGGGCATCGCGGGCGCGGTGCTGCGGACGCGGCGGAGGACTGCCTGACGGCTTCGGCCGACGACTACGAGCGGACTGATGAACGAAGGCCGTCGCCGGGGATACCCCGCGGCGGCCTTCGTCTGCGCCGAAGTCTCTGTGTGTGCCGAGTCGGTCCGCGGTGGCTCAGAGGCCGGTCTGCCCGGGCCGGACCCACACGTTGCGGAGGCGCCCGTCGGGCGGCCTGAGGGTGAACATCACGCCGAAGCCGTGCTTGCCGTGGAACGCGTTGGAGGCCTCGTTGCGCGGCTCGGCGACCACGGCGGCGACCACCGGAGTCGTCGTCCACCCGTCGAGGACATGACGGTAGAGCAGCGATCCGATGCCGTGGCCGGCGGCCTCGCGCGCGACGCACACCTGCTTGACGACCAGGATGCCGCCGAGTTCGTCCGCGACGCGCCGGTTGAGCCATTCGTCCGCGCCGAAGTGGCGGTTGGCGTACGCCAGGACGAAACCGACGACGTTGCCGTCTTCCACCGCCACCTGGAAGTACTCGTGTGCGGAGAGCCGGGCGCGGTAGACCGTTTCGTCATAGGCGGAGACCAGGAAGCCCTCGCGGCGTGCGACCGCCTCGTCGAGCCCGTCGAGGCTGCGCGACTTCGCCAGCGCCGCGATGTCCGTCAGGTGCTCTTCGCCGGCTTGCAGGATCTCTATCTCCATACGCCGTACGCGCCCCATTCCACCAGGGCCGCCCCTCCGGACGGCCGAACTTGCATCGCGGACGCCGAACGCACGGCCGGTTCGACGAAACGATTCCGTCCCGGCACGGTAGGGACCTCGGCCCCGGAGGTCACGGAACGGCCAGTCCGCGAAGCTTGCGTCGGCCGATTCCCGAGCAAGATCGCCGGCGGCACGCGCGGGCCCGGAGGCGCTGGTACACGACATGCGCCGCCGGAAGGCGCCGCACGTGGCCGCGGCGGGCCGCGGGCACAGCACAGACGGCCGCCCGGTCGGCCCGGGCGGCCGTCGTGGTCCGACTATGAGGTGGACTGTGCGTCCGCGTCTGCGTTCGGGTTGGCGTCCGCCTTTGTGTCGGCCTTTGTATCCGCGTGTGTGTCCGTCAGGCGGGCTTGATGGGCGTGCGGCCCTTGGTGCCCTCCCACTTGGAGCCATCCTCCTGGGGCGTCAGCTGGTCGCGGGACGTGACCACCACGGTGAAGGCATTGGCCAGCACACGCTCGGTGCCGTCGGCCGACTTCACCACCACGTTCCAGGAACCGAACGCCGCCCCGGTCAAGTTCACCGTGCCGGTCAACGAAGTCCCGTCCAAGGCGGCCCCGGTGACGGTGACCGGAAGGTCGGCCTTGCCCGTGCGGGTGAGGCGAACGGTGTCGGTGCGCTGGAGCACGGTTCCGGTGAGGGTGAGGGTGGGGATGGTGTTGCGGGGCGCGGTGCCGGGAGACACGGCGGTCAGCTTGAGGACGTCGCTGCCGCACTGGGTGACGCGGCACAGGGCCTCGACCCGGTACGGCACCACCGCGTCGTTCGTGCCTTCCACGATCAGCAGCGCATAGCCCTGGGCCGGCGTGCCGTCGATGCGGCAGCGGAAGATCTGCTCGCCGGAGCCCGTGCAGGCGTTCCTCGCGTCGCCCCGGAGCAGGAGGGTCGGCCACGGCCGCGACTGCCCGGTCCCGGTGTCGACCGACGTCAGGTCGAAGGAGTCCTGCGCCTTGACGGGCACCACGACGCACTCGGCCGGGTGGTCGGGGCCGACCGTCCCGGTCAGGGTGAACCCGTGCTGCGACACGATCTTCGGGCACTCGGGCGGCGGACCTGCCGCGGTCGCCGTCCGCCAGACGCTCAGGCGCACCGGGCCGGCCGGCAGGGCGGTGCCCGCCGTCGGCACGGTGACCACGCGGTAGTCGGAAGCACCACCGAAAGCGCACGGGAAGATGCAGCCCGAGCCGGTCATCGAGCCCGCGGCACCCGGCGCGCCGAACACCGCGGCGGTCACCCGGGACCCGGACGGAACGGCGGCGCGGAACTCGTCGGTCGAGGCACCGGTCACCCGGACGCACGCCGCGGCGGTCGCGGAACCGAACGTCAGCGCGGTCGGCTTGCCGCCAACCGTGGTCGCGGTCGGCACGCACCCGGCGGCCGCAGCGGTCACGTCGCGGCGCACCACGTGGAACTCCGCGTCCGAAGCCGGGCCCCGCACGATCACGGTGGCGGCGCCGGGCGCCAGCTTGCAGGACACCGCGCCGGAACGCGCCTCGCCCGTCGTGCAGCCGCCGACGACCGAAAGAGCGCCGAGGTCGAGCGTGCTGCCTTGCACCCCCGCGAACTGGAACAGCTCTTCCGCGGCGTGGGCGTTCGCCGGAACGGCGAAGCAGCGGAGGGGGTGGCTCGCGTCGAACCGCGCGCTCGCCCCGGTGTCGGTGCCGAAGCCGTCCCGGCCCAATTCCGGGCAGCCGACAGGCTGGTCGAGCCGGAACACCGACACGGCGTAGGGGGCGACGGTGCCCGAGACCAGGAGACGGTACGGCGCGGGCCCGGTGAGGCGGCAGTTCGTCAACGGGCCGTCACATGCGGCGGTGCCGTCGGCGTTCAGGACCTCGAACGAGTCGGCGAGTGCCGCGTCGACGGCCTTGAGCACCGGCTTCGCCACGAGCAGCGTGGCGCCCGTCGGCGACGGCAGTTGCAGACAGGCCTGCGCGCCCGGCGCGAGGCTGCCCCGGTTGACCGGGTCCACGGCGCCCTGGTCGGACGTCGGGACACAGCCCGCGGTGGACTTCATGTCCACGAACGCGACCGTGGTCGACTTCGGGTGGCCGTCGACGAACGCCGTGTACCGGCCCGCGGCGTCGAAGACGCAGATGCCCGCGGCAGGGCACAGCGTCGAGCCGTCCGCGCGCAGCACCGGTGCGCCGACCCGGTACGGGCCGGGGGCGGGCACCTGCAGCGTGCGGCACGGCACGGCGCCCTGCGACGCGCCGGCGCCGAAGGCCTGCGGGGCGATCTCCGGGCAGCCGACGGGGTCGGAGAGTTGGCGGACGCGGAGGGCGTACGGGCCGACGTAGTGGTAGGTGCTGGAGGAAATCACCCGGTAAGGGCCGGTGCCTTGCAGCACACACCCGTACGGGTACCCGTCGGAGGCACAGGCGTCCGCGCCGGTCGGGCCGACGATCCGGTAGCCGCCGGTGGGGGTGTCGTTGTCCGCCGTGTCCACCAGGATCCGCGCGCCCGGCTGGGCGTCGAGGCGGCGGCAGTCCACCTGGTCTTCGGTGGCGAACTGGCCGGCGGTCGGCGGCTGACCGAACCCGGTCGCGACGGCGGGGAGACACCCGTCGGTGGTCGCGTACGACCGCGCGGCGATGTCGTAGGCGGCGGCGTAGGTCGCGTTGCCTTCGAGGACGAGTGTGTAGGTGCCCGCGGCCGGGAGCGCGCACGAGACGTACGCGGACTTGGCGCAGACGACCTGGTCGTCGGCCGTGGTCACGGTCTTCTGCACGGCGGTGTCGTCGTTGGCGACGACGAGGACGCCGGCCGGGGCGGTGACGCGGTAGCAGGCAGTCTGACGGTAGGTCAGAGAGCCGGTGGCGTGGGCGTCACCTGCGGGGCCGTAGGGGGCGAGCGGGAGGACCGCGCAGTCGGCGGCGTCCGCGGCGGCTTGAACGCCTGGCGTTTGCGGCGGGGTTGCCGGTGAGCCGGTGGGGATCGACGCGGCGCCTGCGGGGGTCGATGCGGTGTCGGCCGGCGCGGTGGTGGCCGGCGCGGTCTTCGGGTCCGCGGCGGCCGTCGGCGGGGTGGCCGAGTCCGTGGCGGAGACGCCGGCCGTGGGCGTCGTCGGGGCGCTCGGGTCCGCGGCCGACGCCTCCACCGGCACGATCAAAGCCGTGGCCAGGACCGTCACCGCAGCGAAACGTATCTTCAGGCGTGTGGCGCGAGACCCCAAGCCGAAACGGGCGTGCTTGAACATGTGCAGAACGGTCCTCCCCGAACCCCATCAGGCCGTCTCGACACGGCCGATGCCCCACCTGCCGCCCGCCGCGGGGCCGAAAACCGGCTGCACACACGGCGGCAGGGCAAATTATCAGGGAGAAGCACCACTTGGACAGCATTTCTGACAGCATTTCTCGGCCACCCGATGATCGTGACCGCGCTCACGCCCGCTTCTTGCGCCGCTGCGCGAACGCCACCGCACCGAGCGCCAGGATCAAGGCACCGGCGGCGGCGTACCGGAGCGGCCTCCGGGGGTGGCCGGCAGACCCGGCTTGGGCCTCCGGGCCGTTCGCGTCCGAGCCGGAGGCGGTCGCGGGGGGCGATGCCGCGAGGTGCCCGGCAGGGCTGGCGCACCCTCCGTTCTCCGGCGAGTCGGCCACCGGAGGCCACTGCTGCTGCTGGGGATTGGCCAGTCTGATCGGTGCTTCGTCGAGGTCCGAAATGCCATAGTTCAGGACGACGTAGCTCGGGAAGTGGTCGGACAGCGCCAACCGCAGACGCAGCGTCTGGTCACCCGGAGGCCCGGTGGCGTACGCGGCCAACGGAAACTCGTGGGTGGTTTCACGCCGCCATTGGGACGTGCGGGGGTCGAAGGCCTCCAGCGAGACAAGGCACTCCTCGTTCTCCACAGGGCTCCGCAGCATGGCGAAGTTCCAGCGGAAGGACGCGGACTCGGGCAGGTTCTCGGCGACGCGCACCGTCAGCTCTCGCGCGGGCGCACCGGGGACCCAGTTCTCGGAGAATCCGTCGAAGTAGACCGCGGCGACCAGATCGATGGAAGCGAAGGCGTTCAACCCCTGCGTTCCGGCGGCCGGATCGCCATCCGGACCGGTGTCGGCGACGCGCACCGCGGCGTTGAGCGTCATGCTGCCGTGGCGCAAATAGCCGTCGTCGACGCTGCCGGCGTTGAGGCGCAGTCGGGCAACCGTCGCGGACTCGCCGGGTGCCAGCTCCAGCGGCTCCGCGAGAGGGGTCGAAGCCCCGTGGTCCTCACCGAACGCGTAGGCGAACTTCGCGGTCTGCCAGTCGCCGTCGCGCAGAATCTCCACGTCGATACCCGGGTCGGCGATGCTGCCGTTGAAGGTCTCATACAGGCGCGACTCCTCGAGTCGAGCCGGCTTGCCACTGGCGTTGTGCGCTTTGACGGTGAATTCCTGGACACCGCCCTTCGGCAGGATCAGCGCGGGCGCGCCCTCAAAAGCCAGTTCCACGGCGCCCCCGGCCTTCCCCGGCAACCGCACCTCGGCCGGCGCCGCCGCGCCGACCGGCAGCGCCGCCATCCCCACCGTGACCAACGCGATCACCAACGCCGCAACTCTGCCGCGCACTTGTCCCCCGACCCGGTCCACCCACCCCACCGAACCGCCCGATGGTAAGGCCGACTTCCCACCATGTCGAGGGCCGGGTGCCGGGGGCTACTTCGCCTCGGCCTGCTCCTGGACCTGCACCTGGACTTCCGCCGGAGACGGCGGCTCGGCGTCCCGATTGGTCACCGCCCCGTCGTCCAACGAGCGCGGGTTCCGCCGAGCAGCCGTCGGATCCTCACACGAAGCCTGTGCACGTCGAGCACCGCCACCGCGCCGGCCGGCCCCGCACAGCAGAGTCGGCAACCGCAGGTGCGGTTCATCCACGGGCTCTCGCCGGTCTCTTGGTCGTACTTGCGGTGGTAGGCCACGTCGCCGGCTTGGGTCATCGCGGAGCCGATCACGGTGACCACACCCGCACGGCGGTCGACCATCACGCCGCCGACGCCGATGATCGCCTTGCGCATGTCGCCACCGGACTCCAGCGGGCGTCATGGGTGGCCGGTGCTCAAGGTCTATCCGGAGAACGACGTCTCAGCGTCCACGACGAACCGGAAGCAACGGCCCCAGTGCACGCAGCGGCTCGGCTGCGTGGGCCACCGCAGACGAGTACCGCGGGATGCGCGGGTGGAGAGATGCGGCGCACCCTTTGCTCGCCCAACCCAAACGGAGTTACCCGCCGCGACAACGAGCACTAGTGCACGGGCGTCCCCGCTTCTGCGGGGCCACGCTCTGTCGCGTACCGAGATCGCGATGTCGAGGGCGAGCGATCCCCGCGCCTGCGGGGCCGGCACTTCTTGACGCGCAGCCTAGCTTTCAGGCAGCGCCCCCGCCGTGACCTGGTATCGGTCGGTCGGGCCGGAGGAGTTGATGGGGTCGTGGCCGTAGAGCGACACGGACACCGTCACCTTGCTGCCGGAGTCGGCGGCCCCGGCCGCGCAACGAAGCGAAGTTGTCCATTCGCGAAGCGGCCCCACTCCCCCACGACACGAAGGGAAACGGGGCCGCTTGCGATGTGCCCGTCAGACGGAGACCGGCTCCCGACGGTCCGGCTGAGAAGGCACGTTCTTGGTCGCGTCATCGGCGTCCGACGAGGTGTCGTCGGCGGCGTCGATGTCACGCGGGTTGTTGTACTTGTCCATGTCGAGGATGCCCTGACGTGCGGCAACGATGACAGGTGTTGCAGCTTGGCCCGCTACGTTGGTCGCGGTGCGCATCATGTCGAGGATCGGGTCGATGGCGAGGAGCAGGCCGACGCCGGCGAGCGGGAGGCCGACGGTGTCGAGGGTCAGCGTGAGCATGACGATCGCGCCGGTGAGGCCCGCGGTGGCGGCCGAGCCGATGACCGAGACCAGGACGATGAGGAAGTAGTCCTTCAGGTCCAGGCTGATGTGGAAGTACTGGGCGACGAAGATCGCGGCGAGCGACGGGTAGATCGCGGCGCAGCCGTCCATCTTGGTGGTGGCGCCGAACGGGACGGCGAAGGACGCGTACTCCTTGGGGACGCCGAGGCGCTCGACGGAGCGCTGGGTCACCGGCATGGTGCCGACCGAGGAGCGGGAGACGAACGCGAGCTGGATCGCGGGCCAGGCGCCCTTGAAGAAGTTCACCGGGTTGACGCGCCCCACGAACGCGAGCAGCAGCGGGTACACGACGAACAGCACCAGCGCGCAGCCGATGTAGACGTCGGCGGTGAAGGTGCCGAGCGGCTTCAGCGAGTCCCAGCCGTAGGTGGCGACGGCGGTGCCGATGAGGCCGGCGGTGCCGATCGGGGACAGCTTGATGACCCACCACAGGGCCTTCTGCACGACCTCGAGGACGATCTCCGCGCCGTTGATCAGCGGCTCGGCCTTCTTGCCGACCGAGAGGATCGCCGCGCCGAGGACCGCGCCGAGGAAGACGATCTGCAGGACCTGTGGCTTGGGGCCGAACGCGTCGACGATGTTCGTCGGGACGATGCTGGTCAGGAAGTCGAGCCAGTCGCCGTTGGTGGCGGGCTTCTTCTCCAGGCCGGCGGGGAGGTGCACGCCCTGGCCCGGGTCGGTCAGCAGGCCGAGGACGATGCCGATGGTGACCGCGATCAGCGACGTGATCAGGAACCACATCAGCGTGCGCAGCGCGAGCTTCGCGGCGTTGTTGACCTTGCGCAGGTTGACCACGGAGATCAGCACCGCGGTGAACACCAGCGGCGGGACGGCCAGCTTGAGCAGGCGGACGAAGATGTCGCCGACCTGCTCGAGGGTCGTGGTCAGCCAGTCGGCGTTCGTGTTCTTGGCGATGAAGCCGAGGGCGACACCGACCGCGAGGCCGATGAAGGTCTGCGCCCAGAAGGGGATCTTGGGCAGGGTTCTCTTGGGGACTGCGGCAGTTGCAGACACAGAAGGGCTCCTGAAGCGGCCGGCCGAGTGCCGGGCACCGTGGCGAACGGGACGGGGGAGCGACCGCTTCAAGGCCCTGATGTGGCATGTGGAGGCACCGCGGAGGAGGTGTGCGCCCACCGGTCAGGTGCGGGGCCCGGTCGTCGGGGCTGACCCGCGAAGCGGTCGGGGCGGCGTGCGGAAGCGGTACGCGTAATTGCGTGGTGCGCGTACCGGTTCAGCTGACGCCGGCGCCGCTACACAGTGCGGTGGCGCAACGGCCCAGGTCGACATGCAGACGTGCCACGAGCGGGAAACCCACCGCCGTGCGCGTCGCATACAAGTCGCCTGTGCCGAACATGAGGTGGAGTGTAAACAGTCCATCAGTAAAACGACAAAATGATTACCGATGGCAGCCGGATGCTCACATTGCGTTCTTCGGGCGGGTTGCGTGGGTGATGTCCGAAATCAGCTCGTCCTCGGCCGACGCGCCTTCGTCCAGACGGGCCTTCGCGCGCTCGACGCGTTCCACCAGGGCCGCCGACATCGCGTCCCGCTGACTGTTCAGCAGGAAGTAGCTGAGCAGGCCGGACACCGCCAGCGACACGCCCACGACGAAGATGCCCGCACCGTCGCCGGTGAGCTTCAGCCCGTACCGCGCCAGCACCCACACCAGGCCCGAGACCACCGCGAACAGGCCGATGCGCAGCAGCGTGTAGCGCAGCGCCGGGTGGCCGCCGCGCGGGGCGGCCGGGTCGCGTGCCTCCAGCGCCCCCGGCTGGTCGGCCGCGGCCGGCACCGGGTTCTCGGTCGGGTTGTCGGACGCGGAGTGCGATTCGGACACGTCGGTTCCTTCTGCCGTTCCGTCTGCCATCGATGGCGGGGCCCGGCGGCGGGGCGCAGGGCGCCGGGCCGTCCGGACATCCAGTACAGCACCCCCGCAAAAGCGGCTCGGAGGGGGCCGCCCGGGAGCGGGAACACCGCAGCCCCGGAGCGGTCGCTCCGGGGCTGCGGCGGGGGTCAGAACTTCATCGGCTGGGGGACGTCCCGGCGGCCGGGCTGCGGTCCTTCGTACTCCCGCACGATCTGGTAGCGGGTGTTCCGTTCGACCGGGCGGAAGCCCGCGTCGCGGATGAGTTCGAGCAGGTCGTCGCGGGTCATCTTGTTCGGCGTGCCGAACCCGTCCGCGTCGTGCGTGATCTTGTACTCGACGACCGAGCCGTCCAGGTCGTCCGCGCCGTGGTTGAGCGCGAGCTGCGCGGTGGCCAGGCCGTGCATGACCCAGAAGCACTTGACGTGCGGCACGTTGTCGAACAGCAGCCGGGACACCGCGAACACCTTGAGCGCCTCGGCGCCGGTGGCCATCGTGGTGCGGGCCTGGAGCCGGTTGCGGACGATGCCGTCCCGGCTGTCGTGGAAGTCGTGCTGGTAGCGCAGCGGGATGAAGACCTGGAAGCCGCCGGTCTCGTCCTGCAGTTCGCGCAGCCGCAGCACGTGGTCGACGCGGTGCCGGGGCTCCTCGATGTGGCCGTACAGCATGGTGGCGGGCGTCTTGAGGCCCTTCTCGTGCGCCAGCCGGTGGATGCGCGACCAGTCCTCCCAGTGGGTGGCGTGGTCGACGATGTGCTGGCGGACCTCCCAGTCGAAGATCTCCGCGCCGCCGCCGGTGAGCGACTCCAGGCCCGCGTCGATGAGCTCGTCGAGGATCTCGGACGCGGTGAGGCCGGAGATCGTCTCGAAGTGCTGGATCTCGGTCGCCGTGAACGCCTTCAGCGAGACGTCCGGCAGCACCTTCTTCAGCTCGCGCAGCGACCGGGGGTAGTACCGCCACGGCAGCGTGGGGTGCAGGCCGTTGACGATGTGCAGCTCGGTGATGCCGTCCGGCTCCATCTCCTTGGCCAGCCGCACGGCGTCCTCGATGCGCATCGTGTACGCGTCCTTCTCGCCCGGCTTGCGCTGGAACGAGCAGTAGGCGCAGGACGCCTGGCACACGTTCGTCATGTTGAGGTGCCGGTTGACGTTGAAGTGCACGACGTCGCCGTTTTTCCGCGTCCGCACGTGGTGCGCGAGGCCGCCGAGCCACGCCAGGTCGTCGCACGCGTAGAGCGCGATGCCGTCCTCGCGGCTGAGCCGCTCGCCGGAGAGGACCTTGTCCTCGATCTCCTTGCGCAGACCCGAGTCCATCGTTCGCTTCTCCCTGCCGATCCGTGCCGAACCTTGCCGAACTGTGCCCATCCGGGGTCCACCGGTGCACAGCGGCGCCGGGGGAACGAGCCTACGCCTCCGGTTCGCCCGGCAGATCGGCGGCGCGGTACTCCCACTTGGTGGACAGCACGACCGTGGTGCGGGTGCGCGCCACGCCGCGGGTGCCGGACAGCCGCCGGATGACCTGCTCCAGGCCCGCGACGTCGGGAACCCGGACCTTGAGCATGAAGGAGTCGTCGCCGGAGATGAACCAGCAGTCCTCGATCTCCTCCACGTCGCGCAGCCGTCGGCTGACGTCCTCGTGGTCCGCGGCGTCGGACAGCTGGAGGCCGATGAGCGCGGTCACGCCGAGGCCGAGGGTCACCGGGTCGACGGTGGCGCGGTAGCCGGTGATGACCCCGGCCTGCTCGAGGCGGTTGATGCGGTCGGTCACGCTGGGGCCGGACAGGCCGACAAGCCGGCCCAGCTCGGCGTACGACGCGCGGCCGTTGATCCGCAGCGCCTGGATGAGCTTGCGGTCCACCGCATCCATGCTCGTTCTCCTCTGCCAGTCCGCGTTTCCGCGTTCTGCTCGTGCCCGGCTGGTGCCGTGCTCGTGCCGCGCGTGGGGATTTCCCACACTTTCGGCGCTTCCGTCGATCTTGCCTTCTTTGCCCATCCCTGCCATGAACTGCGGCTTAAAACACAGCGTCATGGGATGCACATCACACGGTTATCACCAGGAATGAGGCCGTGTTGGCCTGCGTTTCACTCGACGTTAACGATCGCATCCCTTAGAATCGAAGGCAACCGGAGGCCATCAACCTCCGATTCAACAACACCGCCGACCCGATCGGTTGGCGGACCGGGAGGGACCCATCATGTACACCCTCGAAATGGCCCGTGCGCACATCCAAGAGCTGCACGAGCAGGCGGAGCGCACGCGCCCGATCGGCCCGCGCCCGACCCTGAAAGCCGTCAAGAAGTTCGTCGCCCGCGCCCGCAGCGCCCGCTGACCGGCGCGGCGCGGCGAGCTCGCCACCGGACAGCCCGCGGCACAGCGGGCCGCAGCTCCGGCCGAGGACCGCACCGGACCGCACCCAGGTTCCCGATCCGGTCCTCACGGCGCGGCGGCCTCCGCCCGCCGGGCGCCGCCCAACGTGCCGTCCCACCGCCGGAACAGGGTGTGCGGCACACCCAGGACGTCCAGCACCTTGCCGGCCACGAAGTCGACCAGCCGCTGGACCTCCGACGCTCCCGCGTAGAACGCCGGACTGGCCGGGAGAACCACGGCACCCGCGTCGTCGAGACGCACCAGGTGCCGCAGGGTCGTCCCGGTCAGCGGCGTCTCGCGCGGCACCACGACGAGGGGCCGCCGCTCCTTGAGCGTCACGTCCGCGCTCCGCTGCACCAGGTCCTTCGACAGCCCCAGCGCGATCCCCGCCACCGAGGCCGTGCTGGCCGGCACCACCGCCATGCCCTTCGCCGGGTACGAGCCGCTCGACGGGCCCGCCGCCATGTCCCCGGCCGGCCAGTACGCCACCCGGTCGAGCCCGGCGTCCGACTTCAGCCAGTCCGCCAAGTCGTCGTGCCAGTGCGCGTCACGGAACGCGATGCCCGTCTCGTCCAGGATCGTCAGCCGCGCCGCGCGGCTGACCACCAGGTCGACAGCCTCCCCCGCATCCAACAGGCCGCGCATCACCGCGGCCGCGTACGGCGTCCCGGACGCTCCGGACACCCCGACGATCCACGGCCTGCGCTGGTTCCCCTGCATACCGCCCATTGTCCCAGCGCCCCGACCGGCCCTCGCCCGGCCCTCCGTACGGTTGCGGGAAGTCCCCGGAATCCGCGCCCGACCCGCCGAATCTGTTGACCGCGGCCTGCCCGGGCGCTGGACTGGGGGACGAAGGGGCCGCCGGGGGGCGGCCCGCCGTCCAGGGAGGCTTCGGTGTCCCCGCTCCTGCCCGGCCCGCTCCGGGGCCTGCGTACCGCACTTCTCACCACCGGCCTCCTGCTGGCCGTCATCTGGGCCGTCGAGATCGTCAACCTCGCGACCGACTACTCGCTGACCGGCTACGGCATCACGCCGCGCCGCCTGGACGAACTGCCGGACGTGCTGACCGCGCCGTACGTGCACGCGAGTCTCGGCCACATCATCGGGAACACCGTGCCCCTGGCGGTGCTCGCATTCCTGTGCGCCACCCGCGGCTTCGTGCGCTTCGCGGCGGTGACGCTGACCGTGAGCGCGGTGGGCGGCCTCGGCGTGTGGCTGATCTCGCCGTCGGGCACCTCGACGGTCGGCGCGAGCATCCTGGTCTTCGGCTACTTCGGCTATCTGCTGGTCCGCGGCTTCGTCGACCGGCGGATCTTCGACATCCTGCTCGCCTTCGCGATCACCTCGGTCTACGGCTGGACGATGCTGTGGGGCGTCTTCCCGTCGTCGCCGTCGATCTCCTGGCAGGGCCACGTGTTCGGCTTCGCGGGCGGCGTGGCCGCGGCCTTCGCGCTGCGGCGCGAACGGGAGGGGCGCGGCGAGCGTGCCCGGGAGGCGCGCAACCCGCGCGGGCAGGCGGCGGCTTCCGGTCCGCGGCCGCTGTCCGACGAGCTGAAGGACATGGGTCTGCTGTAGGCGCCGCGGCGGGCCGCGGACCGCCGCGGACATCCCGGTGGACGGCGTCATGGTTCGGCGATACAACTGCGGATTCGGACACCAGTCCGAGCACCATTCCACCCGGGGGGAAACGTTGCGCCACCGCCGTATCGGCCGCGCCGCCGCACTCATACCGCTGGTGTTCCTGGCCACCGCGTGCGGCGGACTCGGGACCGACTGGGCCCGCCAGGCCCGCGACGTGGCCGACGCGCCGGTCGGCAACACCGGCGCGCCGAACACCGGCATCAGCGCCGAAGACCTGATGAAGCGCGTGGCGCAGGCCGACCGCGATGTGCGCAGCGTCCGCGCCGAGTTCCACGGCACCCTGTACGGCATTCCGCTGTCCGGCTTCTCGCGGATCAACGCGTCCGGCGACAAGGAGTCGGAAGTCCTGCTCAAGGGCAAGCGCATGCACGAACTGCGGGTGGGGTCCTCGCAGTACATGCTGATGGAGCGCGGCAGCTTCGAGGTGCTGTTCGACGCCATGAAGTCCTCGCCGGGCTACTCCGAGCGGAACGAGCCGGACGGCGACTTCCGCGAGTTCGCGAAGCTCATGGAAGGCAAGTACCTCAAGCAGAAGGCGTCCAAGGGCTTCGGCGGGGGCTTCGGCACCGTCGAGGGGTTGTGGGGCAGCGGCCCGTTCGGCGGGGACGACACCGAATCCGACGCGGGATCCGACGAGGACGACGAGGGGTACTACGACGACGCTTACCCCGGCGAGCCCGCGTACAGCCTGGGGACGCCGACCACGGTCGGCGGCATCGAGACGATCCCGGTGAAGGCCGTCTCCGACGACGGCGAGGGCGGGAAGATCACGGAGACCCTGTACATCCCCACGCACGGCACTCCGCTGCCGGTCCGCATCACCGTCGACGAGGACGGCGACGGCAAGAACGAGGCGTCCATGGACACCCGGTACACGCACGACTCCGGCGGGACGGTCACCGCGCCGAAGGACGACGACACCGTCGACATGGACAAGGTGATGAGCGGGATCTTCGGATCCGGCGGGTCGGACGACGACTACGACGGCGGGGGCCGGGGCCCGGGCGGCGGCACCGCCGCCTGACCGCTCCGTGCGGCGGGGCTGCCCGTGGGCCCGCACGGGCCCACGGGACGACGCCCGGTCAGAGCCGGAGGCCGCGGACCACCAGGTCGAGCAGCGCGCACACGAACAGCGCAATGCCGATGAAGCCGTTGGTGGTGAAGAACGCGCGGTTCAGCTTGGACAGGTCGTCCGGCTTGACCAGCGAGTGCTCGTAGACGAACGCGGCCATGACGAGCAGCAGGCCCAGCCACCAGAAGAACCCGGCGCCGGTCAGCACGCCGAACCAGATGAACAGCAGCGTGGTGAAGACGTGCGTGATCCGCGACGCGTACAGCGCGTTCGCGATACCCCAGCGGGCCGGGACGCTCTTGACGCCGTGCGCGCGGTCGGCGGCCACGTCCTGGCAGCCGAAGATCAGGTCGAAGCCGCCGATCCACGAGCCGACCGCGAGGCCGAGGACCACCGCGTCCCACGACCACGAGCCGGTGACCGCGAGCCACGCGCCGATCGGGCCGATCGCCTGCGCGAGCCCGAGGATGGCGTGCGGGATGTCGGTGAAGCGCTTGCCGTACGGATAGACCACCATCGGCACGACGGCGAGCGGCGCCAGCGCGAAGCACAGCGGGTTCAGCAGCGCGGCCGCGACCAGGTAGAAGAACAGCGCGACCAGCGCACCCGCCCACGCGGTGCGCACCGAGACCTTGCCGGTGACCAGCTCGCGGGTCGCCGTGCGCGGGTTCCGCGCGTCGATCTCGCGGTCGATGATGCGGTTGCACGCCATCGCGAACGTGCGCAGGCCGACCATCGCCACCGTGACCAGGAACAGCTCCCAGTAGTGGACGTGGCCGTTGACCTCGAACATCGCGGTGAGCGCCGCGATGTAGGCGAAAGGCAGCGCGAAGACCGAGTGCTCGATCATCACCAGACGCAGGAACGCCCGGGTGCGGCCTTCTTCGGACGGTGCGGGGAAAGCTGCGGAAGTCACCGGGTTCGCTCCGGGGTGTCCGCGCGGTCCGCGCGCCGGGTGCGCGGCCGGGACCGCTCCGCCCCGGCCGCCGCTCTGCCTGAAGCCATGGCGTCTCCGATCCCGATGCCCATTGGTCTGCCCACTGGTCTGCCTACAGGTCCGCTCGCAGGTCCGATCAAAGGTCCGATCACAATCCGTACTGCTTCCATCGCCGCGTGACCAACTCGGCCGTGGCGGGGTCCGAAGCGACCATTTCCGGCCAGCCGCCGTCGCGCGTGTAGCCCTCCTCGGGCAGCTTGCGCGTCGCGTCGATGCCCGCCTTGCCGCCCCAGAACTGCTGGTAGGAGGCGTGGTCGAGGTGGTCGACGGGGCCTTCGACGACGCAGAGGTCGCGCGCGTAGTCGACGTTGCCGAACGCCCGCCACGCGACTTCCCCGTAGTCGTGCACGTCGCAATCCGCGTCGACGACGACGATCAGCTTGGTCAGCGACATCATGTGCGCGCCCCAGATCG
Organism: Uniformispora flossi; assembly: GCF_049534875.1. Lineage (NCBI taxonomy): Bacteria > Bacillati > Actinomycetota > Actinomycetes > Kitasatosporales > Streptomycetaceae > Uniformispora > Uniformispora flossi. The sequence goes on from NZ_JBMULZ010000004.1 coordinate 329,996, forward strand.
CGTGCATGACCTTCTGCGCGTGCTTGGGGTATTTCTTGTCGATCGAGACGATGGCGCAGTTGTGGAAGCCGCCGGCCTCGGGCAGGTCGTAGTCCACGATGTCCGGGACGATGATCTTGAGCAGCGGCAGGAAGAACCGCTCGGTCGCCTTGCCCAGCGGCCCGTCCTCGGTCGGCGGGCGGCCGACGACGATCGACTGCAGGATCGGCTCCTTGCGCATCGTCACGCAGTCGATGGTGAGCGCCGGGAACGGCTCCATCGGCGTGTAGAAGCCGGTGTGGTCGCCGAACGGGCCCTCGTCGCGCATCACGCCGGGCTCCAGCCAGCCCTCCAGGACGACCTCCGCCTCGGCGGGGACCTGGAGCGGCACGGTCTGGCAGTCGACCATCTCCACCCGCTTGCCCTGCACGAAACCCGCGAAGAGGTACTCGTCGATGTCGCCGGGCAGCGGAGCGGTCGCGGCATAGGTCACCGCGGGCGGGCAGCCGAACGCGATCGCCACCGGCAGCCGCTCCCCGCGCTTCGCCGCGACCTGGTAGTGGTTGCGCGAGTCCTTGTGGATCTGCCAGTGCATGCCGATGGTGCGCTCGTCGTGCCGCTGGAGCCGGTAGAGGCCGAGGTTGCGGACGCCGGTGTCGGGATCCTTCGTGTGCGTCAGGCCCAAGTTGTAGAAGGAGCCGCCGTCCTCCGGCCACGTGTGCAGCGCGGGGATGGCGGTCAGGTCGACTTCGTCGCCCTTGAGCACGATCTCCTGGCAGGGCGCGCTCGACACCTTCTTCGGCGGGATGTGCGCAACCGACCCGAGCTTCCCGAACGCTTCGCGCAGCCCGGAGAAACCTTGCGGCAACTCGGGCTTGAGCAGGCCGCCGATCTTGTCGCTGATCTCGGCGTACGAAGAAAGGCCGAGCGCCTTGAGCATGCGGCGGTCGGTGCCGAACACGTTCATCGCCAGCGGCATCGAGCTGCCGCGCACGTTCTCGAAGAGCAGCGCGGGGCCGCCGGCTTTGTTGACGCGGTCGGTGATCTCGCCGACCTCGAGGTGCGGATCCACCTCGACGCGAATGCGCCGGAGGTCGCCGTCCTTCTCCAGGGCTTTGAGGAAGGCGCGGAGGGTGCCGTATGCCATGGGCACCAGTATCGGATACGGGAGGACGAGCTCCACCGACCGGGCTCCCTGTCGGGCCCTCCCTCCTCCCACCACTTCGGGACTCGGTCTCGCGTCGGACGCCCCTCCCCCGCCCCCTCCGCCATCGGCCCGCCGGCGATCACCCCTGGCGGTCGCCCCGACACCGTCAGTTTCCTTCAACCGGCACGGCGTGTCCCACCTCCTCACCCCAACCCTGTGGATAACCCCCAGCCACCACACCCGCGAGTGAAAAAGGGAACCCATCCGCCCCCCGCTTCCTCAAATACTTTGAACACCGCACGCCGTCGGGGACTTGGGGAGGATGCAATGGATGTCGCGGTCGAACCCGCCACCGGGTCGGCGGTCGATTCCCGGCTCGAATCGGTCGTTGTCTATGCGCAAGGGGCCATCTGCACCCGTCGGGCACGGGTCGCCGTGCCCGACGGGCATACCGGTGAGCTGCGCGTCCAGGTCGGCGGGATCCCGTTGGCCGCCTACGCCGAGTCGCTGCGCGGCAGCGTCGTCGACGCGGGCGGCGCGGTCCGCGTCGCCGACGTCCGGCCGCACCTCGAGACCCAGGTCGTGACCGCCGAGGACCTGCCGCGGCTGCGCCGGGTCCTGGACGAAGCCCGCGAGCGGGCCCGGCGGCTGGCCGGGCGCCGGGTGCGGCTGCGCACCGAGATCGACGCCACGGCGGCGCTGCGCGCGGTGCCGGCCAAGCCGCGCCGGGAGGATCCGTATCCGCGACCGGCGTCGGTGGAGCCGGTGCTGGCGCTCGCGGACTTCGTGGACACCCGGCTGACGAGCCTGCACGAGTCCTACCGGGCGGTCGATGCGGAGTGCCGTCAGGCCGACCACGACGTCACCGTCGCCAAGCACCGGCTCGACGAGGCCTCGGGGGCCCTGCGCACCACCGATACGCAGACCACCGGTGCGGCGGTGCTGACGCTCGACATCGCCGAGTCCGTCGCCGGGGAGGTGCTGCTCGACGTCGAGTACCAGGTGCCGGGCGCCCGCTGGGTGCCGCAGTACCAGCTGCGGCTCGACCCGGCGATGACCGGCGGTTCGCTCGTCATGCGTGCGGCCGTCGCACAGCGCACCGGCGAGGACTGGTCCGGGGTCCGCCTCGGGCTCTCCACCGCCGACCTGGACCGGCGCACGGACCTGCCGGAGCTGCGTTCCCTGCGGATCGGCCGCCGTCAGGCCGTCCCGCCGGCGTCCGGCTGGCGCGAGCCGCCGTCCGGGCTGGACGAGCTGTTCACGGGCTACGACACCCGGCGGCAGGCCCGCCTGGCGAGCGAGGAGGGGTACGCGGGCGCGGTGGCCGTCGCCGGGCCGGGCGGCATGGGCGGCTACGGCGCCGCCGAGGAAGCCGACGAGGACCAAGTCTGGTACCGGTCCGCCCCGCCGATGCCGACGATGGCGCTCCCGGCGATGACTCCGCCGCCTGCCCCGGCCGCCCCGATGCCGGTGCCGCAGGCGCCGGGCGGCGCGCCCCCGCCGCGGGCCCGGCGGCGCGCCATGCCGGCCGCGGAGGCCCGCAGCTTCGCCGGTGCCCCCGCGGCGGCCGCGCCGATGTTCGACGCGATGCCCGAGCCGAGCGCGCCCGTCCCGGCCGGGCCGCCGGTCCCGGATGCCGACCTGCTCGACTATGCGGGCCTGACGCTCGCCGGGCCGGACGATCCGGCGCGCGGCCGGTTGGCGCCGGGCGTGCGGGCGAACCTGGTGGCGGACGAGTACCGGCGCCGGGCCGAGGCCGTGTCCGGGCTGGTGCTGCCCGCGCACGCGGCGCGGGTGCGTGAGTCCGCGGGGTCGTACGACTACCGCTTCGACGTCGCCGCACCGGCCGACGTCGCGTCGGACGGCACCTGGCACACCGTCCCGGTGTGCACCGTCGAGGTGGCGCTGGAGCCCGAGTTCGTGTGCGTCCCGTCGGTCGACGAGGCAGTGTTCGGGACGGTGCACGTCACCAACGCGTCGGCGCACGCGCTGCTCGCGGGCCCCGCGGACGTGAGCGTGGGGGGCGAGTTCCTCATGACGGTGCCGCTGCCGACGCTGGCGCCGGGCGAGCGGCAGCGGGTGGGGGTGGGCGTCGTGGAGAGCATCCAGGTCGCCCGCCGCAGCCATATGCGCGAGTCCACGGCGGGGTTGCGCGGCGGGACGACGCTGCTCGAGCACACCGTGGAGGTCGACGTCGCGAACCATCTCGGCCGCGAGATCGTGCTCGAAGTCCTCGAACGCGTCCCGGTCAGCGACGACAAGGACGTGCGGATCGACGAGCGCGCCGCCGAGCCCGCGTGGGAGCCGGACACCGAACTCCGGGACGGGCGGCTGGTGCGCGGCGCCCGGGTGTGGCGGCTGCGGATACCCGCCGCGACCACCCGCACGCTGGTCGGCGGCTACACGCTCCGGATCCCGACCGGCAAGGCGGTCGTCGGCGGAAACCGGAGGGCGTGACGATGCGGCTCGCACAGGGAGGGGACGCCGCGTCCGGTGGCGCACCGGACGCGCGGCAGGCAGCACCGCTCGGCCGCCGAGGCGGCCGGGCGGCAGGGTTTCGGCAAGCAGCGGCAGGATTTCGGCAAGCAGTGGACCGCGCCCCGCGTCCGGCGGAGCGCCGATCGGGGGAGGTGCCCGCGTGGCTGAGCTGACGTACCACCGGAACGACGACGCGGTCGCGGAGCCGCTCGCGCTGCCCATCACGGCGGTGACCTGTCTGGAGGACCGCGCCCAGGTCGAACGCTCCGGCACGGTGGAACTCGCCGCCGGGACGCAGCGGTTGCGGATCGGCCCGGTGACCGCGCTCGCGGTGGACCGGTCGCTGCGGGCCGAGGTCGTGGACGGTGCCGGGGTGACGGTGGTCGATGCGCGGGTGGTCCGAGCGGCGACCGTGCCGCCACCGGTGCCGGGTGCGGACGCGTCCCGGCTGCGGACCCGGGTGTTCGACCTCGAGCAGGAGGTCGACGAGCTGGACCGGCGCAAAGTGCGGGCCGAGTCCGCGCTCGCGGTGGCCGGCCAGGCTCGCGCCGAACTGCACCGGGCGCTGGCCGAGTTCGCCGGAGCGGACAGCGGCTCGTCGGGCGTGCACTTCGACACGATCGACTGGGCGGGCCGGCTGGAGGCGGTGGACGCCGCGGAGGAGCAGCGCCACGAGGACCTCCAGACGCTGCGCTACGAACGCGAGCGGGTGTCCGCGCGGCTGACCGAGGCACGCCGCGCGTTGGCGGCGACCGAGGAAGCGCCGTCCGAGGTCGGCGCGGTGGTCGAGGTCGTCGTGGAGGCCGAGCAGGCGGGCCGGGTCGCATTGCGGGTGGTGCATCTGGTGCCGTGTGCGCTGTGGCGGCCCGCCTACCGGGCGACGCTGGCCGCCGACGGCACGTCGGTGCACCTCGCTGCGGACGCCGTGGTGTGGCAGCGGACCGGCGAGGACTGGAACGGGGTGCGGCTGTCGCTGTCCACGGCCCGGCCGACACTGGCCGCGAAGCCGCCCGCGCTGGTCGACGACGACATCCGGCTGCGGGACAAGAGCGACGAGGAGAAGCGCACGGTCGAGGTCGACCTGCGCGAGGAGGACGTCAGCACGGTCGGCGCGGTCGCGTCGAACGCGGCCGAGCTGCCGGGTGTAGACGACGGCGGGGAGGTCCGGGTGCTGGCCGCGCCGACGCCGGTGACGGTGCCGTCGGATGGCCGGCCGCACCGGGTGCACCTCACCGGTTTCACCGCGGCCGCGCGGACCGAGTACGCCGCGGCGCCGGAACTGTCGCCGCTGGTGTCCCGGGTCGCGTACTTCCCGAACGACGCGGGGCACGTGTTGCTTGCCGGGCCGGTGGACCTGGTGCGGGAGAGCGGGTTCGTGGGGCGCGGGAGGCTGAAGTTCAGCGGCCAGGGCGAGGAGGTGCGGCTGCCGTTCGGGAGCGAGGACACCTTCCGGGTGGTCCGGCACGTCTCCGAGCGGCGCGACACCAAGGCGCTGACCGGACGGACCACCACGACCCGCACGGTGCGGGTGTTCATATCGCACCTGGCCGGGACGGGCGCGCCGGTGCCGGTGGTGCTGCGGGAACGCATCCCGGTGTCCGAGGTGTCCGCGGTCGAGGTGGAGATCGACGCGGCGGCGTGCGCTCCGGCGCCGGGGAAGGCCGATGCGGAGGGCATCGTCCGGTACGACCTGGAGCTGACCCCGGGCGAGCGGCGCGAGATCGTGCTGGTCTACGGATTGTCGGCGTCGGGCAGGGTCCAGGGGCTGTGACGGCGGCCGTGGCCCTTCTCAGCCGGGTGCGGGCCCGTAGTCTGGACATGCACCACCGCCCACCTCAGGGAGTCGTCTCCGATGCTGCGGCTCGCACCGTTGGTTCTGCTGTTCGCCGTCCACCTGTACGGGTTCATCGATTGCCTGTCGGCCGATGAGCACAAGGTCCGCACGCTGTCGAAGCCTGCGTGGATGGTCGCCCTGCTCATCCCGGTCCTCGGCGCGCTCGGCTGGTTCACGGTCGGCCGCCCGCGGGAGGACGCGGCGGGGCGGCCCCGGACGCGCTTCGTGGCGCCGGACGACGACCCCGAGTTCCTGGCGTCGCTGTCCAAGAGCAACCAGGAGCACGAGGACATGCTCAAGCGCTGGGAGGAGGACCTGAAGCACCCCGAACAGGACCTCCGCGGCGGCGACGATCCGGAACCGGACTCGCGCCCGAAGGACTGAGTACCCGAAGGGCTGAGCACCGCAGCCGCGCCGCGGCAGTGACGACGACGGGGCGGGTCCCCGGCACGGATGGCCGACCTGGCATCCGTGCGGGATCCGCCCCGACGTGTGTCGCGGCTCGGGCTCGGCGGGAATGGCGCGCGCGTGGGGGCGCGGCTCGCGGGGGCTTGTGAAGCTCACGGGATCTGGGGCTCGCGGGGCAGGGACTCACGGGGGGTAGAGGCTCTAGGCGCGCGGAGAGCGCGGAGAGCGCGGAGAGCGCGGAGAGCGCGGAGAGCGCGGAGAGCGCGGAGAGCGCGGAGAGCGCGGAGAGCGCGGAGAGCGCGGAGAGCGCG
>NZ_JBMULZ010000004.1:336252-388524 GCF_049534875.1 Uniformispora flossi
GCCCTGCCGCGCGGGTCCTGTCCACAATCCGACCTCGCGCCCCCCGTGTCCCTCACGCCCCGCGCAGCGCCTCCAACGGTTCCAGGCGGGCCGCGCGCCAGGCCGGGTACGCCCCCGCCAGCAGTCCCACCGCCACGCCCGCGGCCGGGGCAGCGACGACCAGGCCCAGGTCGAGGACCGGGGTCCAGTCCTTCGCCACGCACACCCCGATCACGGTGACCACCCCGGCCGCGGCGCCGACGATGCCGCCGATGAGGCCGAGGACGGCGGATTCGACGAGGAACTGGGCGGCGATGTGGCGGCGGGCGGCGCCGAGGGCGCGGCGCAGGCCGATTTCGCCGATGCGCTGCATGACGCCGACGAGGGTGACGTTGGCGATCCCGACCGCGCCCACGACGAGGCACAGCAGGCCGAGGACCAGGAACATGCCGTTGACGTCGTCCTGGACGGCGCCGCGGGCGCGTTCCAGGCCGGGTGGCGCCGCGACGCGGAATTCGGCGGTGCGGCCGGGGTTGAGGGCGGTCGGTGCCTGGCGGGCGATCAGCCCGGCGGCGCCGAGTTCGGTGTCGACGACGACGCGGCCGACGCCGGTCAGGCCGAGCCGGTCGGCGGCCGTCGTGGGCGGGACGATCACGGCGGCGGCGAAGGCCTGTTCGCGGCGGAAGTCGCCGACGATGCCGATGACCGTGAAGGGTTCGCTGCCGACGAAGACGGCGGGGGCGTCGTCGAGGCGGGTGATGCCGAGTTGGCGGGCGGCTTCTTCGCCGAGGACGGCGACCCGGTCGTGCCGGGCGATGTTGCCCGCGTCGTAGAACCGTCCCGCGATGACGCGGCCGCGCAGGGCTTCGGGGAGGCCGACGGTGGCGGCGGCCACGCCGAGCGCGCGGGCGGAGACCGTGGACGGGTCCTGGATCGCGTTTGCGCGGACCTGCGGCACGTTGCCGGGTGCCGCCTCGGCGAGCGCGACCGCGGCGACGGTGCCGTTGAGGCGGGCGAGCCGCTCGGGGGCGTCCCAGCCGATGAGCGGCCCGAGGCCGGGGACCTGGTCGGCGGCCTCGGCGGGGGTGATGGTGACGGTGGTGGCGGTGAGTTGGTCGAACCGGCCGACGATGCGGTTTCCGGCGGTGGCCGCGATGCCGAGGGTGACGACCAGCGTGGCGATGCCCAGGACGGTGCCGAGGGTGGTGAGGGCGGCGCGCCACGGCCGGGCGAGTACCGCGGCGAGGGATTCGTCGACGAGGTCGCCGCGGCCGATCCGTGTTCCGCCCGCGGTCCGCTTCACCGGGCGGTCCCGTCGACGCGGCCGTCGGCGATCCGGATCCGGCGTTCCGCGCGGGCCGCGACGGTCTCCTCGTGGGTGATCACCATCAGGGTGAGGCCTTGCCGGTGGAGGTCGTCGAGCAGGTCGAGGACGACGCCGGTGTTCTCGCCGTCCAGGTTTCCGGTCGGTTCGTCGCACAGCAGCAGGTCCGGGCCGCCGAGCAGCGCGCGGGCGATGGCGACGCGCTGCCGTTCGCCGCCGGAGAGCCGGTCGGGCCGGAATCCGGTGCGGTGGCCGAGCCCGACGCGGTCCAGCGCCTCGCGGGCGCGGTCCCGCCGTCCGCGGCGCGGCAGCGCGGGGGCGCCGCGGGGGCGGTAGACCTCGGCGAGCATGACGTTCTCCTCGGTGGTGCGGTACGGCAGCAGGTGGAACGCCTGGAACACGAACCCGATCGCTCCGGCCCGCAGCGCGGCGCGTTCGCGCTCCGGGAGGGCGGCGGTCTCGCGACCGTCGAGCCGGTACGAGCCGGACGTCGGCCGGTCGAGCAGCCCGAGCAGCCCGAGCAGCGTCGACTTGCCGGACCCGGACGGCCCGGTCACCGCGGTGTAGGCGCCGCGCGGCACGGTCAACGACACGTCCCGTAGCGCGTACACGGGCGGATCGGCGTCGAACACGCGGCTGACGGCGGCGAATTCGATGAGTGGAGGACGAGCGGCGGCTTCGTCCGGCAGGCTCCGGGGCGACGGCCGGGCCAGGCGATCCGGGTCACCGGCCGTCGGCGGAGCAGGGACGGTGACGTCGCTCGCCGGGTGCCGCACCGCGGAAGGCGTTTCGGCCGGCAGCAAGGGCGGCACAGGGGGGTCGACTTCCGCCCCCGTGGCGGAACTTGCGGTGGCGCGGCCTGCGTCGAGTCCGCGGGTCGCGCGATCCCCGCGGTCGTGTCCGGGGTCTCGGCCCGCCCGCGTCGCCGCGTCGTCCCCGTGCCCCGGCCCGTCCCCGGGTCCGCCGTGCCTGGCCGTTCCGGTTCCGTCCCTCACTTCTCCCCCACCACAACGCGGTCCCCCGCCGCCAACTGCTGCCCCGCCGCCGGGTTCACCGCGACGAAGCCGCCCGCCGCAAGACCGAGCGCCACCGCGACGGTGTCGACCTTGCCGTTGCCGCGCTGCACTTTGACGCGGGCTTGGCCGTCGGCGCCGGTGTAGACGGCGGCCACCGGAACGGCGAGCACCGGGGTGCCCGTCGAGCCGACTTCGACGGTCACGCGCAGCGACGTCCCGGCCCGCGTGCTCAGCGCCGAGGTGTCGTCCGGCACGATCCGCACCGGCACGGGCGCGCCGGGTGCTCCCGCCGCGTCTCCTCCGCCGCCCGGCGTCGGCCCGGCGCCGCCGGAACCGCTCGCGGAGCCGCCGTTCCGACCGCTCTGGCCGTTCTGCCCGGCCCCGGGTGCCGGGGTCTCCGCTCCCGCGCCGAGCGCCTCGACTTTGCCGGTCTGCCGCGAGCCGCCCGCTTCGTCCTCCAGGACGACGGCCATGCCCGGCTTGAGCAGTTGTGCGTCCACCCCCGGCACGGTCGTCTGGATGCGCACGCCCGTCCCGGTCACGGTCGCGACCGGGCCCGACGGGGTGTCGCCGGGACGGACGTCGACTTGGTCGACCCGCACCGGCAACGAGGCGACGAACACCAGTTCGCCGACGGGCAGCGAAGTCCCGTAGGTGGCCTTGAAGTCCGTCAGATCCTGCTGGGCCAGCTGCAACGCCTTCTCGGCGTTGGCGATTTGCCGGCGCAGCGACGCCGGATCCACCGGCGGCGATCCCCCCGCGCCTCCGGTACTTCCCGCGGCGCCCCCGCTCTTTCCGCCGTCACCGCCCGAACCGCCGGAACCGCCGGAACCGCCGGTACTTCCGGTGCTGCTTCCGGTGCCGCCGCTCGGTGTCGATCCCGGCGAGCCGGCGGACGGCGTCCGCTGCGCGCTCCGCGCCTGCGTCAGCGCATCCGTGGCGGCCTGCACCGCCTGTTCCAGCGTCGCGAGCCGGTGCCGGTCCTCCGCCCCCGGCTCCTTGGCGTCGTAACCCCGCGCCCGGTACCAGTTCTTGAGCGCCGTCGCGGTGCCGTTCGTGAACGACTCCCCGCTGGTGCCCGGGTCGAAGCCGACGCGCTTGAGGGCCTCGTTGAGTTGCTTGACGTCGGCGCCCTTGGTGCCGGGGCCGAGCGTCCGGTACATCGGCACGGCACCGCGCAGCACGAACACCGGGCGCCCGGACACCTCCATGAACACCGTGCCTTCGGCGACCGACGCGCCCGCGCCGGGCGCCCGGGTGACGCGCTGCGGGCCGCCCCCGGCGTCGCCCGTACTGCCGCCGGGCGAGGCCGTGCCGACCGCGCCGGACAGGCTGACGGGCATCGGGGATTCGAAGGAGACCGTGCCGTGCGTGACCACGCTGTTCGTCAGGACGCGGGACTCGACCTGGACGGTGATCAGCGAAGCGGGCGGCGCCTGGTGGGCGGCGGCGGCCTCGGCCGGGGACTGCACCTGCTGTCCCGCGTACCAGCCCCCGGCGCCCACCAGGACGACGGCGCCGAGGATCAGCGCGAGCGTACGGCGCGGCTTGTTCACCCGGCCCCCTCGGCACCGGGCGCCTTGTCGAACTTCGGGTAGTAGGCGGCGCGGAAGTCGCGGCCGCAGTCCAAGTCGGCCAAGGCCGCCTGGATTTCCTGGGTGAGCATGGTGCGGGCGGTGGCGGGGTCGAGCGTCGGACCGCTCTGCGGCCTCGCCGGTTGGTCCACATCCGCGGGCTGCGGCCGGTTCTGGTTCAGCTGCGCGGCCTTGCCCATCCACACGAACCGCTCGGCGTTGCGGATCTCGGTCACCGCCGTGGTCTCCACCGGGTAGCCCTTGCCGCGCAGGCATGACGCGAACCCTTGGGCGAGTCGGGCGAGTTCCGGGTCGCCGTTGAGGTTGAGCCGGTTGCGCCGGGCGGCTTCCGACGCCGCTTCGGCGTCGGCTTTGGACTTGCCCTTGTCGCCGTAGACCTTGGTCTGCGCCGTACCCAGGCAGCCTCCGCCGTCCGCCATCGCCTGCTTCATCTTCGCCGGATCGGTGCTGCCCATCATCGCCGCGTTCCAGGCGTCCTTGCGATCCTGCGGCAGGGCCTGGAAGGTCGCCGTGTTCGGGTCCTCGGCCACCGCGGTCTTCGAGCCGGGGACCTGAGGGTCGTTGGGGTAGACGTCGGGGGCGAAGGCTCCGAAGCCGTACTTCTCGCGGATCTTGCGGGCGGAGGCGTAGTCGCGGTCGTTGTCGTCGCGGTTCGCCGGAGTCGGCGTGAGCACGAACGGGACGTACGTGAACCCGGCTTTCTTCATGCACTCGGCCACGGCGTTGGTGACCATGTACTGCTTCTTGGTCTCGTCGTCGGCGTCGGCGGGGATTGCCAGGCTGCCGTCGGCGCCGGGCTTTTCGGCGCCCGCCGGGCCGGATCCGCCGCCGGACGCGGAGTCCACCGACGCGGCCGGATCGGTGGATTTCTTGTCGTCGGAGCCCGAAGAGCACCCGGCGAGCACCAGGAGCGCGGCCAGCGCCGCGGCGGAAACACCGTATGCCGAATATGGACGAATCATCATCAACCTTGCTGTCGTAGGCATGGGGGGATCACCCGGCGGCGGCATGGCCGGCCGGGCGCGGAGAGGAAAGCGGAGGGGCGGGCCGGGAGCGGCCGCGGATCAGCTCAGGTCGTCGAGGCGGACGAGTCCGCCGAAGGTTTGTCGCCGTGCACGGGGATCACCGGGGTGTCCGGGATGGCGTTGACGACGTCGGCGAGGTTCTTGTCGGCGCTGATCCGGGTCAGCGTCGCGCTTTCGGCGTACAGCGCGTTCGGAGACGGGGATGCGGGCTGGCGGTCGGCGAGCATCCAGACCCGGGCGATCTCCGCATTCGGCCCGACCCGGACGGTGCCGTAGCGTGCCGGAATCGCATCCGAGACCCGTTTCATCAGCATGTCCCACGCCGGCGTCCGTTCGTCTTTTCCTGCGACGAACTCGCAGAACGTAGGCACGTGCGCGCCCGACTCCGGCCCTGTCGGGTCCAGCTTCCGGAGCATCCCGCATTCCGTTGCGAGGGTCTGGCCGGGGTCCAGTGGCTGCTTCATCCGTGCCACCGAAACCTCCAGGACGCCGGTGCGCCGTTCGGCGTCCCGCACCAGGACCTTGACGGTCTTGCCGCCTTGGGCGTCGGTCCGCACCTCGATCGGCGTGGGGTTCACCGACCATCCCTTGGGGGCGAAATAGCCGTCGAGCAGGTCGGCCAGTGCCGCGCCGGACGGTCGCCCGGGGGGCTGCCCCGCAACGGGCACCCGATCCGTCTTCCCGGAATCCCGCCCGGCATACACCAACCCCCCGGCGACCCCGCCCCCGATCAGCACCGCTGCCGTGGACAGCGCGACAAGCAGCGTGGCGCGCCGCCGTCGGCGGATCCGGGTTCCCTCGGCCATCGCCGGTCCCAGCAGGTCGGGCATGCCGGGTTCCGGCCCGGCGGTCCCGTCCATCGCGTCCGTGAGCGCCCGGCGCAGCAGGTCTTCCTGCGCCCGGTCGCCGTTCCCGTGGCCCGTCACCGAGCGCCTCCCGTCCGTGTCGTGGTGCTCCCGGTCCGTCGGCCGGGTCCGCTGTAAGCCGCCAGCCGGTCCGCGAATGCGTCGTCGGCGCCGAGTCGTTGACGCAGCGTCGCGAGGCCGCGCGAGGTCTGGCTTTTGACCGTGCCCGCCGTGCAGCCGAGCGCGGCGGCGGTCGCTTCGACGCTCTGGTCCTCCCAGAAGCGCAGCACGATCACCGCACGGGCCCGCGGCGGCAGGTGCCCGACGGCGTCGAGCAGCGCCATGCGCAGATCGCTGTCGGGTGCCGGTGCGGCGACCTCGGGTATCTGGTCGGCCACGTATTCGCGCCGGTAGCCGCGCCGGGTCTCGTCGATGAAGCTGCGGTACAGCGTGCGGCGCGCGTACGCCTCACGCTTCTCGCTGTCGCGGACCCGGTGCCAGACCGCGTACAGCTTCGCCAGCGTGGTCTGCGTCAGGTCTTCGGCCAAGTGCCAGTCGCGGCAGAGCAGATAGGCCGACCGGCGCAGATGCGCCTGCCGGGCCGTGGCCCACTCGCGGAAATCCTCGTCGAGTTCCGCTTGCCGAGATCGTCTCCAGTACCGCACGCCTCTTGAACGGAATCGGAGCCGTCTGCGGTTGTCGGCAACACCCCTGTGACTTGCGCCACATGGGTTCGGTCAGGGGGCGAGCTTGGCCGATACCTCGCGGGCGACCGCCGCCAGCCGTTCCCCGATCTCCGCGACGCGCGCGCCCGGGACGCGCGGCGGGAAGCCGTGCAGCACGAGCACCAGGGCAACGTCGCCGGCCGGGTCGAGGACGCCCGCACCGATACGGCCGAGGCGGTATTCGTGGGCGGGGTCCAGGTCGACGACCGGGTCCTGGCCGGTCTCGCCGAGTTCGGCGGCGATCTCCTCCATGAGCGTGCGCAGTCGTGCGGCGGCCGGGCCGCCGACGTCGAGCTGCTCGTCCAACGCGGCGAGCGTGCGGCCGAGTTCGGTGTCGACGGCGGTGGCGAGTTCGACGGCGTAGCCGCGCGCCCGGGAGGCCTGCACGGCGGCTTCGTGGCGGGCGCGCTGCGCGGGGTCGCCGGTGACCGCGTCGAGCCAGCGCCGCAGGGTGGGCGGGTCGGCCCAGCCGACGTAGCCGACGCCGAGCGGCGGGGCGATGGGGATCTGGTCGCCGACCCGGACCCGCGGTTCGCTGGCGGACTCGCCGCGCACCACTTCGGCGACCGTCACGTGCGCTTCGCCGGGGGTCAGCGCGATGCAGCCGAGGCCGAGGTCGTCGCGCAGGCGTTCCATGCCGGGGCGGACGAGGTCGACGACGCCCAGGCCGCGGGACGCGGCGCGTCCGACGGTGACCAGCGCCGGGCCGAGCCGGTAGGTGCGCCGCACCGGGTGGCGCACCAGCCAGCCGAGGCCGGTGAGGCTGACCAGCATGGGATGGCAGGTCGCGGGCGTGACCGCGAGGTGTCGGGCCACTTCGGACAGCGTCAGCCCGTCCTCGGGGCGCTCGGCGATGGCGTCCACGATGGCGACCAGGCGTTCGGTCTGCGGAGAGGGTCGGGTCACGACCGCGACGGTACCCCGGGACGATCTTTTTGCATAGTGCGAATATTGACTCGCACAATGCGAAGACGTACCTTCCGGGCAGCGAGCACGGCCTGATGCCTGCTCATATCCCGCGCGCGGGAAGGGGTTTGCACATGGGAAGCACGGGCGGCCAGGACTACGACCTCAAGATCGTCGATGCGGTGATCGTGGACGGCACGGGTGCCGACCGGTTCACCGGCGACATCGGCATCAAGGACGGCCTCATCGCGGCGCTGCACCGGCACGAGCCGGGCGAGCCCGGGCTGCCCGGCACGGCGGCGGAGACCATCGACGCGGCAGGGCAGATCGTCACGCCCGGCTTCGTCGACATCCACGCCCACTACGACGGCCAGGCGACGTGGGACGAGCTGCTCGACCCGTCGACGTCGCACGGCGTCACCACCATCGTGGCCGGCAACTGCGGCGTCGGCTTCGCCCCGGTCCGCCCCGGCAGCGAGGCGTGGCTGATCCGCCTCATGGAAGGCGTCGAAGACATCCCCGGCACGGCACTCGCCGAGGGCATGACCTGGGGGTGGGAGACCTTCCCCGAGTACCTGGACGTCCTCGAACAGCGCCACTTCTCGGCCGACATCGGCGTGCAGGTCGCGCACGGCCCGGTCCGCGCCTACGCGATGGGCGAGCGCGGGGCCCGCAACGAGCCCGCCACGGCCGAGGACATCGAGGCCATGGCGGTGATCGTCAAGGAGGCCGTCGAGGCGGGCGCGCTCGGCTTCTCGACCTCCCGCACCGTCGCGCACCGCGCGATGGGCGGCGAGCCCGTGCCGGGCACCTTCGCCGCGGAGGACGAACTCTTCGGCCTGGGCCGCGCGATGGCCGCGGGCGGCCGCGCCGTCTTCGAACTCGCACCGACCGGCTCGTCGGGCGAGGACATCGTCGCGCCGCCGGCCGAGGTCGCGTGGATGAAGCGCCTCGCCGAGGAGATCGGTATGCCGGTGTCGTTCGCGCTCCTCCAGGTCATGTCCGCGCCCGAGCTGTGGCGCGAGCTGATGGAGGAGTCGAAGAAGGCACTGGAGGCCGGGATTCCGCTGTACCCGCAGGTCGCGGGCCGGCCGTTCGGCATGCTCACGGGCTTCACCACCCGCAACCACTTCAGCAAGCGGCCGACGTTCCTCGCCCTGGAGGCCCGCCGCGCGGCCGGCGAGCTGACCGACGCCGCGTTCGCCGCGGAACTCGCCAAGCCGGACGTCCGCGCGGCGATCCTCGCCGAGACCGACGAGCCGTCCGACGCGACGATCCCCGGCGACTCGGTCAACATGGCCCTGCAGCGCCTGGTCGGCATGACCTACCCGATGGCGGCGGTGCCGGACTACGAGCCGACGCCCGACCGCACGGTGACGGCGATCGCGGCGGACCGCGGCCAGGACGTCCTGGAGACCGTGTACGACCTGATGCTGGAGGACGGCGGGAAGGCCATGCTCACCGTCCCGCTGTTCAACTACGCGGGCGGCGACCACGAGGCGATCCGCGAGATGCTGACCCACCCGGCCAGCGTCTTCGGCCTCGCCGACGGCGGCGCGCACTGCGCGATGATCTGCGACGCCTCCCAGCCGACCTACCTGCTCACCCACTGGGCCCGCGACCGCCACCGCGGCGAGCAGCTCCCGCTGGAGTTCGTCGTCAAGAAGCAGACCGCCGACACCGCGGCCCTCTACGGCCTCGGCGACCGCGGGACGCTCGAAGTCGGCAAGCGCGCCGACCTCAACGTCATCGACCTCGACAACCTGACCCTGCACCGCCCCCGCATGGTCCGCGACCTGCCGGCCGGCGGCGGCCGCATGCTGCAGGACGCGACGGGCTACACCGCCACCGTCGTGGCCGGTGAGGTCACCCGCCGCAACGGCCAGGACACCGGCGCCCGCCCGGGCCGCCTGGTCCGCGGCGCCCGCTGATGGCCCAGGCACCGACCGGCCTGCGCTTCCGGCCAGGCCACGGGAGCAGCCGCTTCGCGGAATAGCTTTCCGAACAGCGCATTCGGCGGTGCGGCATCGTCACGACGGTGCCGCACCGCCGTCCACGTTCCCGGCGGCAGCCGCGCCGCCCGAAGCCTGATCGGGCAACCGGCACTTCGGTGCGTACCCGGCCGGGCGGGCCGGCGTAGGCGTCCTTGCGGCTTTCAGCGCCGCCGGTCCGCGAACACGTCGATGCCGCGGAGCAACACCGTCGCGCCGGTGCAGGCGATGCACACCCACAGCGCGGTCCCGCCGTCGGAGACGTCGTCCACAGGTCGCGGGTCCAACCGCCCCTTGGGGTCGTAGGCAACTTCCAACCGCTCCCCCTTGTCGGCCGGCCGGTGGCCGAGTGTCATCGACGCCGGACGGCCGCCGTCACACGCCAAGTCGTAGACGTAAGAGACGTCCCAGTGCGAGGTCGTATTGCCGTTGGCGTCCGTGGACGTCGAATACACCTCACGCCGGTCGACATCGCGGACCAGGCAGGACGCCGCCTCTGCGCGTCCACGAAACGCGTGGTGCTCCACCGCCCGGTCGGCGGCCGCGACGGCGACGAAGGCCGAGAAGAACGTCACGAATGCCACGGCCGTGCGCCGCGGCACCGTGCTCGTCCACAGCAGGATCCCCAGGACCGGCACCCAGGACAGCAGCGCCCACCCGCCGACGCTCGTCTCCGCCCGCAACCACGCCCCGCCCCCGGCCATCGCCACCGCAACCGGAACCGGCAGCACCGCCAAGGCCATCCGCCGCCGCCGAGCCCGCCGCAATCCCGGATTCCCCATGACATCACCCCCGATCAGCCGAACCCCCAGTACACCGGCAAATCGGACAGATCGCGACGGGGAATTCCCTCTTCCGGCGCTACCCTTGCGTACCGGACCGGAGGACGTGGCGGATCGCCGCGGCCACGTCGGGCGCGGTGTGGGTAGGACGGTACGAAGCTTCCGTCCAGGCACGGCCGTTCGCGATCCAGACGCTCAGGGCGCCGAAGGCGTACGCGCCCGCGATATCGGCCTGCGGCGAGTCACCCACGACCCAGGTGTGCTCGTACGGAGAAGCCCCGACCAGGGCTGCGGCGGCCCGGAAGATCTCCGGGTCCGGCTTGGCCGCGCCTACGGCCTCCGACACCACCCAGCCGTCCACCAGGCGATCGAGACCCGTCCGACGAATCTTCGTTTCCTGCTGCACAGTACGGCCGTTGGTGACGATCACACACGCCCAACCCTGCTCGCGCGCCGCCGACAGAGCATCGCGGGCGGCGTCCGCCAGCACGACACGGCGGGCGGCACCGCCGTCGACCAGCCCGCGGATCGCGGCCTCGGGAACCCTCGCGCCGTACCGCCCCGTCAGCGCCGCGGCCACGTCCGGACGCGACGTCGAGCCGCCCGCGTCGACGCCCAACGCCCACGCGAGATCGCCGACCGGCAACGCATGCTCGGCGAGGAACGCGGCAACCGCGTCGCGGAAAGCCCGGTCGCGGTCGACGAGGGTGTTGTCGAGATCCACCAGCAGCAGCATGCGCCCAGCATGGACCGGAGCAACGCGGCTCCGCCTCCGATTAGTTGGTGGAGAGCCCTCCTACGCCCCGGCCACCCCCAAGAACCGCAGCACCGCGAGCACCCGGCGGTGGTCCGCGTCCGCCCGCGGAAGATCCAGCTTGGTGAAGATGCTGTTGATGTGCTTGGCGACCGCGCTTTCGCTCAAGACGAGTTCGGTGGCGATGCCGGAGTTCGAACGGCCGCCGGCCATCAGTTCCAGGACCTCGCGTTCCCGCGGCGTCAGCCGGTCGAGGGGGTCGCTGTGGCGGCGGACGAGGAGTTGCGCGACGACCTGCGGGTCGAGGGCCGTGCCGCCGGCCGCCACCCGGCGGGCCGCCGCGGCGAACTCCTCCACATCGGCCACCCGTTGTTTGAGCAGGTAGCCGACACCCGTGGTGTGGGCGGCGAGCAGGTCGGCCGCGTACCGCTCCTCCACGTACTGCGACAGCAGCAGGACGGCGGTGTCCGGGAACTGCTGCCGGATCACCAGCGCGGCCCGCACACCCTCGTCGGTGAATCCCGGCGGCATGCGGACGTCGACCACCGCCAGCTCCGGACGGTGCTCCTCCACCGCCGCCAGCAGTCCCTCGGCGTCCGCCAGTTCCGCACGGACCTGAAAGCCCGCCATCTCCAGGACCTTGACCACGCCGATCCGCAGCAGGACGGAGTCTTCGGCGATCACGGCGCGCACGGCAGCTCCACGGTGACGACGGTCGGGCCCCCGACCGGGCTTCGGCAGGACAGCGTGCCGTCCACGGACGCCACGCGCTTGGCCAGCCCGGCAAGACCCGTACCGACCGTGACGGCCGCCAAGTCGGCGCCGCCCACGCCGTCGTCCGAGACGACCACACGCAGAGTCTTCCCGATCCGCCCGACCTCCACCTCCGCCCGGGTCGCCCGCGCGTGCTTGACCACGTTCGTCAGCGCCTCCGAGACCACGAAGTACGCAACCGCTTCCAGCGTCGGCGCCGGACGTTCCGGCAGATCCACGGCGACCCGCACCGGTATCGGCAGGCGCGCCGCGATACCGGACAACGCCGCGTCGAGTCCGCGGTCCTCCAGCACCGCCGGATGCAACCCCCGGACCAGGCTGTGCAGTTCGGCGATCGCTTCCTTCGCCTCGCGGTGCGCCTCGTCGATCACTTTGCGGACGTCGTCCGGCATGTCACCGAGCGTGGCCTTGGCGATCCCGAGGTTGACCGCCAACGCCACCAGCCGCTGCTGCGCACCGTCGTGCAAGTCCCTTTCGATACGCCGCCGTTCCGCGTCCGCCGCATCCACGACGCCGGCCCGGCTCTCCGCGAGGTCCGCCACCCGGCGGGCCAACTCCTCCTCGCGGCTCGGTCCGAGCAACGCCCGCGCGGCACGCGTGTCGAGCTGCGCAAGTGCCTTGGCCAGCCACGCGGTCAAGCACAGCAGCGCAACGCCGACGACGGTGGTGTACGCGGACAGCGTCGAGTAGCCCCGGTGGTCCACCCGCCACCCCAGCGGCAGCGTCCAGAACCACAGGTAGACACCTGCCGCCGCACCGCCCGCGACCCACAACGCGAGTACCGCAAGGCTGCCGACCCCGGACAGCGGGCCGACCAGCAGGTGGTAGCGCAACTGCCGGCGGCCCGCCGCGGAGCGCAGCCACCCCGCGATGCCGCGCGTTCCGGGCCGTTCCGCCAACCCCGTCGGGGCGGGGACGTCCACGCCGAGCCGGGCCCGGAACCGGGCCCGCTGCGCCCGGCTCAGCAGCGGACCGCTCAGTACCAGCACGCCCGCCGAGTACAGCACGCACGTGACCACCGCGGGCGTGGAGACCGGCACGAACCACAGCCAGGGCAGGGCGGCCACGAGCAGCAGCCCGCTCTGGATCCCCACCCCCAGAGCATGGAAGGCCGTGGCCCGGGAAGCCCCCCGAAAGTGCCTCCGCAGAAACGGCCGCAACCACCTCCAGATGCGCATGTCCCCACGCTAGAGCCGGATTCCGGCCCCACGAACAGGACGCCTGCCCCCGGCCGGGGGTGCACTTTTCTGCACCCCCGGTTCGGATACCTGCGTGACTGACCCGGCCCGGGTCCGCGGCGGATCGTGGAGGCCCACCCACGAACACCGACGCGGAGAACGGAGCACGACCATGACGCACTACCTGACCGAGCGGCCGGCCCCCACGAAGGCGAGCACCTTCGAGCCGGTCTGCCGCACCGCCCGCACGTGGACGGCCCGCGTCGCACCGCGGCCCGAAGCGCAACACCTGCCCCGTTCCGCCCGCAAGAAGGTCCGCGGCAGTCCCCGCACCGCGCGGCTGCTCGTCGCGTCCGGTCTCGCCCTGCTGCCCTGGCTGGTCGTCCTCGCGACCACGCTGCCGCCCACCGCCGAAGCAGCGCACTGGAGGGCCGCCTGGGTCGGCCTCGACGCACTCGAAGCCGCCTGCCTGCTCACCACCGGAACGCTCGCGGCCCGCGGCGACGCACGCCACGCCCCGGCCGCCGCCGCGACCGCCGCCCTGCTCGTCGCGGACGCCTGGTTCGACACCACCACCGCACCCGCGGGCGGCGAACTCGCCGCCGCCGTCGCCATGGCCGTCCTCGTCGAACTCCCCCTGGCCGCACTGTGCGCACGGCTCGCCCTGCGGGCCCACACCCCGAACACTCCGAAGCCCTAGACACGAAGGCCGGGCCCCCGTCGGGACCCGGCCTTCGCGCACCCCCTTCAGTCGCTTACACGCCCGAGTAGGAGTGCAACCCGTTCACGAAGATGTTCACCACGTAGTAGTTCACCAGGAAGCACGAGAACGCCACCAGCGACAGGTACGCCGCGTTGCGTCCCTTCCACCCGCCGGTCGCCCGCGCGTGCAGGTACGCCGCGTACGCGACCCAGGTGATGAACGACCAGGTCTCCTTGGGGTCCCAGCCCCAGTAGCGGCCCCACGCGACCTCGGCCCAGATCGCCCCCGCGACCACCGCGAACGTCCACAGCGGGAAGATCAGCGCATTGACCCGGTACGCGGTCTTGTCCAGCGACACCGACGCCGGCAGCCGCTCCATCATGGTGTCCCACTTGCGGCGCACCGGCTGCGCCGCCTTCATCCGGGTCTCGTAGCCGTCCTTGAACAGGAACAGCAGCGACGCGAGCGCACCGATGTGCAGCGCCCCGAACGACACGATCGCCGTCGACACATGGATCCACAGCCAGTACGAGTGCAGCGCCGGCACCAGTTGCTGGCTGTCGGTGTAGAGCACGCCGACCGCCAGGCCCAGCGTGCACATGACCGGCAGCACCACGAACAGGCCGAGCCACCGCACCGGGCGCAGCATCAGCGTGACGAGGAACGCCGCCACGGCCATCAGCGCGACCGCGGTGGAGAACTCGTACATGTTGCCCCACGGCGCCCGCTTCACCGCGAGGCCGCGGGTGAGGATCGTGCCGAAGTGCATGAGGAACGCCACGACGGTGAGCGCGACGGCGATCCGGCCGAACCGGTCCGAGCGTTCGTCGCCGCCCGTCACATCGCCCCGGTCGTCCGCGGCGTCGCTGTCGTGCCCGCCGCCGCGCACCACGACCACCGGGCGGGTGGCGAGGGCCACACCGCCGCCGCCTTCCGCGGCCGCCTCGACGACCGCCGGAGCGGGTGCGGCCACGGCGGTCCGCGCCGCGGTGAGCGCGGCGGACTGCCGGGCGACGCGGCTGCGGCCGCCGAAGACCCACTCGGCGCAGAAGGCGAAGAACGCCAGCACGTACACGGCGATCGCCGAGTACATGAACCAGTTGCTGAGGTGCGCCAGATTCTCGTTGACGGCGTCTACCGCGCCAGTACCGTTCGGGGGCACGCCTATTCCTCGTCCTTCTTCGTCGTGTCGGCGCCCGCGGCGTCGGCAGTTTCCGCGACAGGTGCCGAAGCCCGCAGATCGTCCACGAGAGCCTGCACCTCTTGTCCCAGACCGCCCCCTTCGGTACGGGTCAGTCCGGCGACCTCCACGACGGTACGCCCGTCGGGTCCGGCGACCGCACGCACCCACATGCGGCGGCGGCGGATGAACAGCGACAGCACCAGGCCCACGATGGCGGCGCCCACGCTGTACAGCGCGAGTTCCTTGCCGGGCTCCTTGCTGACCTGGAAGTTCGCCCACGGCTTCACGCCGTTGAAGCGGATCTGGGTGCCGTCCGGCAGCGTCTGCACGTCGCCGGGGCGCATGCCGACCGCCCAGGGCTGCCCGTCCGCCTTCTTGTACTGCTCCATGCGGTCGGTGTCGAGCCGGTAGATCGACTGCGGCACGCCCGCGTCGACGCCGAGGCTGCCGTGGAACGCGGTGATGATCAGCGACGGGTCGTCCAGCGCCGGGAAGATCGAGTGCCAGCCGCGCACCGCGTCGACGGCCGTGGTCGGCGTGAAGATGCCGTCGAAGCCGATCTGCTGGAGATCCTTGCTCACGTCCGGGACCTTGATGACGCCGGTCGAGGTGCGGTTGCCGTCCTGGGGGAGGAACACCACGGGGCCGCTGAACGCGACCTTGCCCTTGGCGTCGGTGACCGTCACGTCCGGCGCGTAGCCGGTGGCCAGCAGGTACACCCGGGTGCCGCCGATGGTGAGCGGCTCGTTGACCTTGATCTTGCCGGACTTCGTCGCGCTGTCCGGGTCGCCCTGCCAGTACGAGATGGTGGCCTCGAAGCCGCGGGCGGCGCCGCGCTGCGTGCCCAGGCGCTCGAAGGTCTGGTCGAGCTTGGTCAGCTTGAAACCGAACGGCTCCATGTTCTTGGTGTCGAACCAGGGGCCGGACTGGAAGTCGTCGTACTGGGTGAGGCTGTTCGCGAAGCCCTCGTTGCCGCCTTCGACGAGGATCTTGTTGCCGGAGCCCTTGTAGACGGTGCCGAGCAGGAACGCGAGCAGCACGAAGACCAGCGCGACGTGGAAGATCAGGTTGCCGGTCTCGCGCAGATAGCCCTTCTCCGCGGCGACCGAATCGGCCGACGGGGAAAGCCGGAAGCGGCGCCCCTTGAGCGTGGCGCGGGCCGCCTCCAGCACCGCGTCCGGCGCGGCGTCGGTCTCCCAGCTCGCATACGCGGGCAGCCGGTCCATGTTGCGCGGCGCCTTCGGCGGGCGGCCGCGCAGCACCTTGGCGTGCGCCCACGCGCGCGGCACGATGCAGCCGACGAGCGAGACGAACAGCAGCAGGTAGATCGCCGCGAACCACCACGAGCCGAAGACGTTGAACAAGTCGAGCTTGTCGTAGATCTTCGCCCGCGTCGGATGGTCGCGGAACATCTGGTTGACCTTGATCGGACTGACCGGCCGCTGCGGGATCAGCGATCCGGGGATCGCCGCGAGCGACAGGAACAGCAGCAGGATCAGCGCGACCCGCATCGAGGTCAGCTGCCGCCACGCCCAGCGCGCCCAGCCGCCCGGGCCGAGCTTCGGCTGGACGATGTCGTCGTGGTCCGCGCGCGGCGCCGTGGACATGCCGGCGTCCGCGTGCTGCACGTCCACCGCGTCCGCGGCAGGGGGCACCCGCTCCGCGGACTCTCCCGTCCCGGGGGGTGGTTCGCTGTGCGGTTTGCCGGAGTGTGTCTCGATTGTCACGGCGTCAGATTCCGATCTGATAATCACTGACCCAGGTCTGCATCTGGCGGATGATGTGGTCCCACACCCCGGTGACCATGAGCAGGCCAAGAGAGACCAGGAGTCCGCCGCCGAGCCGCATCACCCAGACGTAGTGCCGCTTGACCCAGGCGAACGCGCCGAGCGCCTTGCGAAAGGCGAGCGCCGCCACGAGGAACGGCACGCCGAGACCAAGACAGTACGCCACCGTCAGCACGGCGCCGCGGTTCGCACTGGCCTCGTTGTACGACAGGAAGAGCACCGAGCCGAGCGTCGGCCCGATGCAGGGCGTCCACCCGAGCCCGAACAGCACGCCGAGGACGGGCGCGCCGATCAGGCCGAGCGTCGGCCTCTTGTGGATGCGGAACTCGCGTTGCATGCCGGGGAGGACGCCCATGAAGGACAGGCCCAGCACGATCGTGACACCACCGAATATGCGGGTGAGCAGCTTCTGGTGGTCGAGCAGGGTGTTGCCGAAGAACCCGAACGCGGCGCCCATGGACACGAACACGGCGGTGAAGCCGAGCATGAACAGCAGCACGCCGGCGACCAGCCGGCCGCGGGCGGCGTCTTTCAGGTCGGCGCCGGACACGCCCGTGACGTACGAGAGGTAGCCGGGCACCAGCGGCAGCACGCACGGCGAGAAGAACGAGACCAGCCCGGCGAACAGCGCCAGCGGTATGGCGAGCAGGAGCGACCCGCTCATGATCGTGGAGTTCTGCGCCGCGGCGACCAGCACGACGTCAGTTCCCGTTCAGCAGCGGGTCGATCATCGAACGCAGGTCGGCCTCGGTCACCGCGCTCAGTGCGCGCGCGGCGATCTTCCCGTCCTGGTCGATCACCAGCGTGCTGGGGATGGCCTGCGGGTTGAGGTTGCCCTTGAACTTGAGGATCTGGCGCCCTTCCGGATCCCAGATGCTCGGATAGGTGATGCCGTAGCGCTCCTCGAACGACTTGGCGTTCTCCTGCGTCGAGTCGCGCGTGTTGATGCCGAGGAACACCACGCCGGAGTCCTTGGTGGCGTCGTACACCTTCTGCAGGTTCGGTGCCTCGCCCCGGCAGGGCGAGCACCACGAGCCCCACACGTTGAGGACGACGATCTTGCCCTTGAAGTCCGCGAGGGCGACGTCCTTGCCGTCCAGGGTCTTGCCGGACACCCCGGGCGCGTTCTCGCGCTTGTCCGCGGAGACCCGCTTGATCCCGTCCCCGGACACGTAGCCCTGCTGGTCGCCGCCGGTGTTCTTCCCGCCGCCGCCGGACGAGCATCCGGCGAGCGCGGTGGCGGCGGTCAGAACGGCGGCGACGGCGACGGCGGCGCGGCGACGCGGGCTACGTGTGAGCATGTGAAAAGTTTCGCATGGGGTGTTCCGGCCCCTGCACGGGGTCCGGTCGGGCTGCGGTCAGGCCCCGAACTGCTTGGCCTGGGCGGCCAGTTTCGGGGGGAGGAGGTCGCGGGCGGGTTCGCTGTAGCCGACCGAGACGATCTTGTCGCCTTCGTAGGTGAACGTGGTCAGCGACGCGAGGGAGCACTGGCGCTTGCGCGGGTCGTGCCACAGGCGGCGGCGTTCGACGAAGGAGCGGGTCACCCAGATCGGCAGCTGGTGGCTCACGCAGACCGCCTCGTGGCCGCGGGCCAGGTCGCGGGCCCGGCCGAGGGCGCCCATGACGCGGACGACCTGCTCGATGTAGGGCTCGCCCCAGGACGGCTTGAGGGGGTTGCGCAGGTACTTCCAGTACTCCGGCTTGCGCAGCGAGCCGTCGCCCACGCCGAAGGTCTTGCCTTCGAAGATGTTCGCGGCCTCGATGAGCCGCTCGTCCTCGGCGACCTCCAGGCCGTGCCGGGCGGCGATCGGCGCGGCGGTCTCCTGGGCGCGCTCCAGGGGCGAGGCGACGACGTGCGTGATGTCGCGCCCGGCGAGGTGGTCGGCGACGCGCTCGGCCATCTTCACGCCGAGTTCGGACAGGCGGTAGCCGGGCAGGCGCCCGTACAGCACGCCTTCCGGGTTGTGCACCTCACCGTGGCGCATCAGGTGGACGATCGTGACGTCGTGCGAGGAACGGCCGGCCATGCTCAGTTGCCCTCCGGGGTCGCCTGGGCCGCGGCGCGGGCGGCCTGCGGCAGCGCGTCGAGGATACGGTCGAGAGCGGCGTCGTCGTGCGCCGCGGACAGGAACCACGCTTCGAAAGCGCTCGGCGGGAGGTAGACCCCGGCGTCGAGCATCGCGTGGAAGAACGCCGAGTAGCGGAACGCTTCCTGGCCGCGCGCGTCGTCGTAGTCCCACACCGGCGTGCCGGTGAAGAAGACCGAGAACATGTTCCCGGCGTTCGAGACGGTGTGCGCGACGCCTTCCTTGGCGAGCGCCGCGGACACCGCGTCGCGCAGCGTCGCGGAGGCCCGGTCGAGGTGTGCGTAGACGGCGTCGGTGCAGTTCCGCAGCGTGGTGACGCCGGCCGCGGTGGCGACCGGGTTCCCGGAGAGCGTGCCGGCCTGGTAGACCGGCCCGGCCGGGGCGAGGTGCGCCATGACGTCGGCGCGGCCGCCGAACGCCGCCGCGGGGAAGCCGCCGCCCATGACCTTGCCGAAGGTCAGCAGGTCGGGGGTGACGCCCTCGATGCCGAACCAGCCCGCCTTGGACACCCGGAATCCGGTCATGACCTCGTCGGACACGAACAGCGCGCCGTGCGCCCGGCACAGTTCCGCGAGGCCGGCGTTGAAGCCGGGCGCGGGGGTGACGACGCCCATGTTGCCGGGGGCGGCCTCGGTGATGACACAGGCGATCTCGCCGCCGTGCGCGGCGAAGGCGGCCTTGGCCGCGTCGAGGTCGTTGTAGGGGAGGACCAGCGTGTCGCCCGCCTGCGCACCGGTCACCCCGGGGGTGTCCGGGAGGCCGAAGGTGACCAGGCCGGACCCGGCCGAGGCGAGGAGCGCGTCGACGTGGCCGTGGTAGCAGCCGGCGAACTTGACCACCTTGGCGCGGCCGGTGAAGCCGCGGGCGAGGCGGATCGCGGACATCGTCGCCTCGGTGCCGGAGGTGACCAGCCGCACCTGCTCGACCGGCGCGATGCGGGCGACGATCTCCTCGGCGAGTTCCACCTCGCCTTCGCCGGGGGTGCCGAAGGAGGTCCCGCGGGCGACGGCGGCGGTGACCGCGTCGACCACCGCGGGGTGGGCGTGGCCGAGGATCATCGGGCCCCACGAGCACACCAGGTCGACGTACTCGCGGCCGTCGGCGTCGGTGAGGTAGGGGCCGCGGCCGGACGCCATGAAGCGGGGCGTCCCGCCGACCGCGCGGAAGGCCCGGACCGGGGAGTTGACGCCGCCGGGCGTGACCGCGCGGGCGCGGTCGAAGAGCGCCTGCGAGGCGGGTGCGTCGGACGGGTAGGACGGGAGGTCGCTGACTGGGCTCACCCCGCCATGGTCTCACTGCGCGCGCGGAGCCCGGACCGCCGCTCCCGGTGCCGGTCACACGTGTCGGCACGCCGCACCCGAACCCGCCTCCCCGCGCACGCCTCCGGCGCGCCCCAGCCGGATGTCTCCGTCGATGTCGGCAAAATCAACCCGCCGGGCGACGACTACAGCCCGGAACAGGTCGGTATTATCAGACGATCCGTCATCTGCCGTCACGTGAGTCCCACACTCCCCGGCGGCCGGGCGGTCGGGCATGGGCGGCGCGGGTTTCAGGGCAGTTACAGGGCATGCGGGGTGCGCGTGGCGGGCAGGACGCGGACGGGCGTTTGGTCCGGTGGTCGACGACGTCTCGCGACGGGTGCGGCGCTGGCCGCGCTGCTGATGGTGGCCGCGACGGCCTGCGGCGGCGACGGCAAGGGCGCGAAGGACTCCGCCGCAGGCGGGGTCCGCGGCGCACTCGACCGGGTCGCCGACACCCCCGACACCCGCACGTGGTTCACCTACGCCGACCTCGCCGGGCTGCGCGCCGCCAACGGCGACGCGGGGCGCCTCGGCCCGTACGCGCAGATCGCCGGCCTGGCCGAGGACGGGAAGTTCGCCGACCTGCTGCCGCCCGTGTACGGCTTCGACCCGCGCGACGCCGACCGCACGTGGACGGCGGGCGCCGCGCCGAAGCAGGCCACCGTGCTGTCCGGCGGACTCAGGCTCTCCGTGGTGGAGGAGCGGCTCGCCGCCGCGAAGGCCGCGCGGGAGCACACCGCCTCGGCCGGCACGCAGTGGCGCACCGCGCCCGACTACCAAATAAGCCTGGAGACCGCCGCGGTGCCGGAGGCGCTCGCCGTGTTCAACGTGGTGCGGGTGGACGGCGCGACGCTCGTGCACGGCGGCGGCGCGGCGGAGGTCGCCGCGGCGGACACCGGGAAGGGCAGGACACTGGGCGACGCGGAACCGTACAAGTCGTTGGCGGCCTGCCTCGGCGACGTGCTGGCCGCGGAGATCGCCGGACCGCGGCCGGACGGCGGCGGCACGGCGCCGATCGCGGTCGGCTTCCGCGGCGCGAAGGGCCGGCCGGTCACGCAGGTGCTGTGCCTGCCCGGCAGTTCGGCGCAGGACCTGGACCGGGTGCGGGAATTCTTCGCACCGGAGCACCGCTTGAAGAACGGAATGCCGTGGGGCGAGGCGGTGTCGGACATCGAGGTGGCAGCGGCCGGCGGTGCGGTGCGGGTGACCGCAGTGGGCCGGAACGATCGCTTCCGCATCTTCGACCAGGCTTTGCAGCAAGGCGAGTTCGCCGAGCTGGCCGCGGCCGCGGGAGGTCCCTGACGCCCCATCGGGAATGCCGGTTCCCGGCGGTGAGGAGTGGTGCACACCTGTTACCTAACCTTCGTGCCCGACACCCCTCCGACCTGGGACGATCATCCGTGGGACGCCCTCCCGGCACGTCCGGGCGCCCCCACCCCCCAGCTCACGGCAGCACGGTTCACCGCGGTAGCGGACACGGCGGCACAGGACACGGCAGCACAGTGCACGGCATGCAGGCACGGCAGCACGGCGGAAGTTCGAAAGGAGGCGGCCGGTGGGAGTGACGTACGAGTACTTCGGCGCGCCGGACCGCGCCGCCGCCGCTCGAGTCCCTCCGCTCATCGATCCCCTCGACCCGTACGAACCGCGCGAACGCCCCAGCAACTCCTACATCAGCAACGTGAAGCCGGAGACGGTCAGCGCGATGGTGCTGTCGCTGCTCGGCGACACCCCGCGCGAGGCCACGCCGCCGCTCGAACTGGTGGTGCTGCACCCGGCGCACGCGGTCATGCAGTTGCCGCCGATCCTGCTGGAAGTGCTGCGGAACGCGACGGACGAGGAGTTGGGCGCCGCGGCGTTCATATGGTCGACGGTGCCGGACCGGCGGATCCCGCGGGACGCCTACCTGCTGTACCGCATGCTGCACGACTGGACCGCGTTCGCCCACGAACTCCACCGCGCGGGCGACCAGTTGTACTGCCTGATGCATTCGTGACACACGGCTGACGCCGCCCAGGGCGCCTTCCCCACCGGGAAGGCGCCCTTTGACGTACCGTCAAAAAACTTGGCTAACCCACTTGAGTTATTAAACCGCCCGCTTTAACGTCTGGCCATGAGCGAGCCGACGAACCTCGACACCACCCTCGACAGCCTCGATGCGGTGGGATCCGGCCGCGGCGCCGCCGCACGCCTCGGCATGATCGAGGTCGCCGAACGGCTCTTCGCGGAACGCGGCGTCAACGGCGTGTCGCTGCGCGAGATCGGCACCCAGGCCGGCCAGCGCAACACCGCCGCCGCGCGCTACCACTTCGGCTCCAAGGAAGCCCTGGTGGACGCGATCTTCCGCTACCGCATGGAACCCATCAACAACCGCCGGCTCGCCTTCCTCGACGAACTCGACCGGGACGGCCGCGGCCACGACCTGCGCGCCCTCGTCGAGGCCTACATCTACCCGCTCGCGGAAGCCGTCGGCGATCCCGGCAGGCCGACCTGGTACCTGCGGTTCTCCATGAACGCCGGCCTGCTCGAAGGCATTGCCGCCACCGACTTGGGCCGCGAGGCGTGGACGCGCGGCGTGCACGTCGTCCGCACCCGCCTCGCCGCGCTCTTCACCGCCGGCCCCGACCCGCTGCCCGCCGAACTGGTCGACGACCGCTGGTCGCGGCTGGCCGGCTACGTGGCGCACGCGCTCGCCAACCGCGAAACGCTCATCCAGTACGGCCGCGCCACGACCTTGACCGACCGTCAGGTCTTCCTGTCCGACCTGACCGACACCGCCGTCGCCCTCGCCGCCGCGCCCTCCTCCGCGGAGACCCGTGCGGCCCTGCACCGACACCGGAGGACCGCCTCGTGACCACAGCCCCCACCACCGCATCCGAACTCGGGCTCGACATACGCCCCATGGCCGGCCACATCGGCGCCGAAATCCTCGGCGTCGACCTGTCGCAGCCGCTCACCCCCGAACTCGTCGCGGAAATCCGCGCCACGCTGCTCGCCTGGAAGGTCGTGTTCTTCCGCGACCAGGACCTCACCCAGGCCCAGCACCTCGCCTTCGCCCAGGCGTTCGGCGAACCGACCAAGGCGCACCCGACGCTGCCGTCGCAGTTCCCCGACTACCCGCAGATCCTCCTGCTGGACAACCAGCAGATGGGCGGCGGCGGAGGCATGGGCGGCGGCGGCACGGTGGAAAGCCGCTGGCACACCGACGTCACCTTCATCCCCGCCCCGCCCATGGGGTCGATCCTGCGCGGCGTGGTCGTACCGCCCTACGGCGGCGACACCCAGTGGACCAACCTCGTCGTCGCCTACGACCGCCTGTCCGAGCCGGTCAAGGCGATGATCGACGGCCTCCACGCCGTCCACCACAACGCGCTGCCCATCAAGCGCGGCGACCTGCCCAGCAAGCTCGCCAAGCAGTTCCTCGGCGACGGCCTCCGCTCGGTCCACCCCGTGGTCCGCGTGCACCCCGAGACCGGCGAGAAGATCCTGTTCGTCAACCCGAACTTCACCAGCCACATCGTCGAACTCTCCCGCAACGAGAGCCGCCACCTCCTCGCGATGCTCTACGAGCACCTGACGGACGCCGAGTTCACCGTGCGCTTCCGCTGGCAGCCGGGCAGCATCGCGTTCTGGGACAACCGCGCCACCGCGCACCTGGTGCCCACCGACATCCCGGCGGGCATGCACCGCTCGATGCAGCGCATCACCATCGCCGGCGACCTCCCCAAGGGCCCCGACGGGTTCGAGTCCCACGCGCTCGACAGCTGACCGGAACCGGCCGGCGAACGGCCGGCAACCGGCCCGTCGCGGGCCGGGCCGGGCCCGCGAACAGGGGAGCGGGGTACGCGCGGGAAGCGCGTACCCCGCACCGCAGCACGATTCCCGCCGGATAATGACGCCGTGGCCCTCTCCAAGTCCGGTACGGCCCAAGCCGTGCAGTCCTCGGAACGCGTCTCCACGCTGGAGCTGTTCTTCGACCTGGTCTTCGTCTTCAGCGTCACACAGTTGTCCGCCGCGGTCTCCCACGACCTCAACCTGACCGGCATCACCCGCGTGGTGATCATGCTCGCCGCCCTGTGGACGCTCTACAGCGGCTTCGTACGGATCACCAACGCCGCCCCGCCGAGCACCCCGCTGCGCCGCGGCCTGCTGGGCATCGCGATGGCCGGATTCCTCGTCGTGTCCCTCGCCGTTCCCCACGCGTTCGACGACGACAGCAGCTCCACCGCGTTCGGCTGGGGCTATCTGACAGTGGCGATCGTGCACGTCGCACTCTTCCCGGCGTCGGGTGCGAGCCGGGCGGCGGTGCTGCGCGTACTGCCGTTCGACGCCGTGTCGGCGGCGCTCGTCGTCACCGGCGCCTACCTCGAAGGCACCCTGCAGCTCGCGCTGTGGGCGGGTGCCGTGGGCGTCCAACTGGCCGCGCCGCACCTCACCGGCGCGCTCGACTTCCCGCTGACCGCCGGGCACTTCGTGGAGCGCCACGGCCTGGTCGTGATGATCGCGCTCGGCGAATCGGTGATCGCGATCGGCGCGGGCGCGCAGGCACTCGACCTCGACCTCAAAGTCATCGCGACGGCCGTGCTCACCCTCGCACTGGGCTTCGCCTTGTGGTGGGCGAATTTCGGCGACGACGAAGACGCCCGCGCCACCGCCGTGCTGGACGCGCTGCCGACCCGGTCGCGCAACCTGCGCGGCCTGACCGTGTTCGGCGTCGGCCACTATGCGCTGCTGCTCGGCATCCTGCTGTTCGCCGCGGGCGTCAAGAGCGCCGTCGCGCACCCCGCCGACCGGCTCGACGCCGCGCAGGCGGTGACGCTCGCGGGCGGCCTGGCACTGTTTCTGGCCACGAACGTGGTCACCCGCTGGACGTTCGGCATCGGCCCGAACGGCTACCGGGTCGCCGCGGTCGTGTCGCTCGCCGCGACGATTCCGCTGGGCATGTTCGCGTCCGCGCTCGCGGAGACCGCCGCGATCGTGGCCGTGCTGACCGTCGCGGGCGCGATGGAAGCCCAGCGCTATCCGGACCCGGACACCGCCGGGTGACGTGCGGCGGCGGGTGACGTGCGGCTCGGGGCCGCGAACTGCCCCGTGGCTTCCGGCGGCATCCCGGGTCGGGAGCGGCCCGCCGACCGCTCCCGACCCGGGATCCCTTCCGACCCTGTGGCCGAAACCGCTGCCCAGTCCGTGGCCGAACCTGCCTCCGGGACGGCTCAGTTCGCGGCGGCCTCGGTCGCCACCCGCTTGGCCCACCGGTAATCCGGCTTGCCCGCGGGCGACCGCGGGACGGCGTCGACGACCACGAGGTCGCGCGGCACCTTGTAGCCGGCGATGTGCGCCCTGCTGTGCGCGGCGAGCTCGTCGACGCTCACGTGGTGGCCGTCGCGCAGCGACGCGACCGCGGCGACCCGTTCGCCGAACCGGGTGTCCGGGACGCCGACCACGACCACGTCGTACACCGCCGGATGCGACTTGAGGACGCCTTCGACCTCCTCCGGGTACACCTTCTCGCCGCCGGTGTTGATGCACACCGAACCGCGGCCGAGCAGCGTCACCGTGCCGTCGTCCTCGACCCGGGCGTAGTCGCCCGGCACCACCCAGCGCACCCCGTCGGCGTCGACGGGGAACGTGGCGGCGGTCTTGACGGCGTCCTTGTAGTAGCCGACCGGGATGTAGCCGGTACGGGCGAGCCGCCCGGTCTCCCCCGGCGCGACCGGCTTCAGGTCGTCGCCGAGCACCGCGGTCTGCGGCTTGAGCGGGAACCGGCCCTCCGCGTTCTGCGCGCTGCCCGCGCCGAACTCGGACGCACCGAACCCGTCCGAGATGAACAAGCCCGGCACCAGCTCCCGCAGTTGGTCCTTGACCGCGGGCGACAGCAGCGCACCGCCCGAACCGACGACCTTGAGCGCGGACACGTCGTAGCCGCCGCGCGCGATCTCGTCGGCGATCGGCCGGGCCATCGCGTCGCCCACCAGCATCATCGTGGTGGCGCCCTCGCGTTCGACCGAGCGGAGGATCTCCGCCGGGTCGTAGCGGTGCCCCGTCCACATGACCGCGGTCCCGGCGCGGAACAGCGTGATCCAGGTGACCCATTGGCCGTTGCCGTGCATCAGCGGCGTGGTCAGCATCTGCACCAGCGGCGGGCGCTCGGCGTGCACCGCGATGTCCTCGGGCACGTTCAGCGGGTCGCTGCCGTAGCTGAGCGCACCGAAGAAGATGTCCTCGGCCCGCCACTCGACGCCCTTCGGGAAGCCCGTGGTGCCGCCCGTGTAGACCATGTACCGGTCGTCGGCGGAACGCGGCCCGAAGTCCCGCTCCACGGACGCCTCGGCGACCGCGTCCGCGTAGGACCGCAGGCCCGGCGTCGCCGGATCGACCGGGACGCGGCTCTCGTCGTCCAGCCAGAACACCGTCGTCAGCAGCGGCGCGTCGGCGCGCACCGCGGCGACCTTCGGCAGGTAGGTGCGTTCGACGACGAGCGCCTTCAGGTCCGCGTTGTCGACGATGTACCGCAGCTCGTCCTCGACATAGCGGAAGTTGATGTTGATCGGGACGACGCGTGCCTTGAACGCGCCGAGCATCGACTCCAGCCACTCCGCCCGGTTGCGCGCGTACACGCCCACGTGGTCGCCGGGCTCCAGGCCCGCCGCGAGGAACGCATGCGCCACCCGGGTACCGCGCTCGTCCAGCTCCCGATACGTCAGCCGCACCTCGCCCGCGACCAGCGCGAGCCGCTCCGGACACGTGTCGGCAAGGACTTCGTAAAGGTCGGCCAGGTTGAACGTCCGCTCCGCCACGCTCAGCTCCCCTCGCCGACCACGCCGCGCAGCCCGTCCGCGCCGAACACCGGCTCCAGCACGCTGCGGAAGTCCGGGCCGCGGCGCAGGTGGTGCCCGCCGTCCACGTTGATCGCGTTACCGGTCAGCCACGCCGACTCCGGGCCGACCAGGAACGCGGCCAGCGCCGCGATCTCCTCGGTCTCGCCGAACCGGCCCAGCGGCGTACACGCCAGGTAGTCCTCCAGCAGCGGCCCGCCGTCGGTGATCATCTGCACCATGTCGGTGCGCACCAGACCCGGCCGGATGCTGTTCACGCGCACCCCGCTCGGACCCAGCTCGTCCGCGGCCAGCTGCACGAAGTGGTCGATGCCGGCCTTCGAAACGCCGTACGCCCCGAACCAGCGGTGCGTGTTCGACGACGCCACCGACGAGATCGCCACGAACGAACCGCCGCCCGCCCGCACCATGTGCGGCGCGGTGTGCTTGAGCACCAGCATCGTGCCGGTGAGATTCAGCTCGACGGTGTCCCGCCACCGCTGCGTGTCGATCTGGGTAACCGGGCCCATCGTCGAGTTGCCGCCCGCAGACGCCACCACGGCCTTGATCGGACCGAGTTCGGCGGTCTTCGCCACCGCCGCCTTGACCTGCTCCTCGTCGGTCACGTCCGCGACCGCGTACCCGACCTGCACGCCGGGCGCGGCGGTCTTGGCGATCTCCGCCACCGCGTTCTTCAGGCGGTCCTCGCTGCGGCCCGCGATGAGCACGTGCGCGCCGTCCGCGGCGAACCGCACCGCGCAGCCCAGGCCGATGCCGCTGCCGCCGCCCGAGACGAACGCCGCCGAACCGGAAAGGGGAAGGGAAGTGCTCATCGGGGGTCTCCTTCGGAGGTCTCGGCCTTCGCCGGCCACAGGGGTTCGGGGATCTCGAAGCCGACCGGGGCACCCCAGCCGTTGCGGAACGCCACCTCGTGCGCGGCCGTACGCGGCGCGACCGCCCACCGGCCCGTCGGGTAGCCGAACGACACGCAGCACGACATGTGCCAGCCCTGGTCGGCCGGCACACCGAGGATGTCCATCACCTGCTGCCGGTGCGCGATGCCCAGCACCGCGGTCAGCGCCGAACCGACGCCCTCCGCACGCGCGGCGAGCTGCGCGCTCCACACCGCCGGGAAGATCGAGCCGCCCGTCGGGTCGTGCTGCACGAAGCCGAACAGGAACAACGGCACCTGCTCGAAGTTGTCCGCCAGCCACTGCGACGAACGCTGCACGCGCAGGAACTGCTTCGACTCGGCCGCATCCGGATCGGCGTGCGCCGCGGCGATCTTCGGCGCGTACAGGGTCTCCCACAGGGCGGCCATCGCCTCCCGGTACAGCGGACCGATCTGCGCCTTCACCTCGGGCGAGTCGACCAGCAGGAACCGCCAGCCCTGCGAGTTGCCGCCGCTCGGCGCGCGCACCGCGGCGTCCAGGATGCGGGCCTGCACGTCGTGCGGGACGGGGTCGGGCTTGACCCGGCGCATCGCCCGGGTCGTGTACAGCGCCTCGTGGATGTCCATGGATCTCCTTGCGTGGATGGCCGTCGAGCGCGCGGCGGCCCGGCATTCGGGTATGCCGTGCCGCCGCTTCCCCCGTCGAGTCGTCGTGGCCGCGCCGCACGGCGCGGGATGCCCGGGGTACGGGCCGCGTCAGACCACCGCGCCGGACGCGCGGAGTCCGCCGATCTCGTCGGTGTCCAGGCCCCACGCGGCAAGCGCCGCGTCGGTGTCGCCGCCGTCCGCCGCCGGGCCCGGGTTGACCGGGCGGGCCGGGATCCCGGCGGGCGTGCCGCCGAACCGCGGTGCCGGGGCCGGCTCGGGCAGGCCGTCGACGTCGTGGAACGTCCCGCGCGCGACGTGGTGCGGATGCCCGGGTGCTTCCAGCGGAGCGAGCACCGGCGCAAAACACGAGTCGGTGCCTTCCAGCAGCTCGCACCACGCGTCGCGGGTCCGGGTCGCGAACACCTCGGCGAGGCGCGCCTTCATCGCGGGCCACGCGGTGCGGTCGTACTGCTTCTCGAACGCCGGGTCGTCGGCCAGGCCGATACGGCGCAGGAGTTCGGCCCAGAAGTGCGGCTCGATCGAGCCGACCGCGACGAACTTCGCGTCGGCGGTCTCGTACACGTCGTAGAACGGCGCACCGCCGTCCAGCAGGTTCGTGCCGCGCGGGCCCAGGCCGCCGCTCGCCGCCATGGTGAACCAGGTGGCGCCGAGCGCCGCCGCGCCGTCGATCATGGCGGCGTCCACGACCTGGCCGCGGCCCGTACGGGCGGCCGACAGCAGGGCGCTGACCAGGCCGTACGCGAGCAGCAGGCCGCCGCCGCCGAAGTCCCCGACGAGGTTGAGCGGGATGCTCGGCGGCTGGCCTTCGCGGCCGATCGGCTCGAGCATGCCGGCGAGCGCGATGTAGTCGATGTCGTGGCCCGCGGCCTTGGCGAGCGGGCCCTCCTGTCCCCAGCCGGTCAGGCGGCCGTAGACCAGCTTCGGGTTGCGCTCCAGGCACACGTCCGGGCCCAGGCCCAGGCGTTCCATGACGCCGGGGCGGAACGGCTCGATCAGCGCGTCCGCTTCCCCGATCAGCCGCAGCGCCACGGCGATGCCGTCGGGCGACTTCAGGTCGAGCGCGGCGGAGCGCTTGCCGCGGTTCATCGGGTTGCGGGACGGACCGTTGAAGCCCTTCCGGGCGGTGTCCGCCCGATCCAGCCGCAGCACGTCCGCGCCGAGGTCGGCGAGCAGCATGCCGCAGAACGGTCCCGGGCCGAGGCCCACGAACTCCACCACGCGGATCCCCGCGAGCGGGCCCGAGCGGACCGGGGCGTCGTCAGGGGATGAAGCGGGCGTAACGGACGGGGACGCCTGGCTCACCATGCCTCCTGGTGTCGGCGGCGGGCCGCGGTCGGCCGGCGCTGGGGTGTGAGACACATGCACGGGATCTGACGAGACGTCAGACTAGACTTCAGTCTCACGCGGAGGCAAGATCACACCATGGCACCGTCCAACACCACGATCACCCTGACCCGCGCCCTCACCCGCGACCAGCAGGCCCGGCGCGAACGCCTGGTCAGGGCCGCCCTCGACCTCGCCGCCGAGGGCGGATACGCCTCCGTGACCATGCACGACGTCGCGGACCGCGCCGGCGTGGCCCGAGCGACGGTGTACCGCTACTTCACCTCCAAAGACCACCTCCTCAGCGAGGTGTCCGCGCTGTGGATCGGCCAAGTCATCGACGAACTGACCAGCCGCTCCCTCCCCGCCGAACCCGCCGAGAGCCTCACCACCATGCTCTGCCGGCTCGTCCAGGTCAGCGCCGAACACCGCCTCCTCACCGAGGCGATCCTGCAGGCCGCCACCTCGCCCGACCCCTCCGCCGAGGCCTCCCACGAGAACTTCCAAGGCTCCCTCGGACGCATCCTCGACACCGCCCTCGGCACCCCCGACACCCCCGAAGCCCAGGCCCGCATGGCCGACCTCCAGCACGTCCTCGGCCACGTCCTGCTCTCCGGCCTCCTCGGCCTCTCACACCGCGGCCGCAGCGCCGAAGAAGTCCAAGACCTCATGCGCACCGCGGTCCGCCTCGTGATGTGAGCCGCGCCGGCTCCACCTGCCCCTCGGCATCCGCCTCCGCCGGACGCCCGGCCGACACGTGACACCACGCCCACGACCTGCCCACGGGAGACCCGACCATGACAGAGCCCGAGCGCCGCATAAACCTGCTCGACCGCGACTGGTACGCGGGCGACCCCTCCGCCGACTACACCTGGCTCCGCGAAAACGCCCCCGTCTACTACAGCGAAGAAGCCGGCGCCTGGGGCCTCACCCGCCACGCCGACGTCTCCTTCGCCGAACGCAACCCCGAGATCTTCTCCTCCGCGAACGGCTCCCGCCCCGTCGGCCGCCCCCAGCCGTCCATGATCGACTCCGACGACCCGCAGCACTACCGCCGCCGCAAACTGGTCTCCAAAGGCTTCACACCCCGCCAGGTCAACGCCATGGAAGACCACGTCCGGGAAATCGTGAAGACCCTCATCGCCCGCATGCTCGCCCAGCCCGAACGCAAAGCCGACCTCGTCCGCCAGTTCGCCGCACCACTGCCGATGACCATGATCGGCGAAATGCTCGGCGTCGACCACGACCACCTCGACCAGCTCCAACACTGGGCCGACGTCATGGTCATGCTCTCCGACGGCGGCGAACTCAGCTACAAAGCCGGCGAAGCCTTCACCGAATACGTCGAATACACCACCAAAGTCATCGAGAACCGCCGCGCCAACCCCGACGCCACCGACCTCATCGGCATCCTCGTACACGCCGAAATCGACGGCGAAAAGCTCGACTTCAGCGAACTCATCGGCGAATCCCTGCTGCTCCTCGTCGGCGGCAACGAGACGACCCGCAACGTCATCTCCGGCGGCCTCGCCCAACTCATGAAGCACCCCGACCAGATGACGCGGCTCCGCGAAGACCCGTCGCTCATCCCGACCGCCGTCGAAGAGTGCCTGCGCTGGGTGTCGCCCGTCGTCAACATGGCCCGCACGACGACCCGCGACGTCGAACTGCACGGCGTGACCATCCCGGCCGGCGAAACCGTCCTGCTGCTCTACGGCGCCGCCAACCGCGACACCGAGCTGTTCACCGAACCGGAGACCTTCGACGCGTTCCGCACCCCGAACAACCACATCGCGTTCGGCAGCGGACCGCACTTCTGCCTCGGCTCGTCGCTGGCCCGACTGGAGATCCGCGTCGCCTTCGAGGAGATCCTCAAGCGGCTGCCCGACCTCTCGCTGGAAGAAGGCGCCGAACTGCGGCACCACCCCAGCTCGTTCATTCGCGGAATCGCGGAGATGCCGGTCACGTACTGACGGAGCCGGAGGCGGCCGGAACTCGGCGATCAGCGCCGAGCCCGCCGCCCCGAGCCCGCCGTACCAGGCCCACCGCGCCGGGCTCACTCCCGGGACGCGAACCCCGGGCGGCGGCAAGACAGGGGACGGGAGCACCCGCCTTGCCGCCGCCCGGCACCACGGATGGCGCGTTCTATGCCGTCTTGACGGCCTGTGGACAAGACGGTGGGGCGGGTGAGCCGGCCTGTGGACAGCCGCTTGCAGCCCGTGCCTGACGCGTGGAAGCGTGGTGTTTCGGGGCACCCCCCACAGCCGGTGCGATCATCCGACCAGCGTGGCTGGATTGCCGCCAAGCCGCAGGTATGCCCGCCACCTCCCCCCGCGACGTATCCTCGGGCCTGGCCGGACGACCGGCCCGGATGCGGGAACGCATCCGCAGACGCGTCGGGGGAGCAAGGGGGCAGGCCGCGTGAAGCCGCTCGAACCGGACGATCCGCGCGACATCGCGGGCTACCGCATCCTGCGGGTCCTCGGTGCCGGCGGCATGGGTCGCGTATACCTCGGCCGCAGCCCCGGCGGCCGCACCGTCGCCGTCAAAGTCATCCGCCCCGAACTCGCCGACGACGCCGGCTTCCGCCAACTCTTCCGCCGCGAAGTCGCCGCCGCCCGCCGCGTCGCCGGCACCTGGACCGCACCCGTCCTCGACGCCGACACCGAAGCCGCCCGACCCTGGCTCGTCACCGGCTACGTCGCCGGCCCGTCCGTCTACACCGCCGTCGACCGCTTCGGCCCCCTCCCCGAGGACTCCGTCCGCACCCTCGGCGCCGGCCTCGCCGAAGCGCTCCTCACCATCCACGGCACCGGACTCATCCACCGCGACCTCAAGCCGACCAACGTCCTGCTCTCCCTCGACGGCCCCCGCGTCATCGACTTCGGCATATCCCGCGCCCTCGACGCCAGCGCCCACACCCGCACCGGCGCCACCGTCGGCTCCCCCGGCTTCATGTCCCCCGAACAAGTCGACGGCCGCGACATCGGACCCGCCACCGACGTCTTCTCCCTCGGCTCCGTCCTCGTCTTCGCCGCCACCGGCGAAGGCCCCTTCGGCTCCGGCAACGGCCAAGCCCTCATGTTCCGCATCGTCGCCAAGACCCCCGAACTCGGCGGCGTCCCACCCGGCCTGCGCAACCTGATCTCCGCGTGCCTCGCCAAATACGCCGGCAACCGCCCCACCCCGCAGGAGATCCTCGACCAACTCGCCCCCGGCGGCAGCACCGAAGCCCTCATCGCCCCCGGCTGGCTCCCCGGACCCCTGACCGCCGACCTCGGCCGCCGCGCGGTGGAACTCCTCGAACTCGACAGCCACGCCCCGGAAACGGGAAGCCTCCCGCCCCGGCCCACAAGCAACCCGCCCACGCCGTCGCCTTCCGGCGCACCGGCAAACCCGTCCGGCCACTCCGGCTTCATCAACCCCTCCGGCGCCTTCACCCCGCCCGGCTCATACGCCCCGTTCGAGGCCGCGTCGTCGCCGGGTGCGTCATCCGCGCCCTCCGCGCCGAAACCCCGACGCCGCACCACCCCATGGCTCTACGTGTCCGCCTTCAGCGCGGCCGTCGCCATCGTCTGCACCTCGGTCCTCATCGCCCGCGCCGACTCCACCCCCTCCGGCACCCCGAAGTCCCCCACCATCCGCACGGGACCGACGAACGGCCCCGCCGGGCCCTCCGAGGCTCCCCCGGCCACCCCGCCGAAGGACTCCGCGACACCCACCACCACGGCGTCCGCCCCGACGTCCAAGCCGGCATCCTCCGGCAGCACCGCCAAGGCAGGAACGATTCCGGCCGGCTACCCCGGCACCTGGACCGGCGAACTCACCAGCGCCCGCGGCCAGAAGTCCACTTACACCGTCATCCTCCGCGCCACCCCCGACGCCAACGGCATCGTCGCCCACACCCAGGCCCACACCGTCGACATCATCCCGATCGACTGCTCCGGCGACGCCAAACTCGCCCCCACCGACGCCGGCATCCTCCTCCAGGACATCCCCACCCCGCCCCCCACCCTCGCGGGCGGCCTCGCCATCTGCGTCACCGGCGGCCAAACCCACCTCACCCTCAACCCCGACGGCACCCTCACCTGCGAACTCCAGGCCACCGGCTCCGGAAACCCGAAGGGCGTCCTCCGCCGCACGGGCCCCTGAGCACGCATCAGCCGCTGGGCCGATCGGGTGATCATCCGACGTTCACCTGACCGAACTGGTGTGCGACAGGCAGCGTCGGGTCCATGAGATTCATGGACCTCACCCAGCCCGAATACGCCTACATGTTCGGCTTCTTGCAGGCGGATGGACACTTGGCGGCCGGCCCCGGCCGCAAGGGGCGCCTGTCGCTGGAGGTGTCCAGCGTCGACCGCGAACTCCTCCTGAAATTCCAGAAGCTGTGCCCCTACCCCAGTTCCGTGAGCGATCGGACGCGCAGCACGAACTTCAAGGCAAATCACACGTCGAGTACGTGGACGATGTGCTCGCTGGAGGGCCGCACCACCATCTGCGCACTGGGGCTTCCCTACGGGAAGAAGTCCACACTGATCAGGCCGCCCACAGTCGAGTTCAGCACCCGCGACTACATCCGGGGCTTGGTGGACGCCGACGGCGGAGTCGGATTCACCGCCAAGTCATACCCGTTCATCAGCCTGACGACGTCGAGCGACGCCATCGCCCAGCACTTCTGCGAGTTCGGCAAGACGGTCGGCGGCACGGCCCGAAACCCGGGCAAGAACGCACGCGACAACGTCTTCAACATCCTCTATACGAGCGATCCCGCGGTGGCGATCGTTCGGGACATCTACTACGAGGGCGCACTGGCACTCGAACGCAAGGCGACGAAAGCCCTGGCCGTCAAGGCGTGGGAACGCCCGCCCACCATGCGCGCGCGGGCTACACCGACGCGGTGGACCCCCGAGGACGACGCCGCTCTGCTGGCCAACACGAATGCCCAGGCGGCCGAGCTCCTGGGCCGCACCGAGAAGAGCTGCACGATTCGCCGATGGAGGCTCATCGGTCCCGCAAAATCCCACGCATCCGGCGCATGACAAAGCGGGGGACGACGGACTCGCCCGTCGCCCCCCGCTCCGCATTCACCCCTTGATCGTGATCAGCGGCTTCAGATGCGTCACGATCTCCACCAAGTCGTCCTGCTGCCGCATGACTTGATTGAGGTTCTTGTACGCACCCGGGATCTCGTCAAGGACACCGGCGTCCTTGCGGCACTCGACGCCCTCGGTCTGCATGACCAGATCCCGCACCGTGAAGTGCTTCTTCGCCGCATTGCGGCTCATCTTCCGCCCCGCGCCGTGCGATGCCGAGTTGAACGCGTCCGCGTTCCCGAGCCCCCGCACGATGTACGAGCCGGCGGCCATCGACCCGGGAATGATGCCGAGGTCCCCACGACCCGCACGGATCGCGCCCTTGCGGGTCACCAGCACGTCCACGCCCCCGTAAGTCTCCTCGGAGACGTAGTTGTGGTGGCAGGAAATCCGCTCGTCGAAGGTCACCTTCTTTTTGCCAAAGTACGCCCGGAAGACGTTCTCGAACAGCGAGAGCATGACCTCGCGATTCAACCGTGCGTATTCCTGCGCCCAGTAGAGGTCACGCCGGTACGCGTCCATCTCCGATGTCTTCGCCAGGAACACCGCCAAGTCACGGTCCACCAAACCTCGGTTGTGCGTCAGCAGTTGCGCGACCCCGATGTGGTGGTCGGCAAGCTCCTTGCCGATGTTCCGCGAACCCGAGTGAAGCTGGATCCACAAATGTCCAGATTCATCTTCATCCAAGCTGATAAAATGATTTCCGGCTCCAAGTGTCCCCAATTGCGACTGCGCCCGCTCCCGCCGGAAATGCACCTCCGGCGCCAGCTCATCGAACTGCCCCCACAGCGCATCCCAGGCACCGACTTCGAAGCCGTGCAGCTTGCGTACGTCGACTCGGTCCGGGTGCCCCAGATGCCCCACCGGCACCGCGGCTTCCATCTTCGACCGCAGCGGCCCAAGGTCGTCGGGCAGGTCGGCCGCCGTCAGCGAGGTCCGCACAGCGGAGACGCCGCAGCCGATGTCGACCCCGACCGCCGCCGGGCACACCGCGTCCTTCATGGCGATGACCGAGCCCACCGTCGCGCCGCGGCCGAAGTGCACGTCGGGCATGACCGCGAGGCCGTGGAGCCACGGAAGGGTGGTGATGTTGCGCAGCTGCTGCATGGCCTGGCCCTCGACCTGCGAGGGATCGGTCCACATGCGGATGGGCACGTCGCGTGCGCCGGCTACTTCGGTGTACGTCATACAGAGTCAACTCCGTCGGTAAGTCCAGTGTGTGCCACGTCCGCGGAAGCGCGGTAGGGCCGTGGCCGTCCCGAAGATCGGCACCCCGCGGCCGAACGCGGCGCAGGGCGGCAAAAATGCAAGGCAGGGAAAGAAGGCGGGCACCCCCGCCGAAGGGCCGTCCCCGGCGTGCTGCCGGGCCGTGCACCCGGCGCTACTGCCGGGGCGGCCCCTCGGGGCGGCTGCGCCCGGGAAGGCGCGGCCGCCGGAGAAGAGCGGTTCGGGGTTACCTGCGACGGGCCGCCGCGGCGCGTCGAAGCGCAACGGGTCGGCCTTGTTCGCGGAACCGCACCGGACTGCTCCTCTCCTGGGCGCGGCTGCCACGGAGGTGGTCCGGAGCCGCGCGTCGTGGGGTGACGTGGTCCATGTAGCCATGCGGACGGCCTTGCCCGCAAAGGGTTTTCCGCAAGGCTCCGACCAGTGGCCGACCAGCGCCCGACCAGTGCCGCGACCAGCGGAGAGAGTGCCTCGACCGGCTGGTGATCTCCGTGACACCGCTCAGGGCGCCGCGTATGTTGGGAGCACATGGTCGTGCTCGGGATCGTCGCGCTGGCAGCCGCCGCGGTGGTCGCCCTTGCGGTCGTCGCGGTCGCGCAACGCGCCAAGACGCCGTTCCGGGGCGGGTTTTCGACGTGTGCGGAGGCCGCGGTGCGCGGCGGGCGCCGGATGGTGGTGGCGGGGGTTGTGGAGCCGCTCCCGCGCGAGGCGCGAGAGGCAGGCGAGGCGGGCGGGACAGGCCGGGCGGCCACGGCTGCGAAAGGTCTGGTGACTGCCCCTGTGTCGGGTCGTTCCTGCGTCTGGTTCCACTGCACGGTGGTGGAGCACTGGGTCGAGGCGGAGCGCCCGCGGGTGCGGGATTTCGACGGCGACGGGCCTTTGCATCACGGGGAGTTGCGGCGGGCGCGGCGGGGGAGGAAGCGGACCGAGGCGGCTTCGTCGGAGCGCCGGTTCGTGATGCGGGACGCGACGGGGTCGGTGGTGGTGGATCCGCGGGTGCTGCGCGCCGAGGGGCTGCCGGTGTCGGTGCGGGAATCGGTGGCGCGGACGGTGGTGCCGGGTGCGGTCGCGGTGGATTTCGGTGCGGGTGCGGACCGGGTGCGGCGGTCGTCGCGGTACGAGCGGTCGGAGACGGTGCTGGTGCCGGGGCAGCATGTGGTGATCAGCGGCCGGGTCCGGCACGAGCGTGATGGCACGCCGGTGTTGGCGGCGCGGCGGGTGTCGCGGGGGGCGGAACGGGCCGCGACGGGCGACCGCGGGCGCCGCGGGTTGCGTGTGGGGTGGTTGGTCGGGGTGTTGTCCGCGGTGACGGGTGTGGCTGCGCTGCTGGCGAGCACGCGGCACTGAGCGGCGCCGACCGGGCAGCGCCGGCAGTGCGGCACCGATCAGGCAGCGCCGATCACGAAAGCCGTCAGGCGAAGACGACCGTCCGGCTTCCGTTCCGCAGGACGCGGTGTTCCGAGTGCCACTTCACGGCGCGGGCGAGGGCCTGGCATTCCACGTCGCGGCCGACGGCGACCAGTTGTTCGGGGGTGACGGCGTGGTCGACGCGTTCGACTTCCTGCTCGATGATCGGGCCTTCGTCGAGGTCGGCGGTGACGTAGTGGGCGGTGGCGCCGATGAGTTTGACGCCGCGCGCGTGGGCTTGG
The DNA here is from genome assembly GCF_049534875.1 of Uniformispora flossi. Taxonomy (NCBI): domain Bacteria; kingdom Bacillati; phylum Actinomycetota; class Actinomycetes; order Kitasatosporales; family Streptomycetaceae; genus Uniformispora; species Uniformispora flossi. The sequence continues at coordinate 373,876 of NZ_JBMULZ010000004.1, forward strand.
TGGTAGGGCTTGGCGCCCTTGAAGCTCGGGAGGAAGGAGTGGTGGATGTTGATGGCGCGGCCTTCGAGCTGCTTGCACAGGTTGTCGGAGAGGACCTGCATGTAGCGGGCGAGGACGACGAGTTCGACGTCGAGGTCGCGGACGAGGTCGAGGAGTTTGGCTTCGGCCTCGGGCTTGGTGTCGCGGGTGACCGGGATGTGGTGGAACGGCACGCCGTAGGTGCGGGAGAGTTCCTCGAAGTCGCGGTGGTTGGATACGACGGCCGCGATGTCGACGGGCAGGGCGCCGATGCTGGCGCGGAAGAGCAGGTCGTTGAGGCAGTGGCCGAACTTGCTGACCATGACGACGATGCGCATCTTGGCGTCGGCGTCGTGCATCTGCCAGTCCATGTGGAAGGACGCGCCGACGGCGGCGAATCCGGCGCGGAGGGCGTCGACGGTGACGTTGTCTTCGGCGGTGAAGTGCACGCGCATGAAGAAGAGGCCGGTGTCGCGGTCGCCGAATTGCTGGCTGTCGACGATGTTGCAGCCGGTCATCATGAGGAAGCTGGCGACGGCGTGCACGATGCCGCGCTTGTCCGGGCAGGACAGGGTGAGGACGTAGCCGCCGTTTCCGCCCGTGCCGACCGTTCCGGCGTCGACCGTCTTCGGTACGGACTGCAGGGGCTGGTCGGACATGCGCGCGCCTTTCCTCGGGTTGGGGGCAGGGGGCTCCACCCGGGGGTGGAGTCCTCCAGGATCGCATGCCGTCGGGCGTGGTCGGCGCCCGCCGGTGCGGATGCGGGTGGTGGGTGCCCGCTGGTGCGGATGTGGGTGGTCAGCGTCCGCCGGTGCGGATGCGGAGGACTTCGAGGGTGTCGGGTCGTCGGGCGGGGTCGTCGGCGTCGGCGGTGGCGAGGCGCCGGTGGGCGTCGCCGGCGGCGTCCACGAGGGCGGGCCAGGCGGGGTGGCCGAGGTAAGCGGTGGCGGGGGCGTCTTCGCCTATCTCGTGGAGGACGCCGAGGATGGCCAGGACGGCGCGGTCGACGGCGTCGGCTTCGTCGCCGTCGACGAAGATCCGGCCGATGTAGGTGGCGGCCGACCAGCGGTCGAGCCAGGTGTCGCCGACGAGGCGGTAGACGGCGTCGGTGACGGTGCCGTATTCGTCGCGACCGGCGAGCCAGCATTCCTGCTGGAAGGCGGGGTCGCCGAACATGTGGAGTGCCGAGCGGACCTGGGCCCGCCATCGCCACCACGGAACGGTGTTCTGCCGCATGCGTGCCATGGTGGCGTTCCCCTCCTTGTTTCCGCTGCCGGTTCACCGGATTGTCCCGTGACCGTGATGTGCGGTTCGGGTTCGACCCCTGGATCATGCCGCAGTCGGGCGCGGCGGGCCGAGTGGAGGTCAGGAAAAGCCGAGCATTCCGGGCGAGTCGATGTCGACGGCGTTGATGCCGGGTGGGTACGCGTCTTCGTTGTCGGTGAGCAGGATGGACATGCCGGCGAACTCGGCGTGCGGGAGGGCGCAGTAGAGGGCGTGGCAGGTGTCCGGTGCGCCGTGCCCGTCGCGGATCATGGTGCCGACGGTGGCGGCGGCGGTGCTGCCGAGGTCGTCGACGGTGACGGCCGAGTAGGCGAGCATGCGGGGGTAGAGGCCTTGTTCCCGCGCTTCGGCCTGCATGAGGCACGGGGCCGGAATCGTCAAGCGGTCGGCGGGGGTTCGTGCCATGGCGGCGAGCAGGTTGAGGGTCTTGTGGCCGCGGGCCAGAGCGGTGACGGCGCCGGTGTCCAGGATGATCACGAGGTGCCGCCCCTACGACAGTGCTTTTGCCTCATTTGCCCCATTTGCCCGAGTCGGGGTGCCGTACGGAGCGGGCAGGGCCACCGCCTCGTCGTAGCGGGCGAGCACGAGGTCGGCGAGGGCCGGGTGGGCGCCGAGCGGCTCGGCGGCGGTCGTGGCTCCGGCCGCCGCGGCCTTGCGGGCGAAGTGGCCGGGGCCGAGGAGGTAGCCGGCGAGCGCGATGTGGTCGGCGCCTGATGCGCGCAGCGCGTCGACCGCGTCCCGCGGGGTGGGCGTTCCGGCGCACAGGTAGGACGGCACGACCGTCCGCCCGGTCAGCTCGGCCAGCAGCTCGGCCATCCGTGCGGTGTCCGCGTTGGCGGAGGCGTCCGTGGACCCGGCGGCGGCGAGCACGATGGCGTCGCACACCGGGTTATCCACACTTCCTCCGATTTCCACCTTTTTATCCACAGGCTGTGGACGGAGTGCTCCCACTTCCGCCAGCCGGTCGAGCAGGATGTCCGCAAGCCTCGGGTCGGGCCCGAGTGCGGCGGCCACCCGGGCGCTGACCTGTGGCGCGGCGGCGAGGGCCGCGGGTATGTCGTGGCGGACGTGGTAGCCGGCGCCGAGCAGCAGCGGCACCACGACGACGTCCCCGGACAGCCGGTTGAGGGTGTCGGAGAGCAGCGGTTCCGCGACGTCCACATAGCCGACCTCGACGCGGAGCCCGGGCCGCAGTCCGCGGACCAGGTCGACCAGGTCGGCGGTGGCGGCGAGTCCGGCGCGGTCGCGGGTGCCGTGTGCGGCGGCGACGAGCGGGATCACGGGTCGACCGCCAGCCGGTAGCCGCGTTTGGTGACGGTGCGGACGAGGCCGGAGTGCGGGCCGAGTGCGGTGCGGAGGCGGGCGACGGCGGCTTCGACGGCGTGTTCGTCGGCGCGGGCGCCGGACCAGACCTTCTTGAGCAGCTCGGCGCGGCTGAGTACCCAGCCGGGTTTTTCGGCGAGGGCGCGCAGGACGGCGCCGGGGACCGGGGGGAGCCAGATGGTGCGGCCGCCGACGAGGACGGCGTTGCCTTGCAGGACGAGCCGGTCGGTGCCGGTGTCGAGTTCGCGGCGGGCGCGGCGCGGGAGTTCTTCGGCGATGGTGCGGACGAGGGAGCCGAGTCGGCCGCGTTCCGGCCAGACGGTGTCGACGCCTTCGTCGAGGAGGGGCCGGGCGCACACCGGTCCGATGCAGATCGGGAGGACGTCGCCGCGGAGGGCGTCGAGGAGTTCGGTGCGGCGGCCGAGGTGGTCGGCGGTGTCGAGGAAGGCCTCGATGGCGGGTGAGCTGGTGAAGGTGAGGGCGTGGATTTCGCGGCGCACGGTGGCGTCGACGAGTTTGCGGACGGCGGCGGGGTCTTCCGGGGGGCCCCAGCGGTAGACGGGGACGGGGATGACGTGGGCGCCGCGTTCGCGGAGGGCGGTGGTGAAGTCTTCGAGGGGTGCGCCGTGTTCCTGGACGGCGATGCGGCGGCCGCGGAGGTCGCGGGCGAGGAGCCAGGTGAGGAGTTCGTCGCTGGCTTCGGAGCCGGGCGAGTAGACCTCGCGGAGGCCGGCGGCGCGGATGGCGCCGGTGGCTTTGGGGCCGCGGCTGACGACGACGGCGGCGCGGCAGGCGGCGACGAGGGCGGTGCCGTGTCCCCAGCCTTCGGCGGCGCTGATCCAGCCGCGCCAGCCGACGCCGGTGGTGGCGACGACGTAGTCGAGGGGTTGGGCGAGGCAGGTCTCGGTGGCGTGGCGCAGGACGGTGTCGTCGCCGATGGGGACGATGCGCATGGTCGGTGCTTCGACGACTTTGGCGCCGCGGCGTTGCAGGAGGGCGACGAGTTCGTCGCGGCGTCGGGCGGCCGTCACCCCGATGGTGAATCCGACCAGCGGCTCGGCCGCGTCCGTGGCTGTACCCATGCCGTGAGGCTGACGGACGTGTGTTTCGGTGCTGTTGCGTGGCGGTCACGCCGCGGTTAGGGGTGTCGTGCCTGGTGGGGTGGGGGGTGTCGGTGCGCTCACGGGTCGGTGGGGGGTGTGTGAGGTGCCTGTCCCTCGGCCGCAACACCGGTGTCGTTGCCGTGTAACGGCGTGCGGAGACGCTCTTGTGCATGACACGGACCGTCGAGGCAGCGCCGCAGGAGCAGCGCGCAGCCGTCACCGAGACGCATTGCCCGTACTGCGCTTTGCAGTGCGGGATGGGGTTGGCGTCGGGTGGTGCGGGGCTGCGGGTGGTGGAGCGTCCGGAGTTTCCGGTGAACCGGGGGGCGTTGTGCGGCAAGGGCCGGACGGCGGCGGAGGTGCTGCGGGCGGGGGTGCGGTTGTCGGCTCCGCTGGTGCGGGGTGCGGACGGGGTGTTGCGTGAGGCGGGGTGGGACGAGGCGCTGGATCGGGTGGCCGCGGGGTTGTCCGGGGTGCAGGCGCGGTTCGGTCGGGATGCGGCGGGGGTGTTCGGCGGCGGGGGGCTGACGAACGAGAAGGTGTATCTGCTGGGGAAGTTGGCGCGGATTGCGTTGCGGACGAAGAACATCGACTACAACGGGCGTTTTTGTATGTCGTCGGCTGCGGCGGCGCATCGGAAGGCGTTCGGGATCGATCGGGGTCTGCCGTTTCCGTTGGCGGATGTCGCCGGGACGGGTTGCGCGATTGTGGTGGGGAGCAATCTCGCGGACACGATGCCGCCGGCGCTGCGGTATCTGACGGAGTTGGTGGACAACGGCGGTTCGCTGGTGGTGGTCGATCCGCGGCGGACGCGGACGGCGGAGCAGGCGACGCTGCACTTGCAGCCGGTGCCGGGCACGGATCTGGCGTTGGCGCTGGGGCTGCTGCACTTGGTGATCGCGGGCGGCTATGTGGACGAGGAGTTCGTCGCGGCGCGCACGTCGGGTTTCGAGGCGGCGCGGGCGGCGGCGATGGCGCACTGGCCGGAGCTGGTGGAGCGGATCACCGGGGTGCCGGTGCCGCTGATGCGGCGTGCGGTGGAGCTGTTCGCGGGTGCGGCGTCGGGGATGGTGCTGACGGCGCGGGGTCCGGAGCAGCAGAGCAAGGGCACCGACACGGTCGGGGCGTGGATCAATCTGTGTCTGGCGACGGGCAAGGCGGGGCGCCGGTTTTCGGGGTACGGCTGCCTGACGGGGCAGGGCAATGGGCAGGGCGGGCGGGAGCACGGGCAGAAAGCCGACCAGCTGCCGGGCTACCGCTCGCTCGTCGATCCGGCGGACCGGGCGCATGTGGCGGGGGTGTGGGGTGTCGATCCGGAGGAGTTGCCGGGGCCGGGGCTGAGTGCGTACGAGTTGTTGGACGCGCTGGGTTCGGAGGTGCGGGGGCTGCTGGTGGTGGGGTCGAACCCGGTGGTGTCGGCGCCGCGTGCCGCGCATGTGACGGAGCGGCTGGAGTCGCTGGATTTCCTGGCGGTGTGCGATGTCGTGTTGTCGGAGACGGCGTTGCTGGCCGATGTGGTGCTGCCGAGTGCGCAGTGGGCGGAGGAGACCGGGACGACGACGAACCTGGAGGGGCGGGTGATCCTGCGGCAGGCCGCGGTGCCGCCGCCGCCGGGGGTGCGCACCGATCTGGAGGTGCTGCACGGTTTGGCGGCCCGGCTGGGGTGGTCGGCGGGGTTCCCGGTGGAGCCGGAGGCGGTGTTCGCGGAGCTGCGGGTGGCGACGGCGGGGGCGCAGGCGGACTACGCGGGGATTTCGTACGAGCGGATCCGGCTTGAGGACGGCGTGTTTTGGCCGTGTCCGGCGGAGGATCACGCGGGGACGCCGCGGTTGTTCCTGGACCGGTTCGCGACGCCGGACGGGCGGGCCCGGTTCGCCGAGGTGGCGCACCGTCCGGCGGCGGAGCTGCCGGATGCGGAGTATCCGCTGTATCTGACGACGGGCCGGGTGTCGGCGCAGTACCAGTCGGGTGCGCAGACGCGGCGGGTGGCGGAGCTGAACCGGGCGGCGCCGGGTCCGTTCGTGGAGGTGCATCCGCTGCTGGCGCGGCGGCTGGGGGTCGCGGAGGGGGATGCGTTGGCGGTGACGAGTCGGCGGGGTCGGGCGGTGGCGCCGGCGCGGGTGACGGAGGCGATTCGGCCGGACACGGTGTTCATGCCGTTCCACTGGGGCGGTGAGGGCCGGGCGAATTCGCTGACGAACCCGGCGCTGGATCCGACGTCGCGGATGCCGGAGTTCAAGGTGTGTGCGGTGCGGGTGGAGCGTGCGGAGGCGGAGGCCGGGGCGCCGGTGGCGGCCGGGGCGGCCGGGGGCGCGTTGTGACGGCCCGCCGGATCGCCGTGGTCGGGGCGGGTATGGCCGCGGCGCGGCTGGCGTCGCAGGTGCTTGCCCGGGATGCGGGTGCGGAGATCACGTTGTTCGGGGACGAGCCGCAGGCGCCGTACAACCGGGCGCTGCTGGCGGATGTGCTGACCGGGCGGTTCGCGCCGGACGCGGTCCGGCTGCCGACCGGCGGGGCGCACGTCCGCACGGGCTGCGAGGTTGTCGGCGTGGACGTGGCCGCGCGCACGCTGCGCTTGGCCGACGGGACGGCGGCGGGCTACGACACGTTGGTGTTCGCGACCGGTTCGAATCCGGTGCTGCCGCCGATCCGCAATCTGCACTGCACGTCGAACACCGGCGAGGGCGGCGAACTGAAGCAGGGCGTGCACGCGTTCCGCACTCTTGCGGACGGTTCGCGGCTGGCGGCCGCGGTGCCGGAGGCGCGGCGGGCGGTGGTGGTCGGCGGCGGAGTCCTCGGGGTGAGCGCGGCGCGGGCGTTGGCGGCCCGCGGCTTGCCGGTCGAGGTCGTGCACCAGGCGCCGTATTTGATGGAACGTCATCTCGACGGGGCGGCCGGGGACGCGCTGCGGCGCGCGCTCGGGGCGCTGGGCGTCGAGGTGTATGCGGAGAACCGCGCCAAGTCGCTGTTCGGCACCGACCGCGCCGAAGGCGTCGCGCTCGCGAACGGGTACCGGTTGGACGCCGACCTGGTGGTGTTGGCCTGCGGGGTTCGTCCCCGGGTCGGCCTGGCGCGGGCGGCCGGTGTCGAGGTCGGCACCGGGATCGTCGTGGACGACTGTCTGGCGACGAGTGCGCCGGATGTGTTCGCGATCGGCGATTGCATCGAACACCGCGGCAGCGTGCACGGATTGGCGGGTGCCGCGTGGGAGCAGGCGGACGTGCTGGCGGACCGGCTGTGCGGCGGCGGTGCCGTCTACCCCGGGTCGCGGACGTTCGCGCGGCTGACCGCGGGCCCGGTGGAGGTGGCCGCGTTCGGCGACGTCGACGCGGTGCCGGGGCTGCACGACGTGATCCGGCTCGCGGATCCGACGCGCGGCTCGTACAAGAAGCTCGTGCTGCACGGCGACCGGCTCGTCGGCGGCATCCTCGTCGGCGACCTGGCGACCGTCGGCGCGCTGACCCACGCCTACGAACGGGACGAAGCGGTTCCCGAGGACCCCCTGCACCTGCTCATCGCGCAAGGAGCCCCCCAGTGATCGAGTCTTCCTCCCCGATGACCTCTTCCTCTGTCCGCGCCCGTTCCGCCGGTGGCGGGCGGCTGGTGCTGGTCGGCCACGGCATGGTCGGCCAGCGGTTCCTCGAAGCGCTGGCCGCGGAAGGCGGCGGCTGGCAGGTGACGGTGCTGTGCGAGGAACCCCGCGCTGCGTACGACCGGGTGCACCTGACGTCGTACTTCTCCGGCAGCAGCGCCGAGGACCTGTCGATGGTCCCGGCCGGGTTCCTCGACGAGCACGGCATCGACCTGCGTATCGGCGACCCGGCGGTGTCCGTGGACCGCGAGGCGCGCACGGTGACCGCGCGCAGCGGGGCGGTGTTCGGGTACGACGCGCTCGTCCTGGCCACCGGCTCTTACCCGTTCGTGCCGCCGGTGCCCGGGCACGACGCCGAGGGCTGTTTCGTGTACCGCACGATCGAGGATCTGCAGGCGATCGAGTCGTGGGCCGCGGGGTCGCGGGTCGGCGCGGTGGTCGGCGGCGGCTTGCTGGGCTTGGAGGCCGCGGGCGCGCTGAAGGCGATGGGCTTGGAGACGCACGTCGTCGAGTTCGCGCCGCGTCTGATGGCGATCCAGGTCGATGCGGGCGGCGGCGACGCGCTGCGCCGCAAGATCGAAGACCTCGGCGTGGCCGTGCACACCGGCGCGGGGACCCAGGAGGTCGGTGTGGACGACGGCGGCCGGGTGCGCAGCATGGCGCTGTCGAACGGCGAGACGCTCGGCGTCGACCTGGTGGTGTTCTCCGCCGGGGTCCGGCCGCGCGACCAACTTGCCCGCGCGTGCGGCCTGGACGTCGGCGAGCGCGGCGGAATCGCGGTCGATGTGACCTGCCGCACGTCCGACCCGCACATCTGGGCGATCGGCGAATGCGCGCTCGCGTCCGACGGCCGGGTCTACGGCCTGGTCGCGCCCGGCTACCAGATGGCCGAGACCGTCGCGCGGGAACTCAGCGGCGGATCGGGCTCGTTCACCGGCGCGGACACCTCGACCAAGCTCAAGCTGCTGGGTGTGGACGTGGCCAGCTTCGGCGACGCGCACGGCACCGCCGAAGGGTGTCTGGAGGTGCTGTATTCCAACACCCGCGAAGGCGTGTACAAGAAGCTCGTGGTCGGCGCGGACGGGGCGCTGCTCGGCGGCGTGCTGGTCGGCGACGCGGACTCGTACGACCTGTTGCGCCCGCTGTGCCTGTCCGGTGCCGCGTTGCCCGCTCCGCCCGAGCAGCTCGTGCTGCCCGCGTCGGCGGGCGCGCCGGTGGCGATCGGCGCGTCGGCGCTGCCCGACGAGGCGCTGGTGTGCTCGTGCCACAACGTCGGCAAGGGCGCGATCCGGGCGGCGGTCGCCGAGCAGGGCTGCGCCGACGTGCCCGCGGTGAAGAAGTGCACGCGGGCGGGCACCGGCTGCGGTTCGTGCGTGAAGATGCTGACGACCCTCGTCAACGACGAACTCGCCGCGCAAGGCGTCGAGGTCGCGAAGGGGCTGTGCGAGCACTTCGGCTACACCCGCGCCGAGCTGTTCGAGATCGTGCAGGTCCGCGGCATCACCTCGTTCGCGCGGCTGGTCGACGAGCACGGTACGGGCGAGGGCTGCGACGTGTGCAAGCCGGCCGTCGCGTCGATCCTCGCGTCGCTGTCCAACGGGCACATCCTCGACGGCGAGCAGGCGTCGCTGCAGGACACCAACGACCACTTCCTCGCGAACCTCCAGCGCAACGGCTCCTACTCGGTCGTGCCGCGGATTCCCGGCGGGGAGATCACCCCGGAAGGGCTCATCACCATCGGGGAGATCGCCCGGGACTTCGGGCTCTACACGAAGATCACCGGCGGGCAGCGGATCGACATGTTCGGCGCTTCGGTCGACCAGCTTCCGGTCATCTGGCAGCGGTTGGTCGAGGCCGGGTTCGAGTCCGGGCACGCGTACGGCAAGGCACTGCGCACCGTGAAGTCGTGCGTGGGCGAGACCTGGTGCCGCTACGGCGTCCAGGACTCGGTCGGCATGGCCATCGAACTCGAGCTGCGCTACCGGGGCTTGCGGTCGCCGCACAAGCTCAAGTCGGCGGTGTCCGGGTGCGCCCGCGAATGCGCCGAAGCGCAGAGCAAGGACTTCGGGGTCATCGCCACGTCGGCGGGCTGGAACCTGTACGTCGGCGGCAACGGCGGCATGACGCCCCGGCACGCCGACCTGCTCGCCGCCGACCTGGACCGGGACACGCTGATCCGCACCATCGACCGGTTCCTGATGTTCTACATCCGCACCGCGGACCGCCTGGAACGCACGGCGCCGTGGCTGGAACGCCTCGAAGGCGGCCTCGACCACCTGCGCGCGGTGATCATGGACGACGCGCTCGGCATCTGCGACGACCTCGACGAGCTGATGCAGCGTCACGTCGCCACGTATGCGGACGAATGGCGCGAAACCCTCGAAGACCCGGAGCGACTGCGCCGGTTCGTGTCGTTCGTCAACGCGCCCGGCACGCCCGACCCGACCGTCACGTTCGTCCCCGAACGCGCCCAGATCCGCCCTGCCAAGCCCGGCGAGGACGGCACCGTCCTCGCTTCGCCCGCCTTGGTCGCGGGCCCGACCTTGGAGGTACGCACCTCGTGAGCATCCTCGCGGACACCACGGCCCACCCCGTGGACGCCCTCGTCGAGATCGCCGCCGGCACCGACTGGACGCCGGTGTGCCGGATCGCCGACCTGATCCCCGGCCGCGGCGTCGCCGCGCTCGTCGACGGCGCCCAGGTCGCCGTGTTCCTGGACCGCACCGGCGAGGTGTACGCGGTCGGCAATTACGACCCGTGCAGCGGCGCGCACGTCATCTCGCGCGGCATCCTCGGCTCGCGCGGCGACGTGCCGGTGGTCGCGTCGCCGATGTACAAGCAGGCGTTCGACCTGCGCACGGGCCTGTGCCTGGACGCGGACGACGAACCGACCGCGCTGCCGGTGTACGGGGTCCGGATCCGGCAGGCCGCGGGCGCGCAGGTCGCCTGAGCACCGCGACGGGCCGGGGCGGCAGGCGAGGCCCCCGGCCACCCGGGTGGCGCACGGCCTAGATCTCCGTCGCCGCCCGGGTCGGCAGGCCCGACTGGGTCGCCACCGGGTTCCACAGCGCCACGGCCTTGTTCTTCGCCTGGGTGGCTTCCTTGCCCGCGTCGTCCGCGGCGCGCTTGTTCTTGCCCTCGTCCTTCGCGCGCTTGCCGTCCCGGCACTCGCCCTGCGCGTTCTCGGTGCCCCACGCGGCCAGCGACCGGTCCGACTTCGCGGACGCCGTCCACGCCTTGCGCAGCCAGTCGACCAGCTCCGGACCACTGGCGATCTGATCGGTCTTCAGCTTCCCGAGCCGGGCGATCTGCTTGTCGCGCTGCGCGGCCGCGTCGTTGAGCGTCTGCACCGCGTTCTGCACGTCGCCGCACTTCTGGATCTCGGTCACCGCCCCGTTGACCTTGACCCGCGCGCCCGCACTCAACCCCATCAGCTCGTCGAGTTCCTGCGCCTGGGTCTTGGGCGCCGGCGCGGACGGGGGCGGCGCCGCCCCCGCGGATCCCGAGGCCGTGGGCGCGCCGGAGCCGGCCCCGGCGTTCTTCGCCGCATCGGCCTTGCCATCCCCGCCGTCGAACACCCCCGCCGCGAACAGGCCCGCGAACAGCAGCACCACCGCGGCGCCGATCCCGCCCGCCACCAGCGCCCCGCGCGGCACGGACCGGCCGCCGCCGGACGGCGCACCGGGGTAGTCGTCCTGGCGTGGCGGCATCGCGGGCGGCGCGTACTGCGGCTGGCCGCCGGGGCCGCCCATCGGCGGCGGCGGGACGGAGAGCGGCGGACCGGACGCGTAGGGAGCCGGCGCGGGCCCCGTCGACGTCCCGGGCCGGAAGAGGCTCCCGAACGGGTCGTCGTCCGGCGGCGCCCCCGCCGGAGAACCGGGCGGCGGCGGTCCGGGCTGCGCCGCCCCGGCGGGCGGACCGTAGACCGGAGGCGGGCCGTAGACCGGAGGCGGGCCGACGGGCGGCGGGTAACCGGGCGGCGGGCCCGCCGGGTAGACGGGCGCGCCCGCACCCGGGGGCGGCAGCAGCATCGACGGCGTCGCCACGCGGGTTCCGCCCGCGTCGCCGTAGTCGTCCGGGTCGTACGCCGGCTGCCGGTAGTCCGTCTCGTCGCGCGGCAGCTCCAGCGGGCCGAAGATGGACAGGCCTTCTTCCCTCGGCTCGCCGGGATCCGCCCCGCGCCCGCCGGGGCGGCTCACGCCGCACCCCGCACGCGCCACGCGCCGCATTCGCGAAGCGCACCCGTGCGCCGGGTCCGCTCGCCGCGCTCGCTCACGATCTCGTTCTCCCTGTGCCTCGGGCCGGACGTGCCGGCTCGCGTCTTCGCCGTTGAGTCGCCCTTGACGCTAGCCGAGACGCTCGACACACGAACAGCGGTTCGGTCCCGCCACGAACAGTTTCGGCCGGAGAGCCCAACCGGCAGGCCCGAATGCGCGCCTGACACCACGTCAGACGGCCGGGCGGGCCGGGGACCAGTCGGCCGCGACACCCACACGCGCCGACATCGCGCACGCGCGGGCCCGAACCACTACCGCCGCCACCGGCCCGCACAGTTCCGCACCCTCCACGCCGTCGGCACCCCGTCCTGCTCGCCACCCGACGCCTCGTGGCCCCACCCCGCCCGCCCCCGAGCATGCGGATACCCCCGGCGTCGGCCCCGAGGACGCCGGGGGTATCGCATGGCCCGGCTGGCCTGCGCCCCGGTTGCGGCGTCACGGGACGCGGCGCGGGCCGTCCGGTGGGGGCGGCGCGAACCGCCCCGGTCGGGGTCCGGGGAGCCGGTCCGCGGTGAGCGCCGCGGGCCGGCCCCCAGCCCCCTAAGCCGGAATGTCCTCCTCCCCTGCCGACCGTGCCGCGTCCAGGAACTCGCGGGCGATCGGTTCGCCGTCGAACGCCGCCAAGCGGCGGCGGAAGTCGCGGAGGTACTCCTGGCCGCGCGCCGAGTGCAGGCGGCTGACGAGCCCCAGCGCGTCGGTCGCGACCGCGCAGGCCTCGTCGAGCCGGTTCTGCTGGAGCTGCGCGGTGGCCAGCAGCAGCGTGTCGACCGCCCGCCGCCGCACCCGCGTCTCGGCGTGGCCCGCCAGGGCCGCCCGCGCCGCTTCCTCGGCCTGCCGCGGCAAGCCCAGGTCGCGGTAGCAGTGCGCGAACTCGTCGGCCAGGTACGCCCGGTCGAAGTGCGCGATCCACACCGGGTCCGCAGCCGGCCGGGACTGCTCCATCGCGGTCTCGGCCCGCCCCAGCGCGCTCTCGCACGCCCGCACGTCGCCCAGCTGCGCGTGCCCGCGTGCTTCCGCCGCGTGGAACATGGCCATCGTCGTCGCGGTCGCCCCCTCCCCGGTCGCGCCGGACTTCGACCCTTCCTGCGCGGCCCGCGCCAGCTGCGTTATCTCGCGCGGGTTTCCCAGGCTTCCGGCGAGGTGGCTCATGCCCGCGGCGAGGACGTAGCCGCCGTACGGCCGGTCGTCCGCGGCCTGGGCGAGCCGCAGCGCCTGGATGTAGTAGCGCTGCGCGAGCCCGGGCTGCCCGGTGTCCACGGCCATGTACCCGGCGAGTTCGGTCAGCCGCGCCACCGCGGCGAACAGTGCCCGGCCGGTCTCGTCGCTGTAGGTCCCGTTCAACAGTCCCGACACCACCGACCCGAGGTAGTGCACGACGACCGGCCGGATGTGCCCGGCGCCGAACCGGTGGTCGAGCACCGACAGCATCTCGGTGGTGCACAGCACCGCTTCGACGTCCGACGCGCCGACCTTCGGCCCGCCGATCCGCGCCACCGCGGCGTCCGGCCGGGTGATCAGCCAGTCCCGGCTGGGTGCCACGAGCGCGGCCACCGCCACCGACGAGTTCAGCAGGAAATCCCGCTTGTTGACGTCGCTGCGCCACAGCTCGGTGACGATCTCCACGGTCGCGGTCGGCGTCGCGGCGAACTGCAGGCCGACGTTGGTCGCCAGGCTGCGCCCGTCGGCCATGCCGGCTTCCTCGACGGTCACCGGGCGGCCGAGCTTGCGGCCCAGCGCCTCGGCGATCAGGTTCGGCACCGAGCCGCGCGGCTGCTGGCCGCGCAGCCAGCGCGCCACCGACGTCTTGTCGTAGCGCAGGTCCATGCCCTGCTCCGCGCCGCACATGTTCACCCGGCGTGCCAGCCCCGCGTTCGAACAGCCCGCTTCCTGTATGAGCGACGCGAGGCGTTCGTTGGGCTGGCGCGTCGCGAGCGACCGTGCGGCCATCTGCGTCCCCTCCCACAGGAGTCCCACTGGAGCGCCCCGGAGTCCCGGTGTGCCGGCTCCCCCACCGCGTGGGCGGCGAACTCCCTTGGTACGGAAGCCCGGTACGCCTCACACGCCACTTGTGACGGACGGTAGCCAGTCGATCGCGCTCCCGGATAGGCATTTGGCGGCATGCGCCCCCGCCGCTGCACCCGTGCGCCCCCGTTGCGCCGGTCGGCGCAGGCTTCCCTGCATCCCGTTCGGGTGACTTTCCGACCGGTGTCCGGATAACGCCCCCCCGCGCAGTAACCAACGTGCGGCACCGCAGTTGTGAAGACGTGGAAGAGATCCCCGCGGCCCGCACCGTCGCCCGCGAAACGCTTGTAGACACCGCTGTGCGGTACGCGGAGGACCGCCACTGGGACGTCGTCCCCGGCACGTCCGTGCACGGCACCCCGCAGGGCCGCCGCTGCGGCTGCGGGCAGCCGGCGTGCAGCGCCCCCGGCGCGCATCCGCTGCACCGCGACTGGGCCAAGCAGGCGGGCGGCGGGCCCGCGCTCATCCGCCGCTGGTGGAGCGAGACGCCGGACGCGTCGATCCTGCTGCCGACCGGCCGGTCGTTCGAGGTGATCGACGTCCCGGAGCAGGCGGGCTGCCTGGCGCTGGCCCGGCTGGAGCGCATGGGCCTGCCGCTCGGCCCGGTGATCGCGACGCCGACCCGGCGCGTGCAGTTCTTCGTGCTGCCGGGCGCCCGGGACAAGATGGCGGACATGCTCCACCGGATCGGCTGGGGGTCGAGCGCGATCGACCTGGTGTGCCGCGGCGACGGCGACTTCGTGGTGGCGCCCCCGTCCCCGATGGGCGTGAGCGGCGCCGCGACGTGGGCGCGCGAGCCCACCGAGGCGAACCGCTGGCTGCCCGAGGCGCGCGAGCTGCTCAGCCCGATCGCGTACGCGTGCGGACGGGCGATGGCGGACGCCTGACGGCGGCCCCCCGACCGGCGTTTTCCACCCCCGTCGGCACGACCGGAAAACGCCCGTGGGGGGGGCCCCCCCCCCCCCCCGGCCCCCCCCCCGCCCCCCCCCCCGCCCCCCCCGGCCAGCCGCCCCCGCCGGCCCCCAAAGCG
>NZ_JBMULZ010000004.1:388534-580948 GCF_049534875.1 Uniformispora flossi
GGGGGGGGGGCCCCCGCCGGCGGGCGCCCCCACCCCCGGTTTCACCCCCCCCCCCCGCCCCCCCACAACCCGGCCGGGGGGGCCCCCGGCCCCCCCCCGCCCCCCCCCACGACTTCCACCGGCCTGCCTCCGACTGCCTGCCTCCGAGGCCGTCCCAAGTCCCTCCCCGGGCCGCCCGCGGGCTTTCCGACGGCTCGTCAGCCGGCCGGCGCCGCGACCGGCACCGCCGCGGCCTTGCCGTCCGCCGCCGCCGCGGCACGCACTTCGCCCACGCCCGGCAGGAGCAGGCAGCACAGTCCGGCGCCCAGCGAGGCGAGCCCGATGACGAGGAACACCGTCTGCGGGACGACCCGCAGGAAGATCAGGCTGGTGAACAGCACGCCGCCGACGTTGCCGTAGGCGCCGACCAGGCCGGAGATCTGCCCGGACAGGCGGTGCTGGATCTGCGGCACGATGGCGTAGACCGCGCCGTTGCCGCCCTGGATGAACACCGAGGCCAGCGCGAGCAGTCCGACGCTCTGCCAGACCGGCCACCCGGGGTCGATGCGCCACAGCACCAGGTAGCTGAGGAACGCCCCGGCGAGCAGCCCGAGCAGGGTGAGCTTGCGGCGCCCGGTGCGGTCCGACAGCCAGCCGCCGAACGGCCGGGTGAGCAGGTTGGTGCCGGCGAAGCACGCGGCGGCGGTGGCGGCGTCCGCGGTGTCCATGTCGAACAGCGTTTTGAAGAAGCTCGGCAGCCAGCTCGCCATGGTCAGTTCCGCGCCGAAGGTCACCATGTACGCGATCGCCAGCAGCCCCACCGGCGCGAACCGGTACGGCTCGACCGCCGCCGCCCCGCCGCGCAGCACCTCGCGGTTCGACTTCACCACCGCGTGGATCTGGTACGCGAGCCACGCCGCGACCACCGCGTACAGCACCGCGGCCGTGCCGTCCCCGATCACGCCGGGGAAGGTCTTGGGGCCCTGCGGCGTGGTCGTCGTGAAGTCCGCGTTGAGCCGGTAGACGACGAACCCGAGCGCGACCGCGAGCGGCACCTGCAGCGCCATCAGCCCGAACACCGCGGGGCGGCTGGTGACCTGGAGGCCGGGCTTGCGGGCGGCGGCACGCTGGTAGGTCCTGCCGTCCGGGACGTCCCGCGCCATGAGCAGGAAGCACACGCCGTAGACGGCGGCGAGGAGGCCGGCCGTGCCGACGCCCCAGCGCCACGCGCCTTCGCCGTCCGCCAGCGAACTCGCCAGCACGGGCAGGGTGAGCGCGGCCGCGGCCGAGCCGAAGTTGCCCCAGCCGCCGTAGTAGCCCTCGGCGGTGCCGAGTTCACGCTTCGGGAACCACTCGGCGACGAGCCGGATGCCGACCACGAAGCCGGCGCCGACGATCGACACCATCAGGCGGCTGACCACGAGCAGCGTGTAGGACTGCGCGAGGGCGAAGATCGTGTTCGGGACCGCCGCGAAGATCAGCAGGCTGCCGTAGACGCGGCGCGGTCCGTACCGGTCGACGAGCAGCCCCACGAGGGTGCGCGCCGGGATCGTGAGCGCGATGTTGCACAGGGCGAGGGTGGCCTTCTGGCCGGCGGTCAGGCCGAACTCCGCGCCGATGTCGTCCATGAACGGCGCCATGTCGAACCACACGACGAAGCTGCACAGGAAGGCCAGCATGGCCAGGTGCAGCATGCGGTAGCGCCCGCGGAAGGACAGGAGGTTGCGGAGTCTCGGTCGGGACTGGTCGGCGGCGTCGGCCGAAGCGGTCGCGGTGGCCATGCGGGTCCTCCGTCGCTGCCCCTGGCGGGCTGTCGGTCTGCTGGACAGCGGCGACGGTGCCAAGCGCGTGTTTCCCGGGAAGGTCGCGAGTGCGCGCGCCAGGAAACATTCCGTTCAAGCGGCGGAGGCCCCGTCGTGAGAATCGCCCGGGACCCCGGGACCCCGGGGTGCCGTGGGGAGTCCGCGGGGCGCAGACCCCGGAGATGCCGGTGGGCGGGGCGCCCGAAGGCACCCCGCCCACGGCGGAGGACGTGCATGCGGTCCGGGCCCCGCACACGGGGTCCGGACCGGCGTGCGCGGCTAGCGCGACGCCACGAACACGTGCATGGCGATGTCCGGCGGAAGCTCCGCCGCCTCGCCGCCGCTGCCCGCCATGACCCCGCCCGGCGACTCGTGGACGCTCACCACGGCGCCGGGGCGCACGCCCGCGCGCCGCAGCGTGTACATGAGCTGGGCGTCGGTCTGCAGCGGTTCGCCGATCCGGCGCACCACCACGTTCTTGCCCTCCGGCCCGGCCACGTCCAGGAGCGTGCCCAGGCCTTCCATGAAGTCGTCCGCGTGCATGTCGCGGTCCAGCTCTTCCAGGCCCGGGATGGGGTTGCCGTACGGCGACTCCTTCGGGTTCCGCAGCAGTTCGAGCAGCCTGCGCTCGACCTGCTCGCTCATGACGTGCTCCCAGCGGCACGCCTCGGCGTGCACCTGTTCCCACGGCAGCCCGATCACGTCCACGAGCAGGCACTCGGCGAGCCGGTGCTTGCGCATGACGCGCGTGGCCAGCGCGCGGCCCTCGTCGGTCAGCTCGAGGTGCCGGTCGCCTTCGACCGTGAGCAGCCCGTCGCGCTCCATCCGCGCCACGGTCTGGCTGACGGTCGGCCCGCTCTGCCCGAGCCGCTCGGCGATACGGGCGCGCAGCGGGACCACGCCCTCCTCTTCCAGCTCGAAAATGGTCCGGAGGTACATCTCCGTGGTGTCGATGAGTGCACTCACGACTGCCGGCTCCGTTTCTTCGTGGTCCTGCCCCAATTCTGGCCCACCGGACGGGCGGCTGGAGCCGTCCGTACCGCCGGGGGGGTGGTGCGCCGGTCGACAGCGCCCGGAAAACCGCCCTGGCGCGTACGCCGCCCGCTCCGGCACACCGCATTCGTGCAACGTTCCGACATTCTGTCGTCATCCCCGCGGGCCGGTCACCCGCCGCGCGGGATGCGGGTCCCCCGTTCGCCCGGCGTTCGCGCCCCGGATGCCGGACGGCCGTATGGGTCCGGGCGGGGGTTGACAGCCGTGCCCGGCAACCCGCACCGTGCGTTGGTCTGTACCAATGGGACACCGACGGGAGAGGACGGCGGCATGGCGGAGACGGCCGAGTTGGGCGCGCGGTACCTGGACGCGGCGATCGCGCTGCTGGAAGGGCTCCGCGACCGCGAGCTGCCCGCGGTCGACGACGCGGCGGACGGGATCGCCCGGGCGCTCGCGGCCGGCGGCCGGCTGTTCGTGTTCGGCGGCGGCCACTCCGCGCTGAACGCGCAGGACGTGGTCTACCGCGCCGGCGGCCTGATCCTGGCCAACCCGCTCATCGCGCCCGGCAACGACCTGTCGGTGCGGCCGATCACCACGAGCAGCGCGGTGGAGAAGCTGCCGGAGCTGGCCGCTCCGGTGCTGGACGGCGCGGGCGTCCGCGCGGGCGACGCGCTGGTGGTGCTGTCCCTCTCGGGCCGCAACGGCCTGCCGGTCGAACTGGCCCGGCTCGGCCGCGACCGCGGCGCGCTGGTCGTCGGCGTCACCTCGGTCGCGGCGAGCACCGCAGAACCGTCCCGGCACCCGTCGGGGACCCGGCTGCTCGACAACTGCGACGTGGTGCTGGACGCGGGCGTCCCGGTGGGCGACGCCGCCCTCGCCGTCGACGGCGTCCCGCAGAAGATCGGCCCGACATCCGGCGTCGTGTGCTCCGCCCTCATGCAGGCGCTCATGGTGTCGGTCATCGGCCGCATGGTCGCGCTGGGCGTCGAACCGCCGGTCTTCATGAGCGCCAACATCGCGGGCGGCGCCGAATGGAACGACCGCATGCTGGCGGAGAACGCCGACCGGGTGTTCTATCTCCGCTGACGAAGGCCACTCCCGCCGCGCCGCGCTTGCCCCGTGCCCGCGCGTGCCACTGGGTACCGTGGAGCCCATGCCCGAGCCTGACGATCTCCGCCGCCCCGACTCCCTCACCGTCGCGTCCCGCTTCAACGGGCCCCCGGAGTCGGGGAACGGCGGCTACGTCGCGGGGCGGCTCGCGGGCCTGCTGGGCGGGCACCCCGCGGCGACCGTCACGCTGCGGCAGCCGCCGCCGCTGGAGCGGCCGCTGCAGGTGCTCGACGCCGACGAGGGCGGTCTGCGGCTGCACGACGGCGGCACGCTCGTGGCCGAGGCCGCCGCGGCGTCCGACGCGGTGCTCGACGACGCGGGCTTCGAGCCGGTCGACCCGGTGACCTTCGACCTTGCCGCGGAAGCGTCCGCGGCGTTCTTCGCCGGGCGCGACGAACACCCCTTCCCGACCTGCTTCGTGTGCGGCACCGCACGTGCCGAAGGCGACGGGCTGCGGCTGTTCCCCGGCCTGCTGCCGCAGCAGCCCGGCACCACCGCGACCCCGTGGGTGCCCGACGCATCCCTCGCGGACGCCGACGGGGCCCGGGTCCGCCCGGAGTTCGTGTGGGCCGCGCTGGACTGTCCGGGCGCCTGGACCGTGCTCGGCACGGACATCCCGCTGCTGCTCCTCGGCCGGTTCACCGCCCGCATCGACGCCCTCCCCTACGTGGGCGACCGCTGCATCGTCATGGGGCGGCTGCTCGGCCGCGACGGCCGCAAGGTGCGCACCGCCACGACGCTCTACGACCCGGACGGCCGGATCGCCGCCCAGGCGGAGGCCCTGTGGATCGCGCCGCGGCCCGCCGAGGCTTCCTGACCCCCGATTTTCATCGGCTCCTTAACCCTCGCCGATCGCTTCCCTAAGAGCCCCATAAGGCGCTCCGATCAGGGGTTTCCTGCGTTTCGCCGGGTCTAGCGTCACGTGTCGAGGCACGAACGCACCGTTCCGGACCCCCGGCCGAAGGCAGAGGAACACCTCCTGATGAAGATCCGCCGCAGCGCAGCCGTCGCCATGGTCACCGCGTTTCCGCTCGCCGCCGGGTTCGCCGCCGCGGGCGAGGCCGCCGCGCACGGCACGTCGCAGAACCCGCCGAGCCGCATCCAACTGTGTTCGACGCAGGGCGGCGAAAACCCGGAGAACTTCACGCTGTCCGCGTGCCGTGCGGCGAAGGCGGCGGTCGGCAACAATCCGCAGCCGTTCTACGACCCGAACGCGGTCAACATCGCGCAGGCCGCCGGCAACCACCGGCAGCTCATCCCGGACGGCAAGCTGTGCAGCGCGAACAACCCGCAGTACGCCGGCCTCGACCTGCCGCGCACCGACTGGCCGACCACGAACCTGCCGTCCGGCGGCGCCTACACGTTCCTCTACAAGGCGACCGCGCCGCACAAGGGCTCGTTCGAGTACTACATCACCAAGGACGGATTCGACGTCACCAAGCCGCTCAAGTGGTCCGACCTGGAGGCGAAGCCGTTCGCCACCGCGACCGACCCGCAGCTGCAGAACGGCGCCTACGTCGTCAAGGGCCAGCTCCCGAAGAAGTCCGGCCGCCACCTGATCTACATCGTCTGGCAGCGCTCGGACAGCCCCGAGGCGTTCTACTCCTGCTCGGACGTGTCCTTCGACGGCAGCGGCAAGCCGGCCCCGACCGCACCGGCGGGCACCTCCGGCGGTGCCGCAAACACGAGCGGCGGCACTTCGGGCGGGCACACCGGCCACGACGTCGCGACGCCGGCCGGCAGAACTCCGGCCGGTACGAACCCGCAGACCGGCAAGGCCGGTTCGGCCGCTCCGCAGGCCGCCGGACCGGCGTCCGCGGCCCCGCCCGGGGCAGCCGACGCCGATGTGGCCCCGGCCGCCGCCCCGGCCGCACAGACCGGCGAACTCGCCCAGACCGGCGGCGGAGGCGCCTCCGTCGGGCTCCTCGCGGGCGGCGCGGGCGGCGTCCTCGCGCTGGGCGCCGGATCGCTGATCTACGCCCGCCGCCGCGCGCACCGCTGAGCCGCACCACGGCACCACCGCACCACGGCACAGCACCGCAGCACCGCAGCACCTCCCCACGAGCGCCGGGGCCCCCGTCCCTCCTCCGTCCGGATCAGGGGGCCTCGGCCCGTGCGACCGCTGCCGACCGTGCTACGGCACCGGGTTCTTCGCGTCGTAGCGCCAGAAGCCGCGCCAGCGCGCGGTCAGCAGCAGCACCGCCACCACGCACGCCAAGCCGCCGCTGATCACCGAGACCCGCTCGGTGGCCAGCGCGGCGACGCTGCCCGACTCGAAGTCGCCGAGCCGCGGACCGCCCGCGACGACGACGATGAACACGCCGGCCAGTCGCCCGCGCATCTCGTCGGGCGTGGCGACCTGCAGGATCGTGTTGCGGAAGACCGCGCTGATCGTGTCCGCGCAGCCGGCGACCGCCAGGAACAGCAGCCCCAGCCACAGCCAGCTCGTCAGCCCGAACGCGGCGATGGCCAGGCCCCACGCGACGATCGACAGGATCACCGCACGGCCCTGGTAGCGCACCGACCCCAGCCAGCCGGAGAACAGCGAACCGGCGAGCGCGCCCACCGCCGGCGCCGCGGTCAGCAGGCCGACGGTGGCCGTGTCGCCGCCGTACCAGGCGACGGCGATGGCCGGAAAGAGTGCCCGCGGCATGCCGAACACCATCGCCGCGATGTCCCCGAGGAACGTCATCCGCACATTGGGCCGGGTGCGCAGGAAGCGGAATCCCTCGGCAACCGAGGCCCGTTGCGCGGGCTTGCCCGGGTCGCCGCCGTTCGCCCGCTCCGGCAGCATCGCGGGCAGCCGCCACATCGCGTAAAGCGACGCGGCGAACCCGACGGCGTCGACGACGTACACCGTCTCGGTGTTCCACACGCCCATGATCAGGCCGCCGAGCATCGGCCCCAGCGTCAGGCCGAGGTTCATGCTCATCGTGGACAGCGCGTTCGCCGCCGGGAGTTGCTCGGCGGGCAGCAGCCTGGGGATCATCGCGCTGCGCGTCGGGCTGTTCACCGCGAAGAACGCCGACTGCAAGGCCACCACGGTGTAGAGCAGCCACACCTGGTGCAGCCCCAGCACCGCCTGCACGGCCAGCACCAGCGACATGCACGCCAAGCCGGACGATGCGATCAGGCCGAGCTTGCGGCGGTCCATGCTGTCCGCGATCGCTCCACCGAGCAGGCCGAACGCGACGAGCGGGAAAAGCGAGAACAGACCCACCAGGCCGACCGAGAAATTGGAGCCGGTGAGGTCGTAGACCTGCACCGAGACCGCCAGCGCGGTCATCTGCTGGCCGAGCATCGACACCGTCGACCCGAACCACAGGCGGCGGTAATCCGGCGAGCCGCGCAGCGGCGTCACATCGGCGAATGCCTTGCGCGCGAATCCTCGCGTGCGCCCCGACGGCCGGTCGTCCGCGGCGGTGGCGGAGGGCGGGCTCTCGCGGGGCGCGGGTATGGGAACGGGGTCGTCTGCGGCGCCGGCTTCGGCCGGCTGCTGAGGGACGGGCACGGCCACATCAAAGCGCACGAAGTGGCTGCTGTATTCCCGGGTTCCGGGTGAGATGCCCCACCTGTGAATTCCCTTTTAAATCCGTTGCGCCGCGGCAGATCGCGATCTACGTTCTGCGGTACACGGGAAAGGAGGTGGTTCGATCAATGAGCAAGTATCGGACGCGTGAGGTGGCTGCCCGCTAGCCGCCACTCCGGTCTCCCGACCGAAGTCAGGCCCGTTGCGACTGCAGCGCCACGGAGCTGTGCTGGATTCACACACAGCAGACGGTCGGCGAAAACCAGGCAGACACCCGACCCGCAGGCCGCCGAGGACGTCCCCTCGGCACCGTTCCACCCGGAGCGGAAGGCCTGCGGGTCGCTGCGTTTCCCGGGTCCCGGCCGCCCGCCGGGAAGCGGTTTCCGGACACCCGCCGTGTCCAGGCCGCGGCGCCCGCCCGGCTGTTACCGTGCGCTGCATGACGAGCGAGCACTCCGCGCACCCGCCCCTCGCGGTGGTCACCGGCGCGAGCAGCGGGATCGGCGCGGCGAGCGCACGCGGACTGGCCGCGGCGGGCTACCACGTGGTGCTGACCGCGCGTCGGGCCGACCGGATCGAGGCGGTCGCCGCGGAGATCCGCGCGGCCGGGCAGTCCGCGGCGGCCTACCCCCTCGACGTGACGGACCGCGCGGCGGTCAACGCGTTCGCGGCCACGCTGCCGCGCTGCGACGTGCTGGTGGCGAACGCGGGCGGCGCCCTGGGGGCGGACCCGGTGGCGACCGGCGACCCGGCGGACTGGCTCGCGATGTACCAGGTCAACGTCATGGGCACGCTGCACACCACGCAGGCGCTGTTGCCCGCGCTGGTCGCGAGCGGCGCCGGGACGGTCGTGGTGATGTCGTCGACGGCCGCGCACACCGCCTACGAAGGCGGCGGCGGATATGTCGCCGCCAAGCACGGCACCCACGCGATCGCCGCCACGCTGCGGCTGGAACTCAGCGGCGAACCGGTGCGCGTCGTCGAGCTGGCGCCCGGCATGGTGAAGACCGACGAGTTCGCGGTCAACCGGATGCGCGGCGACGCCGCCAAGGCCGCCGCCGTCTATGCCGGGGTCGAGAAGCCGCTCACCGCCGAGGACGTCGCGGACGCCGTGGTGTGGGCGGTCACCCGCCCCGCGCACGTCAACGTCGACCTCCTGGTACTGCGCCCGCTGGCCCAGGCCGCCCAGCACAAGGTGCACCGGACGGGCTGAGCCCGGATCCGCCCCCAGGCATCCGGGGCGGCGGCGCAGGCGGCGTCAGGAGCGGTGTCAGGGGCAGGCTCAGGGGCTCAGGGGCTCAGCCGTTCCACGACCCACGCATCGCCTTCGCGGCGGTAGCGGAGCCGGTCGTGCAGGCGGTTCTCGCGGCCCTGCCAGAACTCCACGCTGTCCGGCACCACGAGGTATCCGCCCCAGAACGGCGGCACCGGGACCTCGGTGCCTTCCGGGAAGCGGGCGGCGAGTTCGGCGTACTTCTTCTCCAAGTCCTCGCGGGACGTGATGACGCGGGACTGCTCGCTGGCCCACGCGCCGATCCGCGACCCGTACGGCCGGGACGCGAAGTAGGCCGCGGTGCGCTCGGCCGACACCCGCTCGGCGGTGCCGCCGACGACCACCTGGCGGTCCAGGGCGTGCCACGGGAAGAGCAGGCTCACCGCCGGGTTCGCGGCGATCTCGCGGCCCTTGCGGGAGTCGTAGTTCGTGTAGAAGACGAAGCCGGCGTCGTCGTACTCCTTGAGCAGCACGGTCCGGCTGCTCGGGCGCCCCGCGGCGGACGCGGTGCCGACCACCATCGCGTTCGGCTCCGGCAGGTCGGCGGCGACGGCCTCGCGCAGCCAGTGCGCGAACAGCGGCATCGGGGCGGCGGGCAGCGCGCCGGCGTCGATGCCTTCGCCGCGGTAGTGGCGGCGCATGGCCATGAGCTGGTTGAGGTCCACGGTTCTTCCTAGCATCCCCGGACGGGTCGGGCCGGTGCCCGCACGGCGGGCACCCGCGCGCGACCCGGATACACCCGTGTGGGTGTCCCCCGAAGGTGCGAATCGCGCGGATACGCCACCCGGGTGTGCCCCACTTCACGATCCCGGTGGTCGGCCCGTCTAGGTCATCTCGATGTCGAGAGATATTGTGGCCTGTCGACAACCGTCACCCACAACTTCATAGGCGAAGCAACAACGCGGACCCGTCGCGGCGTCTTCGCCAGACCACCGATTCGCCGCCCCCGGCCGGTATCGGCGAGCGCGCCAGTAACGATCTTGCGCCGTATCGCGCGGATGCCTTCGGGGGAAGACAGGTTGTGGTAACGCGGGGTATGAAGGACCCGGCCACAAGTCACCACAAGTCAGTCGAGATTCGCATGAGGAGCCGCCTGATGTCCGACTTCGTACCCGGGCTCGAAGGAGTCATAGCGTTCGAGACGGAGATCGCCGAACCCGACAAGGAGGGCGGCGCACTCCGCTACCGCGGTGTCGACATCGAGGACCTGGTCGGACGCGTCTCCTTCGGCAACGTCTGGGGGCTCCTGGTCGACGGCGCCTTCAACCCCGGACTTCCGCCCGCCGAGTCCTTCCCCATCCCCATCCATTCCGGCGACATCCGCGTGGACGTGCAGAGCGCGCTGGCCATGCTCGCCCCGGTGTGGGGTCTCAAACCGCTGCACGACATCGACGACGCCCAGGCCCGCGACGACCTGGCCCGCGCCGCCGTCATGGCGCTGTCCTACGTCGCCCAGTCGGCCCGCGGCCTCGACAAGCCGATGGTGCCGCAGCGCGAGGTCGACAAGGCCGAGACGATCGTCGAGCGGTTCATGATCCGCTGGCGCGGCGAGCCGGACCCGAAGCACGTCAAGGCCGTCGACGCCTACTGGACGTCGGCCGCCGAGCACGGCATGAACGCGTCGACGTTCACCGCGCGCGTCATCGCCGGCACCGGCGCGGACGTCGCGGCCTGCCTGTCGGGTGCGGTCGGCGCCATGTCGGGCCCGCTGCACGGCGGCGCCCCGTCGCGCGTGCTGCACATGATCGAGGAGATCGAGCGGATCGGCGACGCCTCGGCGTACGTCAAGGGCGTCCTCGACCGCGGCGAGCGCCTCATGGGCTTCGGCCACCGCGTCTACCGCGCCGAGGACCCGCGCGCCCGCGTGCTGCGCCGCACCGCGAAGGAGCTCGGCGCCCCGCGCTACGAGGTCGCCGCGGCGCTCGAGAAGGCCGCGCTGGAGGAACTGCACGCCCGCCGCCCGGACCGCGTCCTGGCGACCAACGTGGAGTTCTGGGCCGCGGTGATGCTGGACTTCGCCGAGGTCCCGGCCAACATGTTCACCTCGATGTTCACCTGCGCCCGCACCGCCGGGTGGAGCGCGCACATCCTGGAGCACAAGCGCACCTCGCGTCTCGTGCGCCCGTCCGCCCGCTACATCGGCCCGGGCCCGCGGCCGGTCACCGAGGTCCCGGGCTACGACGACACGGTCCACATAAAGAACAGCTGACGTCCGCACGTCCCGGCTCGCCGCTCTCGACAGGCGTCCGGCCCGACGGCCCGCACTCCCACGAGGAGGCGGGCCGTCGGCGTTCCCGGGCGCTCGGCCGGGCTGCCGCGTGGGACTCCCCACACTCCATATCTCTCGCAGCCTCGCCGTGATAGTTGATTTATGTCAACCAACTGTCACCACTGTCTGCGGAGGGGCACCCGTGACACCACAGGCTTCCGAAGGGGCGTCCATCGCCGACACAGCCGACACAGCCGACACCGAGCGGCGGCTGCGGCGCGTCGAGGCGTACGAGGAGATCCGGCAGCTGGCCGCCCGCTACGCGCTCGCGCTGGACAGCCGGGACGTGCCGGCGCTGGCGTCGCTCTTCGTCGACGACGTGCAGACCGGCGACGGCGGGTCCGGCCGCGAGGCGCTGGCCCGGTGGTTCGACCCGGTGCTGCGGCCGTACGGCATCACGTTCCACCTGATCGGCAACCACGTCATCGACTTCGTCGACGACGACCACGCCACCGGCGTCGTCTACTGCCGCCCCGAGCACGAGGTCGGCGACCTGTGGGTCGTCATGCCGATGCAGTACTGGGACCGGTACGAACGCCGCGACGGCCGGTGGTACTTCCGCTCCCGCAAGCCCAAGGCGTTCTATGCGGCGGACGTGCTGGAGCACCCGCTGAAGGTCGCGGACCGCTTCCACTTCCCGGACAACCCGATGATCACGCGGTCCGAGCTGCCCGAGAAGTGGCCGTCGTGGCAGGAGTTCTGGGCGCGGACGGGGAGCGAGTGACCGGTCCCGCGCGGGGCGGGGCGTGACGACACGGAGAGCATCGGCGGGCACGGGGGCGGAAGGAGCTTCACCATGAGCGGCATCACCACGGGCGTCATCGTCACCGGCGGCGCCTCGGGCATCGGGAGCGCGTGCGGGGCGGCGTTGGCGGCGGCGGGGCGGCCGGTCGCGCTGTGGGACGTGGACGAGGCGGCCGCGGTCGGCCACGCGGACCGCATCGCGAAGGAACACGGCGTCCCGGCGATCGGGTTGCGCGTCGACGTGCGCGACGCCGGGGCCTATCCGGAGGCGCTGGAGCAGTCCCGGTCGGTGCTGGGCGGCCTCGGCGGGCTCGTCCATGCCGCGGGCGTGGTCGACTCCGGGTCGCTGCCCGGCCTGGAGCCGGACGTGTGGGACCTGGTGCTGGACGTCAACCTGCGGGCGCAGGCGCTGCTGGTCCGGGCCATGCTCGACGACCTGCGGACGCACCAGGGCTCGGCGGTCGTCGGGATCGCCTCGATCAACGCGGTGGTCGGCAACCCGGCCAACCCGGCGTACTGCGCATCGAAGGCGGGGCTGCTGGGACTCACCCGGTCGCTGGCGGCGTCGCTGGCCACCGACGGCATCCGGGTCAACGCGGTGTGCCCGGGGTACATCGAAACGCCCATGCTCGCCAAGGCGTTCGAACGCCCCGGGAACCGGGCGAAGCTGGAGTCGCGGCCGCCGCTCAAGCGGCTGGGCACGCCCGACGAGATCGCGGGCGCGGTGCGGTTCCTGATGGGCGCCGAGGCGTCGTACATCACGGGCACGCACCTGCTGGTGGACGGCGGGCTGACCGCGACGGTGTGAGCCGGGGCCGCGGCGCCGGAGTCCTCGCGGTGCCGGACGGGTTCCGGGCGGGGACGGGGGCGGGGAGCGCCCTCGGCCGGAAATGCCGACCGCCCTCCCCCGGCAGGCGGGGAGGGCGGGTGACAGGTCGATGTCGAGCTGGTGCCGGGGTCGTGCTGTTGCCGGTACTGCGGTCGGTTCTGCGGCTGGTGCTGCGTCTCGTATTCCGGTGTTGCGTTGACCGCCTGCACTTCCGCCCGCGTGGCTCGCGGTTCGGTGGCGTCGGGTCGGTCCAGATCCGGAAGGAAGAATACTCATCTGTCAGGGATTGACCGGATAACTCGGATTCTTCGGCGCGTTCGTGGCGTCTCGTGTCGCCAACTGCCCAAGAAAGACGCTTGGTTGGGTCTTGACAGACCCCCCTCCACCGGCTAACTGCCTAGCTACATATCGGACATCTGTCACTATTACTGACAGATCCTTACCTATCAGTCAAGTTCGCCGCCGCCCCGTTCACCCGGTTGTCCGGACCCGCCCATGGATGCCCAACGGCCCCGACTGCAAACCGCACAGTCGGGGCCGGATCGGAGACGCCCGGAATTCCCGTGGCACGCGAACAATCGGATTTTCACGGGAGTTCGACCACCCAGGCGGGCAGCCGCCGCAGGATCAGGAGAGGTCGGCGATCACCTCGTCGGCGGCGCGTTCGCCGGTGACCGCACCGCCGTTCATGTAGCCCTGGAAGTCGTTGGACGTGTGCTCGCCGGCGAGGTGGATGTTGCCCTGCCGAGTGCCCTCATATCCGGCATAACGGTGCAGGTAGGACACCGGCCAGTACGAGTAAGCCCCCAGCGAGTAGGGGTTCTTGTGCCAGGCGGACAGCTGCGCCTTGCCGGTCCACGCGGCCTTGGTGCCCGGGAAGACCGTGTCGATCTGCGTCAGGTAGCCGGACGCGATCGACCGCACGGCCGGGTCGCTGTCGGTGTTGAACGGGCCCGCCGGGTTCAGGCCGTAGGCGAGGGAGCCGCCGCCGTACTGGATGAGGATGCCGGTGCTGCCGGCCTGGCCCTTCGTGGTGTCCCAGGTCTGCTGGTAGGCCAGGTCGCTGAACGAGTCGCCGGAAGCCACACCCGGCCACGCACCCGTGCCGTTCCACGGCCGCGACGAGAACTGCATGTTGAGCTTGGTGCAGTAGCCCATGCGCGCGTCGCGGAGCAGGTTCGTCATCAGCGGGTCGAAGTTCGCCCGGCTCAGGTCGAGGCCCTGGAGGATCGGCAGCGGCACCGTCACGATCGTGTGATCGGCCGTGACGGTCTTGGTCGTTCCGCCGTTGTCGAAGGTCAGCGTCTGGGTGCCGTCGGCGTTCGCGCGGACGGCGACCAGGCGGTATCCCATCTGCACGGTGCCGGACGGCAGCGCGGCGGCGATCGCCTGCGGCACCTGGTCGTTGCCGCCGACGATGTGGTAGCGCTCGTTGGAGCCGCCCCAGATGTTGAAGTGGCCGGGGTTGGTCTGCCAGCCGAGCATGCTCACCCCGGCGTACGCGGCCTGGTTCACCGTGTCGGCGCCGTACTCGACGTTGTAGGCGACGTCGAGGAACTGGCCGAGCTTGGACGCGTGTCCGCCCGGCACCCGGGACTCGATCCAGTCGTACAGCGTCATGTTCGACAGGGCGATGCCGGCCGCGTTGGCGTTGTTCCAGGTGACGTCGCCGGCGTCCTGGAAGTCGCGGCGCACGGCCTGGTACATCGCCTTGAAGTCGTCGTCGGCCTGCGTACGCGGGTAGTACGTACCGTCGAACTTCAGCACCTCGGTCGCGCCGGCCGGACCGGCCGCGGCGAAGTCGATGGTGGACAACCCGAAACGGCGGCACAGTTCGAGCATCTTCTTGTGCCCGGTGTCGATCAGCTCGCCACCGACCTCCGAGGTCTGGCCGTTGCCCCAGTACGTCTTCTGTGTGTACATGCGGCCGCCGATTCGCGACGGGTTGGCCTCGTACACGGTGGCCTTCACACCCGCATCGGCGAGCGTGAGCGCGGCGGTCAGGCCGGAAATACCGGCCCCGATGATCGCGATGCGCTTGTTGGTGGTGATCTGCTTGACCTCGGTCGCGGCGAACGCCGGGCGGGCGAACGCCGCACCTCCGACACCGACACCGATGCCGAGCGCGGCCGCCCGCTTGAGCAGCGAACGGCGGCTGGACCCGGCCGGTTCGGCCGCGGCGTCGTCCCGCAGGCCGCGGTACTCGTCGACGGGCATCCGCAGCCGGTCGGCGGCGGCGTGGTCCGCGGCCATGTTCTTCAGGGCCTGCATCGGGTTGGTACGTGCCATGAGGCGTCCTCTCGTGCGGGTCGGGAGTGTTCGGACGGCGTCCCCGCGCGATGCCCGGGCAGCACGAGGCCCCCGGGCCGTACGCGGGTGGTGCCGCCGCTCGCTGCGGAGCGGTGCTGCGTACGGCCCGGGGGCCGCGGACCGCCCCCGGCCTGATGCGCAGTCAGCAGCAGGCCGGGGCGGCGGGGTTCAGGCGGGGACCGGGGTCAGGTGCGCGCGGGGTCGGTAGCCGTCTGTGCTGGTATGGCCGGCGCGTGGTCGCGTTCCCCGGCGTCTTCGAGGATGATGCGGCCCATCCGCTCGTAGGCGTCCGGGCTGCTGGCCTTCATGTAGAGCGCCAGGGCGATGCCGCCGACGAACAGCAGGCCGAGGATCCACGGGATCAGGTCGAACAGCAGCGTGTTCGCGGCATCACCGGCGGCCGATTCGAAGTTGTAGAACAGCAGGCCGACAACGCCGATCATCGCGACGCCGGCGACGACGGGCGCGACCAGTGTCTTGAACCAGTGCTTCGTCTCGGGGTGTTTGCCCTGCACGTGGAAGTAGCCGACGGCGGCGAACGAGCACAGCGTCTGCACGATGAGGATCGCGCCGGTGCCGAGGAGGGCGAGCAGGCCGTACATGTGCACGACGGGGTCCATGTCGGCGAGCAGGAAGCCGGTCACGATGAGGACCGTGATGACGGTCTGCACGACCGAGGCGATGTGCGGGGAACCGTGTGTGCGGTGCGTCTTGCCGAGCGAGGGGTGGATGAAGCCTTCGCGGCCGATCGCGTACAGGTAGCGGGCGGCGCACTGGTGGAACGCCATCGCGCACGCGAACGAGCCGGTGACGATGAGCCAGCGGAAGACCTTGACGGCCCAGCCGCCGAAGTGGTCGCCGAGCGGGTCGAAGAACAGCCCGCTGCTGTCCTCCACGACACCGCGGCCCTGGGCGGACACCATCATCCACGAGACGAACACGTAGAACAGGCCGACGCCGACCACGGAGATCAGCGTGGCGCGGGGCACGACACGCTTGGGGTCGCGGGACTCCTCGCCGTACATCGCCGTCGACTCGAAGCCGACCCACGACCAGAACGCGAAGAACAGGCCGAAGCCGGCCGCCGCGCCGATGGTGCCGTCCGCGCCCTCGATGCCGTGGATCGGGTTGAGCGCTTCGCCCGCCAGGTAGCCGTCCGGGCCGCCGCCGGTGAACATCACCGCGAGCGACACCAGGGCGAGGATCGAGATCTCCAGCACCAGCGCGATGCCGAGCACCTTGGCGGTCAGGTGGATGTCGAAGTAGCCGAGACAGGCGATGATCGCGACACCGACGAACGCCCAGACGCCCCAGTGGATGTCGGTGTTGAACTGGTCCTGCACGAGGTCGTGCAGGTTCTTCGCGAAGAAGCCGAGGATCGAGGCTTCGAACACGACGTACGCCATCACCGCGAGCAGACCCGCGGCCATGCCGACGATGCGGCCGAGGCCGTGCGAGATAAATCCGTAGAACGCGCCCGCCGCGGTGATGTGCTTGGCCATGGTCACGTAGCCGACCGAGAAGATGGTCAGGACCACGGTCGCGACGATATAGGCCGCGGGCGCGCCGAGGCCGTTGCCCTGCTTGCCCGCGATGACCGGCAGGTTGCCCGTCATCGCGGTGATCGGGGCCGCCGTGGCGATCGCCATGAAGACGACGCCGACCAGGCCGACCGAGTTTGCCTTGAGCCGGTTCACCTCGCCGGAACCGGACGCGGGCGGGGCCGCGGTGCTGCTCTCCGTGGACATGCCACCTCCTTCGAATGCTCGGAATGCGTGAGGAATGTGAGCGATTTTTAGCCTGCACGCATCACATTCCGATGACGTCTGATCGCTTGTTCGATGTCGCGGTGTCGATTCGGTCCGCCAGCTTCGATGCGGGAAGCGTTCCGCGACAACCGACAGCCGGTCAGCACTTCGGGCCCGGGGGGCGACGGAGTGTCGGGGCGCACCGACGGTGTGCGGGGTTCGCAACGCCGCCGTTATTCCCGGCGGGCAAAATCGCCGGTAACTTGCCCGGATGGACACCTCGGGGACAATCGCGACCGCCGCCCCTCCCGGCCCGGCGGCGTCGGCGGCGGGTCCGCCGGGTGCCCGGACCGCACCGGCCTCGGGCCGCCAGGACCGGCCGGGCCTCGCCGGCATCACCGTCCGCGAGGCCCTGGAACTCCCGCCGCTGCGGCGCGGCCTGCCGGAGGTCGTGGCGTGCCCGGAGGGTCTGGAACGCGCCATCCGCTGGGTGCACACCAGCGAGGTCCCCAACATCGCGTCGCTGCTGCGCGGTGAGGAACTCCTGCTCACCACCGGCCTGGGCATCGGGCCCCGGCCCGCCGACCAGCGCCGTTTCGTGGCGCAGCTCGCGGACCGCGGCATCGCCGCGCTGGTCGTCGAACTCGGCCAGCGTTTCGACGTGCTGCCCGCCGCGATGGTGGAAGCCGCCCGCAGCCGCGGCCTGCCACTCGTCCAGCTGCACCGCGAAGTCCCTTTTGTGGCGGTCACCGAGGCGATCCACACGGAGATCGTCAACGGCCACTACGCACTGCTGCGGCAGGGCGAGGACGTGCACCGCCGCTGCACGGAGGTCCTGCTCGGCGGCGGCGGTGTCCCCGAAGTGCTGGCGCTGCTGGCCGACAACGTCGGCAACCCGGTGTACCTCGAGGACGCCGACGGACGGCTCCTCTACACCGCGTCGCCATCGGGCATCGGCCCCGAGGGCGACGCCGACCCTCTCGACGCGTGGGCCGGGCTGCGCGGCGGCCGCGGCGGTTCCGGAGCGTACGAACGGGCC
This sequence comes from Uniformispora flossi, assembly GCF_049534875.1. Taxonomy (NCBI): domain Bacteria; kingdom Bacillati; phylum Actinomycetota; class Actinomycetes; order Kitasatosporales; family Streptomycetaceae; genus Uniformispora; species Uniformispora flossi. The sequence continues at coordinate 406,160 of NZ_JBMULZ010000004.1, forward strand.
GCCACCGCACTGGTGCCGGGCACCGCGCTCGTCGTCGACGTCCCCGCGGGCGGCCCCTCACCGGGGCAGAGCGGCCAGCCGCTGCGCGGCCGGCTCGTCGTGCTGCCGGTGCACGGTCCGGTGCTGCCGCTCGGCCGGATCGTCGTCGACCATGCCGCGGGCCTGCTCGCGGTGGCCTTGCGGCAGGCCCGGCACGAGGAGGAGCTCGCCGCCCGCGGCCGCGGGGACTTCCTCCGGGATCTGGCCGAGGGCCGGGTCGCCGAGGAGGACGCCGCCCGGCAGGCCCGGGTCCTGGGCTTCCAGCACGACACCGGCCCGCTGCTGCCGGTGGTGGTCCGCCTCGGCGCGGACGGCCCCGGCGAAGCCCTCGGCGAGGCCGTGGGCCCGGCGGACTGGGCGCCGATCGCCCGGGTCGTCCAGGAGGAGCTCGCGGGCCTCGGCCTGCCCACGCTGCTGGGCGTGCGCCCGGTCGAAGGCCGCCTCGCCCTGCTGCTGGGCCTGCGCGCGGCGGGCGAACGCGTCGCGGTCGCGGACCGCGTCGCCGCGGCTCTCCGCGCCGGCCTCGCCCGCGCCGGCCTCGCCCCCGGCCCGGTCCCCCCGGTCGTCGTGGTGGGCGCCGCGGGCCCGTGGCCGGCCGCGGGCCCCGGCCTCCGGCACGCCGCCGAGGCCGCCTCCGCGGCCCGCGGCCTCCCCGAGCAGCCGTGGTACGACGCCCGCCGCCTGGACATCGAACTCCTCCTGTGGCGCATGCGCGAACACGCCGACCTCGCCGCCTTCGTCCGCCGCGCGGTGGGGCCCCTCCTCGAACACGACCGCACCGCCCGGCAGCCACTCCTCCCCACCCTCCAGGCCTACCTGACCCATGCCGGCCGCAAGGCCGAGACGGCCCGCGACCTCCACCTGAACCGCCAGACGCTGTACGACCGCCTGGGCCGGATCTCGCTGCTGCTGGGCACGGACTTGGACGATCCGGAAACGGTGCTGGGCCTGCGCCTGGCATTGCAGGCCCGTCGCCACGTGTAGGACCGGCTCGGCTCGATCATGCGGTCGACGCCGTCCGGGTCCCGTTTGGTGACACCGGGGGGCGGTACTCCTTCGCGAAAAACGCTTTCCGCAAAGGCAAATCCGCATGGGCTACGCGCGCCCGTCGAACCCCTCTGCCAGCCCCTCTGCCAGCCCGTCTGCCAAGACCTCCGCGAGATGCCGCGGCCGCCGGTCCGTCAGCTCGCGGATCTGGGTGCGGCAGCTGAAGCCGTCCGCCAGGACCTCGGCGTCGGGCGTGGATTCCAAGGCCGGGAGCAGGCGTTCGGCGGCGATGCGGGTCGAGATCCCGGCGTGGCCCGGTTCGTAGCCGAAGTTGCCCGCGAGTCCGCAGCAACCGCCGGTCAAGGTGCCCGACAGACCCGCCTGTTCGCGGAGCGCGCGGTCGGCGGCGTCGCCGAGGATGGCGTGCTGGTGGCAGTGGAGCTGGCCGGTGACCGGGCGGTCGAGGCGGGGCGGGGTCCAGCCGGGGGCGTACTCGGCAAGGGTCTCGGCGAAGGTGCGGACCAGGCCGGGGAGTTCGGCCGCCTCGCGGCCGAGCAGCTCGGGCACGTCCGACCGCAGCGCCGCCGTGCAGGAAGGCTCAAGTCCGACGATGGGCAATCCTGCGGTCAGCGCCGGCTCCAGGGTGCGCAAGGTCCGGCGCATGACCCGGCGAGCGGTGTCGAGTTGACCCGTCGACACCCATGTCAGTCCGCAGCACACCGGCCGGGGCGGCACCACGACCGTCAGCCCCGCGTCCTCCAGCACCCGGACCGCCGCCCACGCGATCTCCGGGGCGAAGTGGTTCGTGAAGGTGTCCGGCCAGAGGACGACGCGCGGGCCGGGCGCACCGAGGGCCGAGCGGCGGACGGCAACCGGCCGGCGTCGGACCCAACCGCGGGTGAACGGCTCCGGCGCAAAGGCCGGCAGCCCGCGCGAGGGGTCGAGGCCCGCAAACCCCAGCCCCGCCCGTGCCAACGCCGGACGCGCCGCCAAACCGTTCACCACGCGCGCGGCCGACGGCACCGACGCCACCGCCCGCGCCCACCATGGCAGGGCGCCCAGCGTGTAGTGCGCCCGGGGCCGTACCCGCCCGGCGTAGTGGTGGTGCAGGAACTCCGCCTTGTAGGTGGCCATGTCCACGCCGACGGGGCAGTCGCTGCGGCAGCCCTTGCAGGACAGGCACAAGTCCAGCGCGTCGCGGACCTCCTCCGCGCGCCAGCCGTCCGTCACCACGTCGCCCACGAGCATTTCGTGCAGCAGCCGGGCCCGGCCGCGCGTCGAGTCCTTCTCCTCGCCGGTCGCGCGGAACGACGGGCACATGACGCCGCCGGACGCCGTCGACGCCGACTCGCGGCACTTGCCGACGCCGACACAGCGGCGAACCGCGGCCGCGAAGTCGCCGCCGTCGTGCGGGTATCCGAACGCGACCGGGACCGGCGTCCGGGGCATCCCGGCGAAGCGCAGGTCGGCGTCGATCGGGCGGGGGCGCACCAGGACGCCCGGGTTGAGCAGGTCGTCCGGATCCCATACGGACTTGAACCGCCCGAAGAGCCCGACCAGTTCGTCGCCGTACATGCGCGGCAGGAACTCGGCTCGGGCCTGTCCGTCTCCGTGCTCTCCGGAGAGCGAACCGCCGTGTGCCACCACGAGATCGGCGAGTTCGGACGAGAAGCCGCGGAATCGCGCCACCCCCGGTTCGCTGATCAGGTCGAAGTCGAAGCGGATGTGCACGCAGCCCTCGCCGAAATGCCCGTACGGCAGCCCGCGCAGGCCGAATCGCCCCATCAGCGTGTGGAGTTCACGCAGATAGGCAGCCAGGCGCTCCGGCGGCACGGCGGTGTCCTCCCACCCCGGCCATGCCTCGACGTCGCCCGCGAGCCGGGTCGCCGTGCCCGACGCCTCCTCGCGGATCCGCCACAGTGCCCGCTGCCCCGCGGCATCGGCCTCGATCCGGTACGCGGACGCCGACAGCCCCAGGCCGCGCGCGACGGACAACGCCCGTGCGTACGCCTCGTCGCGGGTGTCGCCGCCGGTCTCCACGAACAGCCACGCACCGCCGTCCGGCAGCCGCACCGAGCGCGCCGACCAGGCCAGCGCGGCGAGTTCCGCGCTGAGGCTCTCCACGGTCAGCGGCCCGTACGGCAGCACCGCCGGCGCCGCCTCCGCCGCCGCGATATCGTCCGCGAACCCCAGCACCGCCAGCGCCCGGACCCGCGGCGCCTCGACCAGCCGGACACCCGCACGCAGCACCACCGCACACGTGCCCTCGGTGCCGACCAGCGCACCCGCCAGATCGCGGCCGTGCTCGGGCAGCAGCCGGTCGAGCGCGTACCCGGACACCCGGCGGGCGAGCCGCGGAAAGCCGGTGCGGACAAGGGCGAGGTTGTCGTCCGCGAGCGCCAGCAACTCGGCACGGATCCGCTCCGCACCGATGTCCGAACCGGCCTCCGGCTCGACGGCGGACTCCGGGCCGACGCGCATGCGGACGCCGTCCGCGGTGAGCACGTCCAGCCACGCCACGTTGGCCGACGTCCGGCCCCATGCGACGGAATGCGCGCCGCACGAGTCGTTGCCGATCATGCCGCCGAGCGTGCAGCGGCTGTGCGTGGACGGGTCGGGGCCGAAGGTGAGGCCGTACGGCGCCGCGGCCGCGCGCAGGTCGTCGAGGACCACGCCCGGCTCGACCACCGCAATTCGCGCGTCCGGATCGAGCGACTCGATGCGCGTCAGGTGCCGCGCGGTGTCGAGCACCACACCGCGGCCGGTGGCCTGCCCGGCAATGCTGGTGCCGCCGCCGCGCACGGTCATCGGCGCCCGCTGTTCGTGGCAGACGGCCACCGCCGCGGCCAGATCCTCCACGTCGCGCGGGGTGACGACCCCGGTCGGGACATGCCGGTAGTTCGACGCGTCCATCGAATAGAGTCCGCGCGCCTGCGCGTCGAAACGGACCCCGCCCCGGATCCGCGCACGCAGCGCTTGCGCGAGGTCGGGGGCGGACGCTGCGGCGACGTCGGAATCAGGCACGGGCCAAGTCTGGCAACGCGCGCGGCCCGTGGCACCACAACCCGCCGCGAGTACGACCATCACACCGGTCAAGGGGGATCCCCTTGTCAAAGGCCTGACAAAGCAGCGCCGCGGACAGCAACCCCGTCATCCACAGGCTCCCGAGTTGTCCACAGCCCCCGCCCCCGCTCGACTCAGTCGAACTGCCCCGGATCCCCCGACTCGATCAGCTCCCGCAGCACGGCATCGTCCAGGTAGGCATCCCGCAGCAGCACCCCCAGGCTCCGAAGCGCCTCCCGGTCCCTGCCGTAAGCAGCGAACATGCCCGCCTCGCAGTCGTAGTCGAAGCGGCCGTCGAGCCCCGGGGCGCGGTTGCGCACCGCGGAGCGGGCCACGCCCTCCCACGCGTATCCGTTGCCGTACTGCCCGCACGCCTCGAACACCGCCATGACGCGCGGTTCGGCGACGTCGAGCAGCAGGCTGAACCGCCCGGGGCTGCTGGGGCTCTCCGACAAGGTCAGCGGTGCCAATGCCTCATGATCGGTCACGCGGGGATCGTAGAGGGCGGCGGCGACACCCGCCGTCTCACCCCGCGCCCCCACCCGGTCTCACTCCCCGTCGCCGGCGATTCCACATCCCGGTCCAGATCGTCTCACTTTGTGGATTTTGACGTTTCCATGACCCGGCCCCGGTTACCCTCACACCGTGGCCGAGATCCAGATTCCCGAAGAGCTGAAGCCCGTCGACGGCCGGTTCGGCGCGGGCCCGTCCAAGGTCCGTACGGAAGCGCTCAACGCGCTCGCCGCGACCGGCACCTCCCTGCTCGGAACCTCGCACCGGCAGGCGCCGGTCAAGAACGTGGTCCGCAAGGTCCGCGACGGGGTCCGCGAGCTGTTCCGTCTCCCCGAGGGCTACGAGGTGGTGCTCGGCAACGGCGGTTCGACCGCGTTCTGGGACATCGCCGCGTTCGGCCTGGTCGAGCGCAAGTCGCAGCACCTGTCGTTCGGCGAGTTCTCCTCCAAGTTCGCGTCGTCGGTCAAGGCCGCGCCGTGGCTGGACGAGCCGACCGTCGTCAAGTCCGAGCCCGGCACGCACCCGCTGCCGGTCGCCGAGGCCGGCGTCGACGCCTACGCGCTGACCCACAACGAGACCTCCACCGGCGTCGCCATGCCGATCAAGCGCGCCGCGGGCGCCGACGAGGGCTCCCTCGTCCTGGTCGACGCGACGTCCGGCGCGGGCGGCCTGCCGGTCGACCCGAACGAGTTCGACGTCTACTACTTCGCGCCGCAGAAGTGCTTCGCGGCCGACGGCGGCCTCTGGCTCGCCGCGTTCTCGCCCGCCGCGCTGGAGCGCGCCGCGCGGATCGCCGCGACCGACCGCTACATCCCGCCGTTCTTCGACCTGCCGACCGCGATCGACAACTCGGCGAAGGACCAGACGTACAACACCCCGGCCATCTCCACCCTGTTCCTCCTCGCCGACCAGCTCGAGTGGCTCAACGGCCAAGGCGGCCTGGACTGGGCCGTCGGCCGCACCGGCGACTCGTCGTCCCGCCTCTACACGTGGGCCGAGAAGTCCGCCTACGCGACCCCGTTCGTCACCGACCCGGCGCAGCGCTCGCAGGTCATCGGCACGATCGACTTCGCGGAGAGCGTCGACGCCGCGGCGGTCGCCAAGGTGCTGCGCGCCAACGGCATCGTCGACACCGAGCCGTACCGCAAGCTCGGCCGCAACCAACTCCGCATCGCGATGTTCCCGGCCGTCGAGCCGTCGGACGTCGAGGCGCTGACCGCCTGCATCGACCACGTGGTCGAGCGCCTGGGCTGAGCCCGGCGCGGACACCCGCGGCATCGGAGAACCCTCCCCCGGCCCCAAGCCGACGGGGAGGGTTTTTCCGTTGCCGCACCAAGTACCCTCTTCGCGTGAATCGCGCCGAAACCGCCGCACCCGGCATGTCCGCCGACGTCCCCACGACGGCACCCGCCGGCCGGGACCGGGCGACGTGGTTGCTGTACCTGCAGATGGCCGTGTTCGCATACTTCCTGTACTGCTTCGGCCCGTCCGTCCCGCTGCTCGGCGACGACCAGCACGTGGGCAAGGCCGTCGCGGGCCTGCACAGCACGGGCTATGCGGTCGGCGGCTTGGTCGTCGGCCTGCTCGGCAGCCGCCCGGTGCTGTGGTGGGGCCGCGGCCCCGCGCTGTGGGGGTCGTTCGCCACGCTCGCGGCGGGTGTCCTGGTGTACGGGCTCGGCCCCTGGCCCGCGGTGACCGTCACCGGCGCGATGCTGTGCGGGCTCGGCGGCTTCGCCGTCGTCAACCTGGTCGCCGCCGCGGTCGTCGACCACCACGGGCCGGATGCCGGGCCCGGCCGGCTCAGCGAAGCGCACGGCATCGGCGCCGCGGTCGGCATGGTCGCGCCGCTCGCGATCGGCGGCGCCCAGGCTTCCGGCCTCGGCTGGCGCTACGGCATGCTCGCCACCCCGCTGCTGATCGCCACCCTGTACGCGCTGTTCCGCAGCACCCGAATACCCGGGCACGACCGGGTCGCGGCCACCGTGCCCACGGAGCACCGCACCACCTCCGACCACCCCCTTCCCCGCCGCTACTGGTGGGCCTGGACTGTCGTCGTCACCGCCGTCGCCGTCGAGTTCTCCCTCTCCCTGTGGGCCTCCGACCTGCTCCGTGACCGCGCGGGACTGTCCGAAGGCGCCGCCGCGACCGCGATGACCGCGGTCGTCGCCGGCCTGTGCGCCGGCCGTCTCGCAGGCGGGACACTGACGCTGCGGTTCCCGCTCACCGGCGTCTACCTCACCGCGCTCGCGGTGAACTTCGCCGGGTTCGCCGTGCTGTGGCTGAGCACCGTGCCGTGGCTGTCGTTCGCGGGCCTGTTCGTCGCGGGCTGCGGCATGTCCGTGCAGTTTCCGCTGGCCGTCGCGCGGTCGATCGAATGCGCGGACGGCCGCAGCGACTTGGCCACCTCGCGCTCGGCGCTGGCGACCGCGCTGGCCGCGGGCGGCGCCCCGTTCCTGCTCGGGCTGCTCGCCGACTTGCTCGACACCCGCACGGCTTTCCTCATCGTGCCGGTCTTCCTGGCCGCCGCCGTGCCCGCGCTCCTGCTCAGCGGACGCACCGCGGCCGGGCCCGCCCGGTGAGCGCCGACGGGCGTCAGCCCTTCTTCCGGCCCCGGATCTGCATGACCACGTAGACGGTCAGCACGATCCCGAACACCGCCAGGAATCCGGGCCCGTACGCCTTCTGCTTCGGCCGCCCGGCATCCCCGTCCTGGTCCCCGCCCCCCGGCGCCGGAAGCGCCGGCGCGGCACTCGGTGCGGAACCGGGCCCCGGGGACACGACCTGCGGTCCCGCGGCCCCGCGGCCCGCCGCCATGTCCGGCACCGCCTCGCCCTCCAACGCGACCCGGTAAACCGTGCTGTTCGCGCCTTCGCTGCCGAACAGCACCGCCCGCCCGTCGCGGGTAAACGTCACCGACTCGCCCTGCTTCTGGAACGGCACGCTGACCGTGCCGATCTCCCGGCCCGGTGCGGCGTACATGGTGGCGCCGAAGTAGCCCCGCAGGATCAGCCGCGTGCCGTCCGGCGAGAACGCGCCGTCGGTCACCACCGGGGGTGCCGCGGCGACCCGGGTGAACGTGTTGACGGCGGAGTCGGACAACGCGGCGGGCTGCTCGTACACGGCGCCCTGATTGGCCTTGCTCGCGATGTACAGCTTCCCGCTGCGCGGATCGGCCATCAGCGCTTCCGCATCCCGCGGCCCGTCCTGGTAGCGCACCCGGTACTTCACCGGAGTGACCGTGGCGTCCTTCAGCTCGGCCGGTTCGGCGACGCGGTAGACCACCACCTCGGAGCGCTCGGCCTTGTTGTCGCCGATGTCGCCGACGAACAGCACCGGCCGCCCGGCGTCGTCCTTGCCGGTGGATATCGCCTCCCAGTCGCGGGCCTGCACCCCGGCGAGCGTCACCGTCGCTTTGGTTCGGCCGTCCGCACCGATCGCATAGATCCGCGGCTGGTCGCCGCTGTCGTTGTGGGTCCAGTAGACGTCGGCATGCAGCGCGCTGGCGGCCAGGCCGCTGGACTCGGTGATCCGCGGATCCTGGACCGCGAACAGCTCGCTCTGTGCGGTCTCCGCCCGCGCGGCGGCAACGGGCAGCAGCAGAAAGGCAATTACCGGCACGGCGGCCGCGGGCAGACGCGGGCGGGACAACCTCATGCCGCACAACAGTGCCAGCCCGCGTGTGCTGCGGCAGCGGAGGGTCGCCGTCGTCCCGTGGTCCGCCGTCCCGTGGTCCGCCGCCCCCGCCGGTCGGCCGCGCCGGGTCAGCCCGCGACCGTGTCCGGGGGTGCCGAGGTCCGCGCTTCGGGCTGCCCTGCTCGGGACTTCGCCGCCGACGACGCGTCCGCGGGCGCCGACGACGGCGGCACCGTCGAGTTGCCGCCGCCCCAGTAGCCCACCACGTCGACGGCGTCGCCCTGTTCGACCGAGTCGTAGAACTTGCGGGCGCCGGCCTGGGTGAACACTCCGATGACCGCCTGGTTCGCCAGATGGTCTTCGCAACCCTGGTCGGGGCACGCCGCGGGAGAGGTGACGTAGAGCAACTGGCCGTTGCCGGTGGCGAGTTCCACGACCCACGGCAGGCTGAGGTCGGATCCGCCCGCGGTCGCCGCGACTTCGAAGGCCTTGCTCTCGTACCGGCCGACGACTTCGAGGTGGGTCGGCCCGGTCAGGGTGTCCACCGCGGCGTCGTTCGCCACCGCGTCCATCATGTCGCCGCTCGGGCGTCCGGAGTCGTCGTAGATGGTGAGTTCGAGGTTGCCGATGTCGATGCGCGCGGCGGACGGCGACGCCGACGGCGTCGCGCCGTCAGACCCCGGTCCCGGCGTTCTGTTCGACGCCCCCGGGTCGGCGGCCTGGACCTGCTGCGGCCCGGCCGCCCCGGTAGGGCCCCGCTCGGGCGTGAGAGGCCCGGCGATGAGGACCCCGACGAGTGCGGCGGCGATCACCCCCGCGCCGCCCCAGGCGGCATGCCGCCGGTTGCGCCGCCGGACGCCCCGCTGCCGCACCTCGGCGGGCGACCACCGCGGCACCGCGGGCGAGGGCATCGGCAGGTCGCGCAGCGCGCGCGCCAGCGCGGGGTCCTGGTGCTGGTCGGGGTACACGTCGGCGAGGTCGTCGTCAGGAACGGGCACGGTTGTCCTCCGCCTCCCCTTCCCGGTCCCCGATGATCTTCGCGAGCGCCGCCCGGCCGCGCGACAGGCGGGCCTTGACGGTGCCGGTGGGGACGTCCGCCTCCGCGGCGATCTGGTCGACCGTCATGTCGCACAGGTGGTGCAGCACGATGGCCTGGCGCTGGGCTTCGGGAAGCTGCTTCAGCGCGGCGACCAGGGTCGCGTGGTTGGGGTCCGGACCTTCGACGGGCTGGTCGACGTGGTTGCGGCGGAGGAGTTCCCACCCGCGCTTGGCGCGCCGCCAGCGGCTCACCGCGAGCCGCCACGCGACGGTGCGGATCCACGCTTCGGGGGCGTCCGCGGCGAAGAACTGCGAGCGGCGGTCCCAGGCCCGGACGAACGCTTCCTGCACCACGTCCTGCGCCTCGGAGAAGTCCCCGGTCAGCGCATAGAGCTGGTGGACGAGGCGGGAGAACGACGCATGGTAGAACGCGTCGAACTCCTCCTCGGTCATGTGTCGTCGTCCCTCGGGGTCGGGCGCCCGGCCCGTGGCCGGCGGCCCCCCTCGGGGGCGCGGCACCGCGCGGGCCGGCTGCGTGGTCGGCCAAAGGACCGATGATCCCACAGGCCTTCCCGCCGCCGTTTCGGCCGTCCGCACCAGCACGCTCCGCGCCACCTCCGCCCATCCCGGGAATTACCGGTTCACCCGGGGGGATTACACACCGGCGAAGGCAGACGGTTGCACGGAAACTGTTACGAACCAGTGAAGGAAACCTGTGAGTCTCCTGGGAACGCCCCGGCCCGACGCGGTGCGGCGGGGGTGGGCGAAGGTTCGGCGGACCGGTCGGCGGCTGTTGCCGCAGGTCGACGCAGGGTCATCGCGAGGTCACTGGAATGCTGCACCGATCGCGACGGCAATGAGCAGGAGGATGAGGGTGGCGGACACGATCCGCGTACGCGTGCGTGGGTTCACCCGTCCAAACTAACCCCCGCGCGGCCCCACCCGGCTCCGGGCACGGGTCGAGGACGGCGGTCGGGTCGAAACCGCCGGGGTCGGCGGGCGGTGCGGGCCTACACCATCGGGGGTGGGCTACACCATCGAGAGCGCGAGCCGCCGCCGGAACGCGCCGAGGACGGTCAGGTCGCCGGTGCGCGACACCACCGTGCCGGGGCGGCGGCCCCACAGGTAGAGCAGCAGGTCCCCGGGATCGCCCGCGACGGCGGCGTCGGTGAAGCCCGGCGAGCGGGACACTTCGACGTTGTCGCGGCGCAGCGTCAGGCGCCAGTGCTGCTGGTGGGTGTGGACGCCGATGGTGCGGCCGACCGCCGCATCGGGTCCGGCCGCGTCGTACCGGATGGGCAGCAGTACGCGCAGGGCCTCGTCGATGCCGTCGACGGCGAGGTCGACGTCGATGGGCCTTGGGACGCCCACCGCCATCTCCACGTCCGTGCGGTGCATCGCTGCCTCGTGGGCCAGCCGCCGGTACCAGAATCCGACGTCGTCGGCGGAGCCGTCCCCGCCGTCCGCCGGGTCACCGGGGTCGCGGCGGGCCAGTTCCGCGCGGAGTTCGGCCAAAGCCTCGCTGTACCAGGCGAGCAGGTCTGCTCGGGGAGCCGCCGCCGCGGCTGGATCGCCGCGGTTTCCGGTGCGTAGTTGCTCGGTTGCCGTCCGGTAGACCGATCCGGTGTGTCCGACCAGATCGGCGACCGTCCATCCGGGGCAGGACGGGACCGGGGTGTCCAGTCCAGTCGCCGCGGATTCGGCCAGGCGTACGCCTTCCGCCTGGAGCGAGTGCTGGAATCGCACATAGTCCATAGGTCAATCGTTCCGCGTGGAACGATTGATGTCGATGACTTCCGTCACCCATGCGGGCTAGCAACCCATAAAGATTTGCCTTACACCGCAAGGATTTTGACTATGTGTTAGTTCTTGACCACAGGGGTAAGGAATCACACCGCAACGGGTTCGGGACTGGTCGCGGGCGCCCGGTCCACCAGATGGACGGCCGGGTGCGGGCGCACCCGCACACGCACCTTCAGGCCGGAATTCCGGGCCAGGACAAGGCCTACGGCGACCGCCGCGGCGGCGGACACCGCGCCGCCGAAGAACAGCGCCGCGCGCGGCCCGAATTGCTCGGCGATCCAGCCCACCAGCGGGCCGCCGAGGGGCGTACCGCCCATGAACACGAGCATGTACAGGCCCATCACCCGCCCTCGCAGCGCGGCGTCCACGCCGAGTTGCACGGTGGAATTCGCCGCGGTGTTGAAGGTGATCCCGGCGATGCCGATGGGGATCAACGCGATCGCGAAGCTCCAGTAGCCCGGCATCAGCGAGGCCACGACGCTCAGCACGCCGAAGGCCAGGGCCGCGCCGATGAGCATGCGCATCCGCGACCGCCCGCGCCGCGCGGCGAGCAGGGCGCCGGCCAGCGAGCCGAGGGCGAAGACCGTGTTGAGGAGGCCGAACGCGCCGGGTCCGGCGTGGAAGACCTGGTTGGCGAAGCCGCCGAGGGTGACCGCGAAGTTGAAGCCGAAGGTGCCGATGAAGCCGACCAGGGCGAACGTCGCGATCAGGTCGGGACGAGCCCGCACGTACCGCAGGGCTTCGCGGAGCTGGCCGGGTTCGCGGCGCACCGGCACGACCGGGTTCAGTTCGCGCTCGCGCATCGCGGCCAGGCCGGCGATGACGGCGGCGTACGACACCGCGTTGACGGCGAAGACCCAGCCGGTGCCGATCGCGGCGATGAGCAGACCCGCGACGGCGGGGCCGGTGATGCGGGCGAGCTGGAAGTTGGCGGAGTTGAGGCTGACCGCGTTGGGCAGGTCCTTGCGGCCGACCATTTCGACGACGAAGGACTGGCGGGTCGGGTTGTCGACGGCGGTGGCCAGGCCGAGGCCGACGGCGAGCAGCCACACGTGCCAGACGTCGACGGCGCCCGTGAGGTCGAGGACCGCGAGGGTGGCGGCGAGCAGGCCCATCACGGTCTGGGTGGCGATGAGCAGCGGGCGCTTGCGGTAGCGGTCGGCGATCGCGCCGCCCCACAGGCCGAACAGCAGCATGGGCAGGAACTGGAGACCGGTGGTGATGCCGAGCGCCATCGCGCTGCCGGTGAGCTTCAGGACCAGCCAGTCCTGGGCGAGGCGCTGCATCCAGGTGCCGGTGTTGGAGACGACCTGGCCCGCCGCGAAGAGGCGGTAGTTGCGGTTGTGGAGCGAGGAAAACATGGATGGTCGGGCCGGTCCGGCACTGGCCTGCGGCGCGGCGGTGGCCAAGGCGCTCCCTTCATCGGACGGACGTGCGGCACCGCGAGCACGGTGCGTCTCCTCGTCCGTCCGACCCCTTCGGCCGTCCGCCTCGTTCCCCCCGTCAGAGCTGGGCGAGGCGCTCCAGGACGGGCACGGCGGCGCGGAGCGCGGCCAGCTCGTCCTCGGAGAGCGCTTCGAGGTGCGCGGCGAGCCACGCGTTCCCGAGGCGCCGGCTCTCGGCGACCACGTGGGCCGCCGGTTCGGTGGCGGTGACCGTGATCTGGCGGCGGTCGTCGGGGTGCGGATCGCGGCGCACGAGGCCGCGGTCCTCCAACCCGGCGATGACGCGCGTCATCGACGGCGGCTGCACCTTTTCGTGCCGGGCCAGTTCGCCGGGGGTCATGGCCCCTTTGGCGACCAGGACGCCCAGCACGGAAAGCTGCGTGGGGCTCAGGGTCTCGTCCGCCCGCTGGTTGCGCAGGCGGCGGGCGAGCTTGAGCACGGACGCGCGGAGCACGGCGACCGAGGCGCGGTCGGAATCGGACAAGGACACGTTCGTTAGCTTAGATCATTACCTTCGCTAACGGCCAACGGATTCTGCACCCGTCCTATTCCGTCAGTTCACGCCCAGCAGCTGCTCGATCGGGTCGATGGCGAAGTAGACGAAGAAGAACGCCGCGACGATCCACAGCAGCCACGGCACCTGCTTGGCCTTGCCGTTGGCGGCCTTGAGCACGACGTAGGCGAGGAAGCCCGCGCCGATGCCGTTGGTGATCGAGTAGGTGAACGGCATGAGCACGATCGTGAGGAACGCCGGGACGGCCAGCTCCCAGTCGTCCCAGTCGATCTTCTTCACCTGGGTCATGAGCAGGAAGCCGACCGCGACCAGCGCCGGAGTGGCGGCCTGGTACGGCACCACGGTGGCCAGCGGGGTGAGGAACAGGGCGGCGGCGAAGAACAGGCCGGTGACCACGTTGGCGAAGCCGGTGCGGGCGCCTTCGCCGACGCCCGCGGTGGACTCCACGTAGCAGGTGTTGGACGAGCAGGACGCGGCGCCGCCCGCGACGGCGGCGAGGCCGTCGACGAACAGGATCCGGCCGATGCGCGGCATCTTGCCCTTCTCGTCCACCAGCCCGGCCTCGCTGCTGACGCCGATGATCGTGCCCATCGCGTCGAAGAAGTCGGACAGCATGAGGGTGAACACGAAGATCACCGCGGTGAGCACGCCGACCTCGGAGAACGCGCCGGTCAGGCTCACATTGCCGAGCAGCCCGAAGTCCGGCGTGGAGACGACCTGGTCCGGCACCTCGGGCTGGATCAGGCCCCACTGACCGGGCGCGATGTCGGCGATCCCGTTGACGATCATGGCCAGCACGGTCATCAGCACGATGCTGATGAGGATGGCGCCCCGCACCTTGCGGACGAGCAGCACGAAGGTGAGCAGCACGCCGAGGCAGAACACCAGCGTCGGCCAGCCCTGCAGGTGGCCGTCGGTGCCGAGGGTGACCGGGACGGTCGAGCCGGCCGCGTCCGGGGTGCGGGAGATGAAGCCCGCGTCGACGAGGCCGAGGAAGGCGATGAACGAGCCGATGCCGACCCCGATGGCCTGTTTCAGCCCCAGCGGGATGGCGTCCATGATCAGTTCGCGTAGCCCGGTGACCACCAGCAGCACGATCGCGATGCCGGACAGCACCACCAGGCCCATCGCGTCGGGCCACGACATCTTCGGCGCGATCTGGAAGGCGACCACGCCGTTGAGGCCGAGCCCGGCGGCGATCGCCAGCGGGATGTTGCCGACCACCCCCATGATCACCGTCATCACCGCGGCCACCAGGACGGTCATGGTGACCACCTGTCCGTGCGACAGGTGGTGGCCGTACTTGTCCGTCGCGCCGCTCAGGATGATCGGGTTCAGCACGATGATGTAGGCCATCGTGAAGAAGGTCGCGATGCCGCCGCGCGCCTCCTGGAGCGGCGAGGAGCCCCGCTCGGAGATCTTGAAGAAGCGGTCGTTGGCTCGCGCGCCGCGCGCGGCCAGCGCGGCGATCCGGCCCTTCTTCGGCGGCTTGGGCGCGGGGGTGCGGACGGCGGATGCGGGGGCACCGGCGGTCATGAAGGCGTTCCTCGGGGACTGCGGCGCGGGCGGGGACGAGCGCCGGTTCGGATGTTCCTCCAGGGGGAGGCCGGCGGTTGCGGGGATTCCCTGGGGAAAGCTCCAACTCCTTATCCGGCGCTCACAGGGTGCCAGACAGGTACGCATCGGACGAAACCGGTCGCGTGTCGCATACCCCCTCCCAAGACCCCCCGTCCACCCGCGCCGAGTAGCCTTGCCGCTTGTGACCAGGCAGCAAGCGCGCATCCGCCGCCCCGACCCCGAACCGCTCGAAGCCGACGATGTGAAGATCGTCGCAGTCGGCACGGTGGTCTGGTTCGCCCTGTTCCTCATGTCGCTGCCGTTCCGCGACACCCTCGCCGACGACGGCCACGAGTGGTGGTCGTGGTGCGCGCTGGCCGGCGCCGGGCTGGGGATACTCGGCCTCTGGTACGTGCGCCGCCGGCACGCGGCGCTGGACCGCCGGGACGCCGAACGCCACGCCGCCGAATACGCCGCGCGGCACCCGAACGCCCCGCGCGACGACCCGGACATGCCCCGCGACTGAACACACCGGCAAACCGCACAAAATCGGTCATCTCATGACGTAACTTCAGGTCATGATCGAAGCTGAGCCGCCCACCGGACTGACCTCGCAGGAGGTCGCCGAACGGGTCGAGGCGGGACAGGTCAACGACGTCCCGGCGCGGTCCAGCCGCGGCACCGCGGACATCGTCAAGGCCAACGTCTTCACCCGGTTCAACGCCATCATCGGGACGCTGTTCGTCGTGATCATGGTGTTCGGCGAGCCCGCGGACGGCCTGTTCGGCCTGGTCATCGTGGCCAACACCGCCATCGGCATCATCCAGGAGCTGCGCGCCAAGAAGACCCTCGACGCGCTCGCGGTCGTCGGCGAGGCCAAGGCGCGCGTGCGCCGCGACGGCCGCACCACCGAGGTCACCCCCCGCGACCTGGTGCTCGACGACGTCTGCGAGATCGGCTCCGGCGAGCAGGCGGTCGTCGACGGCGTCGTGGTCGCCGCCGAAGGCCTGGAGATGGACGAGTCGCTGCTGACCGGCGAGTCCGACCCGGTGCACAAGCGCCCCGGCGACCCGGTCATGTCCGGCAGCTTCGCGGCGGCCGGAAACGGCGCCTTCCGCGCCACCAAGGTCGGCCGCGACGCCTACGCGGCCCAGCTCGCCGAGGAAGCCAGCCGCTTCACCCTGACCAGCTCCGAGCTGCGGTCCGGACTCGACCGCATCCTCAAATACGTCACCTGGATCATGGTCCCGGTCGCGGTCCTGCTCCTCGTCAGCCAGCTCCGCAGCAGCAACTCGTTCGCGGGCGCCATGACCGGCATGGTCGCCGGCGTGGTGACGATGGTCCCCGAGGGCCTCATGCTGCTCACCTCGGTCGCCTTCGCCGTCGGCGTGATCCGGCTCGGCCGCCGCCAGTGCCTCGTCCAGGAACTGCCCGCCATCGAGGGCCTCGCCCGCGTCGACGTCGTGTGCTGCGACAAGACCGGCACGCTGACCGAAGGCGGCATG
This sequence comes from Uniformispora flossi, assembly GCF_049534875.1. NCBI lineage: Bacteria > Bacillati > Actinomycetota > Actinomycetes > Kitasatosporales > Streptomycetaceae > Uniformispora > Uniformispora flossi. The sequence continues at coordinate 422,257 of NZ_JBMULZ010000004.1, forward strand.
GACGTCGGCGAGATCCGCACCCTCGACGGCGACCTGCCGGTCAAGGACGTGCTCGGCGCCCTCGGCACCGCCGACCCGCGGCCCAACGCCAGCCTCCAGGCCATCGTCGACGCCTGCCCCGCCCCGGAAGGCGAAGGCTGGCGCGTCACCGCCGTCGAACCGTTCTCCTCCGCCCGCAAGTGGAGCGGCGCCACCTTCGCCGCACACGGCTCGTGGCTGCTCGGCGCCCCCGACGTCCTCCTCCGACCGGGCACGCCGCTCCTCTCCGACGTCGACGAACTCGGCTCCCAAGGCCTGCGCGTGCTGCTCCTCGCGCAGGTGGACGGCGCGCTGTCCGACGACGCGGCGCGCTCCGCCACCCCGGCCGCCCTGGTCGTCCTGGAGCAGCGCCTCCGGCCCGACGCGGCGGACACCCTGCGGTACTTCCACACCCAGCAGGTCGCCACCAAGGTCATCTCCGGCGACAACGCGGTGGCCGTCGGCGCGGTCGCCGGCAAGCTCGGCCTGGACGGCGCCGACCACCCCGTCGACGCCCGCACCCTGCCCGCCGACCAACCCGAACTCGCCCGGAAGCTCGACGACAACACGATCTTCGGCCGGGTCACCCCGCAGCAGAAGCGGGCGATGGTGTCGGCCCTGCAGTCGAACGGGCACACCGTCGCGATGACCGGCGACGGCGTCAACGACGTCCTCGCCCTCAAGGACGCCGACATCGGCGTCGCCATGGGCACCGGCAGCGCGGCCACCCGCGCGGTCGCGCAAATCGTGCTGCTCGACGACAAGTTCGCCAGCCTCCCGTCGGTGGTCGCGGAAGGCCGCCGGGTGATCGGCAACATCGAACGGGTCGCGAACCTGTTCCTGTCGAAGACCGTCTACTCGCTGCTGCTGTCGCTGCTCATCGGCGTCGTGAGCCTGCCGTTCCCGTTCCTGCCCCGGCACCTCACGCTCATCGGCACCCTCACCATCGGCACCCCCGCGTTCTTCCTCGCACTCGCCCCCAACAACGAGCGCGCCCGGCCGGGATTCGTGGAACGCGTGCTGCGGTTCGCGATCCCCTCGGGCATCGTCGCGGCCGCCGCCACGTTCACCACCTACGCCATCGCCCGGGTGGCCGGCGAATCCAGCCTCGACCAGGACCGCACGGCGGCCACCATCACGCTGTTCATGGTCGCCATGTGGATCCTGGCGATCGTCGCGCGGCCCTACACGTGGTGGAAGATCCTGCTGATCGCCGCGATGGGACTCGGCTATGTGCTGGCGCTGTTCGTGCCGTTCCTGGCCGACTTCTTCGCGCTGTACCCCGACGACCTGCCGAACTGGGGCATCGCGGTCGGCATCGGCGGTATCGGCATGGCCGTCCTGGAACTCGGCTGGCACGTCTCCGGCTGGATCGACCGCTACCGGCCGGAACACGGGAACGCGAACGGCACGCACCCGGAACGCAAGGGCCCGGCCCACGCGAAGCCGCGCAAGCCGGGCGCCAGGACGTAGCAGCAGCCGAAGCCGCTACAGGGGGTTGTCGAAGTCGCGTTCCGCGTCCAGCAGCGGGGCGAGCGACGGGTCGGCCAGCAACTGCGCGACCTCGAAGCGGCGGTGCCACTCCCCCGCCGCCCACGCCAGCCCGCGGGCCAAGCCCTCGAACGTGGTCGCGTGGACCTCGCCGTCGAGGTACCGCCACTCGGCTTCCAGCTCGGCCGCGTCCGGACCGGCGACCAGGAGCTCGCCGTGCTCCACATATTCCGTCGGAGCACCCGCCAGCGCCGCCTGCACCGCGTCGGGCACCGGGTGCCGCACGCCGAGGCTCAGCACCGCACCCGGCACCACCTCGGACACCAGCGGAAGCTGCAGCAGCTCGGCGAGCGCGGAGGCCTTGTCCGGGCGCACCGGCAGGATCGCCCACGCCGGGTCGTCGGCGAGCAGCGCGGCCAGGTCGGGGGCGTCGGCGACCGCGGCGGAACTCGCCTCGACCACGGTCAGCCGGCCCGCGACGACCGCACGCACCTCGTGCGGGGCGTCCACGCGGTCCATGTCGACGTCCGCCAGCGCCGTGTAGAGCAGCCGCAGTTGGTCGCGCTCGACATCGTGCGAGCGCTTGGCGAGCCGGTCGAGCAGCTCGTCCGGGCCGCCCGGTTCGGCGAGCAGCGCGGCAAGCGTGGTGCGGACGCCGAGGGCGCGCAGGAACACGTCGTCCAGGTGCGAGTCGACCTCGTCGTACAGCCCGTGCAGCGCCGGGTCGGCGCCCGCGGCGAGCAGCCCGGCGGGCGGGCGGCCGTCGAGCACCGGGTGCCCGCGCAGCCACCACGCGGTGTAGGACGGGATCTCGGCACGGCTGCCGTCCGGCAGCAGCGCGTACGCCGGGTCCACCACGGCGGCGCGCAGCGGCGGCGCGGCCAGCACGTCGAGCGCGTCTTCCCAGGCCTCGTCGGCCACCAGGTCGAGGTCCCGGACCGCGGTGAACGTGGCGAGCACCGGCGGCACTTCGGGGTCGGGCAGGTGGTCGAGGACGTCGTCGAGCCAGTCGGCTTCCAGGTCGAGGTCGTGTTCGCAGGCGTCGTGGTCGAGGACCACGTCGTCCTCGGCGACCAACCCGAACGAGTCGAGTACGCCGACCGCGCGCAGCACGTCGGCGCCCCACCGCTCGACCAGTTCCGGGTCGGCGACGCCGAGCGTCCCGGGCTCGACGAGCGCGGTGAGGGTGCCGCCGGGCAGCATCAGCTCGCCGGCCGGGACGAGTTCGCCCTGGTCGTCGGGCAACGGCAGTTCGGCGAGCCACGGTTCGTCGCCTTCGGCGAGGTGCGCGGCGCGGACGAGTTCGAGGACGGCGTCGGTGAACGCGTCCGGGTCGTCGTGGTCGTCGACGTCCGTGACCCCGGCGCGCACCGCCGGGTCGGCCAGGACGGTGCGCGGCGCCGCGGGCACCGCGCCGAGGCGTTCCAGCAGCGGGTGCACCGCGTCAGGGTGCACGATCCGCAGGTCGAGCGGGGCGAGCACGGCGGGCTTGGGGGTGTCCGGGCCGGGCAGCAGCAGGTGGCGCGGGCCGCGCACCAGACGGCCGTCGGCGAGCGGGACGGGCAGCGCGCCGAGGGCGTCGCGGTCGGCCGGGTCGAGTGCCCCGTACAGGCCGTGCCACCACTCCGGCTCGCGGTCGAGCGCGGCGAGCTGGTCGACCACCTCGGCGAGCGGCAGCCGCCGCACGGCCAGCGCGCGCAGCGCGGGCGTCTTGTCGAGGCCGGCGGGCAGCAGGCCGGGCAGGACGGGGGCGAGCGCGGCGACGAGCGCGGGGCCGGCGCCGTCGAGCAGGACGGCGTCCCGGGGCCGCTGCGCGGCCGGCAGGTCCGCCGCGGCCTCGGCGGGCTCGGCGGGCTCGGCCGCGGTGGCGCCGCGCGCGGCGAGCGGCAGGAACGGGGTCTCCGCGAGCCGGGCCAGGATGGCGCGGCGCAGCAGCGCGTCGAGTTCGCCTTCCGGCGCGGGGGCGGGCACCAAGGCGAGCAGGTCGCGCCGGAACGGACCCGGCCAGTCGCGCAGCAGCGCGGCATACGCGTCCGCGGCGCGCTCCACGAGGTGGTCGCGCAGCGGACCGGGGGCGACGTGCCGCCGCGTGCTGTCCAGCGGGAACGTGGCGACGAGCAATGCGGGCAGGCCCAGCGGTTCGTCGGACGGGGTCGGGGCGTGCACGACCGGTTTGACCGCCACGGGTCCGGCGGCGGCCGCGCCGGTGTCGGCGCGCCACGTCGCGGCGGGCGCGGTGAGCGGCAGCGGGGCGCCGGTGTCGTCCACCGGGATGGCCCACAGCACCGACCAGGCGCCGCGCAGCCGCTCCTCGGTGGGGCGGTCGGCGAGCAGCGCGGCGTCCAGCGGTCCGCCCGCGGTGCCGAGCCGCCAGCGGGTGTCGCGGCCGCGGTCGGCGACCACGACGAGGCCGTCCTCGTCCCGGCGAGTGAGCACGCGGACGCCGTCGGCGGTGTCCACGACGATCTCGGCCAGGCCGGGCAGGGTCAGCAGGAGCGCGTCGTCGATCTCGGCGAGGAGCCGGTCGGCGAGGTCGGCGGCGGGCCCATCGCGCAGCGGCAGCACGACGGCGGTGTCGTAGCCCTCGGGCGGGGTCCCGTCCGCGGGCAGCGGCAGCCGCAGCACCGGCACGGCGCCGTCGCGGCGCGCCACCTCGGCGGCGATCTCCGGGATCCCGGCGGCGAGTTCGCGGGCCTCGCGGAGCGACCAGCGCACCCCGCCGGGGGCGGACAGCACGGCCGGCTCGTCGGTGACCGCGAGGACCGCGGCGAAGCCCACGCCGAAGCGCCCGACGGTGGCGGGGTCGGCGTCGCGTTTCGCGGAGGCGCGCAGCGTGGACAGCGCCAGGACGCCGTCGGCGTTCAGCGGGTCGCCGGTGTTGGCGGCGGTCAGCACGCCGTCGCGGAGCGTCAGCCGCAGGCGGCCGGGGACGCCCGCGCGGACCGCGGCGTCGGCGGCGTTCTGCGCCAGCTCGACCACCAGGCGGTCGCGATACCCGCCCAGGGCGAGTTCCTCTTCGGCGTTGGCGTCCTCACGAAAGCGCGCAGGCTGCGCGGCCCACGCGTCCAACACGGCGCGGCGCAGTCCGCCTGTGGCGAAGGTGTCCTCGGTGCCCATGGCGACAACCCTGCCCGCACTGGGGGGTCGAGTGCCAAATCCGCACGGAGACGGAGCCGGAGAGAGCCGGGCACAACCGGCAAACTCCGCCCGCTCCGGGCCCGGCGGGGCCGGATCCGGAGCGTGGCGGGGCGTGCGTCGGGAGCGGCTTACGAGCGGCTCACGAGTGACCGAGTTCCTCGGCCGGCTCGGCGGCGTCCACGGAACCGGCCTCGTGGTGCACCCGCACCGGCTCGATCTCGTAGTCGTCGACGACCGGCTCGGCGGCCGGCGGCACGGCGGGCATGACGGCGGCCTCCGAGTGGCCGCCGCAGCCGAAGCCGAGCGACACCATGTGGCCGTCGGCGGGCGCGTACTCGTTGGCGCACACGCCGAACGCCTGGCCGAGCGGCCCGCCGATGCGGATGAGGAACCCGCACGTCACGCACTGCGCCGGGGCGGCCTGCGCCATCGGCGTACGGACGCCGAAGTGCTCCTCCCAGCGGTCCGCGGCCAGGTCCAGGCCGAGCGGCGACAGCACCCGCTGCCGGCCGAGGCCCAGCTCGTTGGCGAGCGACGCGGGGCCGAACCCGACGGGGTCGGCGAGTTTCTCGGGCGGCTCGTCGGCGCCGGAGAAGCCGGGCTCGAGGCGGTCGTCGTCCTCCTTGGTCGGCAGCAGGTCGCCGACCCCGAGGTCGCCGGGCCTGAGCCGGTCGCTCCATGGCACCCACTCGGGGGCGAGGAGCGCGTCGGGACCGGGCACCAGCACGGTCTCGTCTACGGTCACCAGTTTGGCGCGCGGCGCTCGGGCGACGGTCACCGCCCAGCGCCAGCCGTGGTAGGCCTCCTCTCGGCAGGCGAAGAAATGCGTGACGACGCGGTCACCGTCCACCTGGAGGCTCAGGTGCTCGCCGACCCGCCCGCGGCCGGCGACTTCCTCCACGGCGGCAAGGGCGAGTTCGACCGCTTCCGCGCACAGGCGGTCAGGGATTCGACTACGGATCGGGGCACTCACGAGAGTGATTCTCTCTCAACCGCCGGGCCCGATGGCGAGGGCTACCCTCAAGAGGCGCAGATTGCCCCTGCCAAGGCCGCAACCGGCGGGCTTCTTCGGCGTGTCACCGATGATGCAACCCGGTCCCGACCGGGCAGGATGCACACCGAGCTGCACAGTTTCAGTCATCTCAGATTTCATCTCCGACTCCGAGGGACAGCCGAAGGAATGGGCGCGGTGCGGACGCGAGGCGAAGCACGGAGCGGCGGCGTACGGGTACGCGGCAGCAGCGCGGCCGGCACCGGCCGCACCCGCCGGATGGCCGCCTGGTTCGGCGGCCTGCCCGCGAACCTGGCCCGGAAGTTCCGCCGCGCGTCGCATTCCAAGGGCGCGGGCGAGAGCGGCCTGGGCAACCTCATCGAGCTGCACGCGCTCAACAACGCGGGCGACGCGCTGGTCACGATCTCGCTCGCCACCACGGTGTTCTTCTCCGTGCCGACCGGGCAGGCGCGCGACCGGGTGGCGCTGTACCTGCTGATCACCATGGCGCCGTTCGCGCTCATGGCGCCGATCATCGGGCCGCTGCTGGACCGCCTGCGGCGCGGCCGCCGGTTCGCCATCGCGCTCACCATGCTGGTGCGCGCGGGGCTCGCGTACGCGATGGCCGGGTCGATCGAGGACGGCGGGATCGAGCTGTATCCGGAGGCGTTCGCCGTCCTGATGACGTCGAAGGCCTACGGCGTCACTCGCAGCGCCGTCGTCCCGCGCCTGCAACCGCGCTCCATGTCGCTGGTCAAGGTCAACTCGCGGATCACCTTGTTCGGCCTGATCGGCACCATGCTGGCGGCACCGGTGGCGGGCGGCCTGAAGGCGACCGCCGGAACCGCCTGGATCATGTACACCGCGGCCGTGGTGTTCCTCTTCGGCGCCATCCTGTCGTTCACGCTGCCCGCGAAGGTCGACTCGCCGGAGGGTGAGGACCGAGCCTCGTTCACCGGCGAGGCGGCGGGCGTCGACCACGAGTCGTCGTTCCCGCGGCCGCGCCGCGAGGGCAAGACGGTCGCCGACAAGCTCGGCTCGAAGGGCAAGGGGAAGCGGCGGCTGCGCAGTGTCGGCCCGTCTGTGGTGCTCGCGCTGTGGGCCAACGCGGCCTTCCGCGCCTTCTCCGGCTTCCTGATCATGTTCCTCGGCTTCCTGCTGCGCGAGGAGCCGATCGGCGGCTACGACGGCAAGAAGGCGCTCGCCGTCGTCGTCGTCGCAGCAGCGGTCGGCAACGCGGTCGGCACCGCGCTCGGGGCGTGGCTGAAGTCGAAGGCGCCCGAGGCGATCATCGCCGGGACGCTCGCGGTGGCCGCCGCGTCGGCGGTCATGGCGGCCATCGCCTACGGCCTGCCGACGGTGTGCGGGGTAGCCGCGGTGGCGGGTCTCGCGCAGGCACTCGGCAAGCTGTCGCTCGACGCGATGATCCAGCGCGACATTCCCGAGGAAGTGCGCACGTCTGCCTTCGCACGGTCGGAGACCGCGCTGCAAATGGCGTGGGTGATCGGCGGCGGCGTCGGTATCGCGCTGCCGCTGAACGGCACGCTCGGCATGAGCATCGCCGCGTCGGTCCTGCTGCTCACCCTGCTGACCGCCGGACGGCGGCTCACGACGCGCCGGGGGCGCCCGACGAGGTCCCCCGGCTTCCGGGTACGCAGCGGCAGGTAACCTTCGGATCATGATGAACCGCCGCCGCACCGCCGCCGTCGCGGGTGTCGCCGCTCTCGGGGCGTTCGCCCTGACGGGCTGCGGCCTCTCCAAGCCGTCCGCTCTGGTCACCGTGGTCAGCGGGACCGAGTCGGTGCACGCCGAAGCGCGTTGCAAGAACGTCGGCACCGACCAGGCCAAGGCCGACGCGTGCGCCACGCCGGATTCCGAGGGCCTCAAGAAGCCGACCGTGCTGAAGGTGTCCGAGGGTGCCGACGTGGGCGTCGGTGTGGACACGTCGGTCAAGGACCACAGTTGGCAGGTCATCGTCGGCAGCCAGGCCGGACCGATCATTACGGACAAGACGTACTACCAGGGCTTCCGGGTGCCGGTCGGCACGTTCGAGCAGACGGACCAGAACGGCAAGAAGGTCAAGTCGCTGCCGGTCGCGGTCATCGAGTACGGCAAGGACGAGACCGCGAACAAGGTCTGGCTCTTCTCGCTCGAAAAGAAGTAACCCCCTCCCGTGCGGATCCTGATCGTCACCGCCGTGCCCGCCGAGCGCGATGCCGTGCTCGCGGGCGGCGCCTTTCCGCACGTCGACGTGCTGGCCGCCGGCGTGGGTCCGGCGGCGGCCGCGGCCGGGACCGCGGCGGCGCTGTCGCTCGCGCCCTACGACCTGGTGCTGAGCGCGGGCATCGGCGGCGGCTTCGCCCCGGCCGCGCCGCTCGGCGCGCTGGTGGTCGCGACCTCGATAACGGCGGCGGATCTGGGCGCGGAAACGGCCGACGGTTTCGTGCCGGTCGACGAACTCGGCTTCGGCACCGTGCGCTACGACGTCGACCCGGAGTTGTCCGCGCGGATCGCCGCCGCGGCGCGCGGCGTGCTCCCGCAGGTGGTCGAGGGCCCGGTCCTCACCGTGTCGACGGTGACCGGCAGCGCGGCGCGCGCGGCCGAGCTGACGGCGCGTCACCCGGGAGCGGCGGCGGAGGCCATGGAGGGCTTCGGGGTCGCCACCGCGGCGGCCGCGGCGGGACTGCCGGTCGGCGAACTGCGCACCGTGTCCAACGCGGTGGGTCCGCGGGACCGGGCGGCGTGGCGGATTCCCGGCGCGCTGACGGCCTTGGGCACGGCCATGGCGGCGGTGCTGCCGGTACTGGACGAAAGCTGAGCTGAGCGAGGTGGCCGCGTGAGTCTGACGATGGCGTATTCGCCGTGCCCGAACGACACGTTCACGTTCCACGCGTGGACGCACGGCCTGGTGCCCGGCGCACCCGGCGTCGAGGTGCGGTACGCGGACATCGACATCACCAACGGGCTTGCCGAGCAAGGCGCACTGGACATCCTGAAGATCTCCTACGCGGCCCTGCCCTGGGTCCTGGACGAATACGCGCTGCTGCCGTGCGGCGGTGCGCTGGGCCGCGGCTGCGGGCCGCTGGTGCTCACCCGGGACGCGGCGGCGCCGGCCGACCTGGCGGACCGTGTGGTGGCGGTGCCGAGCGAACGGTCCACGGCGTACCTGCTGTTCCGGCTGTGGGCGGCGAAGGCGGTGCCGGGCGGCGTCGGCGAGATCCGGGTGCTGCCGTTCCACGAGATCATGCCCGCGGTGCGCGACGGCGTGGTGGACGCGGGCCTGGTGATCCACGAAGCGCGTTTCACGTTCCAGGAGTACGGCCTGACGTGCCTGGCCGACATGGGCGAGGCGTGGGAGGCGGACACCGGCCTGCCGATCCCGCTGGGCGCGATCGTCGCGCGGCGTTCGCTGGATCTTCCGGCGCTGGCCGCGGCGGCGCGGGCGTCGGTGGAGTACGCGTGGGCGGACCCGGCGGCGTCACGGGCCTACGTGCAGGAGCACGCGCAGGAGATGAGCGCGACCGTGCAGGAGCGCCACATCGGCTTGTATGTCAACGAGTTCACCCGCGACCTCGGCGAAGCGGGCTACGCGGCCGTGCGCGGGCTGCTGACGCGCGCCGCCGACGAGGGCCTGGTCCCGGGCGTGGCCCCCGAACTGCTGGCGTTCCCGGGCCGCTGACGCGGTCCGGGCCGCCGGGTTCAGCTCTCCAGCTGGTCGGCCACCGCGCGCAGGAGTTCGGCGACCTTGTGCGCGGTCGGCTTGTCGGGGTGGCGGCCGCGGCGCAGCGTGTTGGAGACGCCGTCGAGGACCTTGATGACGTCCTCGACGATGACGGTCATCTCGTCGGGCTTCTTCCGGGTGGCGGCGACCACGGACGGGCGAGGGTCCAGCACGCGCACGGACAGCGCCTGCTCGCCGCGGCGGCCTTCGACGATGCCGAACTCGACCCGCATGCCGGGCTTGAGCGAGTCGACACCCTGCGGCAGCGCGGAGGAGTGGACGAAGACGTCGCCGCCGTCGTCCCGGGAGAGGAAGCCGAAGCCCTTCTCGGTGTCGAACCACTTGACCTTGCCGGTAGGCACGGGGGACCTCGATTGTGTCGGGACGTCGCCATCTGGATGGCCCGGGACGGGTAGTTCCATGACGGGGTACGCCAGGTGACGCAGCGGACGCCCCCCGTTCACCCGACCAGGCTAACGGTCGGGACCGACGGGGCATACGGGGATACCCGGCCGGGAACCGCCCGGCGCAGCAAGTACGGTGGACGGGTGAGCACCGTCGAAACTTCCCCCGCAGCGGCCCCCGCGGTCGGCCGGGCCGACCTGGCGATCCGGGTCGGCGCGATCGTGTTCGCGGTCGGCACGCTGGCCGTCCTGGTCACGCTGACCCCGTTCCTCATCGGCGCGCACCCGCTGCCGCGCGCCGTGTATCTGCTGAGCATGCTGATGCCGCTCGGCTTCGCCCTGGCGATGGGCGGGCTGTTCGCCGCCGCGCGCGGCCAGCGCCGCAAGCTGCCCGCCTAGCAACCCGCCTGCCGGAAACCCGGCCTGCCCGAGCGCCTGTCGGACAGCTTGGCTGACGCCCCGTCAGCCGCGTTTCGGCCACGCTGCGTCACGCCGCGCGGCATCGACACGTGTCGACACGCGCACGTTGTCATCGTCTATTGACAAGCGCTCTTAACGATGGGAAGTTCGCGGCACCGGAACCCCCGGCGAACCGAAACGCACAGACCTGTACGTCGATCTCCGATGATCCACAAAGGGCGAACGCGGACGGCGCCGCACGCCCTGTCCCTTGCGGCGTGGGGCCACGGCCGGGGCGCGGCCCCACGCCCACAAAGGGCAGGACCGGACATCGACTCGCCGTGCGCCTGGCCCGTGCGGCCGGCGGCCGACCGCCCTTCCACGCGACCGGCGCGCGCCTTTTCGCGGCGAATGTGCAACACCCCACATCCCACCAGGCTTTGCCAGGGCGTTTAGGTTAACCTAACCTAATTCCGTGGCAGCCCAGGGAATCCGCGAGCGGACGACGCTGCGCCGGACCGGGTTCCTGGTCGCGGCGCTGCTCGTGCTGGTCGTCGCGGCCTTCCTCTCCCTCGCGGTCGGCAGCCGCCACATGTCGCTCGGCACCGTCTGGTCGGCGCTGCTGCACGGCGGCGACAGCCCCGACGCGGTCGTCGTCCGGTCGATGCGCGTGCCGCGCACCGTCGTCGGCATCGCGGTCGGCGCGGCGCTCGGCCTCGCCGGCACCGTCATGCAGGGCCTCACCCGGAACCCCATCGCGGAGCCGGGCATCCTCGGCATCAGCACCGGCGCGGCGGTCGGCGTGGTCACCGCGATCGCGGTATTCGGCGTCGGATCACTCACCGGCTACGTATGGTTCGGCCTCGCCGGGGCGCTCCTGACCGGTGTGGCGGTCTACGCGGTCGCCTCGCGCGGCCGCGGCGGCGCCACCCCCGTCAAACTCGCCCTCGCCGGGCAGGCCCTCGCCGCATCGCTCGGCGCCGTCGTCACCGGGATCCTGACGACCGATCAGCGCACCCTCGACGAGTACCGGTTCTGGCTCGCCGGGTCGCTGTCCGGCCGCACCGCCGACGTCGCCTGGCAGGTCCTGCCGTTCCTCGCCGTCGGCGCGACGCTGGTGATCGCCGTCGCGCGCGGCCTGGACGCGCTCGCCCTCGGCGACGACGTGGCCGCCGGACTCGGCCGCAACGTCGCCGCCATCCGCATCGTCGGCGGACTCGGCGCGGTCGTGCTGACCGGCGCCGCGGTCGCCGCCACCGGGCCCATCGCCTTCGTCGGCCTCGCCGTCCCGCACGCCGCCCGCGCCCTGGTCGGCACCGACCACCGCTGGGTCCTCGCGACGTCCGCGGTGCTCGCCCCCGCGCTCCTGCTGGTCTCCGACGTCATCGGCCGGGTGATCTTCCCGCCCGCCGAGGTCGGCGTCGGCGTGATGACCGCGCTGCTCGGCGTGCCCGTCCTGATCCTGCTGGTCCGCCGACGCCCGGTGGCCGCCGCATGACGGACCTGACCACGCGCCCCGAGCCGGGCGCCGCGAAGCCCGCCGAGCCGCCGTCCCGGCCATCCGGCCGGCCCCGGCCCGCGGGGCACGGCCTGCTGCGGCACCGCCGCGCGTCGTTCCTCGTGCACCGGCGGTCCGCGGTCGTCGCGGGCGTGCTCCTCCTGCTGCTCGCCGCCGCGTTCGTCACCGCGCTGTGCGTCGGCGAGACCTACGTGTCCCCCCTCGACGCGCTGCGTTCGGTCTTCGGGGTGCCCAACGACAACGACTTCGTCGTCGGGACGCTCCGGCTCCCGCGCGTCGTCACCGGCGTCCTGGTCGGCCTCGCGTTCGGCGCGGCCGGGTCGCTCATCCAGACCGTCGCCCGCAACCCGCTCGCCAGCCCGGACGTCATCGGCATCACCCGCGGGGCGGGCGCCTGCGTCGTCGGATTCCTCGTGCTCGGCGGCATGAGCAGCGGCGACATCCCGTACGCGGCCCTCCTCGGCGGCATCGGCGCCGCCGCACTCGTCTACCTCCTCGCGTGGCGCCGCGGCCTGCAGGCCCAGCGCTTCGTGCTCATCGGCGTCGGCATCTCGCTGGCCCTGGTGAGCGTCACCAACATGCTCCTCACCAAGGCCGACGTGGTGCTCGCGCAGCAGGCCAAGGTGTGGATGTCCGGCAGCCTCAACGGCCGCGGCTGGGACTACGCCGAACCCCTCGCGCTGACCCTGCTCGTGCTGCTGCCGTTCCTCGCCTGGGCCGGACGCGCGCAGCGCACCGCCGGGTTCGACGACGACACCGCCACGTCGCTGGGCATCCGCCTGGGCCGCACCCGCCTCGGGCTCGCCGTCATCGGCATCGTCCTCGCGTCCGCGGCCACCGCCGCCGCGGGCCCCGTCGAGTTCGTCGCCCTGATGGCCCCGCAGGTCGCCCGGCGGCTCGCCCGCACCCCGCAGATCCCCCTGGTGTCGTCGGCGCTCGTCGGCGCGCTCATCGTGTGCGTCGCCGACATCGGCGCCCGCCTGCTCTTCTCCCCCACCGAACTGCCGGTCGGCGTGGTCACCGCCGCGATCGGCGGCCCCTACCTGCTGTGGCTGCTCACCCGTTCCCGGACCGGAGGTGCCGCATGACCGTGACTGCCGACTCCCCTGTCGACACGCACGCGGAAGCCCCCGCCGCCCGCCGCGAACTCTCCGCACGCGGGCTGCGCCTGGCCTACGAAGACCGCATCATCGTCGAGGACCTCGACCTCGACATCCCGGCCGGCGCCGTCACGGTCGTCGTCGGGCCCAACGCGTGCGGCAAGTCGACGACGCTGCGTGCCCTCGGCCGCCTCCTCAAGCCCGCCGCCGGCGCCGTACTGCTGGACGGCGCCGACCTGCGGTCGCTGCCCACCCGCACCGTCGCCCAGCAGGTCGGCGTACTGCCGCAGAGCCCGCAGCCGCCCGAGGGCATCACCGTCGGCGACCTGGTCGCCCGCGGCCGCCAGCCCCACCAGCGCTGGTGGCAGCAGTGGTCGCGCGACGACGAAGCCGCCGTCGAGGACGCGATGCGCCGCACCGACGTCACCGACCTCGCCGACCGCTACGTCGACGAACTCTCCGGCGGCCAGCGCCAGCGCGTCTGGATCGCCATGGCCCTCGCCCAGGGCACCGAGATCCTGCTGCTCGACGAGCCCACCACCTTCCTGGACATCTCGCACCAGGTCGAGGTCCTCGACCTGATACGCGAACTCGGCGAGGAAGGCGGCCGCACCACGGTCGCCGTACTGCACGACCTCAACCAGGCGTGCCGGTACGCCGACCACCTCGTGGCCATGCGCGCGGGCCGGATCGTCGCGCAGGGCGCGCCGTCCGACATCGTCACCGCGGAACTGGTCGGCGAGGTCTTCGGCCTGGACTGCGTCGTCGTGCCGTGCCCGGTGACGGGCGCGCCGATGATCGTGCCGGGAGCGCCAGGGGTGCGGAAGTCCGGGTCGGAGTCGGAGTCCGCGAAGGACGGGGCGGACACGTCGGACGGCTGAGCCGTTCCGCGCTGCCCGTCTCACCTGCTCACCTGCCGCGTCTGTTCTGCGTGCGGCAACTGCTGTCCCTGTTGCTCCTTCTACGACTGCTGCGCCTGCTCCACCTGCTTCACCTGTTCGATCCGCGTTGCCTGCCCGATTCGCCCCGCTCGACTCGCACACACGCTCGTTCGCACAAACGTTCCTGCCGTGCCGCACTCGTCGGCGCACCGCATGGACCAGGAGCCGCCCGATGAACCCACCGGTGAGTTCGACCGCCCCCGCCGCCCCCGCCGCCGCCCCGGCCCGGGGTGCGAACCGCTGCGCCGCCGTCACCCGTGCGCTCGGCGAAGCGGTGCTCGGCAGCGCGCCCGAGACCTGCGACGCCTGGCTGGTCGTCGAACACCCGGGCCCGTGGCCCGCCCACGGTCTGCCTACGGATGTCCCCGCGGACGTCGCGGAGTTCATCGAACGGCTGCCCGCGTACCGGATCCGCCCGCAGCTCGTGCGCCGCCCCGGAAACCGCCGCCCGGTGCCCCCGCACCAGGTCTACGTCGCGTACTCCGGCGGCCCGCACGGCGCCCCGGTGTGGATGGAGCAGCGCGAAGTCGCCGACCTGCGCGAACTGCTGGACCTCGACGTCGCCGCGGTGTCGCGCGGCGAGCGCCCGAACTGGGGGACGGAGCACCGCGAGCCGGTCCTGCTGGTGTGCACGCACGGCAAACGCGAGCCGTGCTGCGCGCAGTTCGGGCGGCCCACCGTGCGCACGCTGCACGCGGCCTACGGCGAGCCGGTGTGGGAGACCACGCACGTGGGCGGCGACCGGTTCGCCGCCAACCTCGTGGCGCTGCCGCACGGGAGTTACCACGGTCTGGTGACCGAGCCTGTCGCGGCGAAGGTCGGCGCGGCGTGCCTGCGCGGCGAGGTGGACCTGGCGCATTACCGCGGGCGGATGGGCCTGCCGCACGCCGCGCAGGCCGCCGAGTGGTTCGTGCGCAGCCACACCGGCATCCTCACGGTCGAGGCGGTGCGCACGCTCGGCCACGTCGAGCGTGCCGACGGCGGCACGACGGTCGATCTCACCGCGGCGGGACGGATGTTCCGGGTGACGGTGCGCACGGCGCGCAGCGGCTGCCCGCGCCTCACGTCGTGCTCGCAGGGCTCGGTGACGGACCCGGACGGATTCGTGCTCGACGAACTGCGGGAACTCTCGGCGCCTGCCAGGTGATCCGCGGGCTACTCGGCATCGGGCGCTTGCGTCCGCAGCAGTTTGAACAGCAGGTAGACGGCTGCCGCGGCTCCCGCTATCCGCGGGATCGCGGGCAGCAACTCCTCGAAGCGGTGCACGGCCTGAGACCGCGTCAGGTCCACGCCCGCGTGGCCGGTGGCGCGCAGCCACATCGCGGTCACGAACGCCGCGACGGTCACCGACGGGAGGACGTACGCCGCCATGCGCTTGTCGTCGCCGGCCCACACCCCGGACGTGAAGACGACCAGCAGCCCTATCACCACGACCACCACGGAGCCGACCATCGCACCGACCGCGATCAGCACGATCGCCATCAGCTCCCGCGCGGAAGCGCGCATCGGAATACGGCGCACCGGCTCCGGCCCGACGATCTCGCCGCCCTCCCAGTCGGAGCTGCCCTCCGGCAGGATCCCGATCGGGTAGGCGGGCCAGCCGATGAGCCCGTCGCCGAGCGGCGCGATCGGCTTGGCCTCCAATCCGTCGCCGTCCGAGCCGTCGCGCTGCGACGGCACCGGGCTGGCGTCCGGCCGGAACCCGATCTGCGCGGCGATCGTCGCCCGCGACCCCCGCGAATAGCCGGCGGTCTCGCCGAGCCCCGCCCCGGCCAGCGCATTGTGCGCGTCGTAACTGGGCGCCCGCAGCACCTCGTTCGCGACCACGGCCTCGGGCGACCCCATCCGGGCCAGGATCGTCCGCACCTGCGACGGATTGTCGGAACTCGCCCGCTCCCGCTCGCTGTTGATCTGCGTACGCAGCCGGTCGACGAGCCGGGCCCGGTCGGCCGGCCGCAGCTTCCGCTGCGCGGCATCGCCGACCTGCCCCAGGTATTCCAGGACCAGACGGTCGCTCTCGAAATCCATTGCCGGCCCCCTGATCACCCGGACAGAACCGGGAACGAGCTTACGGTCCGGAGCGTGAGCCCTACGATCCCTTACCCCGATCCGATGACCCCGATCCGATGACCCCGATCCGATGACCGCGATCCGGCACCTCCCGCCACCGATCATCCTGGTGCTCACCTTCGCCTCCGACGCTCTAACGTTGTGGGGATGACCATGTCGACCGAGACCGCCACCGAGACCGCCGGATCACCCGGGGGCCCGCGGACGCTCGCCGAGGACTTGCGCCGCCGCAGCGACGACGAACTCGGCGCGCTGCTCCGCGCCCGCCCGGACCTGGTCACGCCCGTCCCGGTCGACTTCACCCAGCTCGCCACCCGCGCCACCACCCGCGCGTCGGTGTCCCGCGCGCTGGAGCGCCTGGACCGGTTCGCCCTGCAGGTCGTCGATGCCGCCGTGGTGCTCCCCGACGGCTTCCGGTTCGCCGACCTCGCCGCGCTGGTGGGCCCCGAAGTGCCGCAGCTGCCCGGCGCCGTCGCCGAGCTGCGGACCCGGGCGCTGCTGTGGGGCCCCGAGGACGCTCTGCGCGTGGTCCGCACCGTGCGCGACCTGGCCGGCGCCGCCCCGGCCGGGCTCGGCCCCGCCCTCGCCTCCGCGCTGTCCGCGACCGGCCCCGCCCGGCTCCAGGAGCTGCTGTCCGCGCTCGGCCTTCCGCCCACCCCGGACGCGGTGACCGCGATCGCCGAGATCGGTGCCCTGTTCGCCGACGCCGACGCCCTGCGCGCCCTTCTCGCCGAGGCCCCGCAGGCCGCCGAAGTGCTGGAGAAGCTGGTCTGGGGCCCGCCCACCGGCAGCGTCCGCGGCGCCGACCGGCCGGTGCGGGCCGACGAGGCGAGCAGCCCCGTCGAGTGGCTGCTGGCGCGGGCGCTGCTGGTGCCCGCAGGGCCGCAGACGGTGGTGCTGCCGCGCGAGGTCGCGCTGACGCTGCGCGGCGGCCGGGTGCACCGGCAGCTCGAGCCGGAGCCGCCCGAGTTGGCGGTGACCCCGCGCGATCCCGAACTGGTCGACGCGGCGGCGGCCGGGGCGGCCTTCACCGCGGTGCGGCGGATCGAGGACCTGCTGGAGGCGTGGAGCGCGGGCGGGCCGCCGGTGCTGCGCGCCGGAGGCCTCGGCATGCGCGACCTCAAGCGTGCCGCGGTGACGCTCGACGTCCCCGAACCGGAGGCCGCGCTGTGGCTGGAACTCGCCTACGCGGCCGGGTTGGCGGCGGGCGACGGCGAAGCCGACGAGCGGTGGCTTCCCACTCCGGCATATGACACCTGGCGGGCCCGCCCGACCGCGGAACGCTGGTCGGTGCTGGCCGGGGTGTGGCTGGAGACGACCCGTGTCCCGGGCCTGGTCGGCACGCGCGACGACAAGGACCGCCCGGTGAACGCGCTGGGCCCCGGCGTGGACCGCACCGCCGCACCCGATGTGCGGCACGCGCTGCTCGGCCGCCTCGCCGGCCTCGCCCCCGGCAGCACGGCGCCCGCCGCCGACCTGCTCGCCGATCTGGCCTGGCACCGCCCGGTGCGGACCGCGCGGCTGCGGTCCGAGCTGGCCGACCGCACGCTCGTCGAGGCGGAGCTGCTGGGCGTGACCGGGCGCGGTGCGCTGAGCGCCGCGGGCCGGGCGCTGCTCGGCGGGGACCTGCCGCGGGCCGCGTTGCTGCTGGAGCCGCTGCTGCCGACGCCGCTCGACCACGTGCTGCTGCAGGCCGACCTGACCGCGGTCGCGCCGGGCCCGCTGGTGGTGGAGTTGGCGCAGGAGCTGCACATGGCCGCGGACGTCGAGTCCACGGGCGGTGCGACGGTGTACCGGTTCAGCGAGCCATCGATCCGCCGCGCGCTGGACTCCGGACGGACGGCCGCCGACTTGCACCGGCTGTTCGCCACGCACTCCCGCACGCCGGTGCCGCAGCCGCTGACCTACCTGGTCGACGACGTGGCCCGGCGGCACGGCCGGCTGCGCGTCGGCGCGGCGTCGGCCTACCTGCGGTGCGACGACGAGGCACTGCTCGGCGAGCTGCTGGCCGACCGCCGCGCGCACGGGCTGCGGATGCGGCGGCTCGCACCGACGGTGGTGGCCGCCGAGGCGGCACCGGACGCGGTCCTGTCGATGCTGCGCCAACTCGGATACGCGCCGATGGCCGAGTCGGCGACCGGCGACGTCGTGGTGACCCGCCCGGACGCGCTGCGGACCCCGCCGCGGTCGCTGCCGCCGCGCGTCGCCGGGGAGCCGCCCGCGCCGGGCGGGACGCTGGTCGCCGCCGCGGTGACCGCGATCCGCGCCGGGGACCGCACCACCGCGGGCCGCGGCCGGGGGGCGGGGGACGCCGAGGCGCCCGCCGAGCTGCCGCGCACCTCGGCGGCGGAGACGCTGCTGGCGTTGCAGTCCGCGCAGGCGGAGCGGCGTCCGGTGTGGATCGGCTACGTCACCCGCGAAGGCCGGGCCACGCAGCGCATCATCGTGCCGCTGGGTCTGGAGGGCGGTTTCGTGACGGCGCAGGAGCAGACCGTCGGCGAACTCCACACCTATCCGCTGCACCGGATCACGGGCGTCGCGCCGGTGGAACCGGGCGACGACGAAGCCTGAGCGCGGCCGGGGGAAATCCCGGCCGCCGCCTCACATCTCCCGGCGCCCGATCCGCCACACCGACAGGCCGAGCAGCGTGCCGGTGATCATGAGCGCGACCGCGGCCGGTCCGGCGTAGCTGCCCGGTTCATGGCCGTCGAGCAGGCCGATCTCGACGGAGCTGAGCTTGTCCGGGGACCAGCCGCGCAGCGGCTTCCACAGGCGCGGCAGCGGCGACACGATCAGCGCGATGAGGGCCGTGCCGAACAGGGCCACGGGGCGGCGCAGGAACGCGGCGGCGCCGGCCACCAGGCTGAGCGCCATGAGCAGGTAGATGGTCGAGAAGAAGATCCCGTACAGCATGAGGTCGGTGCGGACGGGGCCGAACAGCCAGCGGATTTCCGCCCACACGATGACGGACGCGACGAGGTTCGCCAGGCACACCGCGCCCGCGCACACCGTCCAGCGGGGCAGGACGAGCTGCCAGGGTTTGCAGGTGCGGGTGCGGTAGAACGCGGCGAGGCCGGGCCGGTGGTCGACGGCGAGGGCGGCCGCGCACATGCCGAGCGCGACGAGCAGGCCGATCTGGCCGGACACGCCGACGTAGGAGGTCATCGCCGCGTCGGCGGTGAGGTCGGTCGGCACGTCGACGCCGTCCGCGCCGAGCGCGGACAGGATCGAGTTGATGTGCCGGACGATGATCGGCCCCGCGCTGCCCAGCACCGGGTAGGCGATGAACAACAGGAGCCAGCGCTTGGTGCGGACGACGCGCAGGACTTCGAGGCGCCACAGTCCGAGGGGACGGCGGCGGCGGACCGCGGCGGCCGCGGCGGCGGTGCGCGCGTACCGGGTCCCGGCCACCGCCGGGGCGTCGGCGCGCACGTCGGCGGCGGCCGTGTCGGAACGGCTGGTCATCGGGCCGCCCCGGTGATGGACAGGAACGCGCTCTCCAGGTCCGATTCCTCCGGTCCGACGGAGATGACGCGGGCGCCGCTGCGGTCGAGCACGCCGAGGATGTGCCGTTCGCCGTCCTCGACGGTGCGCGCGTGCACCCGGACCAGGCCGGGGCGGACCGACGAGACGCGGACCACCCAGTCCTCGGCGGCGAAGGTGCGGCACAGTGCGGCGCCGTCGTCGCGGAGCCGGATGAGCCAGGTGGGGCGCACGTGTTCGGCGACGAGTTCGGCGACCGGGCCCTGGTAGAGCAGGCGGCCGGCGCGCAGCACGCCGACGTGGTCGCAGACCCGCTGCACGTCGGCCAGGATGTGGCTGGAGAACACCACGGTGGTGCGGCCGCGCATCCCGGCGACCAGGTCGAGGACTTCGGCGCGGCCGCGCGGGTCGAGCGCCGAGGTGGGTTCGTCGAGGATCATCAGGTCGGGTTCGCCGACCAGGGCGGCGGCCAGGCCGAGACGCTGGGTCATGCCGCGCGAGAACGAGCCGACCCTGCGGTCGGCGGCCTCGACGAGGCCGGCGCGGTGCAGCGCGTTTTTGACGTTCTCCGGGCGCAGGTCCGGGTTGACCAGGCGGCCCGCCAGTTCGACGGCTTCCTCGGCGTCGAGCCAGGGTTCGAACTCGGGCACGTCGGTGCAGACCGCGACGCGGTGCGCCGGGACACCGAAGACGACCTCGCCGGAGTCGGCGCGGCGCAGGCCGTTGATGAGCGACAGCAGGGTGGTCTTGCCGGCGCCGTTGGGCCCGACCAGTCCGTACACGCAGCCGCGCGGCACGACCAGCCCCACGTCGAACACGCCGGTGCCGCGGCCGTAGTCGCGGGTCAGCCCGTGCGTACTCAACGCGGGACCTGGGTCGGAGGCCGCAAGGGGGTCGGAGGGTACCGGCCGCGGCAGGAAATGCGCCATTGAATATCCAGAGTAAAAGCGGGTGCCTCGGCCGTGGTTCCTCCCTAGGGATGGCTCTCCCGCTCATCCCTGCGCAGTACGGTGCAAGACGGCTGCTACCCGGGGGGAATATCGCCGGTCCGGATCGGTTTTCGGCCGGTTTCCGCGCCGGTTCCCGCCGGGCGCCCGGCCCCGCTCGGCGCCGCGCAACGGGCCGCCGGTCCGGCGGGCGGAACACCCGGGCTCCCGGAGTGGTTCACACTTGTTGTCCGCCGTTCGCCGTAAGGAAGGTCCGCGTGGCTCAGCCGACATCCGGCCCCCTGATCGTCCAGTCCGACAAGACCCTCCTCCTGGAGATCGACCACGAGGCCGCCGCCGAGTGCCGCAGGGCCATCGCGCCGTTCGCCGAGCTGGAGCGCGCGCCCGAGCACGTGCACACCTACCGGCTGACGCCGCTCGGCCTGTGGAACGCGCGCGCCGCGGGCCACGACGCCGAGCAGGTCGTCGACGTGCTGCTGCGCTACTCGCGCTACCCGGTGCCGCACGCGCTGCTGGTCGACGTCGCCGACACCATGGGGCGGTACGGCCGCCTCACCCTCGCCAAGCACCCCGCGCACGGCCTGGTCCTGACCACGACCGACCGCGCGGTCCTCGAAGAGGTGCTGCGCAGCAAGAAGATGGCACCGCTGGTCGGCAACCGGGTGGACCCGGACACCGTGGCGGTGCACCCGTCCGAGCGCGGCCAGATCAAGCAGGTGCTGCTCAAGCTGGGCTGGCCCGCGGAAGACCTGGCCGGGTACGTGGACGGCGAGGCGCACCAGATCGACCTGGCCGAGGACGGCTGGCACCTGCGCCCGTACCAGCTGGAGGCCGTGGAGGGCTTCTGGCACGGCGGTTCGGGTGTCGTGGTGCTGCCGTGCGGCGCCGGCAAGACGCTCGTCGGCGCGGCGGCGATGGCGACCGCGAAGGCGACCACGCTGATCCTGGTGACCAACACGGTCTCGGCGCGGCAGTGGAAGGCCGAGCTGGTCAAGCGGACGTCGCTGACCGAGGACGAGATCGGCGAGTACAGCGGCACCCGCAAGGAGATCCGCCCGGTCACGATCGCCACGTACCAGGTGGTGACGACGCGCCGGAAGGGCGTCTACCCGCACCTGGAGCTGTTCGATTCGCGGGACTGGGGCCTCATCGTCTACGACGAGGTGCACCTGCTGCCCGCGCCGATCTTCCGGTTCACCGCCGACCTGCAGGCCCGGCGGCGGCTCGGCCTGACCGCGACGCTGGTGCGCGAAGACGGCCGCGAAGGCGACGTGTTCTCGCTGATCGGCCCGAAGCGGTACGACGCGCCGTGGAAGGAGATCGAGAACCAGGGCTACATCGCGCCCGCGGACTGCGTCGAGGTGCGGGTCACGCTGACCGACGCGGAACGACTGGCGTACGCGACGGCCGAGCCGGAGGAGCGCTACCGGTTCTGCGCGACCACCGCGACCAAGACGCGGGTCACCCGCGAACTGGTGGAGAGCCATGCGGGCGAGCAGACGCTGGTCATCGGCCAGTACATCGACCAGCTCGACGAACTCGGCGAGACGCTGAACGCCCCGGTCATCAAGGGCGAGACCCGCAACACCGAGCGGGAGCGGCTGTTCGAGGCGTTCCGGCAGGGCGAGATCTCCGTGCTGGTGGTCAGCAAGGTCGCCAACTTCTCGATCGACCTGCCGGAGGCGGCGGTCGCGATCCAGGTGTCCGGCTCGTTCGGGTCGCGCCAGGAGGAGGCCCAGCGCCTCGGCCGGGTGCTGCGCCCGAAGGCGGACGGCCGCGCGGCGCGCTTCTACTCGGTGGTGGCGCGGGACACGATCGACCAGGAGTTCGCCGCGCACCGGCAGCGGTTCCTGGCCGAGCAGGGCTACGCGTACCGCATCGTCGACGCCGACGACCTGCGCGGCGGCGAGCTTCCGGACGAGGTTTCCTGAGAGACGGACCGGACGGGCGGGACGGCAGAGATGCCAGGGACGGCAGGGACGGCAGGGACGGCGGTCAATCGACGCCGTCCTTGCCGAGGATCGCGACTTTCAGCCCGGTGACGGCGAAGATCGCCGCGCCGCGCACGGTGAGCGCGGCGATCCGGCCGGTCCGGGCGAGGACGCTTTCGTGGGCCCGGCCGGACGCCGCGGCGTCCGGGCCGAGCGGGGCGGACAGAGCGTGGGAGTGGAATACGGTCACCATGTCCACAACGTTAGGTTTCCCCGCATAAGGGGCGCGTCGGCACCGGGTCGCCAATCGGGGTAGGCCGCGGGGATGACACCCCCGACCCGGCCTCGGGGACGCCCTCGGGGTCGGCCCCGGGGCCCGGACGCGCATCGGATTCCGCGCCGGAATCGGTTTGCCCGCCCCGGAGCGCCCGCCTAAGCTGGCCTGCTTCCGCTGCCGCGTAACCGCACTGCCCGCGAGGGTTGGGCGCCGGCGCCACGCCGCCCGGTCGGAATCGGTCGGCGACCCCGCTGCCGCTACCGCACCCGGAGCCCGCATGCCCGCGTTCGAAACGGACCCCGCCCCCTACGCCGGCGACGGCCTCGCCCCCGACGCCCGGTCGGCCGACCTGCCCGACACCGAGGCGGACCCCGAAGCCGCACTCGCCGCGGAACAAGCCCACCTGGCCGCGGCCCGCACGGCCCTGCGCCGCATGCGCGAGGAGACCGAGGCGCTCGACCTCCGCGACGTCGGCGGCAACGACGTCTCCAACAAGCTCGTGCACAGCCTGATCCAGGCCCGCATCGCGGCCCTCGCCGACCACGCGCACGCCCCGCTGTTCTTCGGCCGCGTCGACGGCCGCTTCGCGGACGCCCCCGACGTGTCCACCGGCACCGCGCCCGTCGAGGTCGCCGCCGATCCGACGCGACCCGTCGAACGCTTCTGGATCGGCCGCCGCCATGTGCACGACCACCTCGGCGACCCGATGGTCGTCGACTGGCGCGCCCCGGTGTCGCGGTCGTTCTACCGCGCCACCCGCATCGAACCGCTCGGCGTGGAGCTGCGCCGCCGTTTCGGCTGGACCGGCGGCGACCTGACCGCGTTCGAGGACGAGCACCTCACCGACCGCGACGAGACCGACCGCGCGAGCGCGATCCTGGCCGCGGAGATCGAGCGCCCGCGCGTCGGCCCGATGCGCGACATCGTCGCGACCATCCAGCCCGAACAGGACGAGATCGTCCGCGCCGACCTCGGCGACACCGTCTGCGTCCAAGGCGCGCCCGGCACCGGGAAGACCGCGGTCGGCCTGCACCGCGTGGCGTGGCTGCTGTACGCGCACCGCGAGCGGCTCCAGCGCAGCGGCACCCTGGTCGTCGGCCCGAACCGGTCGTTCCTCGACTACATCCAGCAGGTGCTGCCCGCGCTCGGCGAGGTCGAGGTCGGGCAGACCACCGTCGAGGACCTCGTCGGCCGCGTCGCGCGCGTACCGGTCAAAGCCCCCGACGACCCGGACCGGGGGCGGCTCAAGGGCGACGCGCGGATGGCCGAGGTGCTGCGCTGCGCGGTGTGGTCCGGTGTCGCGATGCCGGCCGAGTCGCTGCTGGTGGTGCGGGGTTCGCGGCGGTGGCGGCTGCCCGCGTACGAGATCGAGGAGGTCGTGACCGCGCTGCGCGGCCGCGACGTCCGGTACGGCGCCGCCCGCGACATGCTGCACCAGCGCCTCGCGCACGCGGTGCTGGTGCAGATGGAACGCGCCGGCGAGTCCCCGGACGACCGGGTGCAGGACGCGGTGGCGCGGTCCAAGCCGGTGCGCGACGTGGTCAACGCGGTGTGGCCGGCCGTCGATCCGGCGAAGCTGGTGCTGCGGCTGTTCTCCGACCCGGAGTTCCTGGCCGCGAACGCGGACGGCATCCTCACCACCGAGGAACAGGCGCTGCTGCTGTGGGAGAAGCCGGCCCGCGGGGTCGGTTCGGCGAAGTGGACGCCCGCGGACGCGGTGCTCATCGACGAGGCGGCCGACCTGGTCGCGCGGACACCGAGCGTCGGCCACGTCGTCGTCGACGAAGCCCAGGACCTGTCGGCGATGCAGTGCCGCGCGATCGGCCGCCGCTGCACCACGGGTTCGGCGACCGTGCTCGGCGACATCGCGCAGGGCACCACGCCGTGGGCGGCCGCCGACTGGGCCGAGACGCTCCGGCACCTCGGGCACGAGGGCGCCCGTGTCGAGGAGTTGACCCAGGGCTTCCGGGTGCCGCGCGAAATCCTCGACTTCGCGAGCCGCCTGCTCCCGCACATCGCCCCCGGCCTGGCCCCCGCGTCGTCGGTTCGCGAGGCGCCCGGGTCGCTCACCCTGAACCCGGCCGACGCGGCGGACTTGGACACCGCGGCGGCCGCCGACGCCCGGGTCCTGCTCGGTCTGGAAGGCTCGGTCGGCCTGATCGCCGCCGACGCCCGCATTCCGGCGCTGGCCAAGGCGCTCGCCGAAACCGGCACCGATTTCCGCGAGTTGGGCGCCGACACCGCGACCGAGTCGCGGCTCAACCTGGTCCCGGCGAGCCTGGCCAAGGGCCTTGAGTTCGACCACATCGCGGTCGTCGAACCGGCGGAGATCGTCGAAGCCGAACCGCAAGGCCTGCGACGGCTGTACGTCGTGTTGACCCGCGCCGTCTCCGGCCTGGTGGTCACGCACAGCCGCGCACTCCCCGACGAACTCGCCGCCTGAACCGGACGGACGTCACGCCCGCATTCCCGGAACGATCATCGGATTCGCCGACCGGGTCTCGGGGGATGCTCCGCTCGGGGCGCCGCACCGCATGGCGTCCCGGGAAATGCCGGGGGCGGCTGGCATGCTGAACCCGTGGAACGCATCCAGGAGACCGCCACCATGACGCTGCAGGAACGCTGGGCCCGGCTCGTCGGGGACTCCGGCGCGACGGCCGCCGCCGTCGGCGAGGATCTGATCGGCCGGTACTCGCAGGCGCACCGGCGCTACCACGCGACGGGACACCTGCTCGCGGTACTCGACCTCGTCGACGAACTCGCCCAGGACGCCGACGACCCGGACGCGGTCCGGTTCGCCGCGTGGTTCCACGACGCGGTCTACGACCCGGCCCGCGCCGACAACGAGGAACGCAGCGCCCGCCTCGCGGAACGCGCGCTCACCGAGGCGGGCATCGACCCGCCGCTGGTCGCGGAGACCGCCCGGCTGGTACGGGTCACCGCCGAGCACGCCCCGTCCGAAGGCGACCGCAACGCGGCGGTGCTGTGCGACGCGGACCTCGCGATCCTGGCCACGCCGCGCGAGACCTACGACGCCTATGCGGCGGCGGTCCGGGACGAGTACGCGTTCGTCCCGGAGGAGGCCTTCCGCAACGCGCGCGCCGCGGTACTGCGTGATCTGCTGGCGCTGCCACGGCTGTTCCACACGCCGATGGGCTACGCCCGCTACGAGGAGCCGGCGCGGCGCAACCTGCGGACGGAACTGGAGCGGCTGGAAGGCGGGATCCCCCGGCAGCAGGGCTGAGCGCCAGGGCGTGTCTAGGGCGCGTCCGGCGCCGGGCCCGCGTTGCGCCGCTTCCGCCGCCGCAGCCCGGCGGCATTGAGCCGCGCCACGAGTTCCCTGCCGCCGACCGGTTGCGCGCCCAGCGCGATCGCCCGGTCGTACATTTCCGCCGGGACGTCGTAGTGGTCCCGGTCGAACCCGCGCTCGGGCGCGCCCAAAGCGCGTGCGAACGCGTGCAGTTCGTCGTAGGAGACGTCGCTGACCAGGTGCGACCACATGCGGCCGTGACCGGGCCACGTGGGGGGATCGATGAGTACCGTCACGGGTCGATCATCCCCCGCGGCGCGGCCGACAGGCCCGGGGGACGCGGCGGGACGACGTCCGCCACGCGATCGGCCCTGCCCGTGCCGCGTGCCCCCGCCGCGGCTCCGCCCCCGGCCGCGGACAATGGAGGGGTGGACGCAGACCCCATCGAAGACCCCGTCGAAACCGCCCTTCACGAAGCCCGCGCGGTGGTGCTGCGCGACCTGACCGCGTGCGGCGCCACCGACCCGGCCATCGTGTCCCTCGTCGAGGACGCCGTGGCGGGGCGCCGCTGGTGGTGCCGCGAGTGGCCGGACGGCGCGAAGTTCGCCCCCGGACTCGTCGCGCAGGACGTCCAGGAAGCCCTCGACGAAACGGGCATCCGCTGGCCCGCCTGCCCCCACCACGCCGACACGGAAGACGCCCACCAGCTCTACCTGGAACCCGAACTGGGCGAAGACCCGACGTGGATGTGCGAGAAGGCGGCGACTCCGATCGCCCCGCTGGGGTGGCTCTCGGCGGCCGAGTAGGAAACGCCGAAGGGCGGCACCCCCAAGGGGATGCCGCCCTCCGAAGAGACCTCGGCGTCGAATACCCGCCGTCCGGTCCGCGGGCCCGGTCACCGGGCCCTCGGATCAGAAGTCCATGCCGCCCATGTCGGGGGCGCCGCCGGCCGGGGCGCCGCCCTTCTCCGGCTTGTCCGCGATGACGGCCTCGGTGGTGAGGAACAGCGCGGCGATGGAGGCCGCGTTCTGCAGCGCGGAGCGCGTCACCTTGGCCGGGTCGATGATGCCGGTCGCGACCAGGTCGACGTACTCGCCGGTCGCGGCGTTCAGACCGTGGCCCGAGGGAAGGTTGCGCACCTTCTCCACGACAACGCCGCCCTCAAGGCCGGCGTTGACCGCGATCTGCTTCAGCGGGGCCTCGACGGCGAGCTTGACGATCGCGGCACCGGTGGCCTCGTCGCCGTCCAGCTCGAGCTTGCCGAACGCACCCTCGGACGCCTGGAGCAGGGCCACGCCACCACCGGCGACGATGCCCTCCTCGACGGCGGCCTTGGCGTTGCGCACCGCGTCCTCGATGCGGTGCTTGCGCTCCTTGAGCTCCACCTCGGTGGCCGCGCCGGCCTTGATGACGGCCACGCCGCCGGCCAGCTTGGCGAGGCGCTCCTGGAGCTTCTCGCGGTCGTAGTCCGAGTCGGACTGCTCGATCTCCGCGCGGATCTGGTTCACGCGGCCCGCGACCTGGTCCGAGTCGCCGGCGCCGTCGACGATCGTCGTCTCGTCCTTGGTGACGACGACCTTGCGGGCGCGGCCGAGCAGGTCGATGCCCGCGTTCTCCAGCTTGAGGCCGACCTCTTCGCTGACGACCTGGCCACCGGTGAGGATGGCGATGTCGCCCAGCATGGCCTTGCGGCGGTCGCCGAAGCCCGGGGCCTTGACGGCGACGGACTTGAAGGTGCCGCGGATCTTGTTGACGACGAGCGTGGCCAGGGCCTCGCCCTCGACGTCCTCGGCGATGATCGCGAGCGGCTTGCCGCTCTGCATGACCTTCTCCAGCAGCGGGAGGAGGTCCTTCACCGAGGCGATCTTGCTGTTGACGATCAGGATGTACGGGTCGTCGAGGACGGCCTCCATACGCTCCGGGTCGGTGGAGAAGTAGGGCGAGATGTAGCCCTTGTCGAAGCGCATGCCCTCGGTGAGCTCGAGCTCGAGCCCGAAGGTGTTGCTCTCCTCGACGGTGATGACGCCTTCCTTGCCGACCTTGTCCATCGCCTCGGCGATCATCTCGCCGATCTGCGGGTCGGCGGCGGAGATGGAGGCCGTGGAAGCGATCTGCTCCTTGGTCTCGACGTCCTTCGCCAGGTTGAGCAGCTGCTCGGAGACGGCCTCGACGGCCTTCTCGATGCCGCGCTTGAGGGCCATCGGGTTGGCGCCGGCGGCGACGTTGCGGAGACCCTCACGCACGAGCGCCTGGGCCAGGACGGTCGCGGTCGTCGTGCCGTCACCGGCGACGTCGTCCGTCTTCTTCGCGACCTCCTTGACCAGCTCGGCGCCGATCTTCTCGTACGGGTCTTCCAGCTCGATTTCCTTGGCGATGCTCACACCATCGTTGGTGATGGTGGGCGCGCCCCACTTCTTCTCGAGCACGACGTTGCGGCCCTTGGGGCCGAGCGTGACCTTGACGGCGTCGGCGAGCTGGTTCATCCCGCGCTCAAGGCCGCGACGCGCCTCTTCGTCGAACGCGATGATCTTGGCCATGTGGTGAGGTCCTCCCAGAACGGGGTGGATGCTGAAGGACCGGCCGACGCCCGCGACGGACGACCCGACTCCGCGGGGATCCTTCCCCCACGGCCTCCGGACCTCGTCTGCCCGGTCCTTTTGTCACTCTCACATCCAGAGTGCTAACGCCAATGATTAGCACTCGGGTAGGTCGAGTGCAAGCGGACCCGGCCGTATCAGGGCCCGCGCCGCGCTGCCGCCCCTGCCGTCCCGCCCGCTCCGGCGCCCCCCGGGCACGCCGAAGGCCCGGACCCCCCTGCACGGGGGACCGGGCCTTCGGCACGTCTGAAGAAGAAAAGCAGTATTCAGAAGAGCTGTGAACGGGCTCAGCCGGTCACGCGGACCATGTCCGCCTGCGGGCCCTTCTGCCCCTGCGAGATCTCGAACTCGACCCGCTGTCCTTCCTCAAGCGTCCGGTACCCGTCCATCTGGATCGCGCTGTAGTGGACGAAGACGTCCGCACCACCGTCGACCGCGATGAAGCCGTACCCCTTCTCCGCGTTGAACCACTTGACGGTGCCCTGAGCCATTCCTAACTCCCCTGTTACTGGCCCTTTCACGGAAACTGCGCGCCGCAGCTCCGGGTCGTTCGCTTACTTCTTGACCGACTGAGTGAAGTCAGCACAGGGCAAGCAGGTTCGCGAGTTGTTGCCACACACCAGGAACCAGTACGTGGAACCGTCCGACCGCGGCTGAATGTATCCGGATGCGTGCCCGACGCAACAGGTCAAACGGACGAGAAATCCGGGAGGAATAAAAGCCCCAGAGCGTGACGTAGGCCACGGAAAGCCGCATTTCACTCCGCAATAAATGCGACGAACGGGACATTTCGGGTGTGATCCCGGCCACGGGATTCTGTGGCGGTTGCCGCGACATCTCCGGAAAATGCGGTAGTACCGGAGTGCACCGGCACCAGCCTTCCACGGAATCGGCGGTTCCGAATGCGGCGCGCCGCAAGGCGCTCTGGCGGGCCTCGGGTTGGGATCATGAAAAAAGTCCGCCGCCCGGTGCACCGGGCGGCGGACTTCGTTTATTGCGGGATCAACAACCGCCCGCGACGGCCGGGATCACCGAGACGTTCGCACCGTCCGGCGTCGCGGTCTGCAGGCCGTCCGCGAAACGCACGTCGTCGTCGTTGACATAGACGTTCACGAACCGGCGCAGCTTGCCGGTGTCGTCGAGCACGCGCGCCGCGATGCCCGGGTAGCTCTTCTCCAGCGACTCGACGACCTCGGCCAGCGTCGCGCCCTCGGCGGTGACCTCGGCGGCGCCGTCGGTGTAGGTGCGCAGGATCGTCGGAATGCGGACGGAAACGCTCATCTGTGTCATCAACCTTTCGAGGCTCTTACGGAGGCGGCGTCAGGCCAGGCCGGCCGCGCGGAACGCGTCCAGCGAAGGGCGGATGGTCGCGGTCGCGCCCGTCGTGCCCTCGATGGCGTCCAGGGTCTTGAGTCCGTCGCCGGTGTTGAGGACGACGGTCGTGGCGTCCGGGTCCAGCTGCCCGGTCTCCACCAGCTTGCGCAGCACGCCGACGGTCACGCCGCCCGCGGTCTCGCCGAAGATGCCCTCGGTCCGGGCCAGCAGCTTGATCGCGTCGACGACCTGCGTGTCGTCGACGTCCTCCACCGCGCCGCCGGTCCGCTTGCACACGTCGAGCACGTAGGGCCCGTCCGCCGGGTTGCCGATGGCCAGGGACTTGGCGATGGTGTCCGGCTTGACCGGCCGGATCACGTCGTGCCCGGCCTTCCACGCGGCGGACACCGGCGAGCAGCCCTCGGCCTGCGCCCCGAAGATCTTGTAGGGGGCGTCCTCGACCAGGCCGAGCTTGATCAGCTCGCGGAAGCCCTTGTCGATCTTGGTGAGCTGCGAGCCGGACGCGATCGGGATCACGATCTGCTCGGGCAGCCGCCAGCCGAGCTGCTCGGCGATCTCGTAGGCCAGCGTCTTGGAGCCCTCGCCGTAGTACGGCCGCAGGTTGACGTTGACGAAGCCCCATCCCTCGCCGACCGGGTCGCCGATCAGCTCCGAGCAGAATCGGTTGACCTCGTCGTAGGTGCCCTCGATCGCGACCAGCTCGCCGCCGTAGGCGGCCGCCGTGACGACCTTGCCGGCCTCCAGGTCGGACGGGATGAACACGCAGGAGCGCAGGCCCGCCCGGGCGGCCGCGGCGCCGACGGCACCGGCCAGGTTCCCGGTCGACGAGCAGGAGAGCGTGGTGAAGCCGAAGTTGCGGGCCGCCTCGAGGGCGATGGCCACCACGCGGTCCTTGAACGAGTGCGTCGGGTTGCCCGAGTCGTCCTTGACGTACAGGTCCTTCAGGCCCAGCTCGCGGCCCAGGTTGCGGGCCGCGACCAGCTTGGTGAAGCCCGGGTTGAGGTTCGGGCGGGAGGCCACGTCCGCGGACACGGGCAGCAGCGGCGCGTACCGCCAGATGCTGTTCGGACCGGCTTCGATCTGCTCGCGGGTCACGCCGCCGGAGAAGTCGTAGGCGACCTCCAGCGGCCCGAAACAGAACGCACACGCGAAGATCGGGCCGAGGTCGTAGCGCTCACCGCATTCGCGGCACGACAAGGCGGCCGCGGGGCCGAAGGCACCGGAGGTCAGGGCGGCGGAATCGATCGTGGGTGTAGCCATGGCGAGGCCTCTCTCCTCATCTTCCCCACGGGGGTTCCCGCGGGACGGACTTGGCACCAGTCCGCCGGGAGGCCCGCGTGCAATGCACATGGGTACCGATCGGATGGTTGCCGGGGCTTCAACGGGCCGTTCCCTCTGCCCCTCTGGATGAGCTGTATGGCGGGCTAGTGGGCCGTATCACCGGCTCGTGCACCGCATTTGTCCGGGTCGACGTGCGATCGTCGTACCTCGTGACGAAGACTGTAACCGAAGCGGCCACCCGCCGATCATCGCCGTCCGCCACGCGAGACGATAGACACACGAATCGCACGATGCGCGCAAGAAGCGACAGGGGAACGTCACAGTGCTGCCCGAGGTGAGCCGCTGGCTGGACCGGAGGTCCTCGACCGCCGCCGATTGGCCGGTCCCGAAGCTGGTGGAAGCAAAGCGGGCAGGGCAGATCCGGGTCAGCGTGGTGCTGCCGGCCCTCGACGAGGAGCCGACCGTCGGGGCGATAGTCCGCACGATCCGCAGCGAGCTGATGGAGCGCCACCCGCTCGTCGACGAGCTGGTCGTGGTCGACTCCGGGTCCACCGACCGCACTGCCGACGTCGCCGCCGCGGCGGGCGCCCGCGTGGTGCACCGCGACGAGATCCTGCCCCGGCTGCCCGCGGTGCGCGGCAAGGGCGAGGTGCTGTGGCGATCGCTTCTCGCCACGACCGGCGACCTCGTCTGCTTCGTCGACGCCGACCTGCGCGGGTTCTCCGCGGACTTCGTGTCCGGCATCCTCGGCCCGCTGCTGACCGACCCGTCCGTGCAGCTCGTGAAGGCGATGTACGACCGGCCGCTGGAGATCGGCGACACCGTGGTGCCCGCGGGCGGCGGCCGGGTCACCGAGTTGGTCGCGCGTCCCCTGCTCAACATGTACTGGCCGGAACTCGCCGGGTTCGTGCAGCCGCTCGGCGGCGAGTACGCGGTGCGCCGCCACCTCCTGGAACGCCTGCCGTTCCCGTGCGGCTACGGCATCGAGACCGCGATGCTCGTCGACACCCTGAACCTGGTCGGCCTGGACGCGATGGCGCAGGTCGACGTGGGCGTGCGGCGGCACAGCCACCAGGACGAAGCCGGGCTCGGCCGGATGGCGGGCGAGATCTGGCAGGCGGTGCTGGAGCGGCTGCACCGCGACGGCCGGGTGCGCAAGGGCGCGGGCGGCCTCAACACGCTGTTCGCCCAGTTCGAACGCGACGAGAAGGGGTTCCGGGTGACCAGCCACGACGTGGCCGCGCACGAACGGCCCCCGATGATCACGATCCCGGAGTACCGCGCCCGCGACGCGCTCGCCGGCTGATCCCGCGGGCAGTCCCGGACGCCGTGCCGGGTCGCGCCCGGGTGCGCGGCACGGCTCCGGGGTTTGTCCGACCGGCCGGATGGCTAGGTTTGCAGGCATGAGCGCCCAAGCACGTGTCCTTGTCGCGTCCAACCGCGGTCCGGTGTCGTTCCACGCCGAGGACGACGGTTCGCTGAGCGTCCGGCGCGGCGGCGGCGGACTCGTGTCCGGGCTCTCCGCGGCAGGCCAGGGCACCGGCGCGGTGTGGGTGTGCGCGGCGCTGTCGGAGGCGGACCGCACCGCGGCGCGGGAAGCGCCGGCCGGGCGGATCGACCGGGCCGGGTACGACACCGGCGGACTGGCCGTCCACATGCTGGACATCGACCCGGGGACGTTCGCGCGGGCCTACAACGCCATAGCCAATTCGACGCTGTGGTTCATCCACCACATGCTGTACGACACGGCGACCACGCCGGTCTTCGACGGCCGGTTCCGCAAGGAGTGGGCGTCGTACGAGGCCTACAACGCGGCGTTCGCCGAGGCCCTCGCGGCGGAGGCGAGCGAAGGCGCGCAGGTCGTCGTGCAGGACTACCACCTGACGCTCACCCCGCGGATGCTCCGCTCGTTGCGGCCCGACCTGCGGATCGGGCACTTCTCGCACACCCCGTGGGCGCCGCCGGACTACTTCCGGCTGCTGCCGGACGACATCGCGCGTGCCGTACTGGAAGGCATCCTCGGCGCGGACCACGCGGGATTCCTGACCCGGCGGTGGGCGGGCGCGTTCCTGGACTGCTGCGAGGAACTGCTCGGCGCCGACGTCGACCGCGCGGCGATGACCGTCACGCACGCCGGCCGGGTGACCGAGATCGGCGTGCACGGGCTCGGCGCGGACGCCGAATTCCTGCGCGACCGCGCGTCGCGGCCGGACGTCGAGGCGCGGCTGGCCGCGCTGCGCGAGGCGGTCGGCGACCGCAAGGTCATCGTGCGGGTGGACCGGACCGAGCTGTCGAAGAACATCGTGCGGGGGCTGCTGGCCTACCGCGACCTGCTGCGGACCCGGCCGGAGTGGCTCGGGCGCGTGGTGCACGTCGCGTTCGCGTACCCGTCGCGGCACGACCTGCCGGAGTACCGCGAGTACACGGCGGCGGTGCAGCGGATCGCCAAGGAGATCGACGACGAGTTCGGGGACGGCACCTGGCAGCCGCTGATCCTGCACGTCAACGACGACTTCCCGCGGTCGCTGGCGGCGTACCGGCTCGCCGACGTGGCGCTGGTGAACCCGATCCGGGACGGCATGAACCTGGTCGCCAAGGAGATCCCGGTGGTGTCCGAGCGCGGCTGCGCGCTGGTGCTGTCCCGCGAGGCGGGCGCATTCGAGGAACTCGGCGCGGACGCCGTCGTGGTGAACCCGTTCGATGTGACGGCGACGACCGAGGCCCTGCACACCGCGCTGTCGATGGACGACGCGGAACGCGGCGAACGCACCAAGCGGCTCGCCGCGGCGGCGACCGCGCTGAGCCCACAGCAGTGGTTCCTCGACCAGCTGGACGCGCTGGGCTGAGCCCGGGCCGGACTTGGGCCGGGCTTGGGCCGGCCCCGGGCTGGCATGGACCCGGGCTTGGTTCCGCTTGGGCAGGCCGCCCGCTACACCGCGTCCGCGAGGGCGGCAAGCAGCGCCGCGACCCCGGGCGGTCCGTCGACGACCACGTCGGCGCGCTCGGCGAGTTCGCTCACCTCCGCGGAGCCGCTGCACACCGTCACGCCCGCGACGCCCTCGCCGCGCAGCCGTTCCACCGCGTCGAACGCGGCCAGGTCGCCCAGGTCGTCACCGGCGAACAGCACGCTGCGCGCGCCGCGTTCCGCGAGGAACGCGGTGAGGGCCTGGCCCTTGTCCATCCCGGCGGGACGCAACTCCAGCACGTACCGGCCGGGTTCGACGACCAGGCCGTGGTCGTGCGCGAGCGCGGCGAGCGGGGCGCGAAGTGCGTCGAGGGCGCCTTGCGGGTCGGCGGCGCGGCGCGTGTGGACGGCGAGCGCGCTGCCTTTGTCCTCGGTCCAGGTGGTCTCCCACAGGCCGAGTCCGGACAGCACGCCGGGCAGCAGGGCCCGCACGGCGTCGACGCCGGGCGGGACGTCGGGCGCGTGCACGCGCCCGCTGACCGCGTCCCAGCGCTCCAGGCCGTAGTGGCCGAGCACCACGAGGCGGTCGAGTCCGGGGACGCCGGCGAACCGGCCGTAGGCGACGGCGACCGCGGCGGGGCGGCCGGTCACGATCACCACGGCGTCCAGGTGCGGGGACAGCCGGGACAGGGCCAGGACCGCATCGGTGTCCGCGCGGGCGGCCTCCGGGTCGTCGACGATCGGCGCGAGGGTGCCGTCGAAATCGAGGGCCACGACCGCACCGGAGGGGTCGTCGAGGAGTGCGGTCAGCCCGGCTTTGCCGGCGGGCGTGGTCGGTTGGGGCAGCTCCATGGCCTCCAACCTAGCGACCTTTTGACGGCGTATGGGGCGCTTCGGTGCCCAACACCTTCCGAACGAGCGGCGGATTCTGCGTGTCGACCACGATCACCACGAGCTTGGTCTGCGAGATCCCGGGGAACGCGGGCTTGACCCGGCGGATCTCCGGGAACGCCGCGGCCAGCTTCTTCGCGGCGGCTTCCTGGCCCGTCGGGTAATAGGCGGTGGTCGCCGGGACGTTGCCGTGGAAGGCCCCGGTGCCGGTCACCCGCCACCCGCCCCCGCCCAGCTTCTGCACGAGCGCGCGGGCCGCCGTCGGAGTGCGTCCCTGGTCGAGCACCACCACGTCGCCGGACTTCGCCGCGGACTGCGGGGCAGCCGGTGCGGAGGCGGTGGCCGCGGCGGGTGCCTCCGCGGGTCCCGCGGCGGCGACGGCGCTCGCGGGCGGCCCCGGGCCGAGGCGGGCACTCGGATCGCCCGGGGCATGGCCGAACCCGGCGACAAGGCCGCCGACCAGCAAGGCCACCGCCAGCACCGCGACCGCCGACGACCCGACCGGGCCGACGCGTTCCAGCGGCCCCGGCGGCGGTTCCGCGTCGGGGGCCTCGAGGTGGTCGGGCCGGTGCCACACCCCGGCGTCCTGCCCGAAGCCGGGGAACCCGTGGAATCCCGTACCCGGGTCGGTGAGGTCCGCGGGGCGACGGCGGTTCCGGCGGGCGGGACGGGGGCGCATGGGCGGTCTCCGGCTGTCTGAGTGGGCGTCAGCTCCCGGGCCGGGACACCGCCGACCGGGCCCGCTGCCGCGCTTCGCGCAACCGGCGCAGCCGCTGGACCAGGACCGGGTCGTGCCGCAGGGCTTCGGGACGGTCGAGCAGGGC
The DNA here is from genome assembly GCF_049534875.1 of Uniformispora flossi. Classification (NCBI taxonomy): domain Bacteria; kingdom Bacillati; phylum Actinomycetota; class Actinomycetes; order Kitasatosporales; family Streptomycetaceae; genus Uniformispora; species Uniformispora flossi. The sequence goes on from NZ_JBMULZ010000004.1 coordinate 457,770, forward strand.
GTTGAGCGCCTGGTAGTAGCGGGTCGGCGAGCAGCCGAACCGGTCGCGCACCGCGCGTTCCTTGGCGCCCGCGTGCTTCCACCACTGGCGTTCGAATTCGAGGATGTCCAGCTCGCGGTCCGACAGCTCACCGCCGGCCGGGGCCGTTTCCGTGGGCGCCGGGGACGGCGCCGGGACGGCGGGGCGGCCCGGGCCGGACGGCGGCGGGGCGGCCGCGGCGTCGTCGAGCCCGGGTATGCGGGCGGTCGCGGCCGGCTGTCCGGCGTTGTTCCGATCGGTCATGCTGCCCCTCCGAGCCTCGCGCGCCTCGCCGCCGAGGCCTGTCTTTCCGGGCGCCATTCTGCCGGGCCGCACCGACGCAGCCGGGGACCGCCACCGCACCGGGTCGGAGAAATCATTCGATTCACCCGCCTGCGCAGAGGTTCGGGGCAAATGCCGCACGCCCTGACAGCGTGTCAACGTACGGCGCAAAGTCCAGACACCGCGCGGCCCGTTCGCGGCCCCGCGCGTCGCGCGCGCCGACTATCGTCGCCAGACATGTCGACTTTTGCCGTTCACATCCCCGACGCGGAACTCGAAGCCGATCCGCTCGACCCGTCCCTCATCGTGTCCGGGACCCCCGAGGTCACCGGCAAGGTGCTGTGGGAGTCCGAGGACGGCAAGATCCTCCGCGGAATCTGGCAGATCACCCCGGGCGTCGTCACCGACACCGAGGCGAACGAGATGTTCGTCGTGGTCAGCGGCCGCGCGACCATCGAGGTCGAGGGCGGCGAGACGATCGAGGTCGGCCCCGGCGACGCGTGCGTGCTCGAAGAGGGCGCGAAGACCCGCTGGACCATCCACGAGACGCTGCGCAAGGCCTACGTCATCCAGCTCTGACCGAGTCCGGACGCTGTCGGCCGGTCCCACCCGTGCATGGCACGGTGGCATCAGCCGACAGCGTCCGCTCCGGCACCGCTACGCGCTGAGCCCGATGCGGTCCCAGTGGATCAACCCGTCGTTGAAGAGCTGAAGGCCGACGACCTTGGACGTCGACAAGGCCGCGGCGACCGCCTCCTGGTACACCCAGAACGGCATGTCCCGGTTCACCTGGAGCTGGACGCGGGTGTACGCGTCGCGGCGGGCCGCGGTGTCGGTGGTGCGGCGGGCCTCGTCCAGCGCCGCGTTGACCGCCGGGCTGTTGTAGCCGGACAGGTTGGCGAAGCTCGCGGCGTTGAGGACGTCGTAGACACCCGGTTCCGGGTCGTCGATCCACTGCTGTCCGACCGCGGCGTTCCAGGCGCCGGAGCCCTTCCGCACCGTCCCGATGTACGTGGGGACGTCGACCTCCCGGATGCTCATCGAGACACCGCGGTAGGCAGCGAGCTTGGCCTGCATGTACTTCGCGACCGCCACCGTGGTCGGCGCCGCCGGCGTCACATAGGTGAATTCCAAGGGCTTGGCACCGTTGCCGGTCACCTCGTCGAACAACCGCGCGGCCTGTGCGGCGTCGTTCTCCGGCGCGGCGATCTGGTTGTTGGCCAGCGGCGACGACGAACTGAAGATGCCCTTGGCCGGAGTCCCCGCGCCTTTGTAGAACTTGTCGTTGATCTCCGAGCCGCTCAACGCCAGCGCGACGGCCCGGCGGGCCCGTGGGTCGGCAAACGGACCGGTCGCGGTGTTGAACAGCACCATCGCACCGCCGTTGAGCCGCAGTTCCTGGACATCAAGGCCGTGGTCGCGGGCAAGCGCCAGGTTCTTGGGATCGACGGTGACGGTCAGGTCCGCGTCGGTGCCCAGCCCCTTGACCGCGTGCTCGATGTCGAGTTCCGGCTTGATGATCAGTTCGTCGAGATACGGCAGCCCTTTGTCCTTCTCCCAGTAGTCCGGGTTGCGGACGTAGACCTGGCGGCCTTTCGGCCCCTTGGTCCATTCCTTGAGCAGGAACGGCCCCGCGCCGACCGGCCTGTCGCGTGCCGTCCCGGCGCTGTCCAGGGTCTTGGGCGCGGCGATGAAGGACAGGTTGCGGGCCACGATGCGGTCGAAGTTCGCATTGGCCTGCCCCAACGTGATGTGCAGGACGAGGGGGTCGGCGGGATCGACGTCGAGGGCCTTGATGTTGAGTACGGCCATCGTCTGGAACGACTTGTTCGCGGGGAGCTTGTGCCATTGCCAGTTGGCCGCCACCGCCGCCGCGTCGTACGGCGTGCCGTCGCTGAACTTCACGCCCGGCCGGATCCGCAGCACCCAGGCCGCGCCTTCGCGTTCGGGTACGAGACTTTCGGCGATCTTCGGCTGGACCGTGCCGGTGCCCGGATCGGTCCACAGCAGATTGTCGTAGACGGCGGCCAGCCGCTGGCCGTCGGCGACGTTCGCGAACATCGTCTGCGTGGGGTCGAAACTGGCCGCGTCGCCCGGCAGGCTCAGGGTGAGCGAGCCACCCCTGCGAGGCGTGTCCGCCGGCGTCGGGGATCCTCCGCCGGACGCGCAGCCGCTGACGAGAATGCCGACGGCCGCGGCCACCGCGACGAGCCGCCCGCGGCGCGGTCGTGCGCCCCGGCCGTGTCTTGAGAATGGGGGCAGTACGCGCGAAATGCGAGTCAATGCAGGGCCAACCTTCACCTGATGGGCCACGCCCGCGTCAACGGGCGGCTGTGGTACGCGGATCCGGGGCCGATGCGGTTTCCGTCGGGGGGTGGTCGGCCGCTTCCGGTCGGAGTGGTGTGTGGTGCGGCGTGCTGTCCGTGCTTGTCCGCGGGCCTTGGGACGGAAGGCCGTCGACAACGGTGGTGCCGGTGCGATTCCGCGGACGCGAAGCACCGGGTGGTCGCGGCGACACGACCATCCGGCGGGACTCCGTTGCGGTGAGGTCTTTCTACCGCCCGGTGCGGGCGTGTTCCCCTCGCGCGCGGCCTACCCTGCGGGCTCTGGACAACCGGAGGTCATCGTCGCTTCGGTGCCGGAATCCTGCGGACCTTCGCGGACTCGATCAGGTAGGGGAACCCGTCCCCGTCGGGACGGACTTGGAGGATCCAATCGGGCCCGCCGGCGGGTTTCGCCACCATGACCACCCGGCCCGCCGGGCGGTACACGAAGCCGTCGCGGGTCGCGACCCAGTCGCCGACGGCGAACGGCGCGCCGGTCTGCTGGGGCTGCGTCGGCTCGCAGCGGAGCCTGCGGAGCACGGCGGTTCGGGCGCGAACCTGGCTGGGCTGAAGCACCACGATGTCGCCGTCCCGATCCCAGGCGAACGCCGCGGCCTTCACGTGCGCTCCCGGATCCAGTCGGCGAGCCGCGCGGCGACGTTGAGCGACACGGGACCGACGTCGACGCCCACCGACCCGTCGGCGAGCAACCGGGGCTCGATTTCCGGGAGTTCGAATCCGGCCATCCGAAACGCCGCGTGAAGGTCACGCGCCGTCCCGGTCGCCGGACCTGCGGGATACCGGCGCCTGCTCGTCTCGCCCATGCCCTACCTGCCGTCCAATCCGTCAACCGCACTGTCACCGTGTGTATCTCGACGGTGGCGCAGCGCGGCTAGTCTCGTAAGGCATGCCTTCCTGAAACGTGGAGGTTTCAGGGGAAATGATCTTGGCCGAGGGGGAATTCGTGCCAAACGTGAAACCGGTCGACTCGTTGGCCGCGTTGTTCGGGCGCCGCGTGCGGCTGCTGCGCGAGGCGCGCGGCTGGACACAGGAGAAGTTGGGCGAGGAAGTCCGCGTCCACAGCACGCGGATCACGCAGATCGAACGAGCGCGGGGGCACCGGCCGACCCGGGAACTGGCCCAAGCCCTGGACGACACCCTGGGCGCCGACGGATGGCTCGTGGATCTGTGGGAGCACCTGATCAAGCAGGCGTTCCCGGACTGGTCACAGGAGTTCATGGATCGAGCCGGGTACGCGTCATTCATCCGCGAGTACGCGGCTCACACTGTGCCGGGTCTGCTTCAAACCGAGGAGTACGCAAGCGCGTTGCTCCGCGTGTGGCCCTCCTGGACGAGCGAGGAGCAACTTGCGGAACAGCTCATGCTGCGGATGGCCCGTCAGGAACGGCTCCGGAAGGCGGATGCGCCAAAGCTGGGGATCGTCTTGGACGAAGCGGTGATCCGTCGCCCTGTCGGTGGGCTTGATGTCATGCGGCGACAGCTTGCCCGGCTTCGAGAAGCGGCCGACGATCCCCGAATCACCATTCAGGTGTTGTGTTTCGACCAGGGCGAACACGCGGCTATGGGCGGATCGTTGACGCTGCTGACCCTGCCCGGGGACGACCCCCCGGCTGCGTACACGGAAGGCGCCGACTACGGCCGACTCGTCGAAGACGCCGCGGACGTCGCTCACTACCAGACCACTTACGATCAGCTTCGGGCACTTGCCCTACCCCCGATCATGTCGCTCGACTTGATCGCATCAGCAATGGAGGACTTCAGCCGTGGACGTGTCCCGCCCCCGCCTCGGATCCCTCGCATGGCGCAAGAGCAGCTACAGCAACCAAGCCGGCGGCAACTGCGTGGAGGTAGCCGACGGCTCCCCCGGTGTCGTCCCCGTCCGTGACAGCAAGGACCCGGCGCGGGGGTCGCTTGCCGTCTCGGCGTCCTCCTGGGCGTCGCTCACGGACTCCCTGAAGTCCGCGACGAACTGACGCACGAAGAGCCCGGACAGCCCCGGTCGGAGTGTTCCGGCCGGGGCTTCCGGTTTTCCGACCTGTCCGGGGCTGCCTGGACTCGCCGACACGGACTCAGGCGGGCTGCGCGGCACGCGTCGCCGGCGCGGCCGCGACCGCGCGGGTCTCGCGCATGATCAGCAGGCCGTTGACCACCATCAGCGTCGCGGTCAGGCAGTGCACGCCGAGCGCGGTGGCCACGGAGCCGTGGTGGGTGAGCACGTTGGCCATGTCTCCATAGGCGGCGAAGGCCTCCACCACCATCACCCAGCCCAGCGCCCGGCGCTGCCCCGTCACCAGCAGGGCGCCCAGGCCCAGGGCCATGACGACGTCGCGGATCCCCTTGACGACCAGGAAGCCGCCGCCGTCGCCGGACGGCCAGTCCGGCACGCCGTAGCCCGGCGCCACCGACTGCGGATTCACGATGTACTCCGTCCCGAACCACAGGATGAAGAGGACGAAAGTGGCGGCGAGGACCGTGTTGATCTTCTTCAGCGACATTGTTCTTCTCCCTGCGGGGCGTCGTACGGTCGTCGAACAGGTCTTCTGCGGGGCTTCGTCGGCTCGGCGGATGACTGAACCGGCGCTTGCCGGAGCGGCTTCCGGGTCAGACGAGGGCGGCGACCAGCAAGGTGAACGCGGCGATGATGACGGCGACGCGGCCGTAGTGGTAGCGCTCCCAGCGGTTCAGCTGCCCCTGCCAGTCAGCGGGCCGGTTCTCGGGGGTCCAGGTCTTGTTCCGGTTGTTGATCGGCACGAGCAGCAGCACCGACATGACCACGCTGAGGACCAAGAGACCGGCGGCGGTGACCACGAGCCCGGTGCCGTGATCGCCCCATGCGGCGACGGCCCAGATCGCGCTGAGGACGACCGAGCCTATGTACCAGAACGGCATGAGGGCGCCGAGCATCCGGCCGCCGTGGGCGTGGCCGAGCTGGCCGGCGTCGCCGGGAAGCGCGTCCAGGATGCGCTTCGTGATGAAGGCGACACAGAACTCCACCCCCACCATCAGGCCGACGACGACGACGGTGACGACTTGGAGCGTGGCGAGCATGGGGACCCCTCTGGAATCTAGCGCTGCTAGGTGATGGGGCAACGCTAGCATTGCTGGCGCTCGATTGTCTATCACTGCTAGATTCGAAGCATGTCAGTACAGGAACGCAAGGAGCGCGAGCGGGCCGAGCGCGAGCGCCTCATCGTGGCCACCGCCCGCGAACTCGCCGAGCAGCAGGGCTGGGACGCCGTCACGACCCGCCGGCTCGCCGAGCGCATCGAGTACAGCCAGCCGGTCCTCTACAGCCACTTCCGCGGCAAGCGCGAGATCATCGGCGCCGTCGCCTTGGAGGGGGCCACCGAACTGGCCGCGGCCCTGCGTGCCGCGACCTCGGCCGCGGACGGCCCGCGCGCCCGGGTCGCCGCGCTGGCCCGCGCCTACCTCGACTTCGCCGCACGCAACCCGGCGGTCTACGACGCCATCTTCCAGCTCGACGGCGGCCTGGCCTACGCGCGGGAGGACACCCCGGCACCGTTGAAAGACGCGTTCGCCGCGCTCATGGAGAGCCTCGCCGAGGTCGCCGGGGACGGCGTCGACCCGGGGCTGTTCACCGAGACGTTCTGGGCGTCCCTGCACGGCCTCGCCACCCTGACCCGCACCAACCGCCTGCTGCCGGATTACGCGGAGCCCCGGGTGGAGCTGCTGGTGGACCGGCTCGCCGTGCTCTGACGCCCGGGCACAAGCCCCGGCCGGGCGAGGCGCTTCGGGGGCGCGCCTCGTCCGGCCCGTTTTCGCCGCCCGGACGGTGGGCGGCAGTCCGTTACTTGATCGACCCCGCCGTCAGCCCCGACACCACGTGGCGTTCGATGTAGGCGAAGAGCACCACAACCGGGATGATCGCCACCAGCGAACCGGCGAACATGTACTGCCACTGCACCTCGTACGCGCCGAGGAAGCTGTTGATGCCGACGGTCAGCGGCTGCTTCTCCGGGGTGGTGATCAAGGTCAGCGCGACCACGAACTCGTTCCACGCGGTGATGAACGCGAAGATCACCGCGGTCACGATGCCGGGCATGGCCAGCGGCAGCGTGACCCGGCGCAGCGCGCCGAAGCGCGACGCGCCGTCGATCATCGCGGCCTCTTCCAGTTCGACGGGGATCGACGCGAAGTACGCGGTGAGGATCCACACGGCGAACGCCAGGTTGAACGCGCCGTTCACGATGACCAGCGCCCACACCGAGTCGAGCAGGTCCGCGTTGTAGAACTCCCGGTACAGGCCGACCACCAGCGACGTCGGCTGGAACATCTGGGTCACCAGCACGAGCATCAGGAAGGCGCCGCGTCCGCGGTAGCGGTGCCGGGCCGTGTAGTACGCGGCGGGCAGCGCCACCGCAATGACCACCACGGTGGACAGTGCGGCGACGAGCAGCGACACCTGGAGGTTGTGGCCGAGCTGGGAGTCGCGCCACACGTTCACGAAGTTCGACCACTCGAACTTCGAGGGCAGGTAGCCGGGTTCGGTGAGTTCCTCACTGGGGCGCAGCGCGCCGAGGAACATTTCCACGTACGGGAAGAGGAACAGCAGCGCGATCGCCCACGCGGCTATGGCGACCAGCCACTTGCGGTACCCGGGGGAACGGCGGCGCGGCCGGACGGGGGCGGCCGGCGGTTCGACGCGCACGTCCTCGGCGACGACGGTGTCCGCCATGTCAGTCCGCCTCCTTGGTCGTCCAGCGGTTGACCCCGAGGTAGACCAGCACCAGGACGATGAGGATCCCGAAGTTCACCACCGACAGCGCGGCGCTTTCGCCGATGTCGGCCGCTTTGAGCTTGTACATGAACGTCGTCGTGGTGTCGGTCTCGTAGCCGGGACCGCCGCCGGTCATCGCCCAGATGATGGGGAACGAGTTGAAGACGTTGATGAGGTTGATGACGACGGCGACGAGGATCGCCGGGCGCAGCAGCGGCAGCGTCACGGACAGGTAGGTGCGCCACTTGGAGGCGCCGTCCACGCGCGCGGCTTCGTACACCTCGGCGGGGACGGTCTGGAGTCCGGCGAGCAGCGTGTACGTGGTGAACGGCAGGGACACGAACACCGCGACGCCCATCATCCACGGGAACGCGGTGGCCGGTTTCCCGAGCCAGTCCTTGCCCTGGTCGATGATGTGCAGGTCGACCAGCAGGGTGTTCATCACGCCGTAGCTGTGGTGCAGCATCCAGCGGAACACCAGCGCGGTCATGAAGACCGACGCGGCCCACGGCACGATGAGCGCCCAGCGGGCGACCCGGCGGCCGGGGAAGTGCTGGTTGAACAGTTGGGCGAGGGCCAGCGACAGGATGACGGTGACGCCGACCACGACGACCACCCACATGACGGTGTTCCACAGCACGTGGGTGAAGTCGGGTTCGTCGAACAGCTTTTTGTAGTTGTCGGTGCCGTTGGAGCCTTTGACGACGCCGCTGCGGCGGATGCGCAGGAACGAACTGCGCACCATCTCGTACACGGGCCACAGCACGACGAGCACGATGAGCAGGACCGCGGGGGCGATCCACGGGACGGGGCCGAGCGCCCGGCGCAGCCGGACGGGCAGGGGGCGGCGGGATCGGGCGGCCGCCCGGTCCGCCGCGGAGGCGTCCTGCGGCGGGGACGGTGGCGCGGTCTCGCGCACGGTGGTCTCCTCCCTCGGTCGGAGGGTGGTCGGCCGGGGCCGCCGCCGTCCCGCCGCGGTCCGGGCGGCGGGGGGTGGGCGGCGGCCCCGGTCAGGGTCCGGCAGGCCGGTATTCGGACGTCGCGGCGGCTACTTCTGCTGCTGGACGGCGGCTTCGGCTTCCTTCTGGAGCTGGTCCAGGACGTCCTTCGGCGACTTGCCGGAGACGGCGAGGCCGAGCTGCTCCTTGATCTTCGGCGAGAGGACGTCCCACGCGGTGTCGTTCAGCGGGTAGAACTTCGCCTTGGGCAGCAGGTCGATGTACGGCTTGAGCGGGGCGTTGGCCGGGTCGGCGACCATCTTGGCCATGACCGACTTGGTGACCGGCGCGAACGAGTTCTCCTGCTGGAACTTCAGGGAGTTCTCGGTGTTGAAGGCGACGTCGAGGAAGGCCTTGATCTGGTCCTTCTTGCCGTTCTTCTTGAACGCCATGACCCAGTCGCAGACGCCGAGGGTCTCGGTGAGCGGGTCGGTCTTGCCCGGGATGGCCGCGGTGCCGTAGTTGAGGTTCGGGTACTTGGACTTGATCTGGGTCAGCATCGTCGGGTTGCTGTTCACCATGCCGACGTTGCCGCCGTAGAAGTCCGTGTAGACCTCTTTGCGGTCCTTGGTGCCCGGGTTGGGCTCGGTGAGGCCGGTCTTGACGAGGTTGTCGTTGATCCACGTCATGGTGTCGACGTTGGCCTGGCTGTTGACCGTGTACTTGTCACCGGTCTTGTAGCCGCCGCCGTTGCCGAGCATCCAGTTCATGAACTCGCCCTGGGCCTCCTCCTTGCCGAGCGGCAGGCCGAAGGGGGTGGCGACGCCGGCCGCCTTGAGCTTCTCGGCGTCGGCCTTGAGTTCGTCCCAGGTCTTCGGCGGCTCGGCGATGCCGGCCTTGGCGAAGAGGTCCTTGTTGTAGATCAGCTGGCGGGTGCTGGAGGTGAACGGAATTCCGTACTGCTTTCCGTTGACCGTGGCCGCCGGCAGGAACGAGTCGATGAAGTCGGCGCGGGTGGTGTCCGACATGACTTCGTCGACCGGGTAGAGCAGGTCGTCCGCGACCTTGTCCGCATATCCGCCGGTCTGCAGGATGTCCGGCAACTGGTTGTTCTGGACCATGGTCTGGACTTGCTTGTCGATGTCGTCCCAGTTGATCACCTGGAGGTCGACCTTGATCCCCGGGTATTTCGCGTTGAAATTCCCGATCACACCGTTCCAGTACTTCTGCGTGCTGCCGTCGCCGCTGCCGTAGTCGGCCACGACGAGCTTGATCGTGCCGTCCTTGGGGGCGCTGCCGCCGCCCCCGCCCGGCGCGGACGCGTTGGTGTCGTCCGTCTTGTCGTCGCCGCTGCTGCCGCACGCCGTGAGCATCATCGTCGCGGACAGGCCGATTGCCGCCGCCGCCATGAGCTTCCGCTTCACCCTGAATCCACCTTTTCACCGGAGATCACGACTGGTGCCGTGGCCGGCTCCGGCAAAAAGCGGAGCCGTGTGCTTGCACGTGCGCATAAGTGCTTGCAAAGGGACCACTGTGCAAACGTTCAAGCAGTGACGAGCATCTTGGGACTCCACCGGTATCGAGTCAACACCCCGGCCCGCGAAAGGTCTACACCAATTCCCGGATTGGAATGATCAATTGGGCGAAGATGCGCGGCAATGCGCGCCGAACCCGTACATGGACCGGCAAAAGGGGCGGCTCCGCCCGGAATTGGATCAGTAACGATTGGGCGACGGCGGATCGGCCGCGACCCGGATGCGGATCAACTCCGCGCCCGCGGCGGGTCGGAGGTGGTGCGGTGGTGGTGCGGCGGCGGTGTGGTGGCGGTGCGGTGGCGGGTCAGACGCGCAGCACGCGGACGCCGGCGTCCTGGAACCGGGCGATCAGCGCGTCCGACGCGGCGGCGTCGGTCACCAGGGTGTCGATGGCGTCGACCGCGCAAATGCGCGCGAACGCGCGGCGGCCGAGCTTGGACGAGTCGGCGGCCACGATCACCCGGTCGGCGCCCGCGGCCATCAGCTGGTTGATGCTCGCCTCGCCCTCGTGGTGGGCGCTCGCGCCGTGCTCCACGTCCACCGCGTCGACGCCGAGCATCGCGACGTCCAGAGCGACTTCGCGCAGGATGCCGGTGGCCAGCGGGCCGATCAGCTCGTAGGACTGCGGGCGCGCGACACCCCCGGTGACCACGATCTTCACGTGCCGGCGGACGGCGAGTTCGCCCGCGATGTTCAGCGCGTTCGTCACCACGGTCAGCGTCGTCGCTTCGCCCTCGGCGTGCAGGTCGGCGCGGGTCACCAGGGCCCGCGCGACCTCGGTCATCGTGGTGCCGCCGTTGAGGCCGACGGTCTGCCCGGGCTGCACGAGGCCGGCCGCGGCCACCGCGATCCGCTGCTTCTCGGAGGCCCGGCGCGCGGTCTTGTAGCGCAGCGGAAGGTCGTACGAGACGGAGTGCGCGACCGCGCCGCCACGCGTGCGGGTGAGCATCTGCTGCTGGGCGAGCTGGTCGAGGTCGCGGCGGATCGTCGCCGCGGACACGTCGAGGACGCCGGCGGCCTCGTCGACGTCCAGGCGGCCTTCCTTCGCCAGCAGCTCCAGGAGCGCGCCCCAACGCTCATAGCGACTCACGCCGCACCTCCCACTTGTCGACGACATCCTGCCGCGTCGGGCGGCCCGGCTGTGCGGCGGGCGCCGCGGTCCGGCGCGCTCCGCACGCGCCAGCCTATGGCGTTCTTGCAGATTTGTGCTTTCAACTGCTATTCAATGAGCACATTCGAGCAGAACACCCCTGCCGACCTCGGCTCGGACCGCTCGTTTCACGCCACAAGGTCGAGACCGCTCCGCAGCCCCGGGAGGACACGCGCATGACGGCGAACGACGGAACGGGCGGCCCTTCCCTCGGCGCGGGCCACACCCTCGCCGAGATCGCCACCCAGCCCGGGCTGTGGGCGCGGGCCGCGCAGCTCGCCGCGGAACCGCCGGCGGACCTCGCCGCCGCACTCCCGCGGCCGGGCGAACGCGTCGCGATAGCCGGCTGCGGCACCTCGTGGTTCGTCGCGCAGGCCTACGCCGAGCTGCGCGAACGCGCCGGGCACGGCTGGACGGACGCGTTCGCCGCGTCCGAGTTCCCCTACGGCCGCGCCTACGACCGGATCGTCGTGCTCACCCGCTCCGGCACCACCACCGAATGCCTCGACCTGCTCGCCCGCCTGCGCGCCACCTCCCCCGACGTGCCCGCCACCGCGATCACCGGATCCCCCGGCACCCCCGTCGTCGGTGCCGCCCGGCACCTGGTGATGCTCGACTGGGCCGACGAAGAGTCCGTCGTGCAGACCCGGTTCGCCACCACCGCGCTCGCGCTGCTGCGCGCCCACCTCGGCGAGGACCTGGCCGCGGCGGTCCGCGACGCGGCGGACGCGCTGGCCGAAGACCTCCCCGCCGACCTGGTCGCCGCCGAGCAGTTCACCTTCCTCGGCACCGGCTGGACGGTCGGCCTCGCCGCCGAAGCCGCCCTCAAGATGCGCGAAGCCGCGACCGCGTGGACCGAGCACTACCCGGCCATGGAGTACCGCCACGGCCCGATCAGCATCGCCGCGCCGGGCCGCGTGACCTGGGTGCTGGGCGCCGTCCCGGACGGCCTCGCCGCCGACGTCGCGGCCACCGGCGGCCGCCTCGTCACCGCACCGGACCGCGACCCGATGGCCGACCTGGTGCGCATCCAGCGCCTCGCCGCGGCCGTCGCCTACGCCCGCGGCCTCGACCCGGACCGACCGCGCAACCTCACCCGCTCGGTGATCCTCGGCCAGGAGCAGCAGTGACGCACGCACACCCGGACCCCCTCCCCACGCCCGGCTTCCCGGCCGACTGCGTGGTCGCCCTCGACGTCGGCGGCACCGTCGTCAAGGGCGGACTCGTCGGCGCCGACGGCACGTTCGTGCACACCGAACGCCGCCCCACCGGCCGCGAAGGCGGCCCCGCCGCGGTGACCGAGCGCATCATCGGCTTCGCCGACGACCTGCGCCGCACCGCGCTCGAACGCGGCCTCGACCCGGTCGCCGCGGGCGTCGTGGTGCCGGGCATCGTCGACGCCGCCACCGGCACTGCCGTGTATTCCACGAACCTCGGTTTCCGCGACCTGCCGCTGCGCGACCTGGTCGCGGAACGCCTGGGCCTGCCGGTCGCGTTCGACCACGACGTCCGCGCGGGCGGGCTCGCGGAAAGCCGGCTCGGCGCCGCGAAGGGCTGCGACAACTTCCTGTTCCTGCCGCTCGGCACCGGCGTCGCGGGCGCGTTCGTGCTCGACGGCAAGCCGTACGCGGGCGCCCAGGGCCGCGCCGGCGAAATCGGCCACATCGTCGTGCGGCCCGGCGGCACGCCGTGCGGCTGCGGCGCGCGCGGCTGCCTGGAAACCGTCATCTCCGGCCCCGCGGTGGCCCGCATGTACGCCGAGGCCGTGCCCGGCTCGCATGCCACCGCGGCCGAAGTCGCCGCCCGGGTCGGCGCGGGCGACCCGGTGGCCGCCCGGGTCTGGGACGAGGCGGTCTCCGCGCTCGCCGACGGCCTGCTGATCGCGCTCGCGCTGCTCGACACGCGGCTGGTGGTCGTCGGCGGCGGTCTCTCCCGCGCCCGCGACACGCTTTTCGAGCCGCTGCGCGCGGCCCTCGCGGAACGCGCGACCGTCCAGCACGTGCCGCGCATCGAGGCCGCCGCGCTCGGCGACGACGCCGGCTGCCACGGCGCGGCGCTGCTGGCCTGGGACTTGGCCGAGGGCCTCCGGTGAGGCGCCGCACCCGGCTCCGCGGAGCCCGCGTCGTGCTGCCGTCCGGCGTGCTGGAGAACGGCGAAATCGTCGTCGCGGACGGCCTGATCGAAAGCGCCGGGCCGACTGCCGAACCCGTCGAACCCGTCGGACCCGTCGAACCTGTCGGACCCGTCGGACCTGTCGAACCGGCCGCCGGGGACGCCGTGCACGACCTCTCCGGGCACTGGCTGGTGCCCGGCTTCGTCGACATGCACGTGCACGGCGGCGGCGGGGCGTCGTACATGTCCGGCGACCCTGGGCAGGCACTGCGCGTCGCGGCGTTCCACCGCGCGCACGGCACCACCACGACGATGGCTTCGTTGGTCACCGCCTCGCACGAGGAACTCCTGCGTTCCGTGGACGCGTTGGCGGGCCTCGTCGAGGACGGCGTGCTGACCGGAATCCACCTGGAGGGCCCCTACCTGAGCCGCGCACGGTGCGGCGCGCACGATCCGGACCTGCTGCGCGAACCCGACCGCGGCGAAGTCGACGCGCTCCTCAGGGCCGGCCGCGGCACCGTGCGGATGGTCACGCTCGCTCCCGAACTCGCGGGCGGCGTCGACCTCGTGCGGCAGCTCGTGGACGGCGGCGTGCTGGCCGCGGTCGGGCACACCGACGGCACGCACCGCGAGACGCAGGCGGCGATCGGCGCCGGGGCCTCGGTGGCGACGCACCTGTTCAACGCGATGCGCAGCGTCCACCACCGCGAGCCGGGCCCGGTCACCGCGCTGCTCCAGGACAGCGACGTTGTCGTCGAGCTCATCAACGACGGCGTGCACCTGCATCCGGGCACGGTGAACCTCGCGTTCGCCGCGGCGGGCGCCGAGCGGGTCGCGTTCATCACCGACGCGATGGGCGCCGCGGGCATGCCGGACGGCGTGTATCCGCTCGGGCCGATGACCGCGCGGGTCGAGGGCGGGATAGCGCGGCTCGCGGACGGGGACTCGATCGCGGGCAGCACGCTCACGCTGGACCGGGCGCTGCGTACCGCGGTGCGCGACAACCATCTGCCGATCACCGACGCCGTCCGGGCACTGAGCACGACGCCCGCGCGGGCGCTCGGCCTCGGCGACCGGGTCGGCGCGATCGCCCCCGGCCTGCGGGCCGACCTGGTGGTGCTGGACGCCGATCTGCGGGTCGCCGGGGTGCTGTGGGGCGGGCGCTGGGTCGGGGAGGCGCCGCCGCGCCGGATCCGGCCGGACGGGCGGTGAGGGCGTGACCGCGCCGTCGCCGGGGAGCCCGTCCGGGGAGTCCGGCATACCGCCGGCTCCGGCCGTCCCGCCTCGCCTGTCTTCCCGGGGGACCGCGTGATCGTCACGGTCACCGCGAATCCCGCGCTGGATGTCACCTACCACCTCGACCGCGTCGCGTGGCACGGCAGCAACCGCGTCGAGGACGTCGCGGCCCGAGCGGGCGGCAAAGGCGTCAACGTCGCCCGGGTGCTCGCCGCGCTCGGCATACCGGCCGCGGTGCTCGGTCCGGTCGGCGGCCGCACCGGCGAGCAGATACGCGAGGACCTCGCCGCCGCCGGACTCCGCGACGCCACCGTCCCGGTCGCCGCGGAAAGCCGCCGCACCACCACCGTCGTCGACGCGTCCGCCGACGACGCGACGGTCTTCAACGAAGCCGGTCCCCACCTCGGCGACGCCGACTGGGCCCGGCTCCGGGACGCCTACGACGCACTCCTCGGCGACGCCCGCGGCGTCGCGCTGTGCGGCAGCCTTCCGCCCGGCGCACCCACTGACCTCTACGCCGGCCTCGTCCGCCGCGCCCGCGACGCGGGCGTCCCGGTGCTGCTGGACACCTCCGGACCGGCCTTCCGCGCAGGGCTCGCCGCCGGCCCCGACCTCGTCAAGCCGAACGCCGACGAACTCCGCGACGCCACCGGCGAATCCGATCCCGGGCAGGCGGTCGCCGCATTGTCCGCGATGCTCCGTGCCGCGGGCGGCGACGCGGTCGTCGCCTCGCTCGGCCCGCGCGGACTGCGGGCCGCCACCGGGGCGGGCTGGTGGCGGGCGCGGCTGCCGTATGCGATCCACGGCAACCCGACCGGCGCGGGCGACGCGGGCGTCGCGGCGCTGCTGGCCGGGCTGACCGCGGGCCGGCCGTGGCCGGATCTGCTCGCCGAGGCGGTCGCGTGGTCGGCCTCCGCGGTCGCCGCACCGCTCGCCGGCAGCGTGGACCGCACCACCTACGCGACCGCCCGCGCCCATGTGCTGGTCAGCGCCACGGAGCCTCCCGAACGCAGGCCCCCCGACAGCGGGCCCCGGGAAAGCGGGCTTTCGGAAAGCGGCCCCTCGGAAAGCGGCCCTTCGGAAAGCGGCCCTTCGGAAAGGAACTGCCATGCCGCTCACGGTGACCGGTGAGATCGTCGGGTCCGCGCGCAAGGCCGGGCGCGGGGCGGGCGCGTTCAACGCGATCACGCTCGAACACGCCGAGGCCGTCGTCGCCGGTGCGGAGGCGGCCGGGCTGCCGGTGGTCCTCGCCCTCAGCGAGAACGCCGTCCGGTTCCACGGCGGACGGCTGCGTCCGCTCGCCGCGGCGTGCGCGGCCCTCGCCGCGGATGCCGCGGTGCCGGTCGGCCTGCACCTGGACCACGTGGTGTCCGAAGACCTGCTGCACGCGGCGGCCGGGACGGCGATCAGCTCGGTGATGTTCGACGCGTCGAAGCTGCCCTACGCCGGCAACGTCGCGGCCACCCGCGCCGCCGCCGCATGGGCGCACGACCGCGGATTGTGGCTCGAAGCCGAACTCGGCCAGGTCGGCGGCAAAGCCGGCGAGCCCGCCCTCGACGCGCACGCTCCCGGCGCCCGCACCCGGCCGGACGAGGCGGTCGAGTTCGTCGCCGCGACCGGCGTCGACGCCCTCGCCGTCGCGGTCGGCAGCAGCCACGCAATGACCACACGCACCGCCGCCCTCGACCACGCGCTGATAGCCGAGCTGCGTGCCGCGGTCGGCGTACCGCTCGTCCTGCACGGCTCGTCGGGAGTGCCGGACGGCGAACTCCGGCAGGCGACCGCGCACGGCATGACCAAGATCAACGTGGGGACGGCGCTCAACATCGCCTTCGACGGCGCCCTGCGCACCGAGTTCGCCGCCCACCCGGACCGCAAGGACCCGCGCCCCGCCCTGTCCCGAGCCCGCGACGCCATGGCCGAAACCGTGCGGCACTTGCTGACGGTGATCACCGCGGACCCCGGCACCACACCGGCAGGCTGAGCCCGTTCCGGACCCCCATCCGGGCGCCGTGCCGGGCCCGGCTCACAGCTCCAGAATCGCCCGCAGCGCGACCTCCACGCGCTCCATCGTGTCGACGTCCACGCGCCCGAGCAGCTTGCCGTGGTCGAACCGGGCCTGCCGGAAACCGGCCACGTCGGGAACCCCGACGACACCCTCCACCGGCTCGGTCAGCGGCACCGTCACCAGCGACTCGGGGAACGTGCCGGGCTCGTGCACGACCACGCACAGCGCCTGCCCGTACAGGGCGGTCACCTCGTCGGCCCCGACCACCAGGACAGTGCGCTCGCGGCCCACCGTGGGAATCCGCCAGACCTGGCCGCGCCTCATCGCAAATCCGTCTCTGCCGCATGCAGCACGTCGTCGGGCGGCGGCGCCGGCGGCCCGGCGTCGGCCACTTCCCGCATCGCGTCCATCAGCAGCGCCGACCGCAGCGCCTTGACGATGTACGCCTCCAGATCGCCGCCCGAGGCTTCGCGCACCGCGGCCGCCAAGTCGTCCGGCAGCGACAGCGCGACCTTTACGACCGCCATGGCCGACCCCCTCCCCTCGTCGTCCCTCGTCCCGAGGATCCGCCCGGGTCCCGGCCCGGCAAAGCCCCAAGGTAGCGGGTTCCCGGCCGCGTCCCGGACCGCCGCGGCCGGAAGCCGGCGCCCGGCGCGGATCCGCGCCCCGATCCGCACCGGATCGGCCCGCGGTCGGCGCGCCGCGGATGAGCGGGCCCCCTCCCGGGTAACAGTGGGCGCATGTTGGGACTGCCGGACTCGATCCACGCCTTTCTGTTCGACCTCGACGGAGTGCTCACGCAGACCGCGAAAGTGCACGACGCCGCGTGGAAGGACACGTTCGACCGGTTCCTGCGCGCCGAGGCGGCGCGCACCGGAACCCCGTTCGTGCCGTTCGACGCGGGCGCGGACTACGACACCTACGTGGACGGCAGACCCCGCTTGGACGGCACCCGCGGCTTCCTCGCCTCGCGCGACATCACGCTGCCGGAAGGCGACCCGGACGACCCGCCGGGCACCCGCACCGTCTACGGCTTGTCCAACGAGAAGAACGACACCGTGCTGCGGATGATCCGCGAACAGGGCGTCGAGCCGTACGCCGGCTCGCTCGACTACGTCCGCAAGCTGCAGGCCCTCGACGTGCCGCGCGCCGTCGTCTCGTCCAGCGCCAACTGCCGCGACGTGCTGCACGCCGCCGGATACGACGGCCTGTTCGACGTGATCGTCGACGGCATCGTGGCGCACGACGAGAACCTGCCGGGCAAACCCGCCCCGGACACCTTCCTCGCCGCCGCCCGCAAGCTCGGCTACCCACCCGCCGAAGCCGCGGTGTTCGAGGACGCCTTGGCCGGCGTCGCGGCGGGCCGGGCGGGCGACTTCGGGTACGTCGTCGGCGTCGACCGGGTCGGCCAAGCCGACGCCCTGCGCAAACACGGCGCGGACATCGTCGTCACCGACCTCGCGGACCTGCTCGACCCGCGGCACCCGCACGACCCGGAGGACCCCTCATGACCGCGCACGACGCCTACACGGTCGAGCCGTGGGGGCTCACCGAAACGTCCCTCGACCTCGACGTACTCGCCCGCGCCGAATCGGTGTTCGCGCTGTCCAACGGGCACGTCGGGCTGCGCGCCAACCTCGACGAAGGCGAGCCGCACGGCCTGCCCGGCACCTACCTCAACGGCGTGTTCGAACTCCGGCCGCTGCCGTACGCGGAAGCCGCTTACGGGCAGCCGGAATCCGGCCAGAGCGTCATCAACGTCACCAACGGCAAGATCATCCGGCTGCTCGTCGACGACGAGCCGTTCGACCTGCGGTACGGCGACCTCCGCGAGCACCAGCGCCGCCTCGACTTCCGGGACGGCATGCTCCGCCGGCGCGCGGAATGGACGTCCCCGGCGGGCCGCTCGGTGCGGGTCACCTCGACACGCCTGGTGTCCCTCACCCAGCGCGCCGTCGCCGCCATCGCCTACGAAGTCGAACCGCTCAACGGGCCCGCACGCATCGTCGTGCAGTCCGAACTCGTCGCCAACGAGCAGCTTCCGGCGTGGACCGGCGACCCGCGCGCCTCCGCGGTCATGGAAGCACCGCTGGTCGCCGAGCAGCACACGCACAACACCGACGCCAAGGCGCTGCTGGTGCACCAGACCCGGTTCAGCGGCCTGCGGGTCGCCGCCGCGATGGACCACGAAGTCGACTGCCCCGCCGACTTCCAGGGCGAAGTGGAAAGCGACCCCGACCAGGCCCGCTACAGCGTCACCACGGTCCTCCAGCCCGGCCAGACGCTGCGGCTGGTGAAGTACATCGCCTACGGCTGGTCCGCCGCGCGCTCCCTCCCCGCGGTCCGCGACCAGGTCGCCGCCGCGCTCACCGCCGCCCGGTTCACCGGCTGGGACGGCCTCGTCAACGAGCAGCGCCAGTACCTCGGCGACTTCTGGAAGCGCTCGGACATCGAGATCGACGGCGACATGGAACTCCAGCAGGCCATCCGGTTCGCGCTGTTCCACGTCCTCCAGGCGGGCGCCCGCACGGAGGAACGCGCCATTCCGGCCAAGGGCCTCACCGGCCCCGGCTACGACGGCCACTGCTTCTGGGACACCGAGACGTTCGTGCTCCCGGTGCTGACCTTCTGCCTGCCCGACGCGGTCGCCCAGGCGCTGCGCTGGCGCCACTCGACGCTGCCGCTGGCCCGCGAACGCGCGAGCCAACTCGGACTGGCCGGCGCCGTATTCCCCTGGCGGACGATCCGCGGCGAGGAATGCTCGGGCTACTGGCCGGCCGGCACCGCGGCCTTCCACATCGGCGCCGACATCGCCCGCGCCGTCGAACGCTACGTGCGGGCCAGCGGCGACATCGATTTCGAGCGCGACTTCGGCATGGAGATCCTCGTCGAAACGGCGCGCATGTGGCGGTCGCTCGGCCACCACGACGCCGAAGGCCTGTTCCGCATCGACGGGGTGACCGGGCCCGACGAGTACAGCGCCATCGCCGACAACAACATGTACACGAACCTCATGGCGCAGGCGAACCTCCGCGCGGCCGCCGACTCGGCCACCCGGCACCTGCACGAAGCCGGCGCGCTGGGCGTGAACACCGAGGAGATGGCGGGCTGGCGCGACGCCGCCGCGGCCATGTTCCTGCCGTACGACGACAAGCTCGGCGTGCACTGCCAGTCCGAAGGCTTCACCAACCACGAGATGTGGGACTTCGACAACACGCCGCCGGAGAAGTACCCGCTGCTCCTGCACTTCCCCTACTTCGATCTGTACCGCAAGCAAGTCGTCAAACAGGCCGACCTGGTGCTCGCCATGCAGGTGCGCGGCGACGCGTTCACCGCCGAGGAGAAGGCCCGCAACTTCGCCTACTACGAGCGCCTGACGGTGCGCGACTCGTCGCTGTCCGCCTGCTCGCAGGCCGTCATCGCGGCCGAGGTCGGGCACCTCGACCTGGCCTACGACTACCTCGCCGAGGCCGCCTTGATGGACCTGCACGACCTCGGCGGCAACACCAAGGACGGCCTGCACATGGCCTCGTTGGCGGGTGCGTGCATCGCGCTGACCGCCGGGTTCGGCGGACTCCGCGACCACGACGACCACTTGGTGTTCCGGCCGCGCCTGCCGTCCGGGCTGTCCCGAATCGCGTTCTCGATGATGCTGCGGCGCGATTCGCTGCTGTACGTCGAGATCACGCCCTCACACGCGACCTACGAACTGCGCCAGGGCGAGCGCATGACATTGATGCACGACGAGGAGGAAGTGGAAGTGGTCCGGGGCCGGCCGGTGAGCCGCCCGATCCCGCGCCCGGTGCCGCTGGAACGCCTGCACCAGCCGCCCGGCCGCGAACCGGCGCGCCGCCACGCGCAGTCCGGCCCGAACGTGGGCTCGGGCACCGAGCCCACGCTGCACGACGCCGACCTGTGACGCCGGTGCTGCCCATCTCGTTCCTGACCGACTACGGCACGGCGGACGGCTTCGTCGCGGCGTGCCGCGGTGTCATGGCCCGGATCGCCCCGGAGGCCCGCGTCCTCGACATCACCCACGAAGTCCCGCCGGGGGACATCCGGCGCGGCGCGCTGCTGCTCGCGCAGACACTCCCCTATCTCCCGCCGGGGGTACACGTCGCGGTCGTCGATCCCGGGGTGGGGACGGCACGGCGCGGCGTGCTGGTGTGCACGTCCGAACACCTGCTGGTGGGGCCGGACAACGGTCTGCTGCCGTGGGCGGCGGACGCGCTGGGCGGGATCCGGGAGGCGTACGAACTCGGCAACCCCGCGCTGATGCTGCCGCATGTGTCCGCGACCTTCCACGGCCGCGACGTGTTCGCACCGATCGCCGCGCATCTCGGCACGGGGACGCCGCCGTCCGAGGTCGGGCGACGCCTCGACGCCGGGAGCCTGGTGCGGCCGGCCGATCCGGTCGCGTACGTGGACCGCGGGACGGGCTACGCCGAAGTCCTCACCGAGGACCGGTTCGGGAACGTGCAACTGTCGCTGACCGAACGCCACATCCGCGAGCTGGGCGTGGAACGCGGCGGCGCCTTGGACGTGGAGGCCGACGGCGACGTGCACTGGGTGCCGTACCGCCGCACGTTCGGCGACGTGGCCGCGGGTGCGCTCGTGGCGCTGCTGGACTCGGCAGGGTACGTCGCGCTCACCGTCAACGGCGGCGACGCGGCACGCGCTCTCCGCGTGCGGCCGGGCGACCCGGTCAAGCTCCGGCGGCCGGACGGCGGCACGGGAGCGGTGTAACAGGCGGTGCGCGACGGGGGCGGGCGATACGGCCCGCCCCCAGGCCGACGGCTACTTCTTCGGCCCTATCCACATCTTGTCGACGGCGACGTTGCACGAGTCGCCGGGCTGGCAGGTGAGGCTGACCGCGTTGGTGCCCTGGTTGAGGTCGACCGTGCGGTACGTGGTGTACCAGCTGTCCGGGCTGCCGGTGCCGTACATGTTGAGCTGGCCGTACTTCGGGTCGCCGTTGGCGCTGACCGTGAGGGTGCGCTTGGCACGGTTGGCGCCGCTGGTGACCGGGTCCGGGTTGGCGTACAGGACGTACAGCGAGTACGTGCCCTTGGTCGGCGCCTCGACGGTGATCGTGATGGACGCGCCCGGCGCGGCCGGCACGTTGACGAAGCCGCTGCCGCTGAACTTCTGGGCGTTGTTCGCGACCGCGGCACCGCCGGCGAGCTGCGCGTTCTCCGCTTCGTTCTCGCCGAACTTGTCGGGTGCCGCCGTCGTCGCGGGCGCGGAGGTCTGCGGCTGCGTCGATGGGGGTGCGCTGCTCGGCTTCACGGCCGTCGGCGAGGCGGACTCGTTGCCCTTCGCGTCGTCGCCGTCCGAGTTCATGGCGAGCACACCGGCGATCACCGCGATGACCACGACCACGGCGACGACCGCGCCGATCAGCGGGCCGCGGCCGCGCGATCCGCCGCCCCGGCCGCCGTGCCCGCCGCCGTCGCGGCGCTGCGGAGGCACGCCCGGCGGCGCGGACGCGGGTCCGCCCGGTATGGCCTGGGTGGCCTGCGAACCCTGTCCGGCCGCTCCCGAGGCAAAGGCCTGGGTCTCCGGACCGGGGGGCGAGCCGTAAGGCTGCGGCTGCCCGTAGCGGGTCTGCCCGACCTGCACATACGGCGATGTACCGAACCCCGACGGGGGCGCAGACGGGACGCCGCCTTGCGCCTCACCCGGGCCGGGGCGGTAGAGGTAGCCGTACGGGTCCTCCGGCTCTCCCTCGGTACCCACCGTCATCGGGTTCGCCCTTCCTGTGAGACTGACTTCGTACGCTCCGTGCGGTCCGCTGACGGCGCACGGCTATCGATTCGCGTCGACAGGCCGACGCATCACACTAACGGGCGACGGACGACGGGATGGCCACTGTCCATCGCCTGGACCACAAACATCCGCCCCACGGTTGGGCCGTACGGCGGCAATCGCCCCGTTTTCCGGCGAACATGCGTGCCCCTTTGCGGCACTTTTCCGACGTTCCCGCGCCAGGTCCGAACGGGCGATCCGCCCCGTCAAGACCGAGATGCGCGCACCTGTCGGGTCGGCGGTCGGGTGCGGTCGAATCGGCCGTCAGCCGGCTTGGCGCTGGGCGCGCTCGCGGCCGCGCTTCTGCCGGTACATGCGCTCGTCCGCAATCCGCAGCAGGTCCTCCGGTTTTTCCGCGGAGTCCGCCCACGCAATGCCGAAACTCGCGCCGTCCAGCGGCACCATCTCGCCCTCGGCACGGATCGGCAGCGACAGCGCGCGGCGCAGCCGGACCGCGAGGTCGTGCGCCTCGTCGCGCCCGATGCCGTCGGCGAGCACCACGAACTCGTCCCCGCCGAGCCGGGCGACGGTGTCGCCTTCGCGGACCGCGACGGTGAGGCGCCGGGCGACCTCGACGAGCACGGCGTCGCCGACGTGGTGGCCGTAGTCGTCGTTGATGCGCTTGAAGCCGTCGAGGTCGCAGAAGAGCAGTGCGAGGCCCTTCCCGTCGCCGTGCACACTGTGCGGGCCGGGCGCGTGCGTGTGCATGGCGTGCTGGCCGTGCGCGGCCATCCCGCCCGGGTGCAGGAGCGCGGGGGACTGCGCGGGGATCGGACCGGCGCCGACCTCGGCGAGCCGCGGGGCCCGGGTGAACGTGGCGTCGAGGCGGGCCCGGAGTTCGCGGCCGTTGGGCAGCCCGGTGAGCGGGTCGTGGCTGGCCTGGTGCACGAGGGCCTGCTCGCGCAGCCGGCGGTCTTCGACGTCCTCGACGTGGGTGAGCAGGAACCGCGGGTTCCCGTCGCCGTCGCCGACGTGCGAGGTCCGCAGGGACACCCAGCGGTAGGTGCCGTCGCTGCGGGCGAGCCGCAGTTCCGTGCAGCCTTCGGTGGGTGCCGTGCCGCCGAGGTGGCAGACCAGCAGGTCGATGTCGTCCTGGTGCACGACGGCGGCCAGGCCGAGGCGGCGCAGGACCGGCGCCGGATAACCGAGCATGCGGCACAGGGCGTCGTTGGCGCGCAGCAGCTTGCCGCGTTCACGGCCGAGCACGCCGGTCATGACCATGCCGCTCGGCGCGTATTCGAAAGCGTGCCGGAAGCTCTCCTCGCTGGCCCGCAGCGCGTGCTGCTCGTCTTCGAGCCGGGCGAGCGCGCGCACCATCTCGGCGCGCAGCCGGGCGTTGTCGACGGCGATGGCGGCTTGGGCGGCGAACATCCCGAGCACCTCGCAGCGCCACGGGCCGGGTCTGCGGCCGTCGACGGGGAGATCGACGGACAGTACGCCGACGAGTTCGCCTTCCGGGGTGGTGAGGGGGGCGAGGAGCGCGTCGTAGGGGTGCCAGGCGTCGGGGTGGTCGCTGACCGGGATGTCCGGCACCCAGGCGGGGACGCGGCCGTGCGGGTGCGGGCCCTGACGGTGGCTCAGGAATCGGAGCGGCCCCCAGTGCTCGGCGGAGGCGAGGAGTCGCTCCCAGTCGGCGCGCGGGCCGACGCGGCCGACCAGTGCGGCGGAGAGGTCGCGGCCCCGGTCGCCGGCCACACCCCCGCGGTGGTCGCCGCCGGCCACCGCGGACACTTCGAGGTCGCCGTCCGCGCGGACCACGTTGACCGCGGCGGCGTTGAAGCCGAGCCCGGACACGACGCCGTCCACCACGGCTTGCAGGGTGTCGCGCAGGTCTCGCGTGGCGTTGAGGTCCGCGACGACCCGGTAGAGGAGGCGGAGGGTCGCCAGCCGGACGTGGGTTTCCGTCTCGGCGGTCATCGGTCTCCCCGAGCGAGGGCGAAGGTGCTTCTGGGGTGGTTCTCGTTCATCGGTGCTCGTGTGAGCGTCTTCTGAACAGATATCGTCCGATTCCAGGGAAACTGAATCACAGGGGGCACAGCATCGGCGACGTACTGTCATCGATACCGGGCTCACTGTGAGCCACCTCACGCGTCACACCGTATCGGGCTGCACAAACCGTTTCGCTGGCGACGCGGAGCGCGCTCATTCAACCGCCTGCGGACCGGGCCGGGCAACGGGAATCCGTGCGGGCCCCGCGGAGAGATCACGAAGACCCCGTGAAGGCCCCGGGCGACGGGGGAACGAGCGGCGGCGAACACCCCCGGCGGCTCGGCCGAACCGCTCATGACGCCGATGGCGGACGAGGCCACCCGAGCCGACCGGCCCGATGCGTGACGGCTCGGACCACCCGGCCCTCCCCCACCGGCGCTGCGCCCAGCGGCACGAGCGTCCCGCGCGAGCAACCCCTGCCGGTCCGGTTCGTGCTGGGCGTGAGCCGCCGCGGCAAGGAGCCCAAGCGCGTGCCGCTGCCGGCGTTTGTGCCGGGCGGCGACATCCCATGGCACCGCGTGGTGTTCATCGAGGCCGACGGCGAGCACGTGTGCGACCGCTAAACGGGCGTCGACCGGGTCGGCCAGACCGATGCGGGGCCAGCCCAGGCGCCCCGCCGCCTGCGGCCCCGCACTTCGCGGCGCGTCCGGCGCACGCGTGGGACGGCGGGGCCTGCCGCCCGCCCCTCCCGGACAGCGCGCCCGAACGCGTCCCGCGCGAGCAACCCTCCCAGTCGAGCCGGCCACCCACACCGCGCCCGGACGCCTCACTGCCGAATTGCGGCCCGGGCCCCTCAGCGCAGCCCCAGCCCCCGCAGCGCGAACTCCACCACGCGAGCCGTCTCGTCCGGCTCGGGCGCCGTCCGGGCGCGCAAGTGGTCGTGGAGGCATGCCACGGACAGGCGGTAGACGGTCAGGGCGTCGTCCGCGGCGGCGGCGCGACGGTCCGAGATCTCGGGGGCGGAGCGTTCGGCCTCGGCATCGCGGCGACCCGGCGCACCGGCGGCCGAGCGTCCGGTCCCGGTGTCACGCCTGCGGGACGCGACGCCGTCCCCGGCTTCCCCGTCCGCCGCCCCGTACGCCTCCGCCAGCACCTCCCGCAGCGGGCCGATCATCGCCTCCGCCGAGTTCCGCTGCTCGGTCGGGAACTGTTCGGCGAGGCGGTCCTGGTGGGCGAGGAACGGCCGGGTGCGCGCCGCCGCGACCGGGTCGCCCGCCTGCGCGAGGACGCCCTCGATCCAGGCGCGGACCCGGCCCGCGGGGTCCGGGGCGGCGGCGATCCGGTGCCGCAGGTAGTCCGCCATCCGGCGGCGGCCGTCGTCGAGCAGCGCGACGAGCAGTTCGTCCTTGGAGCGGAAGTGCCGATAGAACGCCTGGTTCGACAGCCCGGACTCGCGCAGGATCTCGCGCACCGTCGGGTCCAGGCTCCCGGTCCGCTCGACGACCCGGTACGTCGCGTCGACCAGCCGCCGCACCTCTTCCGCGTACACCGCCCACCGCGCCGCCAGCGGCCGCTGCACCGCTTCGCGCACCAGCCCCTCCGGCACCCGCGCGCCGTCCGGCCGCTCCCCGCCGCCGGCGCCTTCCGCACCCTCGCCGCGCATCCCCGCTCCCGCCCGTCCGCAGCTCCCACCCCGGAACTCTTCCGGTCCGGAACGCCGGACGCTACTCTCCGGAACAACGTTCTCATACTTGTGGCGCTTGTTCCGGACGGCGTCTCGGAGGTGTGCGTGCAACGCGAAACCCTGTGGACCGGTATCGGCGGCCAAGGCGTCCAGCTCGCCACCGAACTCCTCGCGCACGCGGCCGTCGCGGAGGGCCGGCACGCGATGTTCTTCGGCTCGTACGGCGGCATGATGCGCGGCGGCAACTCCGAGACCACGCTCGTACTCGGCGACACCCCCGTCGAGTCCCCACCCACCGTCGGCAGTGCCTGGGCGGCGGTGGTCCTCCATCCCGCCCACGCCGCCGGGCCCTTGACGAAGCTCCGGCCGGACGGGCTGCTCGTCGCAAACGCGACGCTCGACGCCGACCCCGGCACCCACCCCGGCCCGGCCGTCCGCATCCCCGCGACCGAACTCGCCACCGGCGTCGGGAACCCGAACGCGGTCGGCATGGTCGCGCTCGGCGCGTTCGCGGCCGCCACCGGCATCGCCGCGCTGGACACGTTGATCCGCGTCCTGCCCGACGTGCTGCCCGCCTACCGGCACCGCCACATCCCCGCCAACGAAGCCGCCCTGCGCGCCGGCCACGAGGCCGCCACCCCGCTGCTCGACGCGTGGGCGACGACGGGAGTCCCGGCATGAGCGAATCCCCCGACGAGCGCGCCGTCAGCCTCGGCACCCTCGTCATCGACACCGAAGCCTGCAA
The DNA here is from genome assembly GCF_049534875.1 of Uniformispora flossi. Taxonomy (NCBI): domain Bacteria; kingdom Bacillati; phylum Actinomycetota; class Actinomycetes; order Kitasatosporales; family Streptomycetaceae; genus Uniformispora; species Uniformispora flossi. The sequence goes on from NZ_JBMULZ010000004.1 coordinate 484,298, forward strand.
GGGCTGCGAACTGTGCATCGACGCGTGCCCGCCGCGCGTGCTGCGCATGACCACCGACGAGGTCAACGAACGCGGCTACCGCTACCCGCAATTGCTGCCCGGCTGCATCGCCTGCAAAGCGTGCACGGCGATCTGCCCCGACTTCGTCTTCCAGGTGTACCGGTACACGGAGCCGCAGACCCACGACACCGCCGGAGGCCCCGCATGACGCCCGCGATCATGCCCGGCTCCGCGGCCATCGCCGAAGCCATGCTCGCGGCCGGCTGCCGGTTCTTCGCCGGCTACCCCATGACCCCGTTCACCGAGGTCCTGGAGACCATGGCCGCGCGCCTGCCGGAGGTCGGCGGAGTCTGCGTCAACGCGGAGAGCGAGCTGGAGGCCGTCGGCATGGCCTGGGGCGCGGCGGCGACCGGCACCCGCGCGGCCACCGGCTCCACCGGGCAGGGGCTGTCGCTCATGCAGGAGTCCCTCGCCGAAATCGTGTACGCGAGGCTCCCGCTGGTCGTCCTCAACATGGCCCGGGCGCAGGGCGACTATTTCCAGGCCACCCGCGGCGGCGGACACGGCGACTACCGGCACCTCGTGCTGGCTCCGGCCGGTGTTCCGGAGGCCGTCGAACTCACGCAGCGCGCGTTCCACTTGGCGGACAAGTGGCGCAGCCCGGTGCTGGTCATGGGCGACTACTACCTCGCGCACACCCACCAGTCGGTCACCGTGGAGCCCCTCGACTTCGGCCCGCTGCCGCCGCGCGACTGGGCGTTGGACGGCAGGTCCGGCGGCACCGGCGCGGCCAAGCTGATCTCGCCGCTGAGCGACGCCAAACAGCGCCACGCCGAGGGCCGCGCGGACGCGGGCTACGACCTCGCCGAGTTCTACCACCGGCACGTCGACGCGATGGAGCGCATGGTCGCCGAGGAAACCCCCTTGGCGGAGAGCGCGTTCACCGACGACGCGGACGTGGTCGTGATCGCCTACGGCACACCGGGCACCTACGTCCGCCAAGCCGTCCGCGAACTCCGCGCCGAGGGCCGCCGGGTCGGCTACATCCGCCCCATCACCCTCGTCCCGTTCCCGGCCGGAGCCGTCGCCGAGGGGGCCCGACGGGCCCGTGCGGTCGCCGTGTACGAGAACAACCGCGGCCAGATGCTCGACGACGTCCGGCTCGCCGTCCTCGGGGCCGCGCCGGTGCACTTCATCGGCGGCCTCAGCCTCGATCCGTCCGGCTTCGGCATCGCGCCGGACCTCGACGTGGCCGTCCTGCGGAGCCGCATCACCGCCGTCCACGACGCGGCCGTGGGCGGCGCCGCGACCGTCGGGAGGACCTCGTGACCGGCAAGCGACTCCCCCTCACCCCCGTCGTGCCGACGGACGCCCCGCCGTCGTGCGGTGCGCGCCTCGTGCACGACTTCACCCCGGCGCTCATCGACGTCGGCGCCCACCACCTGTGCCCGGGCTGCGGCGAGCCGATCGCCATGCGTTCGATGGTCGAGCAGGTCGAGGAACTCGGCGAGGTCGACCGGGCGATCGCGGTGTTCGGCATCGGCTGCTACACCGCGTACTCCAACAACCTCGACATCGAGGTCCTGCAAGCGCTGCACGGCCGTGCGCCCTCGCTGGCGACCGGAGTCAAACGCTGCCGCCCGGACACGCTGGTGTTCACCGTGCAAGGCGACGGCGACATGGTCAACGAAGGGCTGCAGGAGGTCGTCCACGCGGCGGCCCGCGGCGAGAACATCACCTGCTTCATGCTCAACAACGGGGTGTTCGGCGAGACCGGCGGCCACATGACCGCCGCGACCGTGCTCGGACAACGCACCAAGAACACCCTCGGCGGGCGTGACGCGGCCGCGCACGGCCATCCGATCCGGCTCGCCGACCTGATCGCGGGCCTGGACGGCGTCGCCTACGTCGCCCGCGCCGCGGTCAACAACGCCGTCAACATCACCCGCGCCAACCGCATGATCAAGGACGCGTTCCGGGTGCAACGCGCCGGGCTGGGCTTCTCCTTCGTGGAAATCCTCACGATGTGCCCGACCGGCTGGTTCGTCGACACCACCGAAGCCCCCGGTTACCTCGACGAGGTGGTGGCGCACACCCACCGGCCCGGCGTCCTCAAAGACCTCCGCAAAGACCTCCGCAAAGACCTCGGCAAAGACGGCAAAGACCTCGGCAAAGAGCCCGGCTCCACCCGCAGCAGCACGGACAAAGGACGTCGCACATGAACGCACCGCTCGTCGTCGGCATCATGCATCCGCCGACCTGGGACGCACGCCCGCCCGAGCGCGTCGCCGCGGACATCGACGCGCTGCGCGCGCTCGACCCGCGCATCGAGATCGTCGACTGCCGCTACGTCGAGGACTTCGCCCTGCGCACCGAACGCGGCCGCCCGGGCTCCGAAGCCGACGCCGAACTGCGCTCCCGCGCACCCGAACTGACGCCCGAGCAGATCGACGCCCTGGCCCGCGTCGAGGTGGCCTTGGTCGCCGACCTCCCCTTCGACGTGGCGGACCACGCGCCCCGCCTGCGCTGGGTGCAGAGCGTCGCCGCGGGCAACGGACAGCTGCTGTCCTCGGGTCTGCCGACCGCACGCATCACCGCGACCACGGCCGCGGGCGTCAACGGCGTCCCCATCGCCGAGTTCGCGTTCGCGCGCCTGCTCGCGCACTACAAGGGCCACCGCGAACTCGCCGAGCGGCAGCGCGAGCACACGTGGAAGGCCGTGTTCGGCACGCTCGCGTCCGGCCGCACGCTGGGACTCGTCGGCGTCGGCGGCATCGGCAGCGAGATCGCCAAGCGCGCCCAGGCGTTCGGGATGACGGTGTACGCGACACGGCGCCGCACCGACACCCCGGCCCCGCACGTCGACCGCCTCTTCGCCCCGAGCGACCTGCACACCATGCTCGGCCTGTGCGATGCGGTGATCTCGGCGGCTCCCGAGACCGCGGACACCATCGACACGATGGACGCGGCCGCCTTCGCGGCGATGAAGCCGGGCGCCTTCTACTGCAACGTCGGACGCGGCTCGTTCGTGGTCGAGAAGGACCTGATCGAGGCCCTGGAATCGGGGCACTTGGCCGCGGCGGCGATCGACGTCGCCCGCGCCGAGCCGCTGCCCGCCGACGACCCGCTGTGGGACGCCCCCAACCTGGCGATCTCCGCCCACTGCTCCAGCGACGGCCGCGACCACTTCACCGGCGTGTACCGGCTGTTCCGGGAGAACCTGGCCCGCTACCTCGCGGGCGAACCGCTGCGCAACACCGTCGACCCCGACGCGGGCTACTGACGCCCCGTCCGAATCTGCGAGGAGACCGGCATGAGCGAGCAGCACCAGCCCGGCGAGGGCGGGACCGCGGAGCGCAAGCTCGGCGGCATCGGCAGCAAGATCCTGTTCGAGGACGCCAAGGTCCGCATCTGGGAACTGGCGCTCGCCCCCGGCGAGCGCAGCGACGTGCACCGGCACGACCTCGACTACTACCTCGTGCAGATCGGCGGCGACCGGATCGCGGTGGAGCCCGAACCGGACAGCGCGGGCGAGTACCGCGACTACTTCGCGGCGGACGTCGTGCCGGGCGTCGTGGTGCCGATGAAGCGGGGCGGCGTGGAGACCGCGGTCAACGTCGGCGAACAGCCGTACTACGAGATCATCGTGGAGTTGAAGGACGCCTGACCGGCGGCGGCCGGCCCGGGGACGCTGCTCTTTTCAGCATCCCCTCCGGCTCGTAACGTACCTGGGTCGGGCGGGTGCACGACCGGGCGGCCGCGCGGGCACGAACAGGGAGGTACGGGGTGGGGCAGGGACTCGTCATCGGGGAGGTCTTCGCCGGTGCGGCACGGGCCGTCCCCGGCCGCGCCGCGGCAATCCTGGGCGACCGGAGCGTCACCTTCGCCGAGCTGGCCGCCGACGGCGACCGCACGGCGCGGGCGCTGCTCGGCTACGGCGTCTCCCCCGGCGACCGCGTGGTCTGCTGGAACGCGACGTCGCTCGACATCCTGCCGGTGTTCGCCGCGCTGGCCCGGATCGGCGCGGTATACGTGCCGATCGGGCCGGCGCTGCCGCCGGACGAAGCGGAAAGCCTGATCCGCACCGCCAAACCGGCGCTGCTGATCGGCGACGAGCGAGTGGCCGCGGACGAGGTCGGCGAACGGACGGGCGTGCCCGTGCTGTCGCTCGCCGACCTGCGCGAACTGGCCGCGGACGAGCCCGCCGAGGCCCCGGACGTGCCGGAACCGCAGGAGACCGACCCGCACGCGATCTTCTTCACCTCGGGCAGCACCGGGAAGCCCAAGGGCGTCGTGCTGTCGCACCGCGTGAACGTGCTGCGCACCCACCCGGGCTCGCAGCTGGAGCCGCGCGGGGCGATGGTGTGCGTGTACCCGATGTTCCACATGGGCGCGTGGACGATCGCGCTCCAGCAGTGGCAGGCCCGCGACACCCTCGTCATGGTGCCGCAGACCGACGGCGCGTCGATCGTCGCCGCGGTCCGCAAGCACGCGGCGACCCGGCTGAACTGCGTGCCCGCGGTGTGGGAACGCGTGCTGGCCGCGCTCGCCGAGGAGCAGGGGGGCGACGCCGCGGAACCCGCGGCCGACGGCTCGGCCGTCGAAGCCGTCTCCGCACCCGTGGACGACCGCGGGACCCTCCCGACGCTCCGCTTCGCCGACTCCGGCACCTCGGCCACCGGCCCGGAACTCCTCGCGGAAATAGCCCACGTGGCACCCAACGCCGTCCTGCGGGTGTTCTACGGGTCGACCGAGGCCGGCAACGTGACCTCCCTCGACGGCCCGGACGTGGTCCGCAAGCCGGGCAGCTGCGGCGTGCCGAGCATCTACCAGCACCTGGCCCTCGACCCGGAGGGCGAGCTGTACGTGAGCGGCCCGCTGCTCTTCGACGGCTACTTCGACGACCCGGAGGCCACCGCCGAGGTCCTCCAGGACGGCTGGTACCGCACCGGCGACCTGGCCGTGCTCGACGAAGACGGCTACCTGTCGATCGCCGGACGCAGCCGCGACCTGATCCGCACCGGCGGCGAAAGCGTCGCCCCCGCCGAGGTCGAACGCGTCCTCGCCGATGTCACGGGCGTCCGCGATGTCGCGGTCATAGGCCTCCCCGATACGACGTGGGGCGAAGTCGTCTGCGCCGTGGTCGTCCCCGCCGACCCGTCGGCCATCCCCGGCCCCGCCGCCATCCGCACCGCCTGCGAAGGCCGCCTCGCCTCGCACAAGCACCCGCGCCGCGTCTTCTACGCGGACGAGCTGCCGCGGACCCCGGCGACCGGCCAGGTGCGCCGGCGACAGTTGGTGGACGAGATCCTGGCGGCACGGGCGGGCTGAGGCCCCGAAAATCGCCCGGAAAACGCGTGAGCGCGGCACCGTCCGACGACGGCGCCGCGCTCACGGAAGCGCTACCCCTACTCCTCCGCTTACTCCTCCGCGTCTCCCAGCATCCCCGCGAAGGCCTCCTCGAACAGGGCCACCAGGTCGTCCCGCGACAGCGCGGTCAGCTCGGTGAAGAAGCCGGTGGGGCGGATCGCCGCGAGGCCGATGAGTGCGGCGACGGCGAGTTCGACGCGCTGGCGGGCGCGGACCGTGTCGCCGCCGATGCGTTCGACCATCGGGTCGACCATCGCGCGGCGGACCGCCGCGGCCGCTTCCGCACGGACGGCCACATCGCCTTCCTCGCCGAGCGCGGCGCGGAACATCGGGCCGGGGCCGCCGAGGTCGTCGATGCGGGCGACGAGGAAGTCGGCGAGCTTGCCGATGTGCGCGAGGTCGCGGCGGGCGGCGACGGCGTCCTGGCCGTCCTCCTCGATCGCCGCGAGGTACAGGCCCGCCTTGTTGCCGTAGTAGCGGGCCACCAGGGCCGCGTCCACGCCGGCGCGGTCGCCGATGTCGCGGAGCGTGGTCCGGTCGTAGCCGCGTTCGCCGAAGAGCAGGCGCGCGGCGTCGAGCAGTGCCTTGCGGCTGGCCGCGGCATCGCGACGGCGCGGCCGGTCGGTGGTCGCGTAGTGGGGTGCCGAGCTGTTCACCGCGTACTTCCTTCGCCGCAGGGGCCATCCAGGGCCTTAGACGGTAGCCCGTCGACCATTCGGTCGCCGTGTGATCCCGACGTCTGTCGGCTCACATTGCGCCTGGTCGCAGGTATGCCAATTGCCGCAAACGCCCCCAAAATACAAGCCCCCGCTCCGACGAGGAAGGCCACTGTGTAACCGCGGTCTTCCGCCGGGCCCCCGGACGCGGGGGTGTAAGCGGTCAGGAGCGCCGCGACGGCCGCCGATCCGAACGCCCCGCCGACCGACCGCAGGACCGCGTTCAGGCTGGTCGCGCTGCCGGTCTCGTGCGGCGGCACCGCCTTGACGATCAGCGCCGGCATCGCCGCGAACGTGGTGCCGACGCCGACGCCCAACAGCACCGACCCGGCCACCAGTTGCCACAGGTGGTCGCGCCACAAGGCCAAGAACACCATGTCCGCCGCGACCACAAGCGAGCCGATAGGGAGCACCGGCCCCATGCCGAAGCGTGCCGCGAACACCCCCGCCACCCGGTTCGCGCCGAGGCTGCCCAGCGACAGCGGCATCAGCACCAGTCCGGCGCCGACCACCGACAGTTCCGAAGCCGTAGCCGTGGTGGCCGGGGATCTGCGAGTAGAGGTTGATCAGCGACATCGTCATGTACAGGCCGATCCCGACCAGCACGGCGGCGACATCCGCGGTCAGGACGTCGCGGTTGCCCAGCAGCCGCAGTTCGACCAGCGGATGGGCGGTACGCAGCGCCTGCCACACCCACGCCGCGAACAGCACCGCCGAGCACCCCCCAAGGCCCAGCACGGTCCCGGATCCCCAACCCCAGCGCCCGCCCTGACTGACCATCAGCAGCAGCGAGGCCAGGCCTCCGCACAACAGCAGCGCCCCAGTGAGGTCGAGCGGCTGCCGCCGCGACGCCAAGCCCTTCGGCACCACCAGCGCGACGAGCAGCAGCGCGACCGCACCCACCAGCGCGGCGAACCAGAACGCCGCACGGTAGTCCAGCTCGCGCGCGATGAACCCGGTCACCGGGTATCCGAGCCCGGCACCCACCGACGTGGTCACCGACAGCACCGCGATCCCCGACCGGACCTTCGCCGGTTCGAGATGGTCGCGGGCCACCGCGATGGTCAGCGGCATGATGCCCATGCCGACGCCCTGCAGCGCCCGCCCGGTCACCAGCAGCCCGAACCCGGGCGCCACCGCGCCCAGCGCACCGCCCGCCACCACGCACACCAGCGCACCCACGATCACGCCGCGCCGGTGCGGGCCGTCGCCCAGGCGCCCCATCACGGGGGCCGCGACGGCGCCGGTCAGCAGCGTGACGGTGAGCAGCCACTGCGCGGTGTCCAGCGACACGTTCTGCTCGCGCGCGACGGTCGGCACGAGCGGCGCGCCGAGCGTGCTCATGACCGACACGGCGACCGCGGTGAAGATGAGGACGGGCATCAGCGCCCGCTGCCGCGCCCCGAGGCGCCCGGTCCCACCGGTGTGTGCGTCCAGCCCCGTACTCCCGCTCCAGGGGCCGCCCACCGGGGGCGGCCGTGCCGTCGCCGGACCGGGCCGGGTCCGGCCCCGCCCGCCCAACGCCCACGCGTCCGCCCCCCGGCAACATCATGGGTCGATGACTTTTCGGGACCATACGGCATCTCCCCGCAGGTTTCTCTAGCCCCCCAGGGCCCCGGGGCCGCATCCCGGGCTCGGGCGGTCCCGCCGCCTAGGCTGAGCCCGTGGACATTCCCGATCCCGCCGCCGACCGCGCGAGCACCTACCCGGTCGACCCCGACACCTTCAAGAACGCGCTGTCCCGCTTCGCCGCGGGGGTCGTCGTGGTCACCGCGCACGAGACCGGGGAGACCAGCGACACCCCCGCGTCCGACGACGTCGGTATGACGGCGACCGCGTTCCTGTCCGTCTCACTGGACCCGCCGCTCGTCCTGGTGAGCCTGCGGCACCTGGCGCGCATGCGCGCCGTCCTCGACGCGCAGCCGCTGTGGGCGGTTTCGCTGCTGTCGCAGAGCCAGCGGCACGTCGCCGGACGGTTCGCGATCCCGGGGCGGGTGAGCGACCGCCTGATGTTCGCGGACGTCCCGCACCGGCGCGGCCCGGTCAGCGGCGCCCCGCTGGTCGGCGGCGCGCTGGCGACCCTCGAATGCCGCACCCACAAAATCGTCGAAGCAGGCGACCACTCCCTCGTCATCGGCGAGGTCCTGGCCGCCGAACTCCCCAGCCCCGAGGGCCTGCCGCTGGTGCACTTCCGCGGCCGTTACCGATCGCTCGGTTAACCGACCCGGGTCGGCCCCTACCCGGCGGCGCCGCGACGCGCCAGACTCCTGTGCGTACGCACGTGGTCACTACCCCCGAGTAGTCCGCGCGCATCTCCACGAGCACCACGCGAGTACGGCACGAGTACGGCACGAGTACGCGTACGCGTCCCACGACCCCTGCCGAGGGAAGGCCGCCACATGCTCACGTACGACTACGTCATCGTCGGCGCCGGCTCCGCGGGCTGCGTGCTGGCCGGGCGGCTTTCCGAGGACCCGACGGTGCAGGTCCTGCTGCTCGAAGCCGGACCGTCGGACCGCAAGCAGGAGATCCGCGTCCCCGCGGCATTCTCCAAACTGTTCAAGACCGCCTACGACTGGGACTTCCACACGGGCAAGCAGCCCGAACTGGCCCAGCGCGAGCTGTACTGGCCGCGTGGGCGGACGCTCGGCGGCAGTTCGTCGCTCAACGCGCAGATGTGGGTGCGCGGACACCGTGCCGACTACGACGGTTGGGCCGAACTCGGCGCGGAAGGCTGGTCCTACGACGAGGTCGCCCCGTACTTCCGCCGCGCGGAGCACCGCACCGGCTCCAACCACGGCGACGTCTACGGCACCGAAGGCCCGCTGCACATCCAGGAGTTGCGCGACCCCAACCCCACCACGATCGCCTTCCTCGCCGCGTGCGCCGAACAAGGCATGCCACGCCTGGGCGAACTCAACTTCCCCGACAACGAGGGCTATTCGCCGACCCCCGTGACCCAGAAGCGCGGCCGCCGCTGGAGCGCGGCCGACGGCTACCTGCACCCGGCCCGCAAGCGCCCCAACCTCACCGTCACCACAGGTGCCCGCGCCCGCAAGGTGCTGGTCGACAACGACAAGCGCGCGATCGGCGTCGAGTACGCCGACTCGTCCGACCGCATCCACCAGGTACGCGCCCGCCGCGACGTCGTCCTCAGCGGCGGCGCGATCGGCTCGCCGCACCTGCTCATGCTGTCCGGCATCGGCGACCCGAACGTGCTGCGCACCGCCGAACTGCCGGTCCGCCACGAACTCCCAGGCGTCGGGCGTAACTTGCAGGACCACCTGGCCGCCGCCACGCTGTCGGGCTGCACCGAACCGGTGACCCTCGCCGGCGCCGAGTCCCCGGCCCAACTGCTGCGCTATCTCCTGCTCGCCAAGGGCCTGCTCACGTCCAACGTCGGCGAGGCCGTCGCCTTCATCCGCACCGACGAGGACGCCCCCGCCCCGGACATCGAACTGATCTTCGCACCGGGCCCGTTCGTCAACCACGGCCTTGAACCCCCGGCCGGCCACGGCATCACCGTCGCCGCCGTCCTGCTCCAGCCGCGCAGCACCGGCACCATCGTCCCGTCCGGCCCCGACCCGTACCGACGCCCGGTCATCGACCCGGCCTACCTGAGCACCCCGGAAGACCGCACCACCCTGGTCGCGGGCCTACGCCGCGCGGCAAGCCTGCTCACGACCAGCGCCCTCGGCCGCTACGTGGGCGCCCCGATGCCCCCTTGGCCCGGCACCGGCGACGACGACACCATCAACCGCTACGTCAACGAGCACTCCGAAACGCTCTACCACCCGGTCGGCACCTGCCGCATGGGCACCGGCGACGACGCCGTGGTGGACCCGGAGCTGCGCGTGCACGGCATCACGAACCTGCGGGTGGTCGACGCCTCGGTGATGCCGCGCATCAACCGGGGACACACACACGCACCGACGGTGATGATCGCGGAGAAGGCGGCGGACCTGATGAAGAAGTAGCCGGGGCCGCGGGGCGGACGACGTCCGCCCCACGGCCGGGGCCTGCTGCACGACCCGGGCCGACCGCACCACTCGGACACGGGCTGACCTCGCGGCTCGGGCCTGCTGCACGGCTCGGGCCGACCTCACGCCACCCGCATCAGCCCGTCCGCCGCGACCGAGGCGACCAGGCGTCCGTCCTCCGCGTAGACGTGAATGCGGCCGTGCATGCGGCTGCGGCCCGCGTACACGCTCTCGCAGCGCAGCAGCAGCCACTCGTGGATCGAGAACGGCTCGTGGAAAGTCACCGTCTGACTGAGCATCACCGACGTGCCCTTGCCGCCCCGCGCCGCGATGTGGTCCGCCGGGTACGGCCGCAGCGCGACCGGCCCGAGGAAGCCTTCGGTGCCGTGCGCGAGCAGCGCCCGGGACAGCGTCGGCGAATCGTCGACGTCCTTGCACCGCATCCACACGTCCAGCGCGGGCGGCCCGGCGAGGTCCGGCGCGAGCGCGTCCTCCCCGCCGAAGGTCCGCACCTCCCACGGCATCAGCGCGACCGGGAGATCCGCACAGGCGTCGGGCCGCGGCACGTCGTCGGGAAGCGGACGCTGGTGCCGCAGGAAGTCCGGCTCGTCGCGCGACAGCATCACCAAGGCGCGGCAGTGCTCCCGGCCTTCCTGCTGGAACGTCACGGCAACCGTGGCGAGCGCGCGCCCGGACTGCACGATCTCCACGTCGATCCCGACCGGGTCCGCCGCGACCCCGCCGCGCGGGAAGACGCCCTGGATCGACTGCACCGCCATCCCCGGCACCACCCGCTCGGCCGCCACGACGGCTTGCGCGAGCACCTGGCTGCCGAGCGTGGTCGGCAGCCGCGAGGGGACGTTGCGGGCCCGGAAGCGGGCCGCGTGCGGCGCCGGATCCGCGGCACCGGTGTCGGTGAGCTGCAAGGCGGCTATCAGGTCGGCCAGGTCGATGCCCGGCCACAAAGCTGTTCCACTGGCCATGCCCGCATGATCGCAAACCCGATCTGACGATGCGTCAGGGGGCGGAATCCGCGATTCCGCCCCCTGCTGCGGGCACCCCTTCCCCCGGCCCTCACATCCGCGAGCGCCCCTTGTTCAGATAGCCCGCGACCAGGGCGACAAGCCCCGCCGACACCGCGATGCTGATGATCCACCGGATCCAGTCGACGCCCCGGGTCTCCTCGACGCCCAGCGCGGCCGCGATCCAGTAGCCGATCAGCGTGCCGAGGATGCCGACGCCGATCGTGGCGAGCATCCCGATGCTCTGCCTCCCGGGCAGGAACAGCCGGCCCAGCAGTCCGATGATCAGCCCGGTGAAGATGAGGCCGATGATGGTCCAGAACATGCGATCCCTCCCGCTCGTGACGCGGCAGCCGACAGGCCCGCGGAGAACTCCGACGACACCCGCCCCAATAACCGCAACAAACGAGACAAAACCTCAGGCCGGGCCTCCCACCCCGCCCCCGCACCACCAGGCCCCCCTTGGCCGCAGGTCTCCCAAATCGCATCGCCCGCCCAGGCCCGTGGCTTGTACCGTGTCCCGCACGGTGCACAATGGTCCGTGCGCATTTCCGCCCCGATAGCTCAGCTGGCCAGAGCGGCGCTCTTGTAAAGCGTAGGTCGTCGGTTCGAACCCGACTCGGGGCTCCCCTCAAACCCCAGGACAGACAGCCTCTGGCCTGGGGTTTGCCGTTTTCCGGCGGATATTCGACGCCGAAAGCCCCGCACCCCGTCCCGGATGCGGGGCTCTCCGCGCAGGCCGGCTTCACCCGCAGCAGCCACCGGAGTTCGCCGGATTCAGGCCGATGAGGTTTCCGGCGGCCAACGGCGCCGGGACACCCGAGTCGGTAGCGGGCAGGCAGCACGCCGAGTCTCCGTCCTTGGCCATCCGGTCGGCGTCGCCTTTGACGACGTAGACCTCCCACGGCTCCCGGCCGGGGCCGTGGACCCAGACCTTGTCCTGGACCGCGTAGCAACAGGCGGTGTCGTTCTCCTCGATCGTGGCCAGGCCCGCGTCCGCGAGGCGGGTGGTGGCCGCGGCGACCTGGCCGACGGTCTCGACCTCGACGCCGAGGTGGTCCATGACCGTCGGTTCGCCCTCGGCGCCCTGGATGAGGACGAGCTTGAGCGGGGGTTCGGCGATGGCGAAGTTGGCATAGCCGTCGCGGAGCTTGGCCGGTTCGGTGCCGAACAGCTTGCTGTAGAACGCGATCGAGGCGTCGAGGTCGGCGACGCGCAGGGCGAGCTGGACGCGGGACACGGCGGATACCTCCAGGGTCGGGGCGACGCCATTGATTCGACGTCTGTCTATATCGCTTACTCCGAGCATCTCCCCGGATTCGGCGATTGTCAATATCGGCGTTTGTCGAATCAGTCGGGCGTCGGCCATATCCGAGCGCCGGGCAGTCGCGCATCGCGGCGGCCGGGCGCTTCTTGCCGGGCCAGTCGACGGGTGTCAATATCGACGTATGTCGAATCTTCGGGAGCTGCCGGTCCTGGACGCCGCCGCGGACGCGGTTCCGTGCTGCCCGCCGCTGTCCCGCAAGCCGCTGGACGCGGTCGACGCGGACCGGCTGGCCGCCATGTTCAAGGCGCTCGGCGACCCGGTGCGGCTGCGGCTGTTCTCGTTCATCGCCTCCCACGAAGGCGGCGAGGCGTGTGTGTGCGACCTGCCGGACGTGGGGGTGTCGCAGCCGACGGTGTCCCACCACCTGAAGAAGCTGCGCGAGGCCGGCTTGGTCTCCGCCCGGCGCAAGGCGAGCTGGATGTTCTACAAGGTCGAGCCGGCCGCCCTCACCGCACTGTCGGGCCTGCTCGCCGACCGAAGCTGACGCACGTTCGGCCACGCGTCACGCCGGGCGTCGGATGCGCCGCCCGAGGGCGAGCGACACGTACACCAGCCCCACCAGGACGGGCACTTCGATGAGCGGGCCGACGACGCCCGCGAGGGCCTGCCCGCTGGTCACGCCGAACGTGCCGATGGCGACCGCGATCGCGAGTTCGAAGTTGTTGCCCGCGGCGGTGAACGCCAGCGTGGCGGTCCGGTCGTACGGCAGGCCGATGCCGCGGCCCAGCGCGTACGAGCCGAACCACATGACCCCGAAGTACACCAGCAGCGGCAGCGCGATCCGCGCGACGTCGCCGGGCTCCGAGGTGATCGTGTCACCTTGCAGCGCGAACAGGATCACGATCGTGAACAACAGCCCGTACAGCGCGACCGGGCCGATCTTCGGCAGGAAACGCTCCTCGTACCACTGGCGCCCCTTCGCACGTTCGCCCTGGCGGCGTGTCAGGAAGCCGGCCAGGAGCGGGATGCCGAGGAACACCACGACGTTCAGCGCGATCTTCCAGAACGACACGTCCAGGTGCTCCCCCTCGCCGAGGCCGAGCCACCCGGGCAGCACGTCGAGGTAGAACCACCCGAGCACGCCGAACATCACGACCTGGAACACCGAGTTGAGCGCCACCAACACGGCCGCGGCTTCACGGTCCCCGCAGGCGAGGTCGTTCCAGATGATCACCATGGCGATGCACCGCGCCAACCCGACGATGATCAGACCAGTGCGGTACTCCGGCAGGTCCGACAGGAAGACCCAGGCGAGCGCGAACATCATCGCCGGGCCGATCACCCAGTTGACGACCAGCGAGGACGCCATCAGCCGCTTGTCGCCGGTGACGGTATCGAGCTTGTCGTAGCGGACCTTCGCGAGCACCGGGTACATCATCAGGAGCAGGCCGAGCGCGATCGGCAGGGAGATCCCGCCGACCTCGACCTTGCTCAACCCGTCGTCCAGACCCGGGATCAGCTTGCCCAGGCCCAGCCCGACGCCCATGGCGACACCGATCCACACCGGCAAGAACCGGTCGAGCGTCGACAGCTTCCCGACGATCGCCGTGCCGCCCTCGCCGGACGCGGCCGGTGCGCGGCGGGGTTCGGTGGCGGTCACGTACAGGGCCTCTTCCGGTCGGACGTCGCGGTCCGGGCCGCGGTCTCGGCGAGCCGGCCGAGGGACGCGGCGAGTTCGGCGACGACGTCGGCCTTGAGCCGGTAGTAGAGGAACCGCCCGCACGGCTCGGTGTCGACGAGGCCGGCCTCGCGCAGCACCTTGAGGTGGTTCGACAGATTCGTCTGCTTGGCGCCGGTCTCTTCCACCAAGTGGCACACGCACAGCGCCTCGCGCGCCAGCAACTGGGCGATCCGCATCCGCAGCGGATCGGCCAGCACCTTCAACAGATCAGTGTCAGCTGACGTCATCATGGACTGATACGTTACCGGCCGCGAAAGCACCCACGCGAACCCCCCAGCGATGCGCGCCCCCAGACCCCGAGCCGCGGAAAGGCACCCGCATGTCCCTCGAAAAGCCTTCAGTGCTGTTCGTCTGCGTCCACAACGCGGGCCGCTCCCAAATGGCGGCGGGATTCCTCGGCCACCTCGGCGGCGACCGGGTCGAGGTCCGCTCGGCAGGCTCGATCCCCGGCGACCGGGTCAACCCCGTCGCCGTGGAGGCGATGAAGGAGGTCGGCATCGACATCGCCGGCCGGCAGCCCAAGGTCCTGACCACCGAAGCCGTCCAGGCATCCGACGTCGTCATCACCATGGGGTGCGGCGACGCCTGCCCGGTCTTCCCCGGCAAGCGCTACCTCGACTGGGCACTCGACGACCCCGCCGGACAGGACGTCGACGCGGTCCGCCCGATCCGCGACGCGATCGAACGTCGCGTCCGCACGCTTCTCGCCGAACTGCTGCCCGACACCGCCTGACCGCCCTGCATCGTCTATCGTCGATTGTCGATGAATGACGAGAACGGGCGCCCTCGGCCGCTCGACGCCGACACCGCCGCCACCTACGCGACCTGGTTCAAGGCACTCGCGGACCCCACCCGGGTCCGACTGGTCAACCTGCTCGCGGTCGAGCGACGCCCGATGAGCGTCGGCGAGATCGTCGGGCGCTCCGAGGTTGGGCAGTCCACGGTCTCGCACCATCTCAAGCTGCTCGCCGACGTGCGGTTCGTCATCGCCGAGCGGCGCGGCACCTCCGTGTTCTACCGGGTGAACGAGAACTGCCTGTCCCGCTTCCCGACCGCCGCCGACGCCGTCATGGGCCACCCCGCCCCCACCCCGTCGGCCGTGCCCTGCGAGGAGACGACATGAGCGACGACAGCCACCAACCCGCCGACGCAACCGCCGCCGTCCGGGCGAGGCGCCGGTGAGCACGTCGCCGACCGGCATCGTCCGCGTGGCCGGGATGACCGCCGACCACGCCGACCAGGTCCTCGCCGTGTACCAGGCGGGCATCGACACCGGGCACGCCACCTTCGAGACCCGGACACCCACCTGGGCCGACTTCGACCAAGTCCGGCTGCCCGAGCACCGATTCGTCGCCCTCGCGCACGAAGCGGGCCACGAGCGCGTACTCGGCTGGATCGCGGCCTCCGCCGTGTCGGACCGCTGCGTGTACGCAGGCGTCGTCGAACACTCCGTCTACGTACACCCCAACGCCCGACGCCGAGGCGTCGGCCGCGCACTCTTGCAAGCCCTGATCACCTCGACGGAGGCAGCCGGCATCTGGACCATCCAGTCCGGCGTCTTCCCCGAGAACACCGCCAGCCTCGCCCTCCACCAGGCCGCGGGCTTCCGCACCATCGGCATCCGCGAACGCATCGGACGCCACCACGGCACCTGGCGCGACGTCGTGATGATCGAACGCCGCAGTCCGCGGCTGTAGCCCTCGGCCGCCCGCCGTGCCGCGGGGAGCTCGCCGCAAAATGCCGGCCGCAGGCCAGACGCCGTCTGCCCGTCTGGTGTCGTTTGGGCGGGCAGTACACGTTGTCGTACGGACCCTGCGGGCCGACCTTCCAGCGCGCCATCCTCCCCACTCGGGGCACCATCCGAAGCCGGACCAGCCGAGGCATCCCAGGCATACGCTGACGCCATGACCGAGCGCAAGCTGGACTTGTCTCTCGTCCTCACCTTCGAGAATCCGTGGTGGGTGGCCCGCTGCCTGGAGGTCGAAGTCGCAAGCCAAGGGCGCACCGAGGCCGAAGCTGTGGCAATGGTGCGCGAGTCCTTGGAGCTGTACTTCGACGACGATGCCGCGGCTCCGCCGATCCCGCTGGAAGACGCGCACCTTGAGCGCCTGCAGCTCCGGATCTCCGCATGAGCCCGGCGGGCCCCGTTACCGCGCGACCTCTCGGGTGCCCGCGTCCTGGCTGAGCTGTGTCGGACCTTCGGCTTCGAGCACGTCGCCACCAAGGGTTCTCACGCCGAAGTCCGCAACGGTGATCGGATCGCCATCATCCCGCTCCACACCCCACTCGCGGTGGGCACATTGCGTTCGGTCCTCCGCCAAGCGGCCATCGAGCCGGACCGCTTCGTCGCCGCCCTCTGATCCACCCCTCACCCCACCACCGGCACCCCCGTCGGATCGTCCAGCACCCCCAGCCGCCCCGACTCCACCGCCCCCCGCAGTGTCGCGTCGCGGCCCAGGGCGCCCGGGGTGACCCGCAGGGTCAGGTCCGGGACCAGCGTGCGGCGGGTGGACAGGGCTTCGTCGATGCCCGGGCGGAGCCATGTGTACCAGTCGGCGAGATAGCCGCCGAGGATGACCTCGCCGGCATCGGTCACGCCGGAGACCGCGAGGATCGCCGCGGCGAGCTTGCCGCCCGCGTCGTGGAGTGCCGCGCATGCGGTCCGGTCCTCGGCGTGCAGGCGGCGGTCGAGTTCGGTGAGGGCCGCGTCGGTGCCCGACGTGTCGCGGAGGGCGGCCAAGCCGGCCGTGGCGAGCAGGGGTTCGGGGCCGATGTACTGGGCGAGGCAGCCGCGGGCGCCGCACGGGCAGGGCGGGCCGTCGAAGGCGATCGGCATGTGGCCGATCTCGCCGCCCGCGCCGTGTGCGCCCGCGTGGATGCGGCCGCCGATCAGCAGGCCGCCGCCGACCCCGGTGTCGGCCTTCACATAGGCCACCACGTACGGCAGTTCGTCCTCGCGTGCGTGGTACTCGGCCAGCGCCGCCACGTTCGCGTCGTTCACCACGTCGAGCGGCCGGTCGAGCCGCGGCAGGTGGGCGGCGACCAGCGCGCGCAGGTCGGTGTGCCCGCGCCAGCCGAAGTCGATCGCCGCCGCGACCGTCTCCCCCGGGCCGGTGACCGGCCCGGCCATCGCCACCACGACCCGGGCCAGGTGCGCGCCGGGACGGTCCCGCACCGCGTCGGCGGCGAGCCGCACTTCGCGGGCCACCGCGGCGGCGAGCGCGTCGGCGTCCCCGTACGGTGCCCGGTGCACGGCCGAGGAACGGTGCACGACCGCGCCCGCCAAGTCCGCCGCCATCGTCTCGACGCGTTCGAGGGTGACCTGCGCGGCGATCGTCAGCACCCGCCCCGGGACGAGTTCGAGTAGCCGCCGCGGCCGCCCGCGCCCGCCGGTCGCCGCCGCGCCGACCTCGCGGACCAGCCCGCGCTCCAGCAGTTCCGCGGTGAGCCCGGTGACCGACGCGTGCACCAAGCCGGTCGCCGCCGCGATGTCCGTACGTGCGCACGGCCCGGCGGCGATACGGCGCAGCACGAGCGCCAGGTTGTGGCGGCGTACGGCGGCGGTGTCGGCCGGAGCCGGCGCAGGGTGCGTCACGTCCCCGATTCTGCCGCGCCGAGCCGAAAGGCGCGCCGCGGCATGATCCACCCCACACTCTTTTTTTCAGACCTTGCAAAATATCGGGCGGGGTGTCGATACTCGGCTGAACGATCCCGGCGCAAAGGACTCCCCCGTGTCGCAGCAACCCCTCGTCACCACCGCGTCGGGGCCCGTCCTCGGCGCCTGGCAGGGCGAATCCGCCCGCTTCCTCGGCATCCCGTACGCGCAGCCCCCGGTCGGCGACCTCCGCTTCGCCGCCCCCGTGGCCCCCGAGCCGTGGACCGAGCCGCGCGACGCGACCGCCTACGGCCCGACCGCGCAGCGCCGCAGCTTCGGCGACGGGCCGACGATCATCCCCGAGCCGTCGATCCCGGGCGCGGACATCCTCAACCTCAACGTCTTCACCCCGAACCCGGACGGCGCGGCCGGCCTCCCGGTGCTCGTGTGGATCCACGGCGGCGGCTACATCGCCGGATGCTCGTCGAGCCCGTGGTACGACGGCGCCGCCTTCAACCGCGACGGCGTCGTCGTCGTGACGATCGGCTACCGGCTCGGCATCGAGGGCTTCCTGCACCTCGAGGGCGCCCCGGACAACCGCGCGGTGCTCGACTGGATCGCCGCGCTCACGTGGGTGCGCGACAACATCGCGGCGTTCGGCGGCGACCCGGCCAAGGTGACGGTCGCCGGCCAGTCGGCTGGCGGCGGCGCCGTCCAGACGCTTCTGGCCACCCCGTCCGCGCACGGCCTCTTCCGGGCCGCGATCTCGATGTCCGGCGCCGTACGCGTCCCGCAGAGCCGCGAGGACGGCGTCGCGGTGGCCGCGCGGTTCACCGAGCGCACCGGCCTGCCCGCCACCGCGGCCGCGCTGCGCGACCTCGGCGACGACGACATCCAGGACCTGCAGGACAAGGTGAACGCCCCCGGGCCGGAGGCCGTGGTGCCGATCGACCTCGTCCTCGCCCCGTTCGCGGACGGCGAGCTGGTCCCGGAGCAGGTACACGACGCGTTCCGCGACGGCTCGGCCGCGACGGTGCCGCTGATGCTCGGCGCGACCCGCCACGAGTTCCACATGATCGGCGCGTACATGGCCGAGGCCCCGATCGAACTGGCCGGCGCGGTCCTGGCGAAGTTCGGTGTAGCGCCCGAGGCCATCCCCACCTACCTCGCCCTGCACGAGGGCAAGAACGCCGGCGAGCTGATCGGCGAGGCCATCACCGACTCCTTCTTCCGCGGCCCGGCCACGCTCGTCGCCGAGGCCCGCGCCGCCCACGGACTCCCGACGTGGCTGTACGAGTTCGACTGGACGTCGGGGTCCCCGGAGCACGGCCCCGCGGCCTTCCACTGCCTGGACGTGCCGTTCGCCTTCGACGCGCTGCACGCCGAGCGCGCGGTCGAGGCCACCGGACCGGACGCTCCGCAGGCGCTTGCCGATGCCGTCCACGGTTCGTGGGTCGCGTTCATCGGCACCCTCGACCCGGGCGCCGACTGGCCCGCCTACACCCCGGCGGACCGGGCGACCCGCCTGTGGGACACCGAGCCGACGGTCGTCCCGGACGCCCTCGGCGCGGTACGCGGCATCTGGACCGGCATCCCGGCCTGACCGGACGGCCGCCGGCCCCGGGCCGCACCGGACAGCGGCGGCGCCCGCCCCCACCCACGGGGCGGGCGCCGCCGCGTTTTTGCGTCCCGCGAAGGACACCGCTAGGGGGTACCCGTATCGGGAACCCCGACGACCTGTGAAAAAAGGCCTCGCCGAACCCTCTTGACTACATACCCCCCTGGGGTATTGTTTCGGGTGTCGGAACGAGGCAACGCCTCGGACGGCAACACAGCAGCCGAGCCCGACCCGCCCCGCGGACCGCACCGGCCGCGCCACGGACGAACCGAGGAACGAGAGGCACCGCCATGACCACCACGGCCCCCGCCACCGCGACCTACACCGTCACCGGCATGACCTGCGGCCACTGCGTCGGCTCGGTCAAGGGCGAACTGGGCACGCTGCCCGGCGTCACCGACGTCGCCGTCGACCTCCCGTCCGGCCGGGTCACGGTGACCGCCGACGGCCCGATCGACGACGCGGCCGTGGCCGCCGCGGTCGCGGAAGCCGGCTACCGGGTCGTCCCCCGCGAACGCACGCTCCTCCCCCAGGCCTCCGGCAGCTGCTGCGGAAGCGGCAGCTGCGGCTGAGCCCGCACCACCGCAGCAGCGCACCACCCGAGACCGACATCCGAGAACCACCGCACGACACGCACAGAGGAGCACGGGGACATGAGCGGCAACGCGCACGCAGGACACGGCAACCACGCACAGGCCGGCCTCCCGGGGGGCCTGCAGGTCTCGGAGCGCGGCTACGCGCTGGTCCCGGCTGGCAACCCGGTCGAGGCGGGCGCCCGCACCGACTTCCGGTTCCGGATCACCGGACCCGACGGGCACCCGGTGACCCGGTACGACGTCCAGCACGACAAGGAACTGCACCTGATCGTCGCCCGCCGCGACCTGTCCGACTTCCGGCATGTCCACCCGGTGCTCGGCGCCGACGGCACCTGGACGATCCCGCTGACCTTCGCCACCGCGGGCGACTACCGGGTATTCGCCGACTTCGCGCCGTCCGGCGACCCGGCCGGACCGCTCACCCTGGGCGCCGACGTCGCGGTCTCCGGCGTGTACCGGCCGACGCCGCTCCCGGCGGCGTCCCGCACCGCCGAAGTCGACGGCTACACCGTGGTCCTGGACGGCGACCTGTCCGCCGAGACCGGCACCGTGATCACCCTGTCGGTCCACAAGGACGGCCGCCCGGTCACCGATCTGGAGCCCTACCTCGGCGCGTTCGGCCACCTCGTCGCGCTGCGCCTCGGCGACCTCGCCTACCTCCACGTCCACCCGCAGGGCGAGCCGGGCGACGGTGTCACCCCGGCCGGCCCGGGCATCGGCTTCCACACCCAGGCGCCGAGCACCGGCACCTACCGGCTCTACCTCGATTTCCAACACGACGGCGTGGTGCGCACCGCGGAGTTCACCGTCGTCGTGGCACCCCCGGAGCCCACCGCACACGAGGCGCACACCGCCCACGCCGGACAGGGCGACCACCAGGGCCACGCCGGACATGCCGCACACACGAACCACGCCGGACTTGGCGGCCACGAGAACCACGCCGCCCACAACACCCATGCCGGGCACGCCAACCACGCCGGGCACGAGAACCACAACGACCACGCAAACCACGCCGGCCACGCGGGCCACCGCCACTGAACCGCCCCGGCCCCCGCCCCACCCCTCCCACTCGCGGTGCCGCGACCTGACCACCGGTCGCGGCACCGCGTTCCCACGTCCGCGGCGCACGCGCGCCAGGCGGGCCGGGGAAGGCGGCGGGTTGGACGCGTCAGGCGAGTCGGGTGTGGTCCGCAGGACGACTCGCCGGGGCCCGCGGGCCGAGGGGCCGGATCACGCGCGTCAGGCGGCTCGGCGGCAGGTCCACCAGGCCAAGGTGTCAGACCATGCCGTCAGGTTGGGCCGGCCAGACCGGTCGGCGTGGTCGGCGTGGTCACAGGGACGATGCGTGGGGCCGCGGGTCGAGGACGCCGCTCGCACACGCCACACGGATCGGCAGATCCGCCGAGCCGACGGGTCACCGCCGGGTCCGCCGAGCCGACGAATCGGCCGCGCCGACACGTTCGGGGCGCGAGGCGGGTCCGCGTGATCTGCAGGGGCGACGGGTCGGGCCCGTGAATCGAGCGCGAATCGCGCACGTCGCGCCGAGCCCCGCCCGCACAATCCCGGGCCCACGCCCCCGGACCTCAGTCCTCCGCGTCCAGTGCCGCCGCCCGTTCCCGGGCCAGCTCCGCCACCCGCTCCGGCATCTCCGGCGTCGCGAGTACCAGCGCGGCCAGCGACCGCAGCACCGTGACCTCGCGCGTGCGGTACGCCTCTTCCGCATCCAGGAACCGGGTCGCCACCGCCGTCGCCACGTCGACGCGCGCCTCGGGCACCAGCCACGCGGTCGCCACCAGCGCGAACAGCGCCGCGTCCGACACCCAGTCCTCGGGCCCGAACGCCAGGTCGACGAGCACCGACCGCCGCACCGACTCCGCCCACGGCTCGTCGCCGCGGTGGTGCGCGATCCCCAGGCACGCCCACACCTGCACCATGCGGATCCACAGCGCCGGCTCGTGCCGGGCGAACGTCCGGCCCAGCTCGGTGTCGTCCGGCGCGGGCGGGTGCGCGAGCACGCCGAGGAGGTCGTCGAGCGGGTACCCGGACAGCAGCACCGCGCGGTCGTAGGCGAGCGCCGGATGCGGCCACGACGCCTCCGCCATCCCGCGCACCGCCTCCGCGGCCGCCGTGCCGGGCGGCTCCGGCACCGCCTCGGCCTCGGTCGCGCCGGGCGCGTACCGCCACACCGCCCACGTCCCGCGCCGCAGCGGCTCTCGCGCGTCCGGCTGCGGCACCGACTGCACGGTCAGCCCGAACCGCGGGAAAGCGGCACGGACCGCGAGCAGCGCGCTCGGCGGTTCGAGCGCGCTCAGCGTGATGGCGATGTCCGCGTCGCCCGGCTCGACCTGGTCCAGGAGCTGGCGCAGCGTGTTGGTGAGCGCCTCGGTCGGATAGGGCACGTGCCGCAGCCACGGCCCGGAGCAGGCCCGGCCCAGGATTTCGTGGGCGTAGCCGTGGTCCGGGTGGTGGCGCAGGTGGTCGACGAGCGCGACGAGGTGGGCGATGTCCCGGTCGCGGGCCCACCGCACGCCGTGCGCGGCGGGCGCCGCCTTGGGGTGCCGGGGGTCGCTCGCGAGGGCGCGTTCGATCCAGTCCAGGCCTTCGTCGAACCGGCCTTGGGCGGCCAGGAGTTCGCCGAGGTCGACGTGCAGGTCGAGGTCACCGGGGTGGTCGCGGAGCACGGACGCCCACAGTTTCTCGGTATCCGCGGCGCGGCCGACCCGGCGCCACGCGTTGCCGAGCATGATCGCCGCTTCGAGCGAGCGGTCGCGGGTCCACGCGCGGAACGCCCAGTCGACCGCGTCGTCCATCTCGTCGAGACGGCGCATCAGCGACGACCCGGACCACAGCAGGAAGCCGTGTCCGGGGTGCTCGGCGACCATGGCACGCAGCAGGTCGGCGAACGGCGCGAGGGCGGCCCGGTGGTCCTCGTCGACCGGGTCGTCGAGGACCTGCACCATGCCGAGCACCGAGCGGGCGAACGCGTCCGCGTCGAGCCGAGCGGTCAGGTCGCGGCCGAGCCAGGCCGCGGACGCGCCCCACGGGCGGTGCGGTTCGTGCGCGGCGACCTGCGCCAGGCCGCCGAAGGCGCGGTCGAAGTCCCCGGCGGCGGCGCGCAGGTGGGCGAGCGCGGCGGCGCTGCCCGCGAACATGCCGCCGCGTTCGTCGGGCCCGTACAGCGAGACGCCGCCGTCGCCGGTCCGCGCCGCGAGGACGCCGAGCATCTCGTGGGCCTCCGGCAACCGGGGTTCGCAGAAGATCGCGTTGGCGACGTGGACCGCGGCGTGCTCGGTCTCCCCGTCGTCGAGCGCCAGTCTGGCCATGGCCAGTTCGCCGTGCGCTTCCTGCGTCGCGTCGCCGATGCCTTCCGCCGGATGACCGCACTCGTGCGGCTGCCGACCCGGCGCGTCCTCGAATCCCACGGTGGTACGCCCCCGCCCCTCGCTTGCCTACGGCCTGTGTTCCGCCCCGATCGCATCCAGGGCGTCGGCGCCTGCGGGAAACGGGCGAGGAGCGCCGCCGGACGGTGATCGACACTAACGGAGCACGTCGGGCGGGTCGTCAGACCTCCGAAGGAGCCGTCGGCGCGGCACCCGAGACCGCAGGCGGAGCCGCGTCGGCCATCCGCAGCACGACCGGTGCGGGCGCGGGGCCGTTGCCGTCGCGCGCGTGGCCGGTGGAACCGCGCACCACCAGTTCGGGGCGGTACACGAGTTCGGTGCGCGGCGCGCGGCCGCCGCCGATCTCGTCGAGCAGCGCGCGCACCGCGGCCGCGCCCATCGCCGGGACGGCCTGCCGCACGGTGGTCAGGGGCGGGTCGGTGAAGGCGACGAGCGGCGAGTCGTCGTACCCGACGACGGACACGTCCTCCGGCACGCTCAGCCCGCGCTGCCGCACCGCGCGGATCACCCCGAGGGCCATCAGGTCGCTGCCGCACACCACGGCCGTCGCGCCGCGGTCCACCAACGCGCCGCCCGCGGCCTGGCCGCCTTCCACGGAGAACAGCGAGCGCTCGATCCACGGGTCGGCGTCGCCGACGCCGAACGTCTCGGCAAGGCCGCGCCGGAATCCGGCGATCTTGCGCGCGGTCGGCACGTACCGCTCGGGTCCGACGGCCAGGCCGATCCGCCGGTGCCGCAGAGACGCCAGATGCCCTATCGCCAGCTCGACGGCGACCTCCTCGTCGCTGGAGATGAACGGCGCGTCGATGCCGTCGGCCCAGCCGTTGACGAAGACGACCGGGAGGCCGCGGTCGACCAGGCGCATGTACCGCGAGGTGTCGGCGGCGGAGTCCGAGTGCAGGCCGGAGACGAAGACGATGCCGGAAACCCCGCGCTCCAGCAGGAGTTCCACGTAGTCGTCCTCGGTGACCCCGCCGGGCGTCTGGGTGCACAGCACCGGCGTGTAGCCGTGGTGCGCCAGCGCACGCTCGATGACCTGCGCGAACGCCGGGAAGATCGGGTTGTCCAGCTCGGGCACCATCAGCCCGACGAGGCCCGCGCTGCGGCGGCGCAGCCGGGACGGACGCTCGTAGCCGAGCACGTCGAGCGCGGTCAGGACGGCCTGGCGCGTGTCCTCGGCGACCCCCGGGCGGCTGTTGAGCACGCGGCTCACGGTCGCTTCGCTCACACCCGCCTGTGCGGCGATATCCGCCAACCGTGTCCTCATGACGATCCAGCGTAGTTGACGGATTATGCAGGAATCAGCAGAGGCCTTGCAGATCATGCAAGGACTTGCAATCCGCTCGGCCGCGCCAGGGCCCCGTCCGGGCCTGTGATGAACGGCAAGCCACCCCAGTGCTGACAAAAAGCGGACCCGGCAGGTACCGTGAGCGGAGTCCATCCAGGTGGACTAGACCAATTTCACCCTCCACTCGGATCGTCCGGCACGTTCCTGCCGGTGAAGGGGAGTTTTCTCATGGCTTCGGTCAGCTACCGCAAGGCGACCTGCACGTACAAGGGCGCCGAGCGCCCCAGCGTCAACGCCCTCGACCTGGAGATCGCCGACGGCGAGTTCCTCGTCCTCGTCGGCCCGTCGGGCTGCGGGAAGTCCACCTCGCTGCGCATGCTCGCGGGCCTCGAAGAGGTCACCGAGGGCGGCATCCACATCGGCGACCGGGACGTCACCTACCTCGAGCCGAAGGACCGGGACATCGCCATGGTGTTCCAGAACTACGCGCTCTACCCGCACATGACGGTCGCGGACAACATGGGCTTCGCGCTCAAGATCGCCGGCGTGGACAAGAAGACCATCCGCGCCAAGGTCGAGGAAGCCGCCAAGATCCTCGACCTCACCGAATACCTCGACCGCAAGCCCAAGGCCCTCTCCGGCGGCCAGCGCCAGCGCGTCGCGATGGGCCGCGCGATCGTCCGCGAACCGCAGGTGTTCCTCATGGACGAGCCGCTGTCGAACCTCGACGCCAAGCTCCGCGTCCAGACCCGCACGCAGATCGCCTCGCTCCAGCGCCGCCTGGGCATCACGACCGTGTACGTCACGCACGACCAGGTCGAGGCCATGACCATGGGCGACCGCGTCGCGGTGCTCAAGGACGGACTGCTCCAGCAGGTCGACAGCCCGCGGAACATGTACGACCGCCCGGCGAACGTCTTCGTGGCCGGCTTCATCGGCTCGCCCGCCATGAACCTGCTCGACGTCGACCTGGCCGAGGACGGCGTCCGCTTCGGCGACACCGTCCTCCCGGTGTCCCGCGAGGCCCGGGAGAGCGCCGCGGCCGCCGGCGAGACCAAGGTGACGCTGGGCATCCGCCCCGAGCACCTGGAGATCCGCGGCGAGGAGAGCCTCGACAAGTCCGGCAACGGCCTGCCGGTCACCGTCGACGTCGTCGAGGAACTGGGCTCCGACGCCTACGTCTACGGCACCGCGAAGATCGACGGCGAGCCCAAGCAGGTCGTCGTCCGGGTCAGCGGCCGGAACGTCCCGCGCAAGGGCGTGACCCTGCACGTCGTCGCGCACTCCGGCGAGACCCACCTGTTCAGCACCGTCACCGGCGAGCGCCTGGCCGACTGACGCAACCGGGTCAGCCGACACAGCCGACACAGTCGGGCCCGACGCACCACGCACGCGGCCCCCGCCCGGATCTCCCGGACGGGGGCCGCGCCGCATCCGGCGGCTGCCGCCGCGGCCTCGAAGCCGTTCCCCGCACGAGGCGCGGACCGGAACCGCGGTTCCGCCGCACTGCCTGCGCGCTTGCGCCGTTCCCGCCTCGGGCGGTGATCCCGGCGCCCCTCCCCCGATTCCGCTGCCGACGGCTTCCGCCTCCCGAGAGGAAGCTCAGCCGCCCAACCGGCCATTGCCGACGTCCCCGATCACCCCCCCAGCAGCCCGCCGAGGGGCGCGCTGCCGCCCATGGTCTTGGTGTCGGACGGCTTCTCCGCCACCGACCGCGGCGAATTCGGCGACGTCGGGGCCGCGTTGCCCCCGCCTGCGGCGGGCTTGCGGGTCGTCGTGCCCTCGGCCGACGTCTTCTGCTGGGCGCTCGCCGACGCCTTCGGCGCGGCCGTACCGGAACTGCCCGCCCCGGCGGTCGGCTTGGCCGTCGCGGACGCGGTGCCGCTCGCCGCGGGCGGCGCCGACACGGCAGGCGGCGCCGCGGGAGCCGGGCCCGCCGGGCCGGTCGACGTCCGCACCGCGGGCGGCCCGGTGACCGTCGTCTCGTCCGCGCCCGGCGCCGACCCGTCGCGCGCCGGATGCCCGAACAGCGCACCCGCGAGCAGGGTCGTGCCGACCGCGAGGCCCGCGATGATCGAGCCGTAGCCGAGCTTGCGGCGCCGCGCCCGCACCGGAGTCGTCAGCGGACCGCGCCACTTCCGCAGCGACAGCCAGCAGTCCACCGAGTACATCGGCGCGCCGGCCAGCGCCAGCGGACTCCACGCGGCCAGGAACACCACATACGCGCCGTGGTACGGCGACGAGTTGCCGCCCACCGCGATCAGCACGCCCAACGCCAGCAGCATGCCGATCAGGCCCATCAGGCGCGTCCACAGCCCGAGCAGCGCACCGACGCCGACCAGGACCTGGCCGAACGCGAACAGCAGGCCGGTAGTGATCGCGTGGTCCGCCGCGAGGTCCATCACCGGCGGGAACCAACTGCCGTCGTGCAGGGCCTCGATGTGGTGCGCGAACGAATCCGGCGCGTCCGCGTCCAGGAACCCCGGGTCGTAGAACTTGCGCAGGCCCTCCAGCAGGAACGCCAACCCGAGGAACACCCGCAGCGGAAGCAGGAACATCCCGGGCTGCACGGGCCCGCGCTTGGCCGCCGCACTCACGGCGCGCGCCGGGGCCGCGGGCGCCGGACGCACCCCGGCCGCCCGGCGCTCGGCGGCTTTCGCCCGCGCCCGGGGCAGCGCGTTACTGCGCCGTACCTTCCGCAAATCCTCGGTGATCCGCGGAAGTTCCGCGGTGACCGCCATGGGGTCGGTGGCGGCCCGCTGACCGGGCAGCAGCGTGTCGCGGCCGGTGAGCGGCGGAGGGCCGATCACCACCCGCAGACTGCGCGTGGACGCGGCGCGGGCATCCCGCGCCAGCGTCGCGACACCGCCGACACCGCCGAAATCCGAAGGCCCCGCGAGGTCGGGGCGCCGCTTGTTCTGAGCACCTTGGCCGCCGGAGTAGCCGCCGTCCGTTCTCGTCTCCACGCATGCACTAACCGCCGAACGGGGCACGAGGATGCGGCCGGAGGCGGAACTATCTTCCGGCCGATCTGATCATCCGACCGAGCCGACGCCCGGAATCCCGCCCGGAAAACCCGCAAATAGCCCGGAAACAGCGGGGGGGGGGGGGGGGCCCGCCCCCCCCCGCCGCGCCCCCCCCCCCCCCCGCCGGAAACTCAGGCGCGCTGCCGCGCGACCTCGTACAGCACGATCCCGGTCGCCACACCCGCGTTCAGCGACTCGTTGCCGACCGCCATCGGGATCGCCACCGTCTGGTCGCAGGTCTCGGTGACCAGACGCGACAGGCCCTTGCCCTCCGAGCCGACCACGACGACCAGCGGCTCCTGGGCCGTGTCCAGGTCGCCCAGGTCCACCGATCCGTCGGCGGCCAAGCCGACCACGAACAGGCCCTGCTTCTGGTACGACTCCAGCACCTGCCGAAGGTTCGACGCCCGCGCCACCGGCACCCGCGCCGCGGCACCCGCCGACGTCTTCCACGCGCCCGCCGTCATGCCCGCCGCGCGGCGCTCCGGCACCACGACGCCGTGCGCGCCGAACGCCGCCGCCGAGCGGATCACGGCACCCAGGTTCCGCGGGTCGGTGATGCCGTCGAGCACCACGATCAGCGGCACCTCGCCGTTGTCGTGCGCGACCTCGACCAGGTCGTCCGGGTGCGCGTACTCGTACGGCGGGATCTGCAGCGCCAGCCCCTGGTGGTGCCCGCCCTCGGTCAGCCGGTCCAGCTCCGGACGCGGCGCCTCCAGCAGCGGCACCCCCATGTCGTTGGCGAGCTTGAGCGCCTCGCGCACCCGGTCGTCCGAGTCGATGAACTGCGCGACGTACATCGCATTCGCCGGAATGCCCGCACGCAGCGCCTCGACCACCGAGTTGCGGCCGTACACCATCTCCTTGTCGCCGCGGCCGCCCCGGCCGCGCTGCACCCCGCGGCGCCCGCCGCCGCCGTCCTGCTGGGCGCGCTTCGCCGCGGCGTTCGCGGCCCGCTGCTTCGCGTGCCCCTTGCGCATCTCGGCCGGCGGCGTCGGCCCCTTGCCGCGCAGCGCGCGGCGGCTGTGCCCGCCGGTGCCGACCTGGGCCCCCTTCTTGCTGCCCGGGTTACGGCGGTTGCGGCGCTGGCTGTTGCCGGCCATGTGATGACGTCCCTTCGATGTGCTCGTCTCGCACGTACAACGGTACGGCCGGGCCCGTGGCCCGGCCGCGTCGAATCCGTCGCACGCCCACCGCCCGCGGGCGGCTACTCGTCCGATGCTCCGAAACCCGGCGGCCGTGCGGCCCCGGGCAGTCCCCGGCCTACTGCCGGTGCCGCTCCAGTGTCCAGCGCGGCCCCTGCGGGGTGTCCTCGACCACGACGCCCGCCGCGGTCAGCTGGTCGCGCACCGCGTCGGCGGCCGCGTAGTCCTTGCGCTCGCGCGCCGCCTGCCGCTGCGCCAGCGCGAGATGCACCAGCGAGTCGACGACGTGCCGCAGATCGCCCGTGCGGTCGCCCGCGTCGCCCGACACCCACGGCTCCGCCGCCGGGTCCAGGCCGAGCACCACAAGCATGCCGCGCAGCGCACCGAGGTGCGCCGCGACCGCGTCCTTGTCGCCCGCGGCCAGCGCGGTGTTGCCCTCGCGCACGGTGTTGTGCACGACCGCCATGGCCTGCGGCACGCCCAGGTCGTCGTCCATCGCCTCGGCGAACGCGTCGGGCACCCGCGCGTCCGGCTCCACCGGGCCGGTCAGCTCCGCCGCCCGCTCCAGGAAGCCCTCGATGCGGGAGAACGACACCTCGGCCTCGCGCAGCGCATCCTCGCTGTACTCGATCATCGAGCGGTAGTGCGGGGACGCCAGGTAGTAGCGAAGCACGATCGGCCGCCAGCGCTTCACCATCTCCGACACGAGGACCGAGTTGCCGAGCGACTTGCTCATCTTCTCGCCGCTCATGGTGACCCACGCGTTGTGCATCCAGTAGTTGGCGAAGCCGTCGCCCGCCGCCTTGGACTGCGCGATCTCGTTCTCGTGGTGCGGGAACACCAGGTCGAGGCCGCCGCCGTGGATGTCGAAGCGCTCGCCGAGGTAGCGGTGCGCCATCGCCGAGCACTCCAGGTGCCAGCCGGGGCGCCCGCGGCCCCACGGGGTGTCCCACGAAGGCTCGCCGGGCTTGGCCGACTTCCACAGCGCGAAGTCGCGCACATCGCGCTTGGCGCCCGCGCCGCCGTCGCCCTGGTCACGCATCGCGTCCAGGCGCTGGCCGCTGAGCGCGCCGTATTCCGGGAACGAGTGCACGTCGAAGTAGACGTCCCCGTCCGACGGGTAGGCGTGCCCCGTGGTGATCAGACGCTGCATCAGCTCGATCATCTCCGGCACATGGCCGGTGGCCCGGGGCTCGATCGTCGGGCGGAGGCAGCCGAGCGTGTCGTAAGCCTCGTTGAACGCCCGCTCGTTCGGGTAGCCGATGCGCCACCACGGGACACCGGCCTCGTTGCCCTTGGCGATGATCTTGTCGTCGATGTCCGTGACGTTGCGGCAGAACACGACGTCGCTGCCCCGGTACTCGAGCCACCGCCGCAGCACGTCGAAGTTCAGGTACGAGCGGACGTGCCCGATATGCGGCGGCGCCTGCACGGTCGCGCCACACAGGTAGATCGAGACGGTGCCCTCGACGAGCGGCACGAAGTCGCGGACCGTGCGGGTGCTGGTGTCGTATAGGCGCATGCTCACCCTGCGAGTTTACGGGGTGCGCACGCCGGGAGGCCCCCGGATTCCGCCCCGGGTCCCGAACCGGAACCGGGACGTGTTACCCGGCGGGCACCACGAGCGCGGTCGCGATCGCCGCCAAGCCCTCCGCGCGGCCGGTCAGCCCGAGCCCGTCGGTGGTCGTCCCGGACACCGACACCGGCGCCCCCGCGGCCTCCGACAGCGTCTTCTCCGCCTCGGCCCGCCGCGGCCCGATCTTCGGCCGCACGCCCACCACCTGCACCGCGATGTTGCCGATCTCGAACCCCGCGTCGCGCACCAGCCGCGCGGCCTCGGCCAGCAGCGTCACGCCCGCGGCCCCCGACCACTCCGGCCGCGACGTGCCGAAGTGCGCGCCCAGGTCGCCGATTCCGGCCGCCGAGAACAATGCGTCGCACGCCGCGTGCGCGGCCACGTCGGCATCCGAGTGCCCGGCCAGCCCGGTCTCCCCCGGCCAGTGCAGCCCCGCCACCCACAGGTCGCGGCCCTCCTCGAAAGGATGAACATCGACGCCGATGCCGGTACGCGGCAGCAGCACCCTCACCGGCCCCGCGGACGCGGACGGCTGGGGCGGCCGGGACAGCTCGGACGGCTCGGACGGCTCAGACAACGGGGACCTCCGCATCGGACGCGCGCTCCGCCCGGCGCTTGGCCAGCAGCGCTTCGGCGAGCAGCAAATCGAACGGCCGGGTGACCTTGAAGGCCTCCTCCGACCCGGGCACCACGGTCACGGCCACGCCCATGCGCTCGACCATGCCCGCGTCGTCGGTCGTGTCGCCGCCCGGCGCCGCCGCCGCGTGCGCGGCGGCCAGCACGTCCCGCCGGAACCCCTGCGGCGTCTGCACGGCCCGCAGCGAGGCCCGGTCGACGGTCCGCACGACGCGTTCGGCGCCGTCCTCCGCCACGACCTCCTTCACGGTGTCGACCACCGGAAGCGCGGGCACCACCGCGGATGCGCCGGACTCGACCGCGGCGACGACCGCTTCCACGACGCCGACCGGCACGAACGGGCGCGCCGCGTCGTGCACGAGCACCACGGGGCAGTCGCCGTCGAGCGCGGCCAAGGCAAGAGAGACGGATTCCTGGCGCGTCGCGCCGCCGGCCACCACGGTCACCGGCGCGTCCGCGCCGAGTTCACGGGCCAGCAGGCCGCGCACTTCCGCGACACCGTCCGGCGGCGCGGCGACGACCGCGGCACCGACACCGGGCGCGGACAGCAGCGACCGCAGCGCGTGCACGAGCATCGGCACGTCGCCGAGTTCCCGCAGAGCTTTGGGCAGGCCGCCGCCCAGACGCAGCCCGAGCCCGGCCGCGGGCACCAGAACAGCAGCTCTCACCGAACACCCTCACTTGGCGCGCTGGAACCCGGGACGGCAGCACCGCCCCGAGACCGACCACCCGAAGGTACCGGGCCGCAACCGGGTGTATCCGCGCAGCCGCCGGGGAAGGCCTTCCGCAGGTGCCCCTGAGCAGCACACCGCCGTGGCCGACCTACTGCCGAGCCGGACGTCATGCGTCACCCGCACGGGTCAATCCGCGCCGCCGAGAAGCGCCGCGAGGCCCGAGAGCCGGGCGTATGGACGTACGTCGCCGACCGTGCGCCGACGACGGCTGTCCGCCGCCGCGCGCGCCGATCGGATACGGCGCGCGCCGACGGACCGGGCCGCGCAAGCCCGTGGCGAAAAGGTGCCCGGTCCGCCGGATCGCTCCGGCCGACGGGCCACCTTCACCGTGCCGGTACAGACAGGGCCGCGGCCTGGGGCCGCCGCTCCGTTCCGCCCGGCATCGCGCGTCAGGAGGCGAGAACCTCGTCGAGGATCGCCTCTGCCTTGTCTTCGTTGGTGTTCTCCGCGAGCGCCAGCTCGCTCACCAGGATCTGCCGAGCCTTCGCGAGCATCCGCTTCTCGCCGGCCGAAAGGCCGCGGTCACGCTCCCGGCGCCAAAGGTCGCGCACGACCTCGGCAACCTTGATAACGTCACCGGAAGCGAGCTTTTCCAGGTTCGCCTTGTAGCGTCGCGACCAGTTCGTCGGCTCCTCGGTGTGCGGAGCCCGCAGCACCTCGAAGACGCGATCGAGGCCGTCCTGGCCCACCACGTCGCGCACACCGACGAACTCCGCGTTGTCAGCGGGGACTCGGACCGTGAGGTCACCCTGGGCTACCTTCAGCACCAGGTAGATCTTGTCCTCGCCCTTGATGGTGCGAGTCTCGATCGCCTCGATGAGTGCGGCCCCGTGATGGGGGTAGACCACCGTGTCGCCAACCTTGAACGTCATGTGACAGGTACCCCTTCCGTGGCTTTCTAGGGTAACACGGGTCACGCCGCGCCTGAATGGCGTTTCCGCAGGTCAGGGCCTTAGTCAGGGCTTGACAATGGCCACTCGGACATGCATGCGCCGCCCCGCCGGGACCGACATGGTGATCCGTAAACCGGGCAAAACGGGCAACTTGCACCCACCTCCATTCGAACATGGAATCGACTATCGGCCCTACCGGACACACTGGGCCGAGGCATCTGTTTTTGGACAGCAGTGCGCCGGACGGCGGGTCGCCCGACTTGTCCGTGTGTGCGCCGCGGGTGATCCGACGGCCGGATGCCGTGTCCCCGCCCGGGCTGTCCCCGTTTCACCCTCGGGATCCGAGCCGCGTACAAGTGGCCCATCCCGCCTGAGTAGGCTTGCGCCGGTCCCCCTTGTCCGGGACCGCCGAGGCTGTCAAGGACACAAAGGACCAAGGAGATTCGCCCGCCGTGAGCCGCAGCATTCGACGGGGTGCCGTCGCCGCAACCATCGCCCTCGCGCTGGCCCCCTTGGCGGCCGCCTGCTCCAGTGGCACGGACGCGGAAACCACCAAGATCAAGCCGGACACCGCTTCCGTCCAGGTCGGCAACGTCAAGGTGCAGAACCTGACGCTGGTGAGCGGCGGTCCGACGTCCGGCGCCATGGCGCTGGGCGGCGCGTTCATCAACGACGGCGACCAGGCCGAGACGCTCACCCAGGTGGCCGTCGACGGTGCGACCGGGAACGCCGAGCTGAAGTCGGCGTCCGGCACGGGCGCCATCACCATCCCCGCGCACGGCGCGGTCTACCTGACCGGCGGCGCGGACAGCGTGGTCGCCAAGGTCGCCTCGGTGTCCGGGGACAGCCCGGTCACCCCCGGCAAGTACGCCAAGGTGACGCTGACCTTCAAGACCGCGGGCTCGGGCTCGGTGCGCGTCCAGGTGCATTCGCCGGAGGACTACTTCAAGCAGCTCGCGCCGTCCGCCCCGGCTCCGAGCCTGCCGGCCGCCCCGCCGACCACCGCTCCGGCGTCGCCGTCCGCCCCGGCTTCGGCCACCGCTTCGGCTCCTGCCTCGGCGCCGGCCACCGGCGCCCCGACCGGGGGCGCGAGCAACGCCCCGACGGGCGCCGCGACCGCGACGAGCACCGCGACCCGCCCGGCGAACACCGTCAGCCCCAACGCGAGCTGACGCACGCACAACGCCACGCGAGCGGCTGCGCCCCTGCCGGGGCCGCAGCCGCTCGCGCGTTCGGGGGAGAGCGCAACAGCGCGACGCGGCCTGGCACCCGGCCGGATACACACCCCGCAAGCTCCCCACGGCGCGAACGCCCCCACGTCCTGGGGACAACCACCACTGTGGGGATGGGGGACAACCACCGCCGGCCTCCACTGCTCGCGTGCCGGACCGGGCCCGCCAGGGGACTCCACCGGTCGGAAATCAGGCCGGCACGTGCCTTCCGCCGACACGCGAAAGCCGCCCTCCGCGTCGCGCGGAAGACGGCTCTCTGCGGGTGATCCGGCCGATCAGGGCTCGAACTTGTAGCCCAGGCCGCGCACCGTCACCAGGTACCGCGGCGCGCCCGGGTCCGGTTCGATCTTGGCGCGGAGGCGCTTCACGTGGACGTCGAGCGTCTTGGTGTCGCCGACGTAGCCGGCGCCCCACACCCGGTCGATGAGCTGCATGCGGGTGAGCACCCGGCCGGCGTTGCGCAGCAGCAGTTCGAGCAGGTCGAACTCCTTCAGCGGCAGCTCGACCTTGACGCCGTCGACGGTGACGCGGTGCCGGTCGACGTCCATGCGGACCGGGCCGGCCTCCAGCGCGGTCGGCTCGACCTCGGTGGGCTCGCCCTGGCGGCGCAGCACGGCGCGGATCCGGGCGACGAGTTCGCGGGACGAGAACGGCTTGGTGACGTAGTCGTCCGCGCCGATCTCCAGCCCGACGACCTTGTCGACCTCGCTGTCCTTGGCGGTCACCATGATGACCGGCACGTTGGACTTGGCGCGCAGCCGACGGCACACCTCGGTGCCGGGCAGGCCCGGCAGCATCAGGTCGAGCAGTACGAGGTCGGCACCGCCCTGGTCGAACTGCTCCAGCGCGTCGGGCCCGGTGACCGCGACGGCGACCTCGAACCCTTCCTTGCGCAGCAGGAACGCAAGCGGGTCGCTGAAGGACTCCTCGTCCTCGACGACGAGCACTCGGGTCATCCGGAAGCCTCCCGGGAGTTGTACGACACAGCCGGCCCGGTCGGGGACGGCTGCTGGGCCGCGGTGGACGCCGCGTCGGGGCCGGTGCCCCGGTCGTCGGCGGGCAGAAGTGGCAGCACCAGAGTGAACGTGGTTCCCACGCCCTCCAGGCTGCGGACGGTGACCTCTCCCCCGTGTCCGGCCACGATGTGCTTGACGATGGAGAGCCCCAGGCCCGTCCCGCCGGTGGCGCGCGAGCGGGCCGGGTCGACGCGGTAGAACCGTTCGAAGATGCGGTCCAGATCGCGGTGCGGGATCCCGATGCCCTGGTCGGACACCGCGATCACGGCTTTGCGGCCGGTGACCCGGACGTCGATGTCGACCCGGGTGCGCTCCGGGCTGTAGTTGACGGCGTTCTCGACCAGGTTGCCGAGCGCCATCACGAGCTGGTTGTGGTCGCCGGGGATGACCAGGCCGGGATCGCCGCCGACGGCGAGGGTGATCTGCTTGTTCTGCGCGACCTGGCGGCAGCGGTCGACCGCTTCGGCGACCAGGTCGTCGACCGGCACCGGGGCGATGTCCTGGAGCGGGTGGTCGTTCTGCACGCGCGACAGGTCGATGAGTTCCTGCACGAGGTTGGTCAGGCGCGCCGACTCGACCTGCATGCGGCCGGAGAAGCGGCGGACCGCCTCCGGGTCGTCGCTGGCGTCCAGGACGGCCTCGGCGAGCAGGGACAGCGCGCCCACCGGGGTCTTGAGTTCGTGGCTGACGTTGGCGACGAAGTCGCGGCGCACCGCGTCGACGCGGCGGGCCTCGGTGCGGTCTTCGACGAGCAGCAGGACCAGGCGGGAGCCGAGCGGGGCGACGCGGGCGGACACTTCGAGTTCCTGGCCGTCGCGGCGCGGGAGCAGCAGGTCGCGCTGTCTTATTTCGCCGTCGCGCCGGGTGTCGCGGGACATCCGCAGGAGTTCGTCGGGGACGAGCTGGTCGCCGCGGACGAGGCCGAAGGTGTACGCGGCCGAGCTGGCCTTGACCACCGCGTCGTGCTCGTCGAGGACGACGGCGGACGAGCGGAGCACGGACAGCACGGTCGCCACGCCGGGCGGGAGGACGGGCCCGGAGGGCGCCGTGCCGCTGCCTTGGCCCTGGGTGCGTTCGCTCCACCGGAACGCCAGGGTCCCGGCAACACCGACAGCCAGCCCACACACGGCGGCTACGGCCGCCGCGGCCACGTTCACGTCCACGGCACCCAGAGTAAAGGGGACACGAACGGGTGAAACCCCTCCCGATGGCCTTGACCTGAGGACTTCATCGACTGTTCATCGCTGCGCCGCACCCGGTTCAGCCCGTTTGGCGGCGGTCCGGAGCCCGCCCAGATCTCCGCAAATATTCACCACTTCTACTAAAAATAGACAAAATGGCTGGTCGCAGGCTTTGGCCACATCCGGCGTTGACGCCGCCGAGCGGGGCGGGTTGACTCGAATACGCACCGTGCACGGTCCGGCACACCGCGGGCCGCGCGCTTCGCCACCGGAGCCGCTGTGGCCCACGCCACACGCCGCCGGGGCGGCGCCGCGCCTCGCACCGCACACCCGTTCGACGTCCACGCCCGTGCGGCGCCGGCCCGGGCACGTCCACCGGTGAACGGAGGTCGTCCATGCCCGGCTCCCTGCCCGACTCGCCCACCACCGTCCGCACGGCCCCGGTGGCCGTCGAGATCACGCCGCGGTCCGCGGTCCTGCGCACGCCGCCCGCGCCGACGCCGGGGTGCAGCTGCCCGTCGTCGTGCGGCTGCGGCTGCAAGGCCGGTTCCGCGTGCAACTGCGGCGGCAGCTGCGGCTGATCCGCCCCGGTGCGGCCGACGGGCGACCAACGGCCGCGCGCGACACCCCGGAAAGGCGCGAAACGGCGAGCGCCCGCCCCCGTGCTGCGGGGCGGGCGCTCGCTGTTCGACCGTGCGGGCCGAGGGCCACCTGCTACTTGCGGCCCTGGTTCTTGACCGCCTCGATGGCCGCGGCGGCGGCTTCCGGGTCGAGGTAGCGGCCGCCCGGGGTGACCGGGTGCAGGTCGGCGTCCAGCTCGTAGAGCAGCGGGATGCCGGTGGGGATGTTCAGGCCCGCGATCGCCTCGTCGGAGACGCCGTCGAGGTGCTTGACCAGCGCGCGAAGCGAGTTGCCGTGCGCGGCGACCAGCACGGTGCGGCCGGCCTCGAGGTCGGGCACGATCGCGTCGTACCAGTACGGCAGCATGCGGGTGACGACGTCCTGGAGGCACTCGGTGCGCGGGCGGATCTCGTCCGGCAGGCCGGCGTAGCGCGGGTCGTGCACCTGCGAGTACGTGTCGTCGTCGGCGAGCGGCGGCGGCGGGGTGTCGTAGGAGCGGCGCCACAGCATGAACTGCTCCTCGCCGAACTCGGCGAGCGTCGCGGCCTTGTCCTTGCCCTGGAGAGCGCCGTAGTGGCGCTCGTTGAGGCGCCACGAGCGGCGCACCGGGATCCAGTGCCGGTCGGCGGCGTCCAGGGCGATCTGCGCGGTGCGGATCGCGCGGCGCTGCAGCGAGGTGTGCAGCACGTCGGGCAGCACGCCGGCGTCGGTGAGGAGCTGTCCGCCGCGGGCGGCTTCCTTCTCGCCGGTATCGGTCAGGTCGACGTCGACCCAGCCGGTGAAGAGACCCTTGCGGTTCCAGTCGCTCTCACCGTGGCGGAGGAGGACGAGCTTGTATGCGGTGTCGGCCATGAGGGCGAGCGTAATGGAGGCGGAGGTACGGCTTTCTGCCGGTCTGGACCGGCAGCGGCGCCGGACCGGCGGTGCGCCCGCCCCGCCGGTCCGCGGCGTGCCGCGGTTCAGCCGGCCGGGGGTTCCGCGGCAGGTTCGCCCGGCGTGTCGAGGAGGTGGGTGAACGCGTCCAGGTTGCGGGTGGATTCGCCGCGCTCGGTGCGCCATTGCCATTCGCGCCGGATCGACGTGGCGAAGCCGAGTTCGAGCAGCGTGTTGAAGCTGTCGTCGGCGGCTTCCAGGACCACGCCGAGAATCCGGTCGACCTCGTCGGCGGTGACCGCGTGCAGGGGGACCCGGCCGGTCAGGTACACGTCGCCGAGCTTGTCGAGGGAGAACGCGACGCTGTAGAGCCGCATGTTGCGGGTCAGCAGCCAGCGGTAGAACGCCTCGTGGTTCTCGTCGGGGCGGCGCACCACGAAAGCGGTCACCGTGACCGTGTGCCGGCCGACTTTCAGGGCGCAGGTGGTCTTGAGCTTGCGGGTGCCCGGGAGCGTCACGACGAACGTGTCGTCGTCGGGGCGCTCCCAGGTGACCTCGGCGTCGTCGAGGGCGAGCCGGATGGTCTCGGCCGCCTGCGCCCGGGTGTGCTGCACGGTGCACCTCAGGGTTCGGATGTCGGTCGGTTGTCGGGCTGTCCACGCTAGGGCTTGTCCGGGGGATCTTGACACCCCGGACACGCCTTGGCGTACCGCGGGCCGGATCGGTGGTCTCACGCCCTAGCGTGCCGCGAGGCTCCGGACGCGTCCGGCTTCCGCGACGGTCTGCGCGTACACGTCGGCCATGGAAGCCGCGGCGGCCGCCCAGCCGAAGTTGGCGGCGTGCCGGACCGCGCCCTCGGCGTACCGGTCGCGCAGCCGCGGCGCGAGCGCCAGGGTGCCGAGCGCGGCGGCGTAGTCCGCCGGGTCGTGGCCGTCCACGAGGATCCCGGACACGCCGTCGCAGACCGCGGTGGGCAGG
Organism: Uniformispora flossi; assembly: GCF_049534875.1. NCBI lineage: Bacteria > Bacillati > Actinomycetota > Actinomycetes > Kitasatosporales > Streptomycetaceae > Uniformispora > Uniformispora flossi. Next base: position 522,803 of record NZ_JBMULZ010000004.1, read on the forward strand.
CCGCCGACGGACGCCGCGACCACGGGCGTGCCGCACGCCTGCGCCTCGATGGCGACGAGGCCGAAGGACTCGTTGTAGGACGGCACGACCGCGACCGAGGCGGCCCGGTACCAGTCGGCGAGCACGTCCTGCGGCACCGGGCGGCGGAACCGCACGACGTCCTGCACGCCGAGCGACGCGGCCAGCTTGTGCAGGTGCTCGGGCGCGGCGAGGCCGGTGCCGCTGGGGCCGCCGACGACCGCGACGACGAGGTTCTCGCGCAGCGACGGGTGGGCGCGCAGCAGGTGCGCGGTGGCGTGCAGCAGGACGTCCGGCGCCTTGAGCGGCTGGATGCGGCCCGCGAAGAGGATCACCGTGGCGTCCTCCGGCACCCCGACGCGGCGCCGGGCCTCGGCGGCGTCGCCCGGCCGGAACGTGTCGAGGTCGACCCCGGGGTTGACCACGGCCAGCCGCTCCGGGTCCGCGTCGTACAAGCCGATGAGCTGCTCGGCCTCTTCGACGGTGTTCGCGACGAGCCGGTCGGCCGCCTCGACGACCTGGCTTTCGCCGATGACGCGGGCGGACGGCTCGGGCGGGTCGTCCGCGGCGCGTGACAGGTTCTTGACCTTCGCCATGGTGTGCATGCTGTGCACGAGCGGGACGCCCCAGCGTTCCTTGGCGAGCCAACCGACCTGCCCGGACAACCAGTAGTGCGAATGCACCAGGTCGTAGTAGCCGGGCTCGCGCATGGCTTCGGTACGCAGCACACCGGAGGTGAACGCGCACAGCTGCGCCGGCAGGTCTTCCTTCGACAGGCCCTCGAACGGGCCCGCGGTCACGTGCCGAACCAGCACGCCAGGCGCCATCTCCACGACGGGCGGCAGGTCGCGCCCGGTGGCGCGGGTGAATATCTCCACCTCGACGCCGAGCGCGGCCAAGCGCTTGGACATCTCGACGATGTAGACGTTCATGCCGCCCGCGTCGCCGGTGCCCGGCTGATGCAGCGGGGAGGTGTGCACGCTCAACGTGGCGATCCGGCGCGGCGCCCCCCGACGCCCGGCCAGCGTGTGCTTGCGCGCTCCGGGCGCGGCCGCCCGCGGCACGTGATGGCTCATCCGCGCGCCTCGCTTCGCTCGCCCACCAGGTCCTCCTCTGCCTGCGACTGCATACCTGTGCCTGTGCCCATGCCCGCTCCCGGTCCCGCCGTCCGCGGCGCCGGGCACGCCGTTCGGCACCCGGCCGCCAGGCGGCGGGCGCACCTCGATCCGGTTCCCCTCCCGGGCGCTGCCGTTAATTCGGACGACAACACCCCTAGTCAAGTGATAACCGATAGGTGCTTGCCGCCGATTCCCACCCCCCATGCGTGATGTCGGACACGCTCGGCAATCGAACATATGCGCTAAGTTCTGCCGCCCCTTCGAACGCCGGTCCGCGGGCGGCCCGCTTCCGGCCCGGCGCCCGGCCACGACCTAGACTTCCCCGCATGGTCAAGCGCGGCGCCGGGAGTGCACACGGCCCCCGCGCGACGGCGAAGCCGACGGGGGTCGTCACCCGCGGCACCACCAACGCCAACCGGCTCCGCCGGATCGACCGGTGGGTCGCCGCCGAGTACGCCGGGCTGCTCCGTTCGGCCGCGGATCCGCTCGTCGTCGACCTCGGCTACGGCGCCTCCCCCGTCACCACCGTCGAGTTCCGCCGCCGCCTCGCCGCCGTGCGCGGCGACGTGGACATGGTCGGCATCGAGATCGATCCGGAACGCGTCGCGGCGGCGCTGCCGTTCGCCGGCCCCGGGCTGTCGTTCGTGCGCGGCGGGTTCGAGGTGCCGCTGCCGGGCGGCCGCAGGCCGGTGCTGATCCGGGCGTTCAACGTGCTGCGCCAATACGGCGAGGGCGACGTCGCGCAGGCCTGGTCGGTGATGTGCGCACGGCTCGCGCCGGACGGCGTGCTCGTCGAGGGCACCTGCGACGAACTCGGGCGCCTGGCCACGTGGGTGGCCGTCGGCGCGGACGCGCGGCCGCGCACGCTCACCCTCGCGGCGCGGCTGGCGACGCTCGGCCGTCCGTCGGATCTGGCCGAACGGCTGCCGAAGGCGCTCATCCACCGCAACGTGCCGGGCGAGCCGGTGCACGCGTTCCTCACCGCGTTCGACCGCGCGTGGGACACCTTCGCCCCGCTGGCCCCGCTGGGCGCGCGGCAGCGATGGGCCGCCGCGGTACGGTCGTTGGCGCCGGACTGGCCGGTGCGCACCACGCCGGCGCGGGCGCGCGGCGGCGAAGTGACACTCGACTGGGATGCCGTAGCCCCCCTGCCGATCTGACTGTTCGTCACATCACTGCGCCACTGGACTGCGGGGTAACCCGGCAAAATCCGGCCGCGACACGGATTTTCCGGCTGCGTTTTATCCGTATTTCACCGGAGCCACCCCTTAAAGTATCCGGACGATCACGCAAACTCCTCTGCCGTTCCCCGCCGGAACATGCAAGGATCCGTCGCTGGAACCGGTTCTCAAGAGCCACCTCCGTCCTCTTGAGAACCGGTTCGACCGCGTTCGGAATCCGAACAGAGGCGCGGCGCGAGCGCATCCGACTGATCGGAAGGGTCAGCGCATGGCGATACCGGGGGTCCGCCGTCGGCGGCGCATGAGGCGTGCCGCGACCACGGGGGGAGTGGCACTGCTGTGCGCGGTGCTCTTCGCCGGGCAGGCAGCCGCCGCCCCGGACCCGGGTCGGCAGCCGCTCGAGCCGTTCAATCTGGCCACCGTGCAGACGCAGTTGCAGGACCTGTACCGCCAAGCGGAGCAGGCCACCGAGCGCTACAACGCGAGCAACGAGCGACGCGGCACGCAGCAGGTCAAGGTCAACGACATCCGCGCGGGCATCGTCTGGACACAGCAGCAGATCGCCGAATCCCGCGACGAGATCGGCCGCATCGCCCGTCTGCAGTACACGACGCGCGGCGTCGACCCGCTGATGTCGCTGATGCTGTCCTCGAACCCGCAGCAATTCCTCCAGCAGGCCCCGACGTTCGCCCGCATCAGCCAGTCGCAGGAAGACACCATCCGGCGGCAGAAGCAGGCGGAGCAGCAGCTCAAGAACATGCAGAAGAGCGAGGACGCGCAGCTCGCCGAGAGCGCGCGCCTCGAAGAGGAATCGCAAAGGGCCAAGACGGACATAGAGACGAAGGTCGCCGAGGCCGAGAAGCTCATCGCCGGTCTGACGCCCGAACAGCTCGCCGCGCTGGAGGCGTTGGACGCCCAGATCGCCAACACCAACAACGCCCAGCTGACGCAGTACGGCATACTCACCCGCCCCGACCAGCTCACCACGCCCGCCGCGAAGCAGGCGATCTCGTTCGCGCTGAGCAAGATCGGCATCCCCTACGTGTGGGGCGGCACCGGCCCGGCCGGCTACGACTGCTCGGGTCTGACCTCGCAGGCGTGGCTGTCCGCCGGCCTGCGGATTCCCCGGACGTCGCAGGAGCAGTGGGCGCGGCTGCCGCGCGTGCCGGTCTCCGACATGCGGCCCGGCGACCTGATCGTGTACTTCGCGGACGCCAGCCACATCGCGATGTACCTGGGCAACGGCCTGATGGTGCACGCGCCGCGGCCGGGCCGCTGGGTCACCATCGCGCAGGCCGGTTCGATGCCGATACTCGGCGTGGTCCGGCCGGACGGCGGCGCGGGCACCGTGCAGGCGCCGCCGGTGCCGAACATGCCCAACGCGCCCAAGCCGTCGAACCCCGGCACGGGCAACCCGAGCACCCCGCCCGCGACGAACACCCCGACCAACACCCCGGGCGGCGGAACCACCACACCTGGCGGCGGCACCACGTCGCCCGGCACCGGCACCGGCACCCCGGGCGGCACCGAGACGCCGGGCGGGACGGGTACGCCCGGCGGGTCCGGAACCCCGAGCGGCAGCGGCACCCCGAGCGGGTCCGGCACGCCCGGCGGCACCGGCACCCCGTCCGGGACCTCGTCGGCGCCCGGCACCACGCCGCCCGCGACCGGCACCGCGACGCAGAGCGGGGCGAGCGAGAAGTCCACCACCACGGCGACGTCCACGGGCCCGACCTGATCCCGGTCCGCCCGGCGCTCCCGCGCCGGGTGGGGGGAGCCCCTAGGATCGACGCACGCGAAAGGCCGGAGCACCCTCGGGGGGTGTTCCGGCCTTTTCCCGTGCTCCGTTGCGCGCCCGGTGTTCCTCCACGGCGGGGCCGCGGGCGGGTCACCAGGGGCCGTACGGTCCCATCCGGCCGCCGCCGCGGCGGCCGTTGCCGACCTCCTTGAGCGCCGGACGCACGTCGACCATGTAGACGATCGCCGCGATGATCCCGGCGATCACCCCGATCAGCGAGCCGAGCAGCAGGTCCCACGCGACCGCGGCACCCAGGATGACCAGCCAGAAGACCTTCTTCTGCTTGTCCGCGGCCCGGTACGCGTCCTCGCGCCGGAACGCCGCGTCGACGAAGCAGAAGACCTTGAACAGGAGCAGGCCGAGGAACAGCCACGCGACCACGTTCCCGAACGTGCTCAGCAGCACCCCGCCGGCCAGAACCTGACCCGGCATCGTTCCTCCTCCACCACCGTCGTCTTCCGGATCCGGCCGGACGGCCCGGTCCCGGACCCGAAGGGCGCCCGCGCGCCCCCGGTGCCGCCAGTCTCGCACGGTGGCGCGCCGGACGGGACCATGCGCGGCCGCCCGTCCGCGGTCACTCGGCCGGCGGCGGGGTCTTCTTCGCGGGGCGCTTCGCGGGCGCCTTGCGGGCGGCCGGCTTGGCCGGCTTCGGCGCGGGCTCGGCGGCGGGCACAGCGGCGGACTCAGTGGCGGGTTCAGTGGCGGGTTCAGTGGCCGCGGGCGGCTGCGCGACGGCCGGCAGCGGCGCGGCGGCCGTGTCGTCCTGGGTGCCCAGACGCTCCTCGACGATCTTCTGGCCGCGGGCGGCGAGTTCGGCGTAGATCTCGCGGAGTCGCTCGGCGTAGTCGCCGGCCTTGCCGTACTGGGTCTCGACCTGGACGCGCGCCTTGCCGTACTGCGTCTTGGCGAAGTCCTGCACGTCGTTCGCGGTGCCCGCGACCTTCTCGCGGATCACCTTCGGGTCGGTCGGCACCGCCGACACGTCGAACTTCGGCATCTCGAACTTCGGCACGTCGATCTTGGTGGCCTTCAGCTTCGCGACGTCGAGCTTCGGCGCCTTCGCGGCGATGCCCGCCACCTGCTCGGGCACCCCGCGGATCTTCTCGACGGCGAGGTCGCCCGCGCCGACGACCGCGTGGAAGGGGGTGCTGTCCGCCAGGGTCTTCCTGATGTCCGTGGCAATCGCCATGGTGTTTCCTCACTCCTCGGGGTCGAGGCCGTCCTGCGCGTTCGGGTGGGCGGCCTGCACGTCCGCCACGGCGTTCTCTTTGCGGAACGCCTCGTAGATCTCCAGCAGCACGCGTTTCTGCCGCTCGCTGATGTGCGAGTCGGCGAGTATCGCGGTCTGCACCTCGCGAACGCCCTCGGAGCGCTCTTCGAGGATCCCGGCCTGCACGTACAACGTCTCCGCGGAGATCCGCAGCGCCTTCGCGATCTGCTGGAGGATCTCCGCGCTCGGCCGCCGCAACCCGCGCTCGATCTGGCTCAGGTACGGATTCGACACGCCCGCCGCGTCCGCGAGCTGCCGCAGCGAGTACTGCGCACTGCGCCGCTGCTCGCGGATGTATTCGCCGAGCGATCCCACATTCAGGCCGGCCATGCCCTCCACCATGCCTCGCCGATGCTAACTTTTGCAAGCAGGTTGCTTGCAACTGTACGACGTGTCGCGGCCGGGGAACGCAGATGACGGAGAGGGGCCCGTCGCCCTAGCGTCGCCCCATGCCTTCCCAGGAGACCGGCGCCGACGAAGCCGCGGGCGTCACCCTTCGCTGCGGCGACAACCCGCTCGTCGAGGTGCGGTTCCGGGACCGGACCGGCTTCGTTCCCGACCCCGTCCATTACGCCGTCGAGCTGCGGGCGCCGGGCCTGGCCGCCCGGCTGGACGACATCGTGGCGTGGCCTGCGTCGGGTGACCCCGGCGCGTTCCTGGCCGCGCTCGCGGGCGACTTCCGCGGCTGGACGGGCGAGCGCACCTGGCGGACCGCGGACCGGGATCTCGCGCTCACCGCGGTGTTCCGGTCCCGCGGCCACGTCGGCATCACCTGGACGGTACGGCCCTGGCGGTCGGCGGACGGCTCCTGGAGCGCGTCGGCCACGACGTGGCTGGAAGCGGGCGCGCAGCTGTCCGCCGCGGCCGACGACATCGGCCGGTTCCTCGCCCCGGACGGTGACGGCCCGCGCGGCTGAGCCGCCGGCCCCGCACCCCGCGTCCGCGACCGCCGCGACCCGTCAGAGCCTCGCGCGCATGCTCTCGCAGACGCCGTGGACGCCACTGACCGTGTGCGTCGCCCCCGCAGTGCGGAGCGTGCCGGTGTACGTGCCGAACGCCTGGAAGTAGTCGATCGCCAGGATCCCGAGCTGGTGTCTGACCACCTTGCGGCCCTCGGGTTCGAACAGGACGTCCAGGCGGCCGTCCGCGGAGCGGATCCGCCACGGCGCGGCGGGGTCGTCGGACTCCGGGGTGAAGACGATGTCGGCGAGGGGTTCGGCCGCCGTCGGCGACCAGATGCAGGACTCCTCCTGCTCGCCGGGGACTTCCGCACGGTCGGCGAAGTTCGCACCCACCACGCCCGCGGCGGTGGGCGCCGCGAAGGTCCCCCACAGCCACGACGTGCGGTACGGGAGCAGCGACTTGTGCTCGTCGAGGATCGCCAGGTCGTGCTCCCCGTCGAAGACGACTTCCGCATCGCCCACCCGCAGCGTGCCCTCGACCGGGAACACCGCCTTGTGGGTGTACATCCGCCCGCCTCCCGGCAGCCGCGAACTCACCGACAGCGGAGCCGTCGCGGCCGCCGCGTCGAGCTCCAGTTCGCCGGAGACCGCCGGGGCCTTGGCCGTCGCCGCGATGTCGAAGCGCAGCCGGTGGCGGCCGGACGCCTCGGCGAACTCGTACGCGAGCGCGTAGCCGCCGCGCCGGAATGCGCACCGGCTGCCGCCGAGCAGGTCCGCGGGCAGGCCGAGCGATCCGCCGCGCGCGTTGGCCGCGTGCTGGTGCAGCGCGCCGCGGGCCCGGTCGTAGGCGTAGAACTCCGAGCTGGCCAGGTAGTGCGCGTCCTGCATGATCAGCGACGCGTACCAGTCCGGATGCAGCAGCGTGAAGCCGATCCACTCCTTGAGCCGGAGGCCGCGCAGCACGCGCGTGAGGCCGCCGAATTCGTCGAGCGGGTTGACGTTCGCGGGCCGCGCGCCGAAGCGGCCGTAGTGGCGAGTTCCGGCGTCGACGAGGTTGCGCGGATCAGGCATGGCGGAAGCCTGCCCCGCGCCGCACCCGGCGTCAACGGATTCCGCGGCCTCCGGCGGGCCCTCGGGTCAGAACGCCGCGCGGACCGCACCGACCGGGTGCGGGCCGCCGTACAGCGGGAGTTCGGCAAGCTCGGCGAGCACCGGCGCGTCCACGCCGAGCCGGCGCAGCGCCGCGGCGAGGATCGGGCCGAGAGTGCGCACCGACCCGTCGTCGACCTTGAACGCCAGCGCGCGGCCGTCCGGCAGGGCCACGGCCTGGACCGCTTCGGCGCCCATCTTGGCGACGACCCCGGGGATGCCGCGCATGACGAGGGTGTCGACGCGGCCGGTCCCGGCCACGTACTCCGGGTGTGCGCGCATCGCCGCGGCCACCCGCGACTGCGGCGTGCCCGCGCACGACGCGGCGATCGCCCGGTACAGCCGGGCCAGCCCGGTCAGGCTCAGCGCGGGGACGGGCGCCCCGCAGCCGTCCACGCCCAGGTGCGCGATCCGCTCGTCGGCCAGCTCCTCGACGGTCCGCAGCACCAGTTGCTGGAGCGGATGCACCGGGTCGAGGTAGGAGTCCGTGTCCCACCCGTTGACCACGCACGCGGCCAGCCACGCGGCGTGCTTGCCCGAGCAGTTCATGACCAGCGGATCGGGCTGCCCGCCCGCGCGCAGGTACTGCTCGCATGCGGCTTCGCCGAACGGGAGCTGCGGCGGTGTACGCAGTGCACCCGCGTCCAGCCCCGCGGCGGCGAGGATCTTGCGTACGCCGTCCAGGTGGAACGGTTCGCCCGAATGGCTCGCCGCGGCCAGCGCCAGCAGCTCCCCGTCCAGCTCGACCCCGGCCCGCAGCGCCGCGACGGCCTGCGCGGGCTTGGCCGACGAGCGCGGGAACACCGGGCGGTCCACGTCGCCGAGCGCGAACGCCACCGACCCGTCCGCGTCCAGCGCCACCAGCGCGCCGCGGTGCCGCCCCTCGACGAACCCCGAACGCACCACTTCGGCGAGCACCGGCGGCGCGTCCTTGGGGACGCGGTCCGCGCCGGGCCCCGACGCCGCCGCGTGCACGGCGGTTATCGCGGACTCCGGGGAACCTGGGGACGGCGGAACGGTCATGGACGGACGCTCTCTCCGGGACAAGATCGGCACGGTCGGCGCACCCGCGGACGCACGGCCCGCGGCGCGGAGGCCGGCACCGCCGCCCGCCGCCCGGACCGCCGGTCAGCGGCCGGAGAGCAGGTCGTCGACCCTGGCCTCCCCTTCACGGTACCTGCGCGCGATCTCCGCGCCGCATTGGTCGGCCACCCGCTGGAGTTCCTGGCGGCGCGCCGACACCTCGTGCTCGTATCCCGTCAGCCGGTCCAGCGCGGCCAGCAGCCCGGCGTCGTCCAGCGCCGGCAGGTCGGACCACGCGACATCGGCCAGCACCCGCTCGATGCGCTGCCGGTACCGCGACGTCCCCGGCGGATGCACCGTGACGTGCCGGGCGCCGCCGCGCGCGGGCGCGGGCGTCTCGGACAGGATTTCCGACAACTGCTCCATCACCGGCGCCGGCCCGCCCGCCGCCGGGTCACGGCGGCGCGCCGACTCGGCGCGCAGGATGTCGATGCGCCCCTGGAGCAGCCGCCGCAGATACGACAGGTCGCTCTCCTCCAGCTGCGCCTCGCGGCGCAGCGTGCGCACCGTGGCGAGGTCGAGCGCGCGCACCGCCTCGGGCGACGGCACGGCCGGCACGCCTTCGGAGCGCGGTGCGGAAGGCTTCAGCGGGTCTGCCATGAGACGCATCGTGCCACGCCCCGCCGACCCGCGCGTGCCGCGCGCGGGCGATTGGCCCCGGACGGGTCGGGACCAACCGTCCGTCCGCGCGACGGGCCCGGGACAATGGGCGCATGCGAGCAGTCGTACAGCGTGTCTCCGAAGCATCCGTGACGGTCGGCGGCGAGGTCGTCGGGTCGATCCTCGGCCCGGGCCTCTGCGTCCTGGTCGGCGTCACCCACGACGACACCCGCGAGCACGCCAAGCGGCTCGCCGCGAAACTGTGGAGCCTGCGCATCCTCGACGGCGAGAAGTCCTGCTCCGACCTCGGCGCCCCGCTCCTGGTCGTGAGCCAGTTCACGCTCTACGGAAACGCGTCCAAGGGCCGCCGCCCCACCTGGAACGCCGCCGCACCGGGCGAAGTCGCCGAGCCGATGGTCGACGCGGTCGTCGCCGAACTGCGCACGCTCGGCGCACACGTGGAGACCGGCGTCTTCGGCGCCGACATGAAGGTCGGGCTGGTCAACGACGGGCCGATCACCCTGGTCCTGGACATCTGACCACCACCCCCGATCGGCGGACCCGCGGCGCCGCGAGTTCACCGGTTGGGGGGATATCCCCCTTGAGCAACCCCGCCGACGGCGGACAATGGCAGGGCGAAGGCCTTTCCGAGGGGGTTCGACATGTCCAATCGCGGCCCGTACATCGCCACCGGGGTCGTCCTGGCGATCATCGCGTTGTGGATCATCCCGGGCTGGCTGGCGTGGTTCGTGTTCGGCGCGCTGATCGGGATCCCGGTCGTGGCGTGGCTGACACTCGACCGCGGGCAGCGGCGCCGGATCCGCAACATGCGCAACCGTCGGCTGCCCTGACGGTGCGAACGGCGGCGCCCGCGAGCGCCGCCGACCGGATCACGCCGGGACGATCACGTCCTGCGACGCGGGCACGCCGTCCGCGGACAGCACCGCGTCGACCGGCGTGTTCCGCTTCACCAGCGCGAGCGCGACGGTGCCGAGTTCGTGGTGGCGTGCCGCGCTGGTCACGAAACCGATCTGCCGGCCGTCGAGTTCGACCGGCGCCCCGGTCGCGGGCAGCTTCTCCTCGGTGCCGTCCAGGTGAAGGAACACCAGGCGGCGCGGCGGGCGGCCGAGGTTCTGCACGCGCGCGACCGTCTCCTGCCCCCGGTAGCAGCCCTTGTCGAGGTGCACGGCCGAGGGAATCCACCCGAGTTCGTGGACGATCGTGCGGTGGTCGGTCTCGTTGCCGACGCGCGGGCGGTGCGCCTCGATCCGCAGTGCCTCGTAGGCCCACACGCCCGCCGGGTCGGCGTGCTCGGCGCCGTAGGCGGCGAGACGCTCGCGGGGCAGGAACAGCTCGCGGCCGGTGTCGGTGACGCGGGCCGGGAGGGCAGAGTCGGCGGGCGGCTCGGGGACCGGCTCGTAGACGACCGCGTACGCGTCGGTCAGGTCCTCGACCTCGACGCGCAGCAGGAACCGCATGCGGTCGAGGAACGCGACCAGCGCGGGCGCGGTGCCCGGTTCGACGTGCGCCCACAGCGCTTCGCCGTCGTCCACCACGTACATCGCGTGCTCGATGTGCCCGTGCGGGCTCAGCACGAGCGTGACGGTGGCCTGTCCGGGCGGGAGTTCGGTGAGGTGCTGGGTGGTCAGCGAGTGCAGCCAGGACAGCCGGTCGGGGCCGGAGACGCGGACCACGCCGCGGTGCGACAGGTCGACGAAGCCTTGGCCGTTCGCGAGGCGGCGTTGTTCGCGCAGCGGGTCGCCGTAATGCGCGGCGACGCCCTCGTCGGGCGCCTCGGCGGCGACCGCGCCGGGGAGGGAGAGCAGCGGGCTGACGGCGGGACTCGTGACGGCCATGCCGTCCAGCTTAAGCACCGGGCGCAGCGGGCGGCGGCGCGGGCGACCCGGCGCCCGCCGCACCCGAGCCGCGCGCCTTCGTGCACGACGCGCAGCGGCCGAAGATCGCGAAGTGCCGGAGGTCGATGTCGAAGCCGAACCGCGCTTCCACGGTGTGCGCGAGCGGCTCGGCGAGGCCGAGTTCGACTTCGGTGACCGCTTCGCAGTCGCGGCACACCAGGTGGAGGTGGTCGCTGCGGCCCGCCGGGTGGTAGGTCGGCGCGCCGTGCCCCAGGTGGGTGTGCTTGACCAGCTCGAGGTGCTCGAGGAGTTCCAGCGTGCGGTACACGGTGGAAATGTTGATGCCGCTCGCGGTCTTGCGGATCTCGGTGAGGATCTCGTCCGGGGTGGCGTGCCCCAGGGCGGTCACCGCTTCCAGGACGAGCTGGCGCTGCGGCGTCAGCCGATAGCCCTTTTGCCGCAGCTCCTGCGTCCAGTCCGTGGTCACCGTTGAATTCTAGGCAATCCGCGGACTTGGCGGATTCGCACGTGCGAGCGACCCCGCGGCGTCACAATGCCCCTCGTGGACGACGACGAGTCCCGGGTGGGGGACATACCGGACGACGCCGGGCTGCGGATCCTCGAGATCCCCGCGGACCCGGACAGCGAAGCGGGTCCCGCGGCGGACCCCGAGGCGGACCCGGACGCCGCGCCGGAGACTCCCGACTCCGACCCGGCCCGGCGCAAACGGCGGCGGCGCCGCCGCGTCCGCACCGTCCTCGTGTCGATGCTCGTGATGATGCTGTCGCTCGTCCTGCTCGCCGCCGTCGGCGTGTGGTGGTTCATCGACCACTACGCGGGCCGGGTGGACCGGATCGAGAACGCCTTCCCGGTCACCGCCGACCAGCCGCCGCGCGGCAAGGGCACGAACTTCGTCCTCGTCGGCCTCGACGCGCGCTCCGACATGCCCACCACCGGCCGTGACGCCAAGGGCCCGCTGTGGCAGGAAGGCGCGCAACGCAGCGACGCCACGATGCTCCTGCACATCTCGGCCGACCGGGAGCAGGTGTACGTCGTGTCGATCCCGCGCGACGCGTGGGTCACCGTCCCCGGCCGCGGCGACGCGAAGATCAACGCGGCGTTCTCGTGGGGCGGCCCCCCGATGCTCATCGACACCATGCAGACGCTGACCGCGATCCGCGTCGACCACTTCGCCGCGATCGACTGGGAAGGCTTCAAACGCCTGACCGACGCCCTCGGCGGCGTGGACGTCGAGATCGCCCAGGACATCCCGCAGGAAGGCGAAGCCCGCGGCTGGACCGCCGGGAAGCACCACATGAACGGCGAGGACGCCCTGATGTACGTCCGCGAACGCAAGGGCCTCCCCCGCGGCGACCTCGACCGCGTACAGCGCCAGCAGAACTTCATGCGCGCCGTGATGGAGAAGCTGTTGTCCAAAGGCACCCTGCGCGACCCGCTGGGGCTGCCCGACCTGCTCGACGCGCTCACCGCGGCGGTCAGCGTCGACGACCGCATGTCCAACGGCGACCTGCGCGACCTGGCGTGGAGCCTGCGCCGGGTGCACGGCGACGACGTGAAGTTCCTGACCGCGCCGGTGTCCGAACTCAAAACGATCCAGGGCCAGGATGCGGCGATCCTGGCCCCGGAGCAGAGCAAGTTCCTGTGGGACAACCTGCGCGACGACAGCATGGACATCTACCTGCGGCGCTACCCCAACGCGGAGCTGCCGGAGCCGTCGATGATCCGCTGACCGCCGTGCGTCCCCGCCGCGGGAACGCGGCGCGGGCGCCCTAGTCGGCGGCGATCTCCGTGTCGACCTTCTTCAACTGCGCGGAGACGTGCGCCTGGAGCGGCTGCCCCATCGCGGCCATGTCGTAGGCGTACATGAGTTCGCCCTTGACCAGGCCGTAGAGGCGGTGCCCCGCGGTGTACTCCTTGGCGTCGACCGTGCGCGCGACCACGTCGGTGCGGATCTCCACCCGCCCGTTGTCGGTCTCGCCCAGCCAGATCTCCACGATGCCGGTCGGGTGCGCGAGGGTGACCTCGACGCTGCCGTCGAGCTTGGACTTCCAGTAGCCCGTCTCGGTCGCCAGCGGACGCACCCGGTTCCCGTCGTCGTCCAGGAGCCAGGTCCGCGAGGTGTACGCCAGGAACGGCCTGCCGTCCTGCGTGAAAGTCACCTGCTGGCCGAAGCGGAACGCGTCGATCGTCGGGTAGTCGCCGACACCGGCGCCTTCCCACGTGCCGAGCAGGAACGCGAGCGGGACGACGTCGGGGTGCATGTCGTCCGGAATTTCGATCATGTCATCCGGCCTGGTACGGGGACTTCGGGCAGCCCCGAGCCTACCGGCAACCCGTCAGCTCTGGCCCTTGTAGAGCTTCGCGACGGTCAGGGCGGCGAACCAGGCGACCAGGATGCCGACCAGGACCAGCAGCGTGATGAAGAAGACGTGCACGTGGTGCTCCTCGCGCGGACTCGTGGCTCGTCGGCTCGTGCGGAACTGCCGCGCGTAGCCGCGTGCCGGGCCAAATCGGCATCAGTGTACGGCCGGGACCCACTCCGGACGCGGTCAGGGTGCCGTACGACACGTTGCCGCGCGGCGAACGGCGCAAAGCCGCCGCGCCGCACGCCGCTACCGTGATCCGGATGAAGCGATCTCTCGTGGTGAAGGTGACGGCGGGCCTCGACGCGCCCGAGCGCTGCTCCCAGGCGTTCAACGTCGCGGCCGTCGCGGTGGCGGGCGGCGTCGACGTCTCGCTGTGGCTGGCCGGCGAGTCGGCGTGGTTCGCCCTGCCGGGCCGCGCCGCCGAGTTCAACCTCCCGGAGGCGGCCCCGCTGCCCGACCTCCTCGATGCCGTGCTGGCCGGCGGCCGGGTCACGCTGTGCTCGCAGTGCGCGGCACGCCGCAACATCACCGGCGACGACGTGATCCCGGGGGTCCGGATCGCCGGCGCGCAGGTCTTCGTGCACGAGTCGCTCGCGGACGGCGCACAGGCGCTCGTCTACTGAGGCACTCGCCTCCGTGCGGCGCTCGTCCGCCGGGCGCCGCTCCGGACCCGCCCCGTTATTCGTCCCACCACTTGTCCCCCGGCCCGCGGCGGTTGGCCACGATCGCCGCGACCGGGGGAATGACCATCGCGACCACGCTCATCGCCACCGCCGCGGGCACCGAGACGAAGCGGATCGCCGCCCAGGAGAGCACGAACAGCGTCAGGCACGTCCCCATGAGCGCGAAGTAGAGCTTCTTGCGCGTACGCACGCTTCCACGGTACGTCCGCGGCGTCAGTGGCTGATGCCGGACAGGTTGAGCCCCACCACGCCCGCCAGGATGAGCCCGATGGAGACCAGCTTCAGGACCGAACCGGGCTCGTCGTACAGCCAGATGCCCATGATCGCGGTGCCCGCCGCACCGATGCCGGTCCACACCGCGTAGGCCGGGCCCACATCGAGGGTCTTCAGGGACAGCGTGAGGAGCCCGAAGCTGCTGATCGCGCACGCCGCGAACCCGACCGTCGGCCAGAACCGGGTGAACCCGTGGCTGGCCTTGAGCAGCAGCGCGAACCCGGTCTCCAGGAAGCCCGCGATGATGACGAGCAGCCAGGCCATCAGCGGCCCCTCCTTCGCAGTCCGCCGCGCTCCGGCACCGGAATCGTTTCTGCCGACGATGGGTTTGTCACAACGCCGATCTTGCCCGACGCACGGCCCTGCCACGCGCACCCGGGGTCCGGAAACGCGCCGGGCGGCGCCCCTCCCGGATGGGAGGGACGCCGCCCGGCGTCCGACACGACCGCCGCATTCGGATGCCCGTGGGTGTACGTCCGAAGGAGACCCGCGCTGTGCGGTCGTGCCGCGTGAAAAGCCTCGGTCAGACCGCGATCTCGACCTCGGCGACGTCGCCCTTGGTGGCGACGACCGAACGGTCGACCGTCGCACCCGGGACGAGCGCGCGCACGGTCCAGTTGCCCGGCGCCGCGAAGAACCGGAACTGCCCGGTCGCCGACGTCGGAACCTCCGCCGTGAAGTCGCCGCCCGCGTCCAGGAGACGGACGTAGCCGTTGATCGGCTGCCCGCCCTTGGTCACGGAACCCTGGATGATCGTCTCGTTCGCCACGTCTACTCCTGCCAGATCCGGCCCGCCGGCCTTAGCGCCGCACATCTCTTTGCTCCCTTGCCGATTGCTGCGCTGAAGCGCTTACTTGCCGGAGCCCAGCTCGATCGGCACGCCGACGAGCGCGCCGTACTCGGTCCAGGAACCGTCGTAGTTGCGGACGTTGCCCTGCTCGAGCAGCTCGTGCAGCACGAACCACGTGTGGGCCGAACGCTCGCCGATACGGCAGTAGGCGATGGTGTCCTTGGACAGGTCGACGCCTTCGCCGGAGTAGAGGACGGTCAGCTCCTCGTTCGACTTGAACGTGCCGTCGTCGTTGGCGGCCTTCGACCACGGGATGTTCTTCGCGGTCGGGACGTGGCCGGCCTTCTGCGACTGCTCCTGCGGCAGGTGCGCCGGGGCGAGCAGCTTGCCGGAGAACTCGTCGGGCGAACGGACGTCGACCAGGTTGGTCGTGCCGATCGCGGCGAGGACGTCGTCGCGCCAGGCGCGGATCGAGGTGTCCTGCGGCTTGGCGGCGTAGTTCGTCGCGGCGCGCTCCGGCACCTCGACGACCAGCTCGCGGGAGTCCAGCTCCCACTTCTTGCGGCCGCCGTCGAGGAGCTTGACGTCGCCGTGGCCGTACAGCTTGAAGTACCAGTACGCGTAGGACGCGAACCAGTTGTTGTTGCCGCCGTAGAGGACGACGGTGTCGTCGTTCGCGATGCCCTTGGCCGACAGCAGCGCCGAGAACGCCTCCTGGTCGACGAAGTCGCGCTTGACCGGGTCCTGCAGGTCCGAACGCCAGTCGATGCGGACCGCGCCGCGGATGTGGTTCTTCTCGTACGCGGCGGTGTCCTCGTCGACCTCGACCAGGACGACCTTCGGGTTGTCGAGGTTGGCCTCGACCCAGGCGGCGTCGACGAGTACGTCGGAGCGGCTCATTGTGTACCTCCGGTGTGTGGGCGCAGCCGCACGGAGGCGGCAGGCCCAAGGGGCTCTGCACGGGCAGGGAAAAGTTCGGGGGGCGCTGTGGCGACGCGCGGGTCCGCCGGAATGCGGGCTCGGGGCCCGGTCGGGTGCGGCGGGGGTCGTCCGGTGCACGGCGGCGCGGTTTCCCGGCAGGCATGCGGATGCATGCCGCGGGAGGGCGCTCGGCCGCGGATCACGGTCGGTACGGTCACATCGAGGGTGCGGCCGACCTGTGCTCCCGGGTGCGCGTCAGCGCGGGCAACACAGGCAGGTGGCCGTGCGGCACAGGTCCACTGCGCGCCGCTTGGTGAGGTCTGCCTGTCGCTTCACGCCACCGATCGTAGGGAGGTATGACCGCGACTGTCATGCCCGTTCCATATTTCGAGACGCAAATGCCCGAATGTCGAGATGGTGGCCGATTTCCGGCCCGAGTCAGGGGTTGTTTGTCGCGTTTTGTTGCGGTGTGGGAGTAGGGGTTGCGGCGATGAGTACGCGTTCCTGGCCGACTACGGAGATCACGAACCGGGTGATCTCAGCCGGCGGGATGCTCGTCCCGCCCGGGACCGACACTCCGGCCGGGGCGTCGTAGCCGCCGGGCGGCACGATCCACGACGACGCGGTCTCGTTGCGGTTGCGGGTGCCGTAGACGTCCAACTGGCAGCGCGTGCCGGGCGCGACGCCCTTGAGGTTCATGTCGATCGCGGTGCCCCAGTCGACCGGGCGGTAGGCGACGGTCACCGCGGTGCCGGACGGGCTGTTCGCGGACACCCGCTGCTCGCCGGCCGGGGCCGCGGACGGGGCGGGCGGCGCGGGCTTGGCACTGGACGTGCTCGAAGGCGGCGGCGCGGCGGCGGACTTGGTGTCGTCGTTGCTGCCGAGCACCCAGCCGAGCGTGCCGAACAGCACGGCGCAGGCCGCGGCGGCGGCGAGCAGGACCGTCCGGGTGCGGCGGTCGCGGTGCAGCTTCTCGGCGGCGTCCGCGAAGACCCGCTCGGGCGGGGTGGTGAGCGACGTGCCGGTGGCTTCCGCCTCGGCGGGCGTGAGGCGGGCCAGGAAGGCCGGGAGGACGGCGAGTTCGTCGTACTCGGCGCGGCATTCAGGGCAGACGGCGACGTGCGAGCGCACCCAGCGGGTCTCGGTCTCGTCGAGGGTGCCGAGGACGTAGGCGCCGAGGTCCAGGCGGAGAGCGCCGCAGATCTGCTGGTCGGGGGTGGGAGTGGCGGGCGGGAACGCAGGCTCGGACTCGGCGGGGGCGGGCTCCGCCGGCCCGGCCGGCGCGGCGGCGGGCTTGGCGGGGACGGGTGCGGGCTCCGTCTCCTTCGGGGCGCCGGGCGCGGGCGTCGTCGGCTTGGCCGGGGCGGCGGCGGTCGTCGCGGGGACGGCTGCGGTCTCCGGCGGCTCGGGGGCGGCGTCGGACGGGGCGGCGGCGGTGCCCAGGATGTCCGTGGCGCCTGTGGTGTCCGCCGGTTCGAGCGTCGCCGGTTCGGGGCGCCGCGGCGGTTCCGCGGGCCTCGGCGGGAAAGCGTGCGGCTCGTCGTTGCCGGTCACGGCACCAGCCCCCGTTCTTCCAGGGCGACGCGCAGCGCGCGAAGCGCATAGTACGTACGCGATTTGACGGTGCCCGCGGGCACCCCGAGCACCTTGGCGGCCTCCGCGACGGAGCGGCCGCGGTAGTACGTCTCGATCAGCACCGCACGGTGCTCCGGACTCAACGCGCCGAGCGCCTCGGCGACTTCCCAGGACAGCAGGGCGCGGTCGAACTCGTCCTCCGCGCGCAGGTCGGCGACCGCGGCGAGCGGCCCGTCGCCGGTCTCCGGAGGCCGGGCCCGGCGGGCGCGTCCGCCGTCGATGACGAGATTGCGCGCCACGGTGCAGAGCCAGCCGCGGACCGGGCCGCGCGCCGGGTCGAGCGCCTCGGGGTGGCGCCAGGCCCGCAGCAGGGTTTCCTGGACGATGTCCTCGGCCCACGGGCGGTCGCCGCCGTTGAGGCGGAGGACGTAGCCGAGCAGCGGTCCGGCGTGCTCCATGTAGAGCGCGCGGATGACGGCTTCGTCGGCGGTGGAGAGGTGGCGGAAGGCGGGGTCGTCGGGTGTGTTCCCGGGCAGGGCTGCGGCGCCCTCGGGCGCGAGTACGCCCGAGGACGGGAGGGCGAGGACCGGTTCACCGCTCATACCGTCGGCACGTGCGGAACCCGGCGGCGGTTCAGCGGAGTTCGGGCGTTCCCGACGGCGTCTCCACGACATGAGGGCATCTTGCCGGGATCTTGTCGGGGGAGCTAGCAGTGCTGCGTGATTCGCCAGTGAATCTTGGCTTCCCCCGTTGTTGTACTGGTCTTGTGAAGCGCTACGGGTGGGTGGTACGCGCTTCGAGGCATACCGTGCCGGCCCACGATCCTGCACCCGAAAGCTTCGGTGCCGAAAGGCCGCGGCCGCGGGATCGATTATCCATTCGAAGGTGTCTTTCTGTACCCATCCGGTTGCCCAGGGTTGCGATCTGGTCCTAGCGTCCTGTCCATGCGAAGCATGCGGCACGAAGGCTTGACAGAACTACTGCTCCTTGCATCGGAGTTGCTCGTCGATGCCAAGCGGGGCGCGATCGTCGACGCCGGCAGCGCCATCGAAGCGACCTGCGGGGGCGCCGGGTGATGAAGTTCCGTCCTCAGCCCGGGTTTGTGGTGCAGGCGTATCGGTTCGCGTTGGATCCGAACGCGGCCCAGGAGCGGGCGTTGCGTTCGCATTGCGGTGCTGCCAGGACGGCGTACAACTGGGCTGTGGGGTGGGTGGCCGCGTCGTGGTGGCAGCGCCGCGCGGAGGCGACCTACGGCATTCCCGAGGACAAGTTGACCGGGTGGCGGCCGTGGTCGCTTCCGTCGTTGCGGAAGGCGTTCAACGCCGCCAAGCACACCGACCCGCTGTTCGCGTCCTGGTGGCAGGAGAATTCCAAGGAGGCGTACAACACCGGCCTGGCGAACGCCGCGGCCGCGTTCGACAACTACGCGAAGTCGAAGCAGGGCAGGCGCCGTGGCCGGGCGGTGGGCATGCCCCGTTTGAAAACGAAGCGGAAGGCGCGTCTGTCGTGCCGGTTCACCACCGGCGTCGTCCGCATCGACGAGGACGGCCGGCACGTCACCCTGCCCCGCTTGGGCACGATCCGCGCCCACGAGCCCACGGTCAAACTCCTCGCGCGGATCCGGTCCGGGACGGCCCGGATCCTGTCGGCGACCGTCCGGCACGAGCGAGGACGCTGGTTCGCCTCGTTCCAGGTCGAGGTCAAGCGGGACTTCGCGCGGGTCGAGCGCCCGGACACGGCAGTGGGCATCGACCTGGGCGTGAAGACCCTCGCGGTCATGGCCGACAGCGCCGGGGACGTCCGGCAGGTGGCCAATCCACAGCACCTGGACACCGCGCTGAAGCAGTTGCGCCGCAGGTCCCGCACCGTCTCCCGCCGCCAAGGCCCCGACCGCCGCACCGGGCAGAAGCCCTCGAAACGCTGGGAGAAAGCGAACGCGGCCCGCAACCGGGTCCACCATCGGGTGGCGAACCTGCGCGAGGACGCCCTGCACAAGCTCACCACCGCGGTGGCCCGCGAGTACGGCACGATCGTGGTCGAAGACCTCAACGTCGCCGGGATGCTCCGCAACCGGCGCCTGTCCCGCCGCGTCGCGGATGCCGGATTCGGGGAGATCCGCCGCCAACTCACGTACAAGACCCGCCTGCGGAACGGCACCCGCCTGGTGGTCGCCGACCGCTGGTACCCCTCCTCCAAGACCTGTTCCGGGTGCGGCGCGGTGAAAGCCAAGCTGCCGCTGCACATCCGGACATACACATGCGACGTGTGCGGCCTGGTGCGAGATCGGGACGACAACGCCGCGCGCAACCTCGCCGCACTCGCGGCAACCGCAGTAACTGGTACCGGAGTGGCCGGAGACCAGGGCACCGCCCCCGCGGCGCCGAAACCTCGTGGAGCCGACCACAAGACCCGCGCCACCCGACCCGGCCACGCGGCCGGGACGAGGCGGGCAGGCGGCGCAACCCTGCCGCAGCCGCGGCAGACGGAAACGAGAGACCGTACTCAAACCGAAGCCCACACGCTTTGGTGATGCGACGGACCTTCCAGGTCGAAAGAACCGGAATGCCGAGAGCTACCGAAGCTCCACGCAACGGTAAGGATCAGCCGATGACCACGCGGCCGAGCAAGTACGCCGTCGGCGCCGCCAAAGCCAACGGCAACGCCACCCCCGCGGTCATGTGCACGAACCGCGACGGATGGTCGTACCCGGCGACCCGCCGCCCCATCAGCCCCAACAACCCGGCGCCGGCCCCCAGCACCACCGCCGAACTGCCCAGCCCCACCGCCGAGCCGCCGACAACCCCCACCCCGGCCGCCAACGCCAAACCCAGCCCATGCCCCACGACCCCGGGCACCGGCAGCGCCGCCGCAAGCACGGCGACCGCGACCGCCGCCACCGCGACCACAACCGCGGCCCCGTCGCGCACGCCCGGTCCTTCCAGGTCCGCGGCGACCACATACAGCACGTCCAGCGCGGCCAGCAGCCCCGCCGACGCCGTAACCGTCAACGCGGGCAACAACTCGGGCCGTCCGTCGCGCCGTACCAACTGCTGCACCAGCGCCAACGCGAGCACGCCGGCCAGCACCCCCGGCAGCACCCGCACCGCGTGATCGCCGCCCGCCAACACCGCGGCATCCGCCGCGATGCCCGCGAGCACGCCGATCGCGATGCCCTGCCGCGCCGGCCACATGCCGTGCAGGCGGAACCATCCCGCGGCGGTGAGCAGTTGCAGCAGGAAGACGCCGCCCACCGCCACCGGTCCACCGGCCAGGGCGGTGACCGCGAGCAGCGCGGCCACGCCGCCGGTCAACGCCGCCGGAACCAACCCCGGCGGATGCCAGATCGGCACCAGGTCCCGCAGGCTCGGCTTCTCCTGCTTGGGCAGGCTCTCGGCCTCCGGAGGCGGAGAGGGCGCCGGAATCGGCAGCGCGGCGGCATCGACGTCGTCCCAGGCCGGGTCGGCACCGCCCGGGTGCCTGCCGGCATCCCACGCGTCCTGCTCCGGCCACGCGGTGGGCTGCTCGGACCAGTCCGCCGACGGCGGGTATCCGTAGTCGGCGACGCCCGGGTCGGCGGCATACGAAGCCGCGTCTCCGTACGGCGATCCGTCGCCGACGCCGATCGGCGTCGGCTCGGGCGCATAGCCGTACGACGCGCCGTAGTCCGGCCCGGCGGCCGGCTCACCGGCGTAGTACGGCGCCTCGTATCCGTAGGCCTGCTGTGCGGGAATGCCCCCCGGCGCTCCGGGGTCCGCGTACTCCGGCGTCACCGGTTGCCCCGGCCCGGCCGCGTACTCCGGCGTCACCGGTTGCCCCGGCCCGGCCGCGTACTCCGGCGTCACCGGTTGCCCGGGCCCGGCCGCGTACTCGCCCCCACCCGCGTACTCGTCATAGGAGTCATATGAGGCGCCCGGCGTCCACTCCCCGTAGCCCGGCCCCTGCTGCGGCGGCGTGCTCATCCGCCGGCGAAGGGCGGCAGGACCTCGACGGTTCCGCCCTCGGTCAAGGCCACCGCGGCGTGGTCGCGCTTGCCGACCGGGTGGCCGTCCACGACGAACGAGCACGTGCGCACCAGCGGTGCGAAGCGCGGGGAGTCGCCGTGCCGCTCCCCCGCCGCGCGCAACGCGTCGGCGAGCGTCGCCGCGTCGTACGGCTCTTCGGCCGTGCCCGCGGCATCCTTGGCCGCGGCCCAGTACCGCATCGTGCCGACCGCCATCGCGCCTACTTCCTTCGACAGAACCACTGTTTCAACGACAGCGGCCCACAAGAGTCCCCCAAGAGTGCCCCATCATCCCGCCCGCGGAGCCGCTGTCCGCACCCGACCGGCACCTCGGGAACCAGCATGCGACGGCCGAAATACCGCGGCCGCCTCACCTCTCGGCCACGTGCTCCCCCACCCACCGCGCCATCCGTTCGACCAATTCCGGCCCTACGGCGTTCTCCGCGTGCCCGAGCCCCGGTTCGATCCACAGTTCCTTGGGTTCGCGGGCCGCCGCATACAGCTGGTGGGGGTGGTCGATCGGGAAGTAGGTGTCGCTGTCCCCGTGCACCACCAGCAGGGGAATCGGCGACAGCCGGGCCGCGACATCCTTGGGCGCCGCCGGGATCGGACTCCAGCGGCGCGCCGACACGCGCGTGTGCAGGGCCGTCCGGATGACGAAGCGGCCGACCGGGTGGTCGATGGCCGCGTGCAGCCGCCGCATCGGCGGCGTCCCCCGGTAGTACCAGCGCGACGGCGCGCTGACCGCGACCACCGCGTCGACTCCCCCGTACAGCGCCGCATGCCGCACCACGACCGAGCCGCCCATCGAGAAGCCCATCGTCGCGAGGCGCCGGTAGCCGAGCCGGCGCGCCCAGGCCACGGCGGCGTCCAGGTCGAGGACCTCGCGGTCGCCCACGGTGCTGGCGCCGCCCGACGCGCCGTGGCCGCGGAAGTCGAAACCGACCACGCCGCCGTGCCGGTGCAGCCCGGCCATGACGGCGGCGACCTTGGGACGGCGCCACGATCCGGTGAATCCGTGCGCCACCACGAAACACAGACCGCGGGCCGCGTCCGGATGGTGGACGGCCGAGATGCGGACGCCGTCCGCACTGATCAGCACATCGTGACCGGGTACCCCGGAATCTGTGGTCGCGTCCGTCCGCATTACGGGACGTTCGCCTTCTCCATCGGAAAGCCATGCCATGTCGGCTATCCTGACTCGCGAGTCCACTGGGGTGGAAACGGCCGGTTCGCCCGGCCGGGCTGGAAGGTGCCGACCTGATGTCTCCGGACCGGCTATCACCACCCCCAGCGGACCCGACATGAGGATCCGGGCGACGACGCCCCGGGTCCTTTCGTGTTTTCGTGGAGGTGTCATGCGGTGCGGAACCGGACCCACGACGTCCGTTACGCCGTCGTGCGCCCGCCACCGAACAGGTGTGGACTCCATCGTCCGCGCCGGGCGAGGGGAGCCCACTTGAGTGCCCTGCTGCTGCTCACCAACGCACTCCAGCCGTCGGCCGAGGTGCTGCCCGCGCTGGGTCTGCTGCTGCACCAGGTGCGGGTCGCGCCCGCGGAGGCCTCCGCGCTGGTCGACGCACCGCCCGCGGACGTCATCCTGGTGGACGGCCGCCGCGACCTGCCCCAGGTGCGCAGCCTGTGCCGGGTCCTGCGCACCACGGGCGTCGGCGCGCCGCTGATCCTGGTCACCACCGAGGGCGGCCTGGCCGCGCTCACCGCCGACTGGGGCGTCGACGACGTGCTGCTCGACACGGCCGGCCCGGCCGAGGTCGAGGCGCGCCTGCGACTGGCCATCGGCCGTCTGCAGGCGGCGCAGGGCGCGGACGACGAGCCGACCGAGATCCGCAATGGCGACCTGACGATCGACGAGGCCACGTACAGCGCGAAGCTGCGCGGCCGGGTGCTCGACCTCACGTTCAAGGAGTTCGAGCTGCTGAAGTACCTGGCGCAGCACCCGGGCCGGGTGTTCACCCGCGCCCAGCTCCTTCAGGAGGTGTGGGGCTACGACTACTTCGGCGGCACCCGCACGGTCGACGTGCACGTGCGGCGGCTGCGCGCGAAACTCGGGCCGGAGCACGAGTCGCTGATCGGGACGGTGCGCAACGTCGGCTACCGGTTCGTGGTGCCGGACCGCAGCGCGGAAGCCGATGCGCGCGGCACCGGTGTGCCGGTCGGCGAGCCGGTGCCCGGTCAGGCTTCCTGAGAGTTCACTGGGAGCGTTTGGTTTGCTTTGCGTACGATTCCGGTCGAATTCCGCCGGTGATTCCGGCAGCATGCGGTCGCAACACGACATCGACATGCCGCACATCGAGGACATTCCGACCGCGGGTCGGTCACAGAGCGCGGAACGAGCGGAGACGGTGCGGATATGAGCCTCGGCCGTCGTCCCTACAATGGGTCCGTGCCCAAGGTGACCCGCGACGACGTTGCCCGCCTCGCCGGGACGTCGACCGCGGTGGTCAGCTATGTGGTGAACAACGGACCGCGGCCTGTCGCCCCCGCGACACGCGAGCGCGTCCTCGCCGCAATAGAGCAGCTCGGCTACCGCCCCGACAGCGTCGCGCAGGCGATGGCGAGTCGGCGTACGAATCTGATCGGCCTGGTCCTCCCGGACACCCGCCAGCCGTTCTTCGCCGAGCTCGCGCACACGGTGGAGAAGGCGGCGTTCGACAAGGGCCGCCTGGTCCTCATCGGCAACTCCGACTACGACGACGACCGGGAACTGCACTACGTCCGAGCGTTCCTCGGCATGCAGGTATCCGGGCTGGTGCTGGTCAGCCAGGGCCTGTCCGAGCGGGCCGCGGCCGAGATCGCCACGCGCGACGTCCGCGTCGTGCTCATGCACCGCCAGCCCAACGCGCTCAACGGCGACGCCGTCGTCCTGGACGACGTGCAGGGCGCCTACCTGGCCACCCGGCACCTGATCGAGGCGCACGGCCTCACCCGCATCCACTGCCTCGGCGGCCCGCCGTCGACGCCGGACCTGGGCGACCCGGTCACCGACCACGTCAGCGGCTGGCGCCGGGCCCTGGCGGAGTCCGGGATCGCCCCGGACGGGCTGCTGCGCGGGGCGCCGTTCAACCGCTTCGGCGCCTACGGCGTGGCCCGCGACCTGCTCGCCGAGCCGGACCGGCCGACCGCGCTGTTCTGCTCGACCGACGACCAGGCAATAGGCGTGCTGCGCGCGGCCCGCGAACTGGGACTGCGGGTGCCCGACGACCTCGTGGTGGTCGGCTTCGACGACATCGCCGAAGCGGCCTTCGCGGACGTCCCGCTCACCACCGTCGCCGCCGACCGCGCGGCGATCGCCGAGGCGGCCGTCGACCTGGCCATGGAGCGGGAACCGGCCGCACCGGGCGAGGTGCGAATCCGCAGTTTCCCGGCGCGCCTCGTGGTCCGCCGCAGCTGCGGCTGCTGACGCCGCCGGGGCAATTGCCGGACTGAACCAAACGGTTGATGGAGAAGGCGGCCGCCCCGCAGACTCCGTCCGTCGCTAAGCTCCGTCCCTGTTCCACATCTTGGCTTCACGGGGAGGGGCTTCATCCGCATGGCGAACCCGACGCATTACCCGCCGGGCACGGCGGCCGCACCGGGCCTGCACCCCCCGGAACCACCACGCAACGCCCGGGGCGAGACACCGATCGAGACGGAACGGCGGTGGCTGGGAAACATCGTCTCCGTCACCTTCCCGGTGATCCTGGCCGGCAAGCTGCTCAAGCCGAAGTACCGGCACGGCCGCCCGGACCCCATGATGGAGAACGTCAACCGCGCCCGCGCGTGGCTGGGCCTCACCTTGGTGTTCGGCGTCTTCCTGGCGATCTTCTACCGGCACCGGAAGAACAACACGCCGCTGATGCCGAACATGCCGGTCACCAACGGCATGCCGGCCCCGGGCCCGACGTCGTCGCCGATCGGCGAGGCACTCGCGAACGGCGCGCTGCCGACGCCCATGCCGCAGGCGACGGGGCTGCCGACGAACTTCCCCACGAACTACCCGACGGATCTCAGTTCGCTGTTCCCGTCGGGCTACCCCAAGCTGCCGACGAACTTCTCGACGTCGATGCCGACCGGCATCCCGACAGGGCGGACGGTGGACCCGGGACTGCAGAAGCTGCAGGACCAGAGCACCGACATGGTCGGCAAGGCGAACAACATGCTGGACGCGCTCAGCGTCGGTCAGGAAGCCGTCTCGTCGATCGTCCACCGCATCGTCCTGGCGCCGATCTTCTGCGCCCTCGGCATCGTGGTGATCGGCGTCCTCTTGTCGCTGTTCGCCCACCCCCATGTGCGCGACCACACAGTCCGCCAACTGGTGCACCCCATAAAGGTGATCTTCATCTTCTGCGGGGTCATGGCCGTGGGCATCACCGCGTATGTGCTCGTCCGCAACGCGGCCGGGACCAAACACAAGGTCTTCCTGATCAACAAGGACGGCACTCAGAAGGAACTGATCCTGTCCTGGGTGGCCGCGTTCATCGCCGTGTGGTGCATCCTGTTCGCCGTCGGCGCGCTGTGGCAGGTCACCAAGCACCTGTTCGCGGCAGCCGACGGGCACCCCCTGCTGCTTCCGTTGCTGACGATCTGGCTGGCCTGGACGATGACCGTCAACGACCTGACCCTCAAGCTCGGCGACGGCCTGCTCAACGGTCTCGCCGCCGGGTCGAACACCGTCCCGGACAACGTCAAGGCCGGCACCGGCGTCCTCGGCGCCACCATCATCTCGGTACTCGCCATCTGGGAGATGTCCCGGCTCCACAAGTGGAACGGCATCAACTTCCGCAGCGGCCCCAACGGTTCGCGCTGACCGAACCGCCCGCGGAAGCGAACGGGGACACGAAGAGGGGTGGGCGCCCCCGAGGGGGGGGCCCCCCCCACGCGCCGGGGGGGGGGGGGCGCGGCGGGGCCCCCCCCCCCCCCCCCCCCCCCCCCCCCCCACGGGCCCCCCCCCCCCCCCCCCGCGGCCGCCCCGCGCCCCCCCCGCGGGGGGGCCCCCCCCCCCGGGCCGCCCCCACCCCTCTTCGCAGGTCGGTGCGGCTAGCGCATCGTGATGACCCGGTAGTACGCGGTGTCCGACTCCACGGTCTTGCCGACGATGTCCTTGGTGCTGACCTTGATGTTCTGCTCGGACGGCGCGCCGACGAACGTCACCTGACCATTGCGTTCGAAAACACTAGGCCCCCACATGAAGTTCGTGCCCCACCCGACCCGCCCCGGGAACTCCTTGAGGTTGGTCACCGTCCCGTCCGAGGCCGACAGCTTCACCAAGTGGATCGGGCGCGCCATGCCCGCCGCGGCCACCAGCACGTCGCCGTTCTCGTCGACCCGGATCGGGTAGACCTTCGCCTGCTGCTTCATCCCGACCGTGTTCGTACCCGCGACGGTCTTGGTCCACAGCTTCTTGCCGCTCTCGCGGTCGTAAGCGGTGATCTGGTTGACGTCGCTGCCGCCGGTGCCCATGAAGGCGGACATGTCGCTGCCCGGCACATACACGACCTTGTCGGTCGCCAGGACCGGAGCCGCGGCGCTGATCGACGTCCCCGGCGGGTTGATGACGGGGTGGTCCTGCAGGCGGAACTTCTCCTTGCCGCTGTCGTCCAGCACGATGACGGTCGGCGGCTCCTTGCCGAGTCCTATGGCCTGCCCCTGCATGACCATGACCGGATCCACCGCGGCGATCTTGACGTCGTCCAACACGGACGCCGTTTTCGGCGCCGTGAACGTCCACTTCGGCTTGCCGGTCGCCGGATCGATCTCGGCCACCGAGGTCGGCGCCTGGAATCCGCAGGTCCACTTGGCCACCAGGCGTTTGCCGCCGAGGTACTCCGGGTCGGTGCACCCCTTGGGCAGCGCGGTCGCCGAGTCCCACAGCGGCTTGCCGTCGGACACCCGGTACGCCTTGCCGTCGAAGACCGCGGTGTCGCCGGTGACCGCGATGCCTTTGGTCAGGCCGTACCCGGAGAGACCCGGGATCGCGCCGGGATCGGTGCCGACATCGACCGACCAGACCTTCTTGCCGGTCTTGAGGTCGACGGCCTCCAGCGTCGTGCACTGGTCGTCCTTGCCGAACGCGGCCAAGGCGTACCGCGTATCGGTCTGGGGCGTCACATCGCAGACCAGCGAGCCTTCCGGCGCCTTGTACTCCCACTCGGTCTTGCCGGTGTCCTGGTTGTACGAGACAAGCCGGGCCGCTTCCGCCACCACGACAGTCGTGTCGGTGAACCACGCGCCGGGGCGCTCCAACGCCGGCTTCTCCGGGCTCGTCGGCCCGTCGCGGTGCTCCATGATCGACCAGAGCACGTCACCCTGCTGCTGGGACTTGCCCAAACCGTCGGACACGTCGCGGTTCGCCTGGTGGATCGCCATCGGCACCGCGGCCACGCCGACCAGCACCGCCGCGATGGCCGACGCCAGCAGAACCGACCGCGTCTGCTTCGGCGGCCGCGGCGCGCGCGGCGGCCCCAAGTGCAGTTCGTGGCGGCCGGAATGCGGCGTCCCGTGGGACGGCGCACCGGTGCCGAAGCTCTGGTGCGGCGGCGGGTACGCGCCGGGCGGCAGCATCGCGTCGAACGGCCCGGAAGGCTGCGGGCTGCTCGTGTACGGGGCCGCCGCGTACGGCGGCGCACCGGACGGCGGCGGCATGGTCCCGGACGCCGGTCCGGGCCCGCCCCACGGGTCGCCTGCGGACCCGCCGGGAGCCGGCGAAGGCGGCGGCGCCCACGCGGCACCGGCGGCCGCCCCTGCCCCGCCTGCGGCCGCGGCGGCGGCCGGACCGCCAGGCCCGCCCTGCCACTGCCCGGGGCCGCTCTGCGGCGGGACGAACGGCTGTGCGGCCGGCGCGCCCATCGGGGGCGACGACTGCGGAGACGGCTGTGCGGCGGGCGGCGGAGCCCACTGCTGCGCGGCCGGCTGCGGCTGGGCGTCGGCCGGGGGCGGCGGAGCCCACGCGGACGGCTGCGGGGCGGCGGGCGGCGGGCCGAACGGGGATCCGGGCTGCGGCGGCTGGCCGCCCGCCGGGGGCGGCGCGGCGAACTGCCCAGGCGCGGCGTACGGCTGGGCGGCCGGCTGCCCCGGCGGCGGCCCGTACTGCTGCCCCGGCGCCGGGTACTGCTGCGCGGGCGGCGGCGGGGCGAACTGCGGGTTCTGCGGCTGCGGTGCCTGCGGGGGCGCGAACT
This sequence comes from Uniformispora flossi, assembly GCF_049534875.1. Classification (NCBI taxonomy): domain Bacteria; kingdom Bacillati; phylum Actinomycetota; class Actinomycetes; order Kitasatosporales; family Streptomycetaceae; genus Uniformispora; species Uniformispora flossi. Next base: position 551,582 of record NZ_JBMULZ010000004.1, read on the forward strand.
GCTGTCCCGGGTAAGGCTGCTGTCCCGGCTGCGGCTGCTGCCCGGGGTAAGGCTGCTGAGGCGGGGCCCCGTACGCCTGCCCCTGCGGCGGCGGGTACTGCGCGCCCTGGCCCCACGGCGCTGCGCCGGGCCCGGCCGGCGGCTGCACCGGGTCGGCGTTCTGCGGCGGCTCGTTGTCGTCCGGTACCTGGAACGGCGGCGGCGGGTTCGTCACGAACGGCCTCCCGCGGACGGCGCGGCCGGAGACGGCGGCAGGTCGGCGCCGAGCCCGCGCGGGCCGGGCAGCTTGTCCTTGACGGTGTTGGTATCGGTGACGCCCATCTGCCGCATGGTGTTGTCCCACCACAGCACCGTCGCCGCGATGCCCGCGAGGGCCGCGGCGCTCACCAGCAGCCCGACCACGACCACCAGGAACTTCCGCGGTCGGGCCGGTCCTCGGTAAGCCTGCGGCGATGGCGCGGCACCCCACTGGCGCTGACCGGGGATGCCGCCGTGCGGGCCTGGCGGAGGCGCGTACGACATGGTCGAATCCTGTTCTTGGGGGATCTGCTGCGATCAGCCTCGACACGTTATCGGGCCCGGCCCCATCGCCGCCCAAGTCAGGGGTCCAGCCTCCGAGTTGGACGGCGCCTGTGCACCGGTTGCGGATGATTCATCCGCTCTTGTCCCGTGGTGGGCCCGCCGCGCCGCCCGCTGCCGGCAGGCCCGCCCCGTACCGTTGCCCCATGGTGCACTCCGAGACTTTCATCGACGGGACGAGCCGCGCGGATGCCGCGGATGTGGTGGCGGTGCTGGCACTCGCCGAGGAGGCCGCGCGGGTCGACGGGGCGGCACCGCTGTCCGAACAGACCCGGCTGGAGCTGCGGCACGGAGCGCCCGGCGCCCGCGAGTTGCTGCTGCGGGAACCGGACGGCACGGTCGCCGGCTACGCGCACCTCGACGTGTCCGACCCGGGCGAGGGCCCCGCGGGCGAAGTGTTCGTCGGCCCCGCCGCGCGCGGCCGCGGCAACGGGCGCAAGCTCGTCGCCGCGCTGCTCGACGAAGCCCGGCACAAGGACGCCGCCGGGCGGCTGCGCGTATGGGCGCACGGCAAGCAGGGCGCGGCCGAGCACCTGGCGACCGAACTCGGCTTCGCCGCCTTCCGTGAGCTGTGGCAGATGCGCCGTGCCACCGACCTGGCGGTGCCGGACACCGCCCCGCCGCCCGGGATCTCGGTCCGCACCTTCGTGCCGGGCGAAGACGACGACGCGTGGCTGGCGCTCAATGCCAAGGCCTTCGCGCACCACCCCGAGCAGGGCGCCTGGACGCAGGACGACCTGCGCCGCCGGATCGCCGAGCCGTGGTTCGACCCGGCCGGGTTCTTCCTCGCCGAGGACGAGTCGGGGCGCCTGGTCGGCTTCCACTGGACCAAGGTGCACCCGGCGACCGCCGACGAGGGCCCCCTCGGCGAGGTCTACGTGGTCGGGGTCGACCCGGCCGCGCAGGGCGGCGGCCTGGGCAAACTGCTCACCGCGGTCGGACTGCGCCATCTGGCCCAGACGGAGGCGGACGGAGGGCCGCTCGCCGAGGTCCTGCTCTATGTCGACGCCGACAACGAAGCCGCGGTTTCCGTCTATACCCGCTTGGGCTTCCGTGTGCATACCGTGGATGTGATGTACCGGTACACCGGCTGACCGGCCCGGCGCCCCGGCGCCGCCGCACCCGACAACCCGACTATCCGACGGCCTCCCGCCGCCCCCGCCGCCCGGCGGGGGCGGGCCCGCCACGTGACGGCTCCCCGTGCCTTGCCGCACCTCCCGGCAGGCTGTTTCGCCATTTGCTCTTTACCTTGGAGACATCGACGCCGGAGAGGATGATCCGATGACCGCCGATCTGCCCGCCTCCGCCCGTCCGCGCCACCTCGCCGTCGCTCCCGTCGTCACTCCTGTCGACGCCGGGGCCCGCGACGCGGACGCCGCCGCAGGGGGTTCCGCGGTCGCCGTCGTCGGATCCGACCGCCCGTCCGACCTGCCCGCCGACCGGTTCCTGGACCGCGAGGGAAGCTGGCTCGCGTTCAACGAACGTGTCCTCGAACTCGCCGAGGACCCCGCGACGCCGCTGCTGGAGCGGGCCCGGTTCCTGGCCATCTTCGCGTCGAACCTGGACGAGTTCTTCATGGTCCGGGTGGCCGGCCTCAAGCGCCGCATAGCCACCGGCATGGCCGTGCGCGCGGCCAGCGGCCTCCAGCCCCGCGAAGTGCTGGAGAACATCTGGTCCCGCAGCCGCGCCCTCATGGCGCGACACGCGACCTGCTTCCACCACGACGTGCTGCCCGCGCTCGCCGACTCCGACATCGAGCTGCTGCGCTGGGACGACCTGACCGAGGGCGAGCACCAGTCGCTCTACACGCTCTTCCGCGAGCGGATCTTCCCGGTGCTGACCCCGCTGGCCGTCGACCCCGCGCACCCGTTCCCCTACATTTCCGGCCTGTCGCTGAACCTGGCCGTGGTCGTGCGCAACCCGCGCTCCGGCAACCAGCACTTCGCGCGCGTCAAGGTGCCGCCGCTGCTGCAGCGTTTCATCGAGGTCTCCCCCGCCCGGTTCGTGCCGCTGGAAGACGTCATCGCCGCACACTTGGGCGATTTGTTCCCCGGTATGGAGATCCTCGGCCGACACGCCTTCCGGGTCACCCGCAACGAGGACCTGGAAGTCGAGGAGGACGACGCCGAGAACCTGCTCCAGGCCCTGGAGCGGGAACTCATGCGCCGCCGCTTCGGCCCGCCGGTGCGCCTGGAGGTCGAGGAAACCATCGATCCGATGGTCCTCGACCTGCTCGTCCGCGAACTCGGCATCGCGGAGAAGGAGGTCTACCCGTTGTCCGCGCCGCTCGACCTGACCGGGCTGCACGCGATCGCCGACCTGGACCGCCCCGAGCTGAAGTACCGCAAGTTCGTCGCGGGCACCCACCGCGACCTGGCCGAGGTGGAGACCGCGCACTCCGCCGACGTGTTCTCCGCGATGCGGCGCCGCGACGTGCTGGTGCACCACCCCTACGACTCGTTCGCGACGTCGGTGCAGGCCTTCCTCGAGCAGGCCGCCGCCGATCCGCAGGTCCTGGCCATCAAGCAGACCCTGTACCGCACCTCCGGCGACTCGCCGATCGTGGACGCGCTCATCGACGCCGCCGAGTCCGGCAAGCAGGTCCTCGTCCTCGTCGAACTCAAAGCCCGCTTCGACGAGAGCGCCAACATCGAATGGGCCCGCAAGCTGGAGCAGGCAGGCTGCCACGTCGTGCACGGCGTCGTCGGCCTCAAGACGCACTGCAAGCTGTCGCTCGTCGTCCGGCAGGAAGGCGACACGCTGCGCCGTTACTGCCACATAGGCACGGGCAACTACAACCCGAAGACCGCACGCCTGTACGAGGACATGGGTCTGCTCACCGTCGACCCGCAGGTCGGCGAGGACCTGTCGAACCTGTTCAACCGGCTGTCCGGGTACTCGCGCGCGCAGACGTTCCGGCGGCTGCTCGTCGCGCCCCACTCGCTGCGCAACGGCCTCGTCGAACGCATCGAGCGGGAGATCGCCAACCAGGAGAAGGGCGATCCCGCGTACATCCGGCTCAAGTCGAACTCGATAGTCGACGAGACCGTGATCGATGCCCTCTACCGGGCCTCGCAGGCGGGTGTGCCGGTCGACCTGTGGATCCGCGGCATATGCGCGCTGCGGCCGGGAGTACGCGGGCTGTCGGAGAACATCCGGGTGCGCAGCATCCTGGGCCGCTTCCTGGAGCACTCGCGGGTCTGGGTGTTCGCGAACGGCGGAGAGCCCGAAGTGTGGATCGGTTCGGCGGATTTGATGCACCGGAACCTTGACCGGCGGGTCGAGGCCGCGGTACGTCTGAGCGGCCGGCACCGGGACCAGATCGCCGAATTCGTCGACCTCGGAATGAGCGCCGAGACCGCGTCGTGGCACCTCGGCCCCGATGGGACGTGGACGCGGCACGCCACGGCCCCCGACGGCACCGTGCTGCGGGACGTACAGGAGCACCTCATCGAACTGAGGAGGCGGCGGCGTGGGCCGGAGTGAACGGCGGACCAAGGCGGACGGCGGCACGGCGGACCCCGGCGGCACGGCGGCGGAACCCCAGGTTCCGCGCCCGCGGGCGCACAAAGACGGCACGGACGCCGGCACCACCGGCACCACCGGCAAGGCCGGCAAAAGGGGCGGCACGAAGGTGCGTACCGCAGGCGACGTCCTCATGGACCATCTCTCCGGCGAAGCGGCCGCCTTCCTCGACCAGGCCCCGCGGCTGCGCGACGGCGGCGAGGACGCGGCCCACCAGATGCGCGTGGCGGCCCGCCGCATGCGCAGCGCGCTGCGCACCTGCACGTCGCTGGTCGACCCGGACCCGGCGGCGGCACTGTCCGCCGATCTGCGGTGGGCGGCCGACTGCCTGTCCGGCGAACGCGACAACGAAGTCCTGCTGGCCCGGCTGCTCGACGGCATCGACCAGCTGCCGCCGCGGCCGGGCACCCCGCGGGCCCGCGGCGCGATCGAACGGCGCCTGCGCAGCGGGCTGGCCGCCGGGCACACCACCGCGTTGCGGACGCTCGACTCCCCCGATTTCTCGCAGCTCGCCGCCCGGCTCGCCGAGCCGCGGCTGCGGCTGACGCTGACCGCGCAGGCCGCCGAGCCCGCCGCGCAGGCCGTCCCGGCGCTCGCCGCGAAGGCCTTCGGCAAGCTGGCGAAGCAGGCCGCCAAGCTGCCGCTGGACGCCGCGGCGGTGCCGTACGGGCATCCCGTGCCGCTGGCCGACGACGACGACCACGCCTGGCACCGCGTGCGCATCCTCGGCAAGCGCGCCCGGTATGCCGCGGACCTGTGCGTGCCGGAGTTCGGCGCCCCGGCCAAGCGGCTCGCCAAGCGGATGAAGGCCGTCACCGAGTCCCTCGGCACCCATCAGGACGCCGCGCTCGCCGCCGCGGTGGCGCGCGACCTCGCGGCGTCGCCGCGGCTGGGCGGTGCGGCGGCGTTCGTGCTCGGCGAGCTGCACGTGCTCCAGCGCTTCGCAATCGCCGAAGCGCGGTACACGTTCGCGACGCTTTGGCCGGAGCTGCGCGACGGGCTCGACGAGGTGGAGCGGTGGGGCGCCTAGCGTTCTCCGGCTGGTTCGGCGGCCCGCGCCCGCGCGCGGCGCCCGCGGACCCCGTCGACAAGCTGCGCGTCCCGGTCCGGGCCGCGGGCGCGGTGCTGTGGCGGCGCGCGGAGGGACCCGGGGCGTCGGGGGTCGAAGTGGCGTTGGTCCACCGCCCGAAGTACGACGACTGGTCGCTGCCCAAGGGGAAGATCGAGCCGGGCGAGCACGCGACCGTCGCCGCGGTGCGCGAGGTGCTGGAGGAGACCGGGTTCGACGCGGTGCTGGGCCGCGAGCTGGGCGTGCAGTCGTACGCGGTGAAGGACCGGCTCAAACTCGTGCGGTACTGGGCGGCGGAGGCGCGCGGCGGGCGGTTCGCGGCGAACCGCGAGGTGGATCGCATCGCGTGGCTGCCGCCGGACGACGTCGCGACGCTCATGACGCACGGGCGCGATGCCAAGCTGGCCCCCGAGCTGACTTCGGGGCCGTACGCCACGGTCCCCGTGATCGTGCTGCGCCATTGCGGCGCGGTGGCGCGCGGCGGCGAGTGGGACCGCGACGCGGACCGGCCGCTGACCGCGGCGGGCCGGATGCAGGCCGAGCGGCTGGCCGGGATCCTCGCGGCGTTCGGCCGGGCGGCGGTGCTCAGCTCGCCGTCGCTGCGCTGCCTGGAGACGGTCGACCCGTACTGCCGCACGACGGGGACCGCGGTCGAAGTGGTGCCCGCGCTGTCCGAGGACGGGCACGCCGACCGGGCGTCGGCGGCGGGCGACCTGATCCGCCATCTCGTAGCGGACGGCAGCCCGGTGGTGGTGTGCTCGCATCGGCCGGTGCTCCCCGCGCTGCTGGGCGCGGCCGGGCACGCGGCGCAGCCCGGGCGGAGCCGGGGCGAGCTGCTGCTGCCCGGGGAGTTCGTCGTCCTGCACACCGCGGGCGGCACGGTGGCGGCGGCCGATCGTCACGCCCCGTATCCGATCGAGGGGTAAACCCCGGGGTGCGCCGGGCGCGGTCAAGAAACGGACACAGGGGGCGGAACGCGCGGCTCCGCGTTGGTGAACGCCTCGTGAACCCCGATCGACATCCGCGGGAAAGTCGCAGGTCAGCGGCTCGCCGCCGGGAAATCACGGCAACAAACCGGACAGTGGGCGCGGAGTCTGATGGCCCGCCTGTGTTCACGCCGGGTTCACTTTCTCCCGCCGTTTGCTTCACGCAGTCGACTTAACGTCGGCATCGACGGTGACCAACGGGTCATCGCCCGAAGCTCAGGAAGCAACCGGAAGGAACAGCCGTGACCACTCGGCCCCGACTCGCTCGGCGCAGCACCGCGTTCGCCGCGATAGCCGTCGCCGGCGCGCTCACGCTCACCGCCTGCGGCTCCGACGACAACAGCAGCGGCACGAAGTCCAACTCGGACTCGCCGTCGTCCGCGTCGGGCAGCGGCGGCGGCTCCGCAGCTCCGGCGGCCAAGCTCGACTGCGCCTCGGGGACGCTCGCCGCTGCCGGTTCGAGCGCCCAGAAGAACGCCATGGACGAGTGGATCAAGCGCTACCAGCAGAAGTGCTCGGGCACCACCGTCAACTACAACTCGAACGGCTCGGGCGCGGGCCGCCAGGCCTTCTTCGACGGCCAGGTCAACCTCGCGGGCTCCGACTCGGCGCTCAAGGACGACGAGGCGCCGAAGGCCGCCGCGGCCTGCAAGACCGGCAGCGCGATCAACCTGCCGATGGTGACCGGCCCGATCGCCGTCGCCTACAACGTCTCCGGCGTCAAGGACCTGGTCCTGGACGCGAAGACGATCGCGGGCATCTTCAACGGCTCGATCAAGACCTGGGACGCCGCCGAGATCAAGGCGCTGAACCCGAGCGCGCAGCTGCCGTCCAGCCCGATCCAGACAGTGCACCGCTCCGACAAGTCGGGCACCACCGAGAACTTCACCAAGTACCTGAAGGCGGCCTCGGGCGGCGTGTGGACCCCCGAAGCGGCGCAGGACTGGCCGACCCAGGACGGGCAGAGCGCCAAGGGCAGCGAGGGCGTCGCCGGCGTCGTCAAGCAGACCAACGGCGCCATCGGCTACATGGAGACCTCCTTCGCGGAGAACAACTCCCTGGGCATCGCACAGATCAACACCGGCGCCTCCAAGCCGGTCGAGCTGACCCCGGAGGCCGCGGGCAAGGCCGTCGCCGCCGCGAAGATCACCGGCCAGGGCAACGACCTGAAGCTCCAGCTCGACTACGCGACCAAGGCCGAGGGCGCGTACCCGATCCTCCTGGTCACCTACGAGATCGTGTGCGAGAAGGGCACCCCCGCGGACAAGCTGCCGCTGGTGAAGTCCTTCCTCACCTACACCTCCAGTGACGAGGGCCAGGCGATCCTCAAGGACAACGGCTACGCGCCGCTGCCCGCCGAGATCGCCGGCAAGGTCCGCACCGCCGTCGCGTCGCTGTCCTGACGGCCTCGCCGACACAGCCAGTACCACCTGACCCGATCGACTCGATCGACAGTCACGGAGAAGAGATGTCCACCTCCACCACACCGGAGTCGCGCGACAAGCAGCGCGGCTCCGGCCCCGGCCGGGCGGCTGCCGCGCCCGGCGCGGCCCCGAAGCCGAACAAGACCCAAGTACGGCTCGGCGACCGGCTGTTCCTCGGCTCGTCGCGCGGCGCGGGAATCCTGCTGCTGGTGATCATGGCCGCGATCGCGGTCTTCCTGGTCGTCAAAGCGATCGACGCACTCGGCAAGAACCACGGGAACTTCCTCACCGACTCCACGTGGATCACCGACGGCGCCAAGCCGAGCTTCGGCGTCGCGGGCCTGGTGACCGGCACGGTCATCAGCGCGGGCATCGCGATGCTCGTCGCGGTGCCGGTCGCGGTGGGGGTGGCGCTCTTCATCACGCATTACGCGCCCCGGCGCGTGGCACAGACCCTCGGCTACATCATCGACCTGCTCGCCGCGGTGCCCAGCGTGGTCTTCGGCCTGTGGGGCCTGGTGTTCCTGTCGCCGAAGCTCATCGACCTGCACATGTGGCTGAGCGACTACCTCGGCTGGATCCCGATCTTCCACAAGGACGAGACGGGCGAGACCGCCCGCACCTTGTTCACCTGCGGGATCATCCTGGCGATCATGGTGCTGCCGATCATCGCCGCGGTCACCCGCGAGGTCTTCCTCCAGGTGCCGCGCGCCCACGAGGAAGCCGCGCTGGCCCTCGGCGCCACCCGCTGGGAGATGATCCGCACCGCGGTCCTGCCGTTCGGCAAGCCGGGCATCATCTCGGCGTCGATGCTCGGCCTCGGCCGCGCACTCGGCGAGACGATCGCCGTCGCCATGGTGCTGTCGTCGAGCCAGGAGGTCGTGTACCAAATCCTCGATCCCAAGGGGAACACGATCGCCGCGAACATCGCGAACCAGTTCGGCGAATCCAACGAACTCGGCCGGGGCGCACTCATCGCCTCCGGCCTCGTGCTGTTCCTGCTGACCCTCCTCGTCAACGGCGCCGCGCGGATCGTCATCAACCGGCACAAGGAGTTCTCGGGGGCCAACGCATGACCACCGTCGTCACCGAAAAGGTGCCCGCCCCCGCGGAGTCCGGCCCGCTGCTGCTGACCCGCCGCACCATGCCGCGCTGGATCCCGTGGGCGATCGGCGCGGCCGCGGTCGGCCTGGGCGTGCTCACCAAGGCCCTCAAGGACAACTGGGCACTCGGCGCCTTCTACGCGGGCCTGTTCTTCATCGTCGCGGTCACCGTCGCCTCGTGGCGCCTGGAAGACGGCCGCCGGGCGAAGGACCGCTTCGCGACCAGCCTGGTCTCCACCGCGTTCGTGCTCGCGATCGTGCCGCTGGTGTCGATCCTCGGCTACACGGTCATGAAGGGCACCGAGAAGCTCTCGCCCTACTTCCTGTCGCACTCGATGCGCGGCGTCGGTCCGCGCGACGACACCGGCGGCATCTACCACGCGATCATCGGCACGCTGGAACAGGTCGGCCTCGCCACCCTGTTCGCCGTGCCGATCGGCCTGCTCACCGCGATCTACCTGGTCGAGTACGGCCGCGGCCGGCTCGCCAAGACGATCACCTTCTTCGTCGACGTCATGACCGGCGTCCCGTCGATCGTGGCCGGCCTGTTCGTGTACGCCTTCTGGATCATGATGCTCGGGTTCGAGCAGGCCGGCTTCGCCGGTTCGCTCGCGCTGCTCATCCTCATGCTGCCGACCGTCGTGCGGTCCGCCGAGGAGATGCTCAAGCTCGTCCCGAACGACCTGCGCGAAGCCAGCCTGGCGCTCGGCGTGCCGAAGTGGCGCACCGTCCTCAAGGTCGTCCTGCCGACCGCGCTCGGCGGCATCATCACCGGCGTCATGCTGGCGATCGCCCGCGTCATCGGCGAGACCGCGCCGCTGCTCCTGCTGGTCGGCGCGTCGCAGTCGATCAACAGCGACCCGTTCAACGGGTGGCAGAGCGCCCTTCCGCTCTACGTGTTCGACCAGAACCACGCCGGCAACAAGTTCTCGCCCGACCGGGCCTGGGCCGCGGCGCTGACGCTGATCGTCATCGTCATGGTGCTGAACCTGGCCGCGCGTCTGATCGCCCGCTGGAAGGCCCCGAAGGCAGGACGTTGACGATGGCGACCACGCGTATCCCGCACCCGCAGACCGCAGACTCCCGCACAGCACTTCCGACCCCGGGCCGCGGCGCCCGCGACGAGGCCCCCGAGGCAGGCATGACCAAGCGCATCGAAATCACCGGACTCAACGCGTACTACGGCGCCCACCGGGCCGTCGAGGACATCGCGATGACCATCGAGCCGCGCACGGTCACGGCGTTCATCGGCCCGTCCGGCTGCGGCAAGTCGACCTTCATCCGCACCCTGAACCGCATGCACGAACTCGTGCCCGGCGCGCGCGTGGAGGGCTCGGTCAAGCTCGACGGCCAGGACCTCTACAGCCCCGAGGTCGACCCGGTCGCGGTGCGCCGCACCGTCGGCATGGTGTTCCAGCGCGCGAACCCGTTCCCGACGATGTCGATCTACGAGAACGTCGCGGCCGGCCTGCGCCTCAACGGCACCAAGAAGAAGGTCGACCTCGACGCCGTCGTGGAGCGCTCGCTGCGCGGCGCCAACCTGTGGAACGAGGTCAAGGACCGCCTCAACAAGCCGGGTTCCGGCCTGTCCGGCGGCCAGCAGCAGCGGCTGTGCATCGCGCGCGCGATCGCCGTCGAGCCGCAGGTGCTGCTGATGGACGAGCCGTGCTCGGCGCTCGACCCGATCTCGACGCTGGCGATCGAGGACCTGATCGCGCTGCTCAAGGAGCGGTACACGATCGTCATCGTCACGCACAACATGCAGCAGGCGGCGCGCGTGAGCGACCGCACCGCGTTCTTCAACCTCGCCGGTCCGGGGCAGCCGGGCCGCCTGGTGGAGATCGGCGACACCGAGAAGATCTTCTCGGCGCCCGAGGTCGAGGCGACCGCCGACTACATCGCCGGCCGCTTCGGCTGAGCACGGACCGGACGACCCGGCGGGACAAGCTGGTGGACGCGGAACGGGCGGTTCCCCTCGACAGTGCGAGGGGAACCGCCCGTTCCGTCTCCAAGAGGCCCGGATCAGAGCACGATGGCGTGCAGGATCCAGTAGGACACCGCGGCGACGATCGCCGCGGCCGGTATGGTCAGCAGCCACGCCGTCACGATGTTGCCGGCGACGCCCCACCGCACGGCGGACAGCCGCTTGGTGGCGCCGACGCCGAGGATCGACGACGTGATGGTGTGCGTGGTCGACACCGGGGCCTGGTAGGCGATGCCCGCGACGTACAGGACGCCGGCCGCGGTGCTCTCCGCGGCGAACCCGCGCGGCGGGTCCAGTTCGATCACCTTGCGGCCGAGGGTGCGCATGATGCGCCACCCGCCCGCGTACGTGCCCGCGCTGATCGCCATGGCGGCGGACACGGTCACCCACGCCGGCACGTCGTCGCCGGTGTGGTAGCCGCCGACGACCAGTGCCATGACGATGATGCCCATCGTCTTCTGGGCGTCCTGCAGACCGTGGCCGAACGCCATCGCGGCGGCGGACAGGGTCTGCGCCATGCGGAAACCGCGGGTCACCTTGTGCGGGTTCCGTTTCCGGAAGATCCACAGGATGGCGACCATCAGCAAGTACGCGATGCCGAAGCCGAGGATCGGCGACACGATCATCGGGATGACGACCTTGTCCCAGACGCCGTCCCACTTGACGGTCTGCGACGCGGCGAGCGCGGCGCCGACCAGGCCGCCGATGAGAGCGTGCGTGGAGGACGAGGGAAGACCGAAGTACCAGGTGATGAGGTTCCAGGTGATCGCGCCGAAGAGTGCCGCGGCGACTATCACCAGGCCCTGGTTGCCCTTGGGCGCGTCGATGATGCCGCTGCCCACGGTTTTTGCGACACCGTGCCCCATGAAGGCCCCGGCGAGGTTCATCACGGCGGCCATGGCCAGCGCGGCCCGGGGCGTGAGCGCCCGGGTCGACACCGAGGTGGCGATGGCGTTTGCCGCGTCGTGGAACCCATTCGTGTAGTCGAACGCCAGGGCGATCAAAATGATCGCGATGGTGCTCAACAGGACGAGATCCACCGGTCAGGACTCCTTGACCGTGATGGTCTCGATGGTGTTCGCGACGTGCTCGAACCCGTCGGCGGCCTCTTCGAGGGCGTCGACGATGCCCTTGAGCTTCAGCACCGTCAGCGCGTCGTACTTGCCGCTGAACAGGTGCGCGAGGAGCTTGCGGTGGACCTGGTCGGCCTGGTTCTCCAGGCGGTTGACCTCGATCCAGTACTCGGTCAGGTCCTTCATGGTGCGCAGCTTGGGCATCGCCTCGGCGGTCAGCTCGGCGGCCCGGACGAGGACCTCGATCTGGTCGGCGATCTGCGGCGGCAGTTCGTCCAGCTGGTACAGCACGACGAGGTCGACGGCCTCGTCCATGTAGTCCATGACGTCGTCGAGCTGCGAGGCCAGGGTGTAGATGTCCTCGCGGTCGAACGGGGTGATGAACGACGAGTTCAGCTGGCGCAGGATCGCGTGGGTCGCGTCGTCGCCGGCGTGTTCGGCCGCGCGCATCCGTTCGGCAATCTCCGGCCGTGCGGAGACCTCGGCGCCGAGCAGCTCGGTCAGGAGCTTGGATGCGGTGACCAGGTTGTCCGCCGCGGTGGCGAACATGTCGTAGAAGCTCGTCTCCCTGGGGGTCAGACGCAATCGCACAGAGATCTCCGGGATGAGGAATGCGGTCCTGACGATGCTAGGCGCTCGTCACTGGCGTAATACAAACCGGGGGACGGCCGGCCGAGGCCGCACCGCTCCGGCTTGTACCCGGGCGTAACAGGGCACACGCGCACCGCGACGGCCGGCCCTGATGTCCGGAGGGCCGCCGGAACCGCGCGGGCCGGCCCAGAGGCCGGACGGCGCGGCGGATGCGGCCATTCCGGGCGGATGGGTGCCCGTCGCACAGAGAAGAGTAGGGCGCGCGGGACGATCCGGTTCGCGGAGTTCCGCTTCGACGACCGGTGTTGCCCATGTCACACCCGATCACTTTGTCGGCATGACGCCCCCGGGGCGGCCGAGAGAGCCGCCGAATGCTTGCCGAAAATACCCCCCGGGGGTAAATTTGGAGCATGGACACCACGCAGGCCGAGACGCCCGGCACCACCGCAGCCACCACCGCAGCCACCCCCGCCGACGCCCCCTCGAGCGCGCACGCGGGCCACGACCACGCAGGCCACGGCCATGGCGGCCACGGCTACAGCGCACGGAAGGACGAGCACCTCAAGCGGCTGCGCCGCATCGAGGGCCAGGTCCGCGGGCTCCAGCGGATGGTCTCCGAGGACGAGTACTGCATCGACGTCCTCACCCAGGTCTCCGCGGCCACCAAGGCGCTGCAGGCCTTCGCCCTGAGCATGCTCGAAGAGCACCTCGCCCATTGTGTCGCACACGCGGTCGAACAGGGCGGACCGGAAGCGGACGCCAAGGTGAAGGAGGCTTCGCAGGCGATCGCGCGGCTGGTGCGGAGCTGAGGGCGGGACGGCCCGGTCCGGGGGTGCCCAGCGAAGACGGGCGGGCCTCGGGCCCGGTGTCGGCCTCGGTGGCGACGCCGGGACGGGAGTAGTCCGGCGGCGCGGCCGAGGTGCGATGCTGCGGCCGGGTAGGGCTGTCCACGGGCGAAATTCGGCCACCGCAGGGCGTGCGGGAAGCGGGTTGTCGAGCAGGGCGGCGGCCCCGGTCGGCATGGGGAGGCTGCGTCAGGCGGCCCTCCGTGTGGGGGTCGCCCGCGTGTCTCCTACGCGTCATAAGCAGTCGATCTGGGCGATTCCGGATACCCGGCGATGCGAGGGGTAGTCGGCGATTGGTGGTGGCCACCGTCGGCCGGTCCGGCGGGCGAGTGCGCGGCCGGATGTTCCGTGTGGCCGGAACTCGTCGGTGCCGGGGACTCGGGCAGGTCCGGCATGCGGGGCCGGCAAATGGCGGGGTCGGCTCGGCGGCGAGCCTTCGGCGGTCGACCGGGCAGGCGCACCGGAGGGTGTCCGCGGTCGGGTCAGTCCTCGGTCGGGTGGGCCGGGGTCGGCCAAGGGGCCGACTGGGGAGCGGCGATGCCGAGGACGGCGTCGATTTCCGCCTGGGTGAGCGGGCCTTCGCTCTGGGACGCGGCGATGATCAGGTCGCCGTACAGCTCGATCTCGTCGAAGACCACCAGGTCGTGCAGTCGCACATCAGAGAACGGTGTCACCCACACCACCTCCTTGGCTGCCGCGGGCGGGGCAGGGACGCCCGCCCGGCCGGGCGCACCCAGCCTAGGGGCGCCCGAAGGGCGTGCGCATGACACGCATGGGCCATTTGCGCACCGCCCGCTCCCGCGGGGCGCGGCCGTCATCGGGGCGGCGCGCGACCGGCGCGCGGAGTGGTGCGGTGCGGCCGCCGCGCCGCGTTCGCGCCGGTGCGCGGGTCGGGCGGGGCCGTCCGGCCACGATACGGGGCCGGTGGGTGCGGCGTTCGGATTTCCGGTGGCGGCGTCCGAGGACGCCGACGGGGCGGGCCGAGGATCCGGCCCGCCCCGCGCGGGTGGGTCAGCGCTTGCGGGTCGGCGACGCGGTGGGCGACGCGCTGCCCGACGCGGACGGCGAGGCCGGCGCCGCCGGGCTCGCCGGGGCGCCCGCGGGCGGCGTCGCCGCGCCGTCGGCCACGTACAGCTCGTCGGGGCGCGGCGGCTGCACCTGCACCGGGACGCCGAAGTCGTACAGCTCGGCGGCCGAGACGACCTTCGCGGTGCGCTCCGCCTTGCCACCCGAACCGCCGGACGCCAGGTTGAACTCCTCCTGCACCTTGCGCAGCCGGCCCTGTGCGTCCAGCAGTACCTCGAACGGAATCGTCGGGCTGGCAAAGCTCTTCAGCGCGGCGGCGAGCGGGGCGCGCTGGTTCTCCGGCGACAGATCGTGCGCCTTGCGGATGTCGAGCGTGCCGGTGTACTTCCGGACGTCGTCGGCGCCCAGCTTCTCCGTCCCGGCCAGCACCACATCGTCGTTGACGCCGCGCAGTATTTCGAACGACGTCGTCGGGTCGGCGCTGCCGCCGCTGATGAGGTTGCCGTCGGCCAGGCCGCGCACCTCGATCCGGACCCACTTGTCGGCGGGCACGCCCGGCGTCGCGTTCTTCATATACAGCGCCTCGGGCGTGACGACTTCCTGGAGCGGACCGGTCAGGCCGGAGTCCTTCGGGACGTCCAGGCTCACCGTGCCGACCCGGCGGCGGTAGTCGAACAGGCCCTGGCCGGTGAGGGTGACGGTGCGGTCGCCGGACGTCATGGTCATCGTGGTGCGGGTCCGCGAACTGCCCGCGTCCACGGTCGTGGCGGTGGCGGCGCGCACCGCGGCGACCGCTTCGGGCTGTCCCGCGGACGCCGGCTTGGCTCCGCCGCCCGCCCCGCAGCCGGTCAGCACCAGGGCACCCGCGCACGCACCGGTCAGCACGATCCGGAACTTCATCCCACGACTCCCGCTGGAGGTCCTCGGTCGGCCCCGTCGGCCGCGCGGACGCGGGCATCGCAGCCGCGCCACCGCTCAAGGTGAGGAACGAGCGGGTGGGCGCCGGGTCACGGGGCGCCGAACGGTTTTTCCGGGAATCCGGGAGCGGGCCTCTCCGCGAACGGGCCCGGCGCGGTGACGGATTCGGCGTGCTCGGCGGCGGCCTCTTCGGGCTCCATGCGGCGCGACCACGCCAGGTGACGCTCCATCAGCACAGCGGCGCCGTCCGGGTCGCGGGCCTCGATGAGGTCGAGCAGGTCGTGGTGGTCGTGCGCGGTGCGGCTCAGTTCGCCGCGCTCGACGAGCGGGCGGAGGCGGTAGAGCCGGGCCTGCGACCGCAGTTCGAGGACGATGCGGACCAGGCGGGCGTTGCCGGAGAGTTCCAGCAGGCTGGTGTGGAAACGCTGGTCGGCGAGGACGTAGCCGAGGACGTCGCCGTGCTTGACGGCCTCGGCCACGTCGTCGGCGAGGGCCCGCAGGGCGGGCAGCGCGTCGGCGCAGCCGTCGCGCGCGAGGTCGGCGACGGTGGGGACTTCGAGGAGCCGGCGCAAGCGGTGGATCTCGTCGGCGTCGCGCGCGGAGAGCGCGCGGACCCGGAATCCCTTGTTGCGCACGGGTTCGACGAGCCCGTCCTTCGCCAAGTCGAGTAATGCCTCGCGGACCGGCGTCGCGGAGACGCCGAACCGGGCGGCAAGGCCGGGAGCGGAGTAGACGACACCGGGCCGCATTTCGCCGGCGACCAGCGCCGCGCGGATCGCCCGGGCGACCTGCTCGCGCAGACTCAGCCGCTCCCCCAAGCGGCCTTTGCCGCCCTCCGATCCGGTTTCCGCCGCCGGCTCGTCCATCCCGCTTCACGTCCCTCCGTGGCCTCCCCGACCGTATCCAAGTTCGCCCGGACGGCGCAGCTTGGCGGACGGCCGACAGCGGGGCGCGGACGCGGTGTTCGGCGAAAAGCCGTCAGCCCCGTCCCGCCCGGCGCCGCGCCACTCCGGTCGTCACCGCCCCCGCCGTCAGCAGCGCGCCCGCCACCGCGACGTACGGCCATGTCGGCGTCCCGCTGTCCCCGGTGTGCGCCAGTTCCGGACCGGCCGCCGCCTGCGGCGCCGCCGTCGCGGCGGCCGGCTTGCCCGCCGGAGCCGTGGTCGCGGGCGCCGACGTCGCCGCGCGCGCCGTCGGCGTCGCCGAGGCCGACGTCGGGCACGGCTTCGCCCCCAGCGTCAGGGTGACCGGCGCGCCGCTGTTCGGCAGCAAGTGGAGTTCGACGGCGACCGCCTGCCCGGGGTGCTGGGTGCCGAAGCCGATCCACCCGAGCGGCCCGAGGTCGAGCGTGGGCAGACCGGTGAGCTTCGCCTCGATGCCGATGGTGTGCAGGGCGTCCACCGCGGCGGCGGTCAGGGCGCCGCGTTCGCCGCAGGTGGGCTGGAGGAGTTGCAGGTCGACGACGTCGCGCAGGGTCGTCTGGACGCGGTCGGCGGTGGCCGCGGGCGGAGTGGCGGTGGCGGCGGGCGCGGTAGCGGCGGCCGCGGCGGGACCGGCGGCGAGCAGCGCCGCGGCGCAGGTCACGGGAGCGAGCAGGGCGCGGATGGACGGACGGACAGACACAGGGGACCCCTCGTGGTAGCACAACGCGTCCCGCGGGACGGCGGGCACGCGGAAACAAGCCCGGCGCGGCGCGGAGGGGTGACGCCTGGACCCGATGACGGATCACCGCCGAACGGGACGAGTCTGGCAGGAGGGACGGGTGGGGCGGGCGGGAACCGCAAAAAACGACCGACCCGGCCGGAAACCGGCCGGGTCGGCGCAAACGGTCGTCGACGTGCTCAGGCGGCCACCAGCGGCCGCAGCGGCGTGCGTTCCAACCGGCGGACCAGCGGCAGCAATGCGCGCAGCGCGAGCGGCGACAGCGCCAGCGCGACGAGCGCGCCGAGCGCGAAGCCGCCGATGACGTCCGTCGGGTAGTGCACGCCGACGTACAGCCGGGCGAGGCCCTGCAGCACCGCGACGAGCACCGCCACGGCGCCGAGCTTCCGGTCGACCAGGAGCAGCGCCACCGCGATGGACATGGTGAGCAGCGCGTGGTCGGACGCGAACGACGGGTCGTCCTTGCCTTCCACGAGCACGTGGATCTCCGCGGGATGCGTGACGAACGGCCGCGGCCGGTCCACCCAGTCGCGCAGCGGCATGTTGGCCAGCTCCGCGATCAGCGCGGCGATCGGCGCCCACAGCACGCCCGCGACCGCCACGTCGTGGTCGGGCCGCTTGCGGGCCCGGAACCAGGCGAGGCCGACGATCAGCCCGAGCACCGCGAGCAGGCCGAACTCGCCGAGGAACTCCATCGCACCGTGCGCCCAGGACGTGTCGTCGGCGAACCCGTTGACGCCCTTGAGGACGTCGAGGTCGACGTTGTCGGCGGCGAGCGGCGGCGCGGAGCCGGCGGCGGGCAGGGCGTACACGGTCACGCGGGATACCTCCGGGAAGTTCGTCCTCGAATGTTCACGTCCGGGAGTATCCGTGTGGTTCCCGGACGTGACGGAATCCCCCGCAATTCCCCGCTCTTCCCCCCGGACGAGCGAATCCCGTCAGCGGCCCTTCTCGTACGCGGCCACCACCTCGTCGGTCGGCCCGTCGGCGAGGATCGTCCCGTCGTGCAGCCAGATAACCCGGTCGCACGTGTCCCGGATCGACTTCATGCTGTGGCTGACCAGGAACACCGAGCCGGCCTCCGCGCGCAGTTCGCGGATGCGGGCCTCGCTGCGCAGCTGGAACTCGCGGTCGCCGGTGGCGAGCGCCTCGTCGATCATCAGCACGTCGTGCGTCTTGGCCGCGGCGATGGAGAACCGCAGGCGCGCGCCCTGGCCCGAGGAGTAGGTGCGCATCGGGCGGCTGAGGATGCCCGGGCTCATCTTCTCCAGGCCGGAGAACTCGGCGATCTCGGCGTACTTGGCCTGGGCTTCCTCCTGGGACATGCCCATGGCCAGGCAGCCGAGGATGATGTTCCGTTCGCCGGTCAGCTCGTTCATCATCGCGGCGTTGACGCCGAGCAGCGACGGCTGGCCGTCGGTGTAGATCTTGCCCTTGGTGGGCGGCAGGAGGCCCGCGACGCAGCGCAGCAGGGTGCTCTTGCCGGAGCCGTTGCGGCCGATGAGGCCGATCGCCTCGCCGCGGTAGGCGACGAAGCTGACGCCCTTGACCGCGTGCACTTCGGTGATGCCGGTCGCCTTCTTGCGGGCCACGATGCGGGACAGCGCGGAGGTCGCGCTGCCCTTGCCCGCGCCGGCGCCGTGCACGCGGTAGACGAGGTGCACGTCGTCGACGACGACGGTGGGGGCGCTCTCGGCGACCTTCTCGGTCGTCGCGGCGCCGTCCGCGACAGCGGTGTCAGCCACGTCCGTACCTCTCTTCCGCACGCCAGAAGTAGATGAACCCGCCGACGCCGATGACGAGCGCCCAGCCCGCGGCGATCCCCCAGGTGTAGGCCGGGACGCCGGAGTGGCTGTCGATCAGGGCGTCGCGCACCAGCTCGATGTACACCGCGATGGGGTTGAGATCGAGCGCGTGCCGCACCCACGCGGGCGCGTTCTTGGTGAAGTTGTCGATGCTGTAGAAGACGCCCGACGTGTACAGCCATGTCCGCAGGATGAACGGCATGAGCTGGTTGATGTCGGTGACCACCGCGCCGAACCGCGCGACGATCATGCTGAGTCCGACGTTGAACACGAACTGCAGCATCAGCGCCGGGATGACCAGCAGCCACTTGAGCGTCAGCGGCTCGCCCTTGGCCAGCACGATGCCGGACAGCACGACCATCGAGATGAGCAGCTGCTGGAGCTGCACGATGGTGAACGAGATCGGCAGGCTGGCGCGCGGGAAGTGCAGCGCGCGGATCAGGTTGAGCTGGCCGCTGATGGACCGGGTCCCGGCGAGGACCGCGCTCTGCGTGAAGCCGAACACGAATATGCCGGTGACCAGGAAGGCGATGAAGTTCGGGACGCCCTTGTTGGTCTTCAGCATGAGGCCGAAGATCAGGTAGTAGATCGCCGCGTTGAGCAGCGGCGTGAGGATCTGCCAGACCTGGCCGAGCCGGGCGTCGCTGTACGACGCGCGGGTCTTGGCGTTGGCGAACGCGACGATGAAGTGGCGCCGCTGCCAGAGCTGTTTGACGTACGCGCCCAGACCCGGGCGCGCACCGCTGACGGTCAGCCCGTGCCGGGCGGCGAGTTCCGCGAGCGACTGCCCGTCGCCTGGCGGGGAACTCCTCGGGAGAGCGTCGGTCGTTGCGCTGTTGGCCACAATGACACTTTCGATTCGGGCCTTGGGGGCAGGTGGAAGATCAGACGATCGGCGGGCGGCCCAAGCGGGTCATCCGCCAAACGGTTCGCCAGGAAATGGGACGCCGTCCCCCGCAGGAAGCGTTCCAGCCCTCCCGGAAGCCGCCGCGCCACGCCTGCATGGCTTCCTTGGACGGCCGCCGCGCGGTGGTGATCACTATCCAGGTTCCGAGGTACACCGGCACGATCGGCCATGGCAGATTGCGCCGGGCCAGCCACACCCGGTTGCGGGCGTTCATGCGGAAGAACGCCGCGTGCCGGGCCGGGCTGGTGGCCGGGTGTTCCAAGAGGACGTCGGCACGGTACTCGACCTTCCAGCCGGCGTCGATGGCCCGCCATGCCAGGTCGGTTTCCTCGTGCGCGTAGAAGAAGTCGTCGGGCAGGCCGCCGACTTCCCGCAGCACCGCGGCGCGGATCGCGCAGGCGCCGCCGAGGAACGTGGTGGCGGCGCTGGACCGCCCCGGGTCGGAGGCGCGCAGCCGCGGCACGTGCCGGCGCTGCGTTTCGCCGGTGTCCGGGTCGACGATGCGGAAGCTGACGATGCCGAGCTTGGGATCCGCCTCGAACGCCTCGCGCAGCAGGCGCGCGGTCTCCGGGTCCGGGAGCCGGCCGTCGTCGTCCAGGAACAGCACGACGTCGTCGTCGAGTTCCGCGGCGCCGACGTTGCGTCCGGCCGGTATGCCGACGTTCTCGGGAAGTGCGACGGTGCGCACCTTCTCCCCGGCGACCTCGGGGACGGGACCGCCGTTGGCGACCACGACCACGTCTATCGGGGCGCCCTGCTGGGCGGCCACCGAGTCGAGCAGCGCGGACAGCGCGTCGGGCCGGTCGCCCATGGTGAGGACGACCGCGCCCAGCGACACTTCGGGACGTATCTGCGAGGGCACGGACACCCGGGGCTTCTCCTTCGCGTCCTGTGCGTCCTGAGCGCCTTGTGTGTCCTGTGCGTCCGGCGCGGACGGTGCGTCCGCCGCCTGCACGCCGTGCTCCGGCGCCCCGGTCACTTGAGCCTGCTCGACAGGAGGATGCTGGCCAGGTGCAGGACCGTCTGCAGGACGGCGACCCCGGCCAGGACCGCGACGGCGATCCGGCTGAACAGCAGATCACCGTGCATCGCGTCGAAGATGCCCGCGGCGAGCAGCAGCAGGGATGCCTCGACGCCGCCGACGAGGCGGTGGAACTTGAGCGACGCGGCGATCTTGCGGGCCTTGGCGGCACCGGTGGAACGCGGCACCGAGGCCGCGTCCTGGACGGGCGCAAGGCCGGAGCGGGCGCGCGAGACGTCGACCAGGTCGGTCTCGGACTTGATGAGGATCGCGCCGAGCGCGGCGATCGCGCCGAGGAACGCCCAGCCGCCCACGCCGCCGTCGCCGAACACGTCGGAGGCGTGCAGGCCGGCGCCGACGAGGAGGGCCGCTTCGGACAGGTAGTGGCCGACCCGGTCGAGGTAGACGCCGGTGACCGAGGTCTGCCGCCGCCAGCGGGCGACTTCGCCGTCGACGCAGTCGAGCAGCAGGTAGACCTGGATCAGCACGGCGGCGAGCACCGGTCCGGCGAGGCCGGGGATGGTGAGCGCCGCGCCGGCGGCTATCCCGGCGACGATCATCAGGTAGGTCAACTGGTTGGGTGTGACGCGTGTTCCGACCACGCGCCGGGTGATCTGCAGCGAGATCTGGCGCATGTACAGGCGCCCGGCCCAGTGTTCGCCGCTTCTGCGGTCGAGCAACCCCTCGGGGTGGCAGACCGCGCGGAGTTCAGCCGCTGTAGGTGTCGACATAGTCAGCTACCGCATCTCTGAGGGCATCGCGCCCGAGACCGAGGTGTTCGAGGATGGTGTAGCGCCCCGGGCGGGTCGACGGCGCGAACTCCAGGACGTCCACGAACTCATCGGCGGTCAGGCCGAGTTGCTCGGGAACGACGGGGAGTTGGTGCCGGTCGAGGGACGCGGCCAGCCGGTCGGCCAGACCGCGGTCGCCGCGGAGGTAGGTGCAGAACGCCGCGCCCAAGCCCACCTGCTCGCCGTGCAAGCCGTCGCGCTCGGGGAACAGCAGGTCGATCGCGTGCGAGATCTCGTGGCAGCCTCCGCTGCACGGACGGGACGTCCCGGTCACCGACATCGCGATCCCGGACAGCACGAGGCCTTCGGTGAGCGCGACGAGGAACGGGTTGTCCTCGACGGTGTCCGGCCGGTACAGCAGCGACTCCCCCGCGGTACGCGAGAAGGCCGCCGCCAGACCGTCGAACGCTTCGCCGGTCTCGCGGGCGGAAAGCTCCCAGTCGGCGACCGACGACAGGTTGCTCAGGGCCTCGCCGATGCCGGAGCGGACGAACCGCTTCGGCGCCTCGCGGATGACGGCCAGGTCGACGATGAGCGCGATCGGCGTGGGGACGCCGTACGAACCGCGGCCCTTGTCGTTGTCGAGGATGCTGACCGGCGAGGCGATGCCGTCGTGCGCGAGGTTGGTCGCGACGGCGACGACCGGAAGGCCGACGCGTGCCGCGGCGTACTTGGTGGCGTCCAGGACGCGTCCGCCGCCGATGCCGACGACCGCGTCGTAGTTGCCCGCGCCCATCCGGTCGGCCAGGTCGACGGCGGCGGCGAGGCTTCCGCCGTCCACGCCGAACCACTCGGCGTCCGGCATCGCCGGGGCGAGCCGTTCCCGCAGCCGCGCACCGGAACCGGTGCTGACGGCGACGGCCAGCCGGCCGGACGTGGACACGCGCCGGTCGGACAGGAGGGTGGTCAGATCGTCCAGGGCTCCCGGACGGATGTCGACCGTGAGCGGTGCCGGGACCAAGCGCGTCAGTATTGGCACGCTATCTCCCGGGCCTTCATGAGGTCTTCCGTGGTGTCGATCTCGGTCCACACCGCGCCGCCTATGGACTGCACGTCGACCCGCACGCCGCGGTCGGCGAGTTCCTGGTAGCCGTCCTCGTAGTACAGCTGCGCGTCGCGGCGCCACGTCGTCTCGAGCGCGTCGACCAGCGCAGGCGCGGAGCGGCCCTCGATCAGCGTCACGCCGATGTACTCGCCGACGGCGGCGGCCGGGTCCATGAGCTTGGTGATGTGCGCCACACCGCCGGCCTCGTCGAGGCGGACCTTCATCTCCTCCTCGGCGAGCGGCTTGGCGTCGTCGAGCGCGAGGATCATGCCCTTGGCGTCGGAGCGGGCGCCGAGCAGCGACTCCGGGACGCTCAGCGGGTGGAGCGTGTCACCGTTCGCGAGCAGCACGCCTTCGGGCAGGTAGTCGCGTGCGCACCACAGCGAGTAGGCGTTGTTCCACTCCTCGGCCTTGTCGTTCTCCACGAGGTGGAGCTTGAGGCCGTAGGTCTTCTCCAGGTCCGCCTTGCGCTCGCGCACCGCGTCGCCGCAGTAGCCGACGACTATCGCGGCCTCGGTGAGGCCGACGGCGGCGTAGTTCTCCAGCGTGAAGTCCACGACCGAGCGCTCGTCCCGCACCGGCACCAGGGCCTTGGGCAGGGTGTCCGTCCAGGGCCGCAGTCTCCGTCCGGCGCCGGCGGCAAGGATCAGACCGATCATCGTGGTTCTCCTGTTCGGGTCGGGCGCCCCTGCGGCGTCCGTGCGGTGCTCACCCGGCGCTCGCGCGCGTGCCGGCGCCGGATGTCGTGGGCGACCCCGTACCCGGGGAGACGCCCGGGCGGCCGGAATCGCTCCCGGACGCCCGCGCTGCCGCGGGCGGGACCGGGTCGTCGAGGTCCGGCGTGGCGCCGCGGACCCAGAACGCGATGCTCTCGGCGAGGACCGCCAGAGCGGCCGCGACGGCGAACACCGCGATTCCGGTGCGCAAGGGCGTGGCCCCGGCGGCGGCGAGCGCGGCGATCAGCAGCACGCGCCCTTCCTGGCCGCCGATACCCCACACCAGCGCCCGCGGCGGAGCCGAATGGCCGCCGCGCAGACGGTAGACGGTGTCGTAGTGATGGTAGGCGATCACTGCCACCAGCCCGAATGCCCCCGGCAGGGCATCCGGCGCCACTCGGGCTGTGAGGGCGATCACAGCGGAGTACTCGGCGGCGCGGAACGCCGGCGGCACGAGCCAGTCGAGGCGCCCGGCGAGCGGACGGCTCACCACGGCGCCCGCCGCGACGACGTAGACCGCGGCCGCGCCGAGCACCGCGGCGGGGTGGTCGGCGAACACGCCCAGGGCCACGACCGCGGCGGCGAGCGGCACCAGGTAGGCGATACCGCCCGCGGGCCACCGGAGTTTGCCGAGCACCGCGGCGAGCGGCCCGGTGTCGGCGAGCGCGAACAGCACGCGCCGCACGGCCGGCTCCTGGGGGGCGCGGCGCGGCAGCGACCGCAGGATGCGGCCGGCGGAGGTGTAGCAGGCGGCGAACGCGCAGCCGATCAGCAGCACCACGAAGGTGATCCGCGGGGTGGTCACCGCGGTCAGCACCGCGATCAGCGCCCAGCGCTCGCCGATCGGCAGGATGATCATGCGCCGGGCCCACACGGTCCAGCCGACGTCGTTGAGGCGCCCGGACAGCTTCGCGCCGGCGCCTTCCTCGTCGCCGTCGCCGCCGCCGCGGGTCTCGTTGAACGCGAAGTCGACGATGTGCCGGGTCGTCATCAACGCCATGGCGGAGACGGCCAGCAGCCACACGTCGTCGCCGTTGCGGCCCGCGCCGGCGGCGAGGCCGGCGTAGACGGCGTACTCCTTCACGCGGTCGAACGTCGCGTCCAGCCACGAGCCGATGCGCGAGTAGTTGACCGTGTACCGGGCGAGTTGGCCGTCCGTGCAGTCCAGGACGAACGAGAAGTACAGCGCGAGCGCCGCGGCGACGTAGCCGATGCGGCTGCCGGTGGCCGCGCCCGCGGCCCCGGCGAGGGCCACGAGCAGTGACGCCACCGTCACTTGATTCGGGGTCAGGCCGCGGCCGGCGCACCAGCGCGCGACGTAGCGCGACCAGGTGCTGACGAAGAATGTGGTGAAGAACCCGTCGCGGGCTTTGACCGCGCTGCGCAGCCGTATCGCGTCCTCGTCGACCACGGCGGCGCGGGCGAGCGCGTCTTCGCGTTCGGCAGGCGTGGCCGGAACCTCGGCGACCAGGTCTCCCAGCGCAAGATCGCGTACGGGCTCACCCGCCTCGGCCATCCGGTCCGCCAGTGTGTCCGGCGCCAGTTGCGCGTCGGGCGTCCGCGCCACGGCAGCCCGGAAAGCTTCGCGAGCCGACGGCTCCACGACCAGGACGCCCGGGATCCGGCGGACCGGGAAGCGCGAGTCACGCAGCACCATCCGCAGCGGATGGCGGTGTCCGACCGCGCGCCCGTCGGCCAGCACGAGGGTGCCGCCACCGGTGTCCGCGGCCAGGGCGCGGATCTCCGGCGCGCCGACGTATTCGGCGGACACGCCGAGCGCCGCGAGGCGGGACTCGAGGCCGGCCGGCCCGGCGTCCCCGGAAGGCCGGGATGCGCCCGAGGTGCCGACGGCCGGTACGACGACCACCCATGGTGACATTTCGGTTTGCCCCCAACGTTCCGTACGGCGGTGAGACGCCTGTCGCGCGCCGCCGGTCGGGAACACCGCAACCTCGGGGTGAGCGCGTGCGCAGAAGCCGTCACTGTACCGCCTGCGACGAGGCCCTAGGGAAGGCCGCCGTCGGCAAAAGCCTTGGTCGCGGCCTATGCCCGGAGTGCACACACCGTTTTCGGGCCCGTTCCCCAGGAGTCGCCATCGGTTACCATGCGTACGGGGTTTCGCGTTCTCTCCGCACCCGACCATCGCATGGGAGTCCGTCGGCTTTCAGCCGCGGCGATGTGCGCTGCACGCGTGGCCTACATTCCTTGACCGGCGATGCGTGGGAGGGTAT
Source organism: Uniformispora flossi (assembly GCF_049534875.1). Taxonomy (NCBI): domain Bacteria; kingdom Bacillati; phylum Actinomycetota; class Actinomycetes; order Kitasatosporales; family Streptomycetaceae; genus Uniformispora; species Uniformispora flossi. The sequence goes on from NZ_JBMULZ010000004.1 coordinate 576,883, forward strand.
TCGAGATGCCGTTGTCCGGGACACCTGACGTCAGCGTGACCATCATCGCCTACAACGACGCCGAAAGGTTGCCGCGCGCGGTCGAGTCCGTCTGCAACCAGACACTGCGCAACGTCGAGGTGATCATTGCCGACGACTGCTCCACGGACGACACCGAGCAAGTCGCGCGGGCGCTGGCCCGCAAGGACCCGCGTGTCAGATACGAGCGGCTTGCCCGCAACAGCGGTGGATGCAGTGCGCCGCGCAACCGCGGCATAGCCGTGTCCCGTGCGCCGTACCTGATGTTCCTGGACAGCGACGACGCGCTGCCGCGCCACGCGTGCAAGAGCATGCTGCTCGCCATCGAGGAAACCGGCGCGGACTTCGTGACCGGTGAGGTCGAGCGGATCTACGAGAACAGCAAGCGCGCACCCGGCCTCTGGTACCCGCACCTGTTCACCACGCGAGCGACCTACGACGGCATCGCGGAGAATCCGGAGATGTTCTTCGACCACTTGTCGACGAACAAGATCTACCGCCGCGACTTCATCGAAAAGCACGCGCTCCGGTTTCCCGAAGGCATCCACTACGAGGACCAGCTGTTCTCGGCGCAGGCGTTCACGCTCGCCGAGCGCTTCGCGGTCGTGCCGTGGGTGATCTACAGCTGGTACCTCTCCGACGACACCGCGAACCTGTCGATCTCCAACAGCCGCCACAAGATGAAGAACGTCGCCGACCGGCTCAAGGTCGCCCGCATGGTCGACGAGTTCCTCGCCGACGAGAGCGTCGGACATGAGCTTCGGGTCGCCAAGGACGTCAAGTTCCTGCGCCACGATTTCCGGCTCTACCTGGGCGACTTGCCCCTGCGCGACCCCGAGTGGGTCGACGAGTTCGCGGCGCTCACCCGGCCGTATCTGAACGCGATATCCGACGACGCATACGCGCAACTCCCCCGGGACCAGCGCATTTGCCTGTACCTGTTGCGCAAGGGCAGGAACGCCGAAGCCGTCGAACAGGCACGTGTCCTCGGCCGCGGAACGCTGGCCCCGCGGTTCGCCGTCACCGACGCCGACCGCACGTACTGGGGCCGCACCGCCCCGCAGGACGACGAGGCGCGGACCGAGCTCGACATATCCGACTACTACCTGGACCGGCAGTCCTTCACGTCGGCCGTGCTCCGCAACGAGGTCGAGTCCGTGGAGCCCAGGGGCAGCGTTCTGCGCCTCGGCATTCGCGTCTACGATCCCGGCCACGCGCTGTCCGGGGACTCCTACAACGCCCACGTCAACCTCGCCTCGACCGGTTCGCCGCTGCGCGTTCCGGTCGTGTTCAAACGTTCCGAACCCGGCCAGTTCACCGGCACGGCCGACTTGGACCTCCGCCGCGTGCCCCTCCCGAAGATCGGCTTCGACGGGCGCCGCCACCCCACCTTGACCATCACCCTGGGGGATCAGGCCAACACCAATCTGCTGCTGGCCCCGCTGGACATGGCAGTCCACCGTGTCGAGATTCCCCACAACCGGGTCGGCGTCCACACATTGACCGTGGAAGCCGAACCCGCTCCCGGTCCGCGTCGCCTCCAGATCACCTGGGCGCGCGGCGGCCTCCTGAAGGAACTCCGCTTCCTGGGCCCGGTGCAGCGCAAGGTCAAGCGCAAAACCAAGGCGCTGCGCAAGCAATTGAACAGTCACGGCAACAAGGCCGCGGCCTACCGCGTCCTGGCACGCCTGCCGGTCAAGAAGAACCAGGTCATCTTCGAGGCCGCCGAAGGACTCGGCTACCGCGACAACCCCCGGTACATCTACGAGGAAGCCATGCGGCAGCAGCGGCCCCTCGACGTCGTCTGGTCCTATTCCGGGAACCGTGCGTCCTTCCCGCCCGGCACGCGCCTGGTGCGGCGCGGCAGTTGGAAGTACGTCCGGACACTCGCCCGCTCCGAGTACTGGGTGGACAGCCACAACCTGCCGTCCATCTACCACCGCCGCCCCGGAACGCACTACCTCCAGACGTGGCACGGGCAGACGATGAAGACCATCGGCTTCGACATCCCGGAGATGAAGAGCGCCGGGCCGGAAGCCCTCGAACACCACCAGCGGATGGTGGACCGCTGGGACCTCCTCGTGTCGCCCAGCAAGGAGTTCGAGCGCACCTTCGTCCCCGCCAACAACTACCAAGGCCCGGTCGTGCGCTCCGGGTACCCGCGCAACGACGTGTTGGTCCGGCACGCCGAACCCGAGCAAGTGGCACGCCGGGCCGCCGTGCGGAGCCAACTGGACGTACCCGAGGGGGCGCGCGTCCTGCTTTACGCACCGACGTTCCGCAACCGGGGCATCTCCTCGATCCGCGTCGACTTGGACGAACTGGCCGCGCAGGCGCCCCCCGGCTGGATCATCGTCGTCCGCGCCCACTATTACGACCGGTTCAGCCCGCCGCGGCACTTGGGCCACTTCGTGCGCAACGGCGCGGACTTCTCCGACGTCAACGACCTGCTCCTGGCATCGGACGCGCTCATGACCGACTATTCGTCTCTGATGTTCGACTACGCAAACACCGGCCGCCCGATGATCTTCTATGCGGACGACTATGAGGAGTACCGCAACCAGGAGCGCGGAACGTACTACGACCTTCCCGAGATGGCCCCGGGGCCGGTCGTCGGCACGACCGAGGAGCTTGCCGGCGTGCTGCACGATTTCGATGCGACCGTGGAGTCGTATGCCGCGCGGTATGCGGAGTTCCGCGAGATGTTCTGCTCGTACGAGAGCGGTGAGGCAAGCCGCGCGGTCGTGGACGCATTCTTCGGTGAGGACAAGTCGTGAGCAATGCCCGGAAGCGGAACATTTTCTTTGTGGGGATCGACGTCGATTCCCTCGGGGGGTCGCAGCGGGTCATCCACACGCTGGCACAAGGCCTCGGCGGACGCGGCCACCGGGTCGAGGTGATCGGTATCCGAACCTCTCCCGAGCCGTTCCCGTACAACGCCGCGCCGGCGTACGCCCACACCACGCTGTATCCGCACCAGTCGACGCCTGCGTGGAAACCGGGCTCGCTCGTGGAACGCCTCAACCCGAAGAAGAACCTCCAGGCCCATCGCGCCCGGTCCGAACGGGAGGCGGCGCAGCGCCTGCTGACCGAGCGTTTCCGCTCGGTGCCCTCGGGCTACGTGGTGTTCGGCTCCCCCTGGGCCGCGGACTGGGCGCTGAGCCTGGAATGGCCGCACCTGCAAGGCATCGGGCAGTACCACGAATCGTTCCTTCAGGCGCAGACGTCGGCGAACCGCGACCTGATCCTTCGGCATTACCCCCACCTGGAAAAGGCGTTGTTCCTGAGCGCCGGGGACGCCGCCGAGTTCGAGCGGCTGCGGCTGCCGAACGTCGGCGTGATGCCCAACCCGCTGAGCTTCTTCCCGGAGGCACCGGCCCATCGGGAGAACCACCGCATCGCCGCCGTCGGTCGGCTCGACCCGGTCAAGCGGCTGGACCGCCTCATCGACGCCTTCGCGTCGGTGGCGGAAGACCCCTGGGAACTCCACCTCATCGGCGACGGCCCGGAAGACGGCAATCTCCGCAAGCACGCGGCCGAGCGGGGCGTCGCCGACCGGGTGGTCTTCCGGGGCCGGGTGGACGACATGGTCCGCGAGTTCGAGGACGTGTCGATCCTCGCGCTGAGCAGCGACAAGGAAGGCCGCCCGATGGCGATCGCGGAAGCCGCGGCCTGCGGCGTCACCTGCGTTGCCTTCGACCTGTCGGCCGGGGTGCGCGAATTGGTGGACGACGGCACGACAGGAATCCTGGTGCCACCGGGGGACGTCGGCGGTATGGCCGAGGGGTTGCGTCGTTTGATGGCCGACGCCGATCTGCGGCGCACCCAAGGCGCAGCGGCACGCGAGCATGTGCGTGCCTACCGCCTCGACGCGGTCCTGGACCGCTGGGAACAGCTGCTGGACGAGATCGACCGCTGAGGCAAGGTGGGCTGCGCCTGCCCCCCCCGCGGCAAAAGCAACCCCCCCCCCGCCGGGGCCCCCCCCCCCCCTAAAATCAAAGCGGTCCCCCCCGCCCGCCCCCGCCCCCCCCCCCGGCGCCCCCCCCCC
>NZ_JBMULZ010000005.1:0-139546 GCF_049534875.1 Uniformispora flossi
GGCCAGAAGGTCTCCACCGGCCAGCAGATCGGCCTCTCCGGCTCCACCGGCAACTCCACCGGCCCGCACCTCCACTTCGAGGTCCGCACCGGCCCCAACTACGGCTCCGACATCAACCCGATCACCTACCTCCGCGCCCACGGCGTGAACGTCTGATCGAGTAGCACCAACCCTGTGGGGCCCCGGCATCGCCGGGGCCCCACAGGGTTTTCGGGTTCCGACCGGTCAGCCCGTTAGCCGCGATGACGACGCCGACGGCTCGGCGGGCCGGGACGGCGGCACGGACGGTGCGGACGGATTCGCCGGGGGCGGTGCGCCTGTGGGCTTGGCCGAAGACGACGACGGCGTGGCAACCGGCCCCGCACTCGCAGCCGGAGCCGTCGCCGCCGGGTCCGCGAAAGTCGTCCGCGGTGCGCCCGCGCCGACGGGGTTGACCACCGTACGGTCCGGCAGCGCTTGGGCGCCCTCCGAGGTGACCCGGGTGGCGCCGATGTAGTCCGGTTTGTCGATGCGACCGAAACGGATGACCTCGCCCGTGTACGGAGCGTGGATCATCGTCCCGCCGCCCACATAGATCCCCACGTGGTGGATACTCCGCGGATCGCGCAGGTTGGTGGCGAAGAACACCAGGTCACCCGGCAGCAGTTCGGACCGGGCCGGATGCCGTCCCGCATTCCACTGGTCGTTCGCGACGCGCGGCAGCTTGATACCCACCTTGTCGTACGCGGCCTGCGTCAGACCCGAGCAGTCGAACCGGCCGCCGTCCGCGACGGTGCCCTCACCGCCCCACAGATACGGCGTCCCGAGCTTCGTCTGGGCGAACTCGATCGCCCCGACCGCGAGCACCGACGGCGGAATCGGTGCCTTGACCGCGCCGAAGCTCTGCTCCAGCGAGCGGATGTTCTTCACATAGCTGCGGGTCTCGGCGTACGGCGGCACCCCTTTGTACTGGATGACGCGGTACGACCCCGCGTTGTACGCCGCCAGCATGTTGTCCGTCCGGTCCCCCGGCATGGTGGCAATCGACTTCGCCAGCGCGCAGTCGTACTTCGCCGCCGACGGGATCGCGTCCTCCGCATCGAACGGATCACGCCGCCCGTCGCCGTTCCCGTCCGTCGCCCACTGCGGCCACGTCCCCGGCATGAACTGCGCGATCCCCTGCGCCCCCACCGGACTGACCGCCCGCGGGTTGAACCCGCTCTCCTGATACAACTGCGCGGCCAGCAGCGCCGGCGAGATCTCCGGGCACAACCGCCCCCACCGCTCGATCGCCGGCTGGTACGCCGCCGGCACCGCCCCCGGCGCGAGCGCCACCGCTCCGTTCCCGCCGGACGAAGGCGTGCCGCCGGTCATCGAACCGACGGCGACGACGAGCAGCCCCACCGCCCCGACCGGCAGCGCGGCGGCAAGTCCGGCAGCCAGCCAAGCCTTACGCATCGAAGGCGAACGGGGGGCGTTGAACAACGGGGACAGGTCGCACTTGATCATTCTGCGTGCCGTGATTGCTCTGCGCAATCACCCGTGATACACACAGTGAACGAGCCGTCGCTCGGGGGTGGTGGCCCGAACGCTGTCGCCACGACACAATAATCGAGAGGCACGGCACCCCCGCTCCACCCGGCGGGGGTAATTCGAGAAGCCCAGTCGGGGGCGGTGAACGGCATGTATCTAGGTGCAGGCAACGGCGACATCAATACCATCGTCGGTGGTATCGCCCCGGATTGGGGCCCTTTCGCGACGCTCGGAGCTGAAGCCCGCACGATGGTCCAGGTAGTCATGGCAGTAGCCCTGCTCCTCTGCCTGGCCATCGCCATCTGGGGCGCCGCCAAGCAGCGGATAGGGGCAACGGCCTTGCGCGACACGTTCAGTGCCGAGCAGGGCAAGGGCCTGATCATCGCCGGGTTGACCGGCGTGTTCATCATCGGCTCGCTCGGCACCCTGTTCACCATCATCTACGGGATGGCGATCTAGCCCCGCGCCGCCCGATTCGCCGACCCGAGGTGGCTCCTGTGGCCTACGTCTGCCCACGCAACTCCGCCGGTGCGCCGTATGCCAGCACGAGCCATTTCCGGTCGGCCGAAAATCGCCGCGGGTGGCCGATTATCGCCCCCACGGAAATTCCCGGGACGGGGAATTACGCCACCTCCCGGCCCCGCGCCGCCGCGCGCCCGCGACGCGGAGTCCGCGCATGAGCGATGCGCCCGCCGCTCCGGAGCGCGCCGCCGGGGATCCCCGGCGGCGGCACCCCGTCGCCTCGGGTGCCGGGGTGGTCGTCGTGATCCTCGTCGTGGTCCTGACGCTCGCGTACGCCAGCCGCCGGAGCGGCGCGCCCGCGGAGGACTCCGCCGCGTCCCGCGCCGGCACAAGTTCCGGGGTCGGCAAGACGAGCCCGCGCAGCACCGTCGGCATCACCGCCGCCCGTCCCCCGGCCGCGCTCGCCGGCACGGTCCCGGTCGGCTATCCCCGCACCCGCGAGGGTGCGCAGTCCGCGGCCGCGAACTACGCCACGGCCTACGGTTCGTCGGACATGTTCCGGCCCGCCGTCCGCCGGGCGATCGTCGAGTCGATGGCGGATCCCGGCAGCAAGGCCGGCCTGCTGGCCCGTGCCGACACGGCGTTCCAGGCGCAGACCGCGGTGTTCGGCCTCGACGCGGACGGCAACCCGCCCAAGGGGCTGTCTTTCGTGTGCCGGGCGCTGCCGGTCGGCACCAAATCGGTCGCATACACGCCCGATTCGGCCACCGTCGAGGTGTGGGGAGCCGGGCTGGTCGGCCTGGCGGGGGCGGGTTCCACGAAGCCGGTGAGCGAGGCCTGGACGACCACGACGCTGCGGCTGTCGTGGGCGGACGACGACTGGAAGCTCGTCGACTTCACCCAGAAGGAGGGGCCGACCCCGGTCGGCGGTCTGCAGACCGCGTCGGGAGCGGAGGACATCGCCAAGGCCGTTCGCGAGTTCGAGGAACTGCGCTATGCACGCTGAGTCCTGCCGTGGCCGCCGGGCGCGCCGCGCCGTCCGGGTCGGTGCCGTCGTCGCCGCGGTGCAGACGGCGGTCCTGCTCACCGCCGCCCGCGCGTTCGCCGACCCCTCCCCGGCGGCCACCGGGGCCGCCAAGCCCGCGGCGTCGCCCGCCGCTTCACCGCTGCCGTCGGTCGTCGCGAGCACTCCCGCTCCGCAAGGCGGCGGAGGCGGTGCCGCGCAGACGTACTGCGACATGCTCACCGGGCCCGCCAAGACGTACTGCCAGAACGGCGACGGCGGCCCGAGCATCCCGGGCGCGCCCGGTCAGACCGCCGGGTTCGTGACCGACCCGCTCGGGTCGATCGCGAAGGGCTGCGCGGACGCGGCGACGTGGATCATCAACAACCTCGCCGCGGCGGTGAACGGCACGACACAAGTCGACTTCACCAATGCGGGGTTCCTGCGGCAGTACGCGGTGGTGTTCGCCGCGTCCACGTTCCTCACGCTGCTGCTGTGGATGCTGGCCGTCACCAAGCGCGCCGTGCGCGGCGCCCCCATCACCACGGCGATCTCCGAAGCCGTCGGCTATCTGTGGCTCGCCGTGCTGGCTTCCGCGTTCACCCCTCTGACGCTGTACTTGGCGGTGTCGCTGACCGATGCCGTCACCACCGCGATCGCGTCCGGCACGCAGCAGGACACCGACCGGTTCCTGGGCGGCTTCGCCAAGGCGCTGGATCCGAATGCGGGGCTCGGCGGCGGACCGGTCATGCTGATCTTCGTGTCCATGCTGTCGATGCTCGCCGCCGCCGTGCTGTGGGTCGAACTGCTGCTGCGCGCCGCGATGTTGTACGTCGGGGCAATGCTGGGCACAGCGGTCTATTCCGGCTTGGTCGACAAGGCAATGTGGCACCACGTGCGCCGCTGGGCGGGGATCATGGTTGCCGTGCTGCTTGCGAAACCCGTCGTCGTCATCGTGCTGGGCCTGGCCACCGCCATTTCGGGGGGTCGGCCGCAGGACTCGTTCTCGTCGGTCCTGAGCGGTCTGGCGATCATGTGTCTGTCGATCTTCGCGAGTGTGCTGATCTACCGCTTCGTCCCGAACCTCGGCGACGATATGGCGCAGTTGCACAGCGGCCGCCGCGCGCTGGGGGGCGCCGGCGGTGCGGCGGCGTCGCTGGTCGGCGGACCGGCGGCGTTCATGAAGCAGGGCATCCGCGCGCACGCGGGCCGGGGCGGCGGAGGCGACTCCGCGGCATCGCCCGCGCCCGCCGCGCAGAACGCGGTGTCGTCCGGCATCGCGGCCCACGGCTCGCGCGGCGGCGGTACCGGCGCCGGCGCCGCGGCACCACCCCCGGCAAACCCCAGTAGCACGCCGCACGCGAGGACCGGGAACGAGGCCTGACCATGACGACACAGCCGATCCACCGACGCAGGACCTTCCTCATCGGCAAGGCGAAGCCGACGGCCGTCATCGGCAAGAACCGGGAGCCCGGCGAGATCTTCCTGATCATCGCGGGCGGCGCGATCGGCATGCTGTGGGGACTGCTCGTGCCCGTGCTCGCGGTGCGGCTGATCGGCCTCGTGGGCTTCCCGCTGCTGGCGTTCGCCGCCGTGTACATGCCGTACAAGCAGCGCACGTTCTACAAGTGGTTCGAGATCAACCGCACGTACAAGCGCACGCTCAAGCGCGGCGCCCGCTTCCGCTCGGCCGTCATGGAGGCCGGGACGCGCATCGACGGCGCGGCCACCGCGGTGGGCACGCCGCCCGGCATCGGCCGGCTGAGCTGGATGAGCGTGCCGTTCGGGCCGGACGAACTCGCGGTGCTGATGCACCTGGAGCGCCGCACGGTGACCGCGGCGATCGAGATCGAGGGCCCCGGCGTGGGGCTGCGCGACTCGGAGGACCAGGAGGCGCTGGTCGAGCGGTTCGGCACGCTGCTGAAGCACGTGGCGAACGGGGACGGCTTCGTCACCCGCCTGCAGATCCTGGCCCGCACCATGCCCGCCGACCCCGACGCGCACGCGAAGGACGTGGCGCGCCGCGGCGACGCGAGCGCGCCGATGTGGGTGAAGGACTCGTACGAGCAGCTGCAGTCGATGGTGTCGACGTCCAGCGAGCAGCACCGCGCCTACCTGATCGCGTGCATGCACTACAACCGCGACCTGGCCGCCGAGTCGTCGGTGATGGGCCGCGGCGACGACGGCCTCGGCGTGGTGATGGCGCGCGAGCTGACCGACGTGTGCGCACGGTTGGCCGAGGCCGACATCCGGGTGCGGCAGCCGATGAACGAGGCCCGTCTGGCGTCGCTGATCCACTCGATGTACGACCCGGAGCACCAGATCGACCAGTTCGACGGCATGCAGGCCCGCTACGCGTGGCCCGCCGAGCTGGACGCGACGCACCCGAACTACCTGCAGTCCAAGACCCGCGAGTCGGAGACGCCGCGCCCCTGGTGCCATGCCACCGCGTGGATCAAGGAGTGGCCGCTGACCCCGGTGGGCGTGAACTTCCTGGCGCCGCTGCTGGTGCACACCCCCGACGTGATCCGCACGGTCGCGGTGACGATGGACCTGGAGCCGACGGACATCGCGATCGAGCGGATGCTGACCGAGAAGACGAACGACGACGCGGACGCGGCGCGCGCCGCGAAGATGAACCGCGTGGTGGACCCCCGCGACCTCGCCCACACCGGCCGCGTCGACCAGCGCGGCGAGGACCTCGCGGGCGGCGCGGCGGGCGTCAACCTGGTCGGCTACATCACCGTGTCGTCCCGCGACCCGGAGCAGCTCATGCGCGACAAGCGCACGATCCGCGCGTCCGCGGGCAAGTGCTTCCTCAAACTGGAGTGGTGCGACCGCGAACAGCACCGTGCGTTCGTGAACACCCTGCCTTTCGCCACCGGCATCCGGAGGTGACGTCGTGTCCGGCCTCTTTTCCCTTCTGACCAACGGCTTCGCGAGCTTCGTGTTCGGCAAGCCGGAAACGCAGCGGCTGCCGGTGCGCACCTCGACCGGCCAGGCGCAGGCGGTGTATCTGCCCACGGCGGCGCCCGGGCTGGGCGATTCCGGGGTGATCATCGGCCGCGAGGTGTACTCCGGCAAGGGCTACGTGTACGACCCGTTCCAACTGTACGGCCAGCAGCTGCCCGCCCCGCACTGGCTGGTGCTCGGCGAGTCCGGCAACGGCAAGTCGGCGCTGGAGAAGACCTACGTGCTGCGCCAACTCCGCTTCCGCGACCGCCAGGTGGTGGTCCTGGACGCGCAGGGCGAGGACGGCGTCGGCGAGTGGAACCACATCGCCGAAGCGCTCGGCATCCAGCCGGTGCGGCTGGACCCGACGGACATCACCGGTGCGGGCGTGCGGCTGAATCCGCTGGACCCGGCGATCACGTCGACCGGCCAGCTGGCGCTGCTGCGCACCATCATCGAGGTGGCGATGGGCCGCCCGTTGGAGGAGCGCGCCGGGTACGCGCTCAAGGCCGCGCACGTGCACGTGGTCCGCACGGTCGAGGACCGCCAGCCCATACTTCCGGACATCGTGGACGCGCTGCGGAATCCCACCCAGGAGTCCGCGGACCTGCTCAGCCTGGACCTGGCGGACGTGCGGATCTGGGGTCTGGACGTCGCGCTGGTGCTCGACCGGCTCGTCGACGGCGACCTGAAGAACATGTTCGAGGGCCCGACGACGACCGGCATCGACCTCGACGCGCCGCTGATCATTTTCGATCTGTCGCATATCGACCGGAACTCGATCGCGATGCCGATCCTCATGGCGATCGTCGGCGTCTGGCTCGAGCACACGTGGATCCGGCCGGACCGGGTCAAGCGCATCTTCCTGGTGGAAGAGGCGTGGCACATCATCAACAGCCCGTTCGTCGCCCAGCTGTTCCAGCGGCTGCTGAAGTTCGGACGGCGGCTCGGCCTGTCGTTCGTCGCGGTGGTGCACCACTTGTCCGATGTGGTGGACGGTGCGGCGGCCAAGGAGGCCGCGGCGATCCTCAAGATGGCGTCGACCCGCACGATCTACATGCAGAAGGCGGAAGAGGCCCGCGCCACCGGCAAGGTGCTCGGTCTGCCGCGCTGGGCGGTGGAGATCATCCCGACACTGACGCCGGGTATCGCGGTGTGGGACGTCAACGGCAACGTGCAGGTGGTCAAGCACCTGATCACCGAGACCGAGCGGCCGATGGTCTACACCGACCGCGCGATGACCGAGGAAGCCGTCGAGGAGCGGGTGCGTGCGGTGGCCGCGCTGACCGAGGACGCACCGGTGTGACCCGGCGGCAGGTCGGAGCATCGGCACAGCGGCGGGACGACGGCGCGTCGGGAGGAGCGATGGCGGAGGCACCGCAGCGCGGCATACCGGACGGGGCGCTGATCGGCGCCCTGGTGCTGCTGATCGCGGGGACGGCGGCGACCTGGCTGGCGACCGGTCTCGCGGGGCTGGCGACCCGTCAGGCATGGCCGGACCAGGTGCGGTTCACCCGGTCCGGGCGGGCGATCCGCGAACTGCTCCGCGATCCGGGGGACATCCCGGCGGCGTGGCCGGCGTCCCCCGCGGACCAGCTGCCGTCGGCGACCGCGTTCTGGTGGGTGTTCGGCGTGGTGATAGCGATCGCGCTGGCGTTCGCGGGTGCCGTGCTGTGGGCGTGGGTCCGGCTCACCACGCGGCGGATCCGCCGGGCGGCCCCCGCGGACGGGCCGCGGGCCGACGGACCTGCGGGCGGCGGGCCCGCGGGCGGACGGACGGACGACGCCGCGTCCGGTATCGCGCTCGCGAAGGACCCCGTGCCGGAACAGCGGGCGCCCGCCGACCCGCTGCCCGGGAAACCGGAGGGACGCGAGGGCCGCGAGGGGCCCGCGAAACGGGACTGACGGACTTTCGGCCACACCTTCGGGTGAACCGGGCTTTCCGTCGGAATTGCCGCGGTCCGCACGGGGAACGCTCATCATTACCGTGGCCGGGTCGGCCGCCGCGTGGCCGACAGGTCACCCGCCGGTCGGCTCGACCCACCAACCCCCCCGCAGCCCGCCGCACGCGAGGCTGCGGTTTTCGTCTGCCCGGATCAGGTCCCGGTCGCCGGCGCGTCCGAGCGGCCGGTGCCGTCGGGCTGGGTCTCCTCGACGCGGGCGAGCATGCGGCGCAGGCCGTCGGCGAGGTCCGCGCGTTCCGCGTCGCCGAGGTCTTGGAGGAGCGCCGATTCGAAGACCGCGGCGTCGCGGACCACGCGGAGCCACATGTCCCGGCCGGCGGCGGTCAGCTCGATGATGACGCGGACCCGGTTCTGCTCGTCGCGGGTGCGGGTGACGAGCTCTTCGCCGACCATGCGGTCGATGCGGTGGGTCATCGCGGCCGGGGTGAGGCCGAGGCTCTTGGCGAGTTCGCCGGGGCTGAGCCGGTAGGGCTCGCCGGCGAGGACGAGCGCCCGCAGGACCTCCCAGTCGGCGTTGGTGATGCCGAGTGCGGCCATCTGCCGGTCGTACGCCACGGACATGCGCCGGTGCAGTCGGAACAAGGCCGCGACGATCGTCTCGACCTGCGGGTCGACCTCGGGGAATTCGCGCTGGAAGACCGCGAGGTGCGCCTCCAGCCCGGCATCCGTGGGCCCGGGGCCGGTGCCGGCCCCGCCCGCGGACGGCTCCGCGGACGATGCCGCGGCCGCGCGCTTCCGGGCGGCCGGGTCCTGCTGGTCTGCGGGCATTTCCCCAGCCTACCTGTACCCCTTAACTCATTAGACAGAAACACTTGACGGGCGTACTCTTTAGCACTGAAGTCTTCAGCTTCGAGCCCTCCGGTCGACTATCCGCAGCGCCGCCGCGATTCACCGCGTCGGCCGCTCCGCGGTGCGCTCCGACGTGTCCGAGGGCCGGCGGGAGACCGTCCCGTGCGGACCGGAGCGGCCGGTCCGCCGACACAGGCAGTCAGGAGGTGTGTGGTGGCGACCACGACGGCGCTGCGCCGAATCCAGCTCGGCAATGCCCTCGCCGCGTTCGGCAGCGGCTTCACCGTTCCGTTTCTCTTCGTCTACGTGACCCGGGTGCGCGACATGTCCGCGGGGCAGGCCGGTCTGATGTTCAGCGTGCTGGCCGTCGCCGCGCTCGTCGTGCTGCCCTTCGTCGGGCCGGGCATCGACCGGCGCGGTCCGCGGCCGGTCGCGGTGGTCGGCGCGCTGGTCGCGGCGGCCGGGTCGCTGACCCTCGGGTTCGCCGCGCACCCGCCGCTGATCCTGGCCGCCGCGGGCCTGCTGGGCGCCGGGATCGCGGCCATCCAGCCGGCGCTCGCGACGATGATCGTGCGGTGCACGACCCCGCAGACCCGCTCCCGGGCGTTCGCGCTCCAGTTCACCTTCAACAACCTGGGGCTGGGCATCGGCGGACTGATCGGTGGGCTCATCGTCGACCCGTCGCGGCCGGCCAGCTTCACGGTGCTGTTCGTCGTCGAGGCGGCGATGATCGTCGTGCTCGCGCTGGTGGTCGGCGGGGCCAGGATGCCCGCGGCCGCGCCGCACGCGGCGGGGGCCGGCGACGGCGGCCCGAAGGCCGGGTGGCGGCATCTGCTGCGGGACCGGGCGATGGTCCGGCTGTCCGTGGTGAGCGCGCTGATCTTCTTCACCTGCTACGGCCAGTTCGAGTCGGGCCTGGCCGCCTTCGCGACCGAGGTCAGCCGGATCTCGCCGAGCATGCTCGGCGTGGCGCTGGCCGCGAACACCCTGGTGATCGTGGTCGCGCAGCTGGCGGTCCTGCGGATCGTGACGCGGCGGCGCCGCAGCATGGTCATCGCGGCGACCGGCGTGGTGTGGCTGCTGGCCTGGATCGTCACCGCGGTGTCCGGGCTGGTGCACGGCAATGCCGCGCTGGCCGCGGTCACCATCGTGACGGCGTACGGGCTGCTGGGCATCGGCGAGAGCCTCCTCGCCCCGACGCTCGGCCCGATGGTCGCCGACCTGGCGCCCGCGCACCTGCTCGGCCAGTACAACGCCGCGCAGTCGCTGGTGAAGCAGCTCGCCATGGCGGTCGGCCCGGCGTTCGCGGGTGCGATGGTGGGTGCCGGGATCTACGGCCCCTACCTGGTGGTGCTGATGGCGTGCTCGGTGCTGATCGCGGTGCTCGGCGTCCGGCTCGGCCGGGGCCTCAGCCCGGTGCAGAACGGGCTCGTGGTCGCGTCGTCGAGCACGCAGGGCCCTGCGGAGCGGGCCGAACAGGCCGGGCGGAGCGGCCGGTCCGAGGACGCGAAGGCCGCCGCGCTCGCCGCGTGACCCGTGCCGGTGCCCGGCTCCCTCGCCGAGGGGGCCGGGCACCGGCCTTTCCGCCGTTCCCGGCCCGCTCACAGCAGGAATTCGCACCACACGGTCTTGCCGGTCGCGGTCAGCCGGGAGCCCCACGAGCTGGCGATGCTCGCCACGATCGCGACACCCCGCCCGTTCTCGTCGTCGGCCGAGGCGCGCCGGTGCCGCGGCACGTGGTCGTCGGCGTCCGAGACCTCGACGATGAGCCGCCGGTCGGTGCGCCGCAGGCGCAGCCGCATAGGTGCGGCTCCGTGGGTGAGCGCGTTCGCGACGAACTCGCTGACCGCGAGCACCCCCGACTCGCGCAGTTCCTCGCCGACCTGCCAGCTCGCCAGCACGCCCGAGGTGAAGGCCCTGGCCCGGGCCGCGACTTCGTTGCCGCCGAGCAGGTCGAGCGACGCGGTGCGGAACAGCGTGGCGGCGCGGCCTTCGTGGCGCGGCAGATGCAGCACCAGCAAGGCCACGTCGTCGTCGTGTTCGACCGGCAGGCGCATGTGTTCGATCAGGCGGTCGCGGACCGCGTCGGGCGGCCCGGCCGCGCCGTCGAGGGCGGCGGCCAAGTCGTCGATGCCGCGGTCGATGTCCTCGCCGCGGCGCTCCACCAGGCCGTCGGTGTAGAAGACGACGGTGGAGCCGGGTTCGAGGGGGACGCCGCCGGAGGTGTGCGGCCAGCTCCCGCCGGTGCCGAGCGGGGGCCCGAGCGCGTCGTCGAGCCGGTGCACGTCGCCCGCGGGGTCGCGGACGAGCGGCGGCAGATGCCCGGCGGTCGAGTAGGTCAGGACGCCTTCGCTCGGATCGTGCACCGCGTACACGCAGGTGGCGATCTGCGTGGCGTCGATCTCCATCGCCAAGCCGTCCAGGAGCTGCAGGACTTCGTGCGGCGGCAGGTCGAGGCGGGCGTAGGCGCGGACCGCGGTGCGGAGTTGGCCCATGACGGCGGCGGCGCGGACGCCGCGGCCCATGACGTCGCCGATGACCAGGGCGGTGCGGCCCGCGCCGAGGGTGATGACGTCGTACCAGTCGCCGCCCACCGCGGCGTCCGCGCCGCCGGGCAGGTAGCGGGCGGACACCCGCAGGTCGTCCGGGTGTTCGAGCTGCTGGGGCAGCAGGCTGCGCTGCAGGGTGACGGCGGCCTGCCGGTGCCGGCGTTCGCTCTCCCGCAGCCGGTCGGTGGCCTGCACTTGGTCGGTGACGTCGACGGCGAACACCAGCACGCCGCGGACGCCCGCCCGGCCGCGCACCGCGGCGTCGCCGGGAGTGCCGTCGGCGCACACCGGGGTGCAGACGAAGGTGAAGTAGCCGTGCTGCCGTTCGCTCTCCGGCATGCCCGGATAGGCCGTGCCGTGGTGGTCGACGCGCCGTGCGCGCACGGTGCGCCCGCGGCCGGTGCGGTACACCTGGTCCATCAGCGGCAGCAGGCCGTGGTCGGCCAGCTCCGGGAGGATGTCGCGGGCCGGCACGCCGAGGCGGCGTGGTCCGAAGACGTCCCGGTAGGCCTGGTTGACGTAGGCGAGTTCGTGGGCAGGGCCGCGCGTGACAGCGATCAAGGCCGGCGCGTGGGCCAGCACCTCGCGCAGCGAGAACGTGTCGATGCGGTCCTGCATCCGCGCCGCGGGCACGGATCGCCGTCGTTCTCCGGCCAACCGGGCGCCCCACCGAGTGATGTTCAACCGCTTGCTTCCTCGTGAGTCCGTCGCACAGCCATTAACACTATGTGCCCCGAGGTTTACCTCAAGTGACCTCACCAGTGTGGGCGAAACTCGGCCACAGGGGAATCGCGACCCCGGGCGCGTCCCCCCGTTCGGGGGACGGACAGCCCTGCAGACGACGCGCCGGAGGCACGTTCGTGACCCCGGTCACATACCGGCGACCGGGTCGCCCGGGTCCGCGCACCGCGGCATCGGCCGCCGCTGACGCACTGTCGATCGCCCGGCACGCCGGAGCGGGGTACCGCTGACTCAGCGTCAACACCACACATCTCCTCCACAACCGTTGCGTCGGATTCCGCTTCTGGCCGGGCAAGGGGTCGGGTACGCTCGGCGAACTGGCAATGACTGAGCGGCCCGACACGGGATACGACCATTTGCCTTCGGGGGAAGTACACATGGGCGCTTCGCGTACGTATTCGAACGAGCTGACGCGGACCAGGGATTCCGCACCGCCGGCGGCCACCGCCGTGATTCCGTCCGCCCGCCGGCCGCAACGCGGCCGGTCCGCGGCCGCGGGACCGCGGGCGTCGGGCGATCCGGAATCGGCCTTGCGCACGGACGCGCGCCGCAATCTGGAGCAGGTGCTCCGGGCGGCGCGCGAAGTTTTCGGCGAACTGGGTTACGACGCACCGATGGAGGAGATCGCCCGCCGCGCGGGCGTCGGCGTCGGCACCATCTACCGGCGCTTCTCCGGCAAGGAGTCGCTGGTCCAGCGAATAATGATCACCGAGACGGGCCGGCTGACCAGCGAGGCGGTCTCCGCCCTCGCCGAGGAACCGGACGCGTGGTGCGCGCTGAACCGCTACCTGCGGCGCGCCGTCGCCTCGGGCGCGGGGCGGCTGTTCCCGGCGCTGAGCGGCCGGGTGCCGGTCACCGAGGAGATGCGCGCCGGGCGCGCCGCGCTCAACGACGCGGTGTGCCACCTGGTGGAGCGCGCGAAGGACGAGGGCGCGCTGCGCGCCGACGTGTCCGACGCGGACATCTCGCTGCTGCTGTCGTGCCTGCTGCCGCCTCCCGGGCTGCCGAAAGCCCAGCGGATGACGGTGGCGGCGCGCTACCTCGAGGTGGTGCTCGACGGGCTGCGCGCGGACCGCTCCTCGCCGCTCCCGGGCAAACCCTTCACCCAGGACGAGCTGGACACGCTGTTCCTGCGCGGCGGGCCGCGCCCGGCGTAGCCGCGTCACCGGCGGGGCCGCTCCGACGGGCGAGCGGCGCGGCCCCGGCCTACGATCCCTTCATAGGGTCCGGCGACCGGCCCGGACGAAGGGTCGTCGCGCATGAATTTCACGCTCGTGCAACTCCGCTACTTCGTCGCCGCGGCGCGCCATCGCAGCATGACCGGCGCGTCGCGGGACCTGCTCGTGTCCCAGTCCGCCATCTCGGCCGCCATCGCGCACCTGGAACGGGAGTTCGGGGTCCAGCTGCTGGTGCGGCACCACGCCAAGGGCCTGTCGCTCACCACGTCGGGCGAGCGGTTCCTCGGCGAGGCGCGGGCGCTGCTCGCGCACGCCGACGAGATCGCCGCGTCCGCGACGGGCTACGGCAACGCGCTGCGGGGGCGGCTGCACGTGGGGTGCGCGGAGACCATCGCGCCGTACTACCTGCCGCCGCTGCTGGCCGAGTTCGCCGACCGGCACCCGGAGGTCGAGGTGTGGGTGTCGGAGGGCCCGGACGAGGAGAGCCTGCGCGACCTGCTCGCGGACGGCGGCTGCGATCTGGCGCTGCTGTACGACGCGCGGGACGGCGACGGCGTCGACTCCCAGCTCCTGACCCGGCTGCCGCCGCATGTGATCGTGCCGCCGGGGCATCCGCTGGCGGGCGAGCGGGCGGTGTCGCTGCTGGCGCTGGCGGACGACCCGGTCATCCTGCTGGACCTGCCGCACCACCGGGACTACTTCGCGTCGGTGAGCCGCCGGGCGGGGATCACCCCGCGCGTGCGGTTCCGGTCACGCAATCCGGAGCTGGTCCGGGCGCTGGTCGCGGCCGGCCAGGGCTACGCGGTGCTGAACGAACGGCCGGCCACCGACCGCACCTACGACGGCGGCCGCGTCGTGTCCCTGGACCTGACCGACGACCTGCCGCCGTTGCCGCTGATGCTCGCGCAGGCACGCGGTGTCCGCCCGACGCGGCGCGCGGCGGCGTTCGCCGCGGTGTGCCGCGAGTGGTTCCGACGCCCGATGCAGCAGACCCCGATGCCCTGACGCGGGAGCGGTTTCCCCCGAATGGCCCAACGCCGTCGGCGCACGCTCGGAGAAGTGATCCGGATCACACGCGATCACCCGCGGAGTCGCGTCACGATTCGGGGCCTGCCCGCTCTCCCTGGGTATGACCGCGAACCTTGCGCCCTCCGCCACCCCGTACAACGTCGTGCCGACCGGCTCCGCCACCGCATCCGCGGGCCGCCACCTCGCCTGGCTGCTCGCCGAATGGCGGCGCCGGAGCATCGCGTGCGGCTGGCCGCAGCCCGAGGAATGGCTCACTCCCGGCGCGGAGGCGGCCGTGGCGGCGTTCTTCCGGCCCGGGCGGATTCGCGCGGCGTGCCACGACCTGGCCCGGGACCGCGTCGAGGCGGGGGTGCCGCTGGCCGCCGCGCTGGCCGATCTGGACCTGCTGTTCCTGACCGCGGTCGGGCGCGGGGCATCGGATTCGGTGGTGGCCGCGTACGTGGCCGCGCGGCACGCTCATCTGCCCGTGGCCGCGGGCTTCGACCCGCTGACCGAGCTGCCCACCGGCGCGGCGCTGCGCGCGGGCCTGCTGCGCCGCCGGTCCGCCGGGGGCGAGCCGCCAACGGTGGTCGCGGTCGAGCCGCAGATCGGCGCGTATCCGCCGCACGAGCGGCTGCGGCCGACCCTGCTGGTCGCGGCGCATGTCGAGGAGATCTTCGGTGCCCCGGTGCACCTGCTCGACGACGGCCGGCTCGCCGTGGTCGCGCCGCCGCGCGGCGCCTTGGGCCCGCTGATGGCGCTGGCCGGGCTCGCCCCGCACGACCCGGTGGCCGCCGTCACCGGGAGCGCGGCGGTGCCGGCGCTGCGTCCGTCGGTGGTGCGTGTGGAGCCGGCGGTGGCCGGGGGTTCGACCCGCCGCGGCGGGCTGCGGGTGGCGTGAGCCGCGACGAAAGGGGTCGGGCCGGGCGCGGACGCGCGGCCCGACCCCGGCCCGCCCTGCCCTAGGTACGGACGACCAGTACCGGGCACGCCGCGTGGTGCACGACCGCGGTGCTCACCGAGCCGAGCAGGAGGCGGGAGAAGCCGCCGGTGCCACGCGAGCCGACGACGACCAGCTCGTGCCGCTCGGACATGCCGAGGAGCACTTCGGTCGCGGTCCCGGAGTAGACCTGGACGTGCGACTCGCCGGTGAAGCGTTCGTCGCGGGCCTGGTCGACCTCGGCGACCAGGGCCTCGGTCTCGCCGCGGATGGCGTCGAGGGCGGCGCTGATGTCCTCGACGTAGAGGCCGCCGGGGGCCATGGCGGCGTAGGCGCCCGCGGGCGGCGCCGCGGAGACCACGTACAGCGGGAGCCCGCGGAGCTGTGCCTCGGTCATCGCCCAGTCGAGTGCCCGGCGGGACGGTTCCGACCCGTCGACCCCGACCACGACGCCGCGCGGTTCGTCCTCAGCCATCGGCCCTCCTCGTGGCACGGCGCCTTCGAAGGGCGGCACCGTGGACAGTGAGGGAGCTAATACCGCAAAAGCCGCAGAATCATCACACTAATGCGGCGCGGAAGGCGGCCTGCGGCGAGGATCACCCGGCCGGATCAGCGGCCGGGCGTGAATATGCCGGGAGTCCCGGACCACGAAGACGCGAAGGGCCGCAGGGAAGCGCCCCCCGGCGGACTCCCCCGCGGCCTGTCGCGGCGGCCGGTGCCGGACGTCCGCGGGCTCCGCGGCGTCCGACCGGCGCCTTCGCACGGTATCCGGCGGTTGTGTGGAACAGATGACGGCGGGATTACCGGGACGAGCCCGGCAGGCGTCCCGCCGTCGCCGTCCGGCGAGCGGGACCGGGCGTGGCTAGGCCGACCCGCCCGCGAGGCTGAGGCCGCCGTCCAGGACGACCGTCTCGCCGGTGATCCACGCCGCGTCCTCGGACAGCAGGAACGCGGCCGCCTTGGCGACGTCCTGGGGCACGCCCAGCCGCTTCATCGGGTAGGCCGCCGCCGACTCCTCCTCGTGCCCTTCGAACAGCGCCGCCGCGAAACGGGTCTTCACCACCGCGGGCGCGACCGCGTTCACCCGGATGCCGGGAGCGAGTTCGGCACCGAGTTGGCGGGTCATGTGGATCAGCGCGGCCTTGCTGACGTTGTAGGCGCCGATGAACGGGCCCGCGACGATGCCGCCGATCGAGGCGACGTTGAGGACCGCGCCGCCGTGCTCCTTCATCCACACGCGGTACCCCTCCTGCGTCCAGGCGAGCGCCCCGACCAGGTTGACCTCCAGGATCTTGCGCACCGCGCCGAGGTCCGCGTCGATGAGCCCGCCGAAGTGCGGGTTGATGCCCGCGTTGTTGACCAGGACGTCGAGCGAGCCGAAACGCTCGACGGCCGCGGCGACCGCGAACGCGCGGTGCTCAGGGTCGTCGGCTTTCCCGGGCACCGCGAGGGCGACGTCCGTGCCGCCCAGTTCGGCGACGGCGGCGTCGAGGTCCGCCTTGTTGCGGGCGGTCACCACGATCTTGGCGCCGCGGGCCGCGAGTTCGGCGGCGATGCCCAGGCCGATGCCCCGGCTCGCCCCTGTGACCAGCGCGGTCTTGCCCGTGAAGTCGGCGGTCATAGCGCGAACTTCCCTTCGTCGAGTACCGTCCGGGCGCGGGCGGCGAGGCCCGCGAGGCCGTCGTGGGTGAACCGGGACGCGCCGCCGTCGCCGGCCTGGTCGCCCATGGCGCCCGCGGTGTAGCGGTCCAGGACGCCGGCCAGGATGCAGGCGAGGCGCCAGTAGGCGAATGCCGCGTACCAGGCGATGCCGGACAGGTCACGGCCTGTCGCCTCGGCGTAGCGGGCGCAGAACGCCGCCCGGTCGGGGAAGCCTTCGGCGGCGGTGCCGTCGGACGGAAGCAGTGCGGAATCCTCGCCCTGCTCGACCCAGTAGACGAGCGTCATACCGACGTCGGCGAGAGGGTCGCCGAGTGTGCACAACTCCCAGTCCAGGACCGCGCGTACCGTCCCGTCGGGGCCGAGGATGCAGTTGTCGAGGCGGAAGTCCCCGTGCACGATCGCGGCGCCTTGCTGCGGCGGGATGGACGCGCTCAGGCGGGCGTGCACCTCGTCTATCTCCGGGATGCCGTCGACCCGGGTGGCGTCCCACTGCCGGTGCCAGCGGCGGAGTTGCCGGGCGATGTAGTCCTCGCGGCGGCCGAGGTCGCCGAGGCCGACCGCGTCGACGTCGACCGCGTGGATCGCGGCCAGCGTGTCGGCGAGCTGCTCGCCCGCGCGGCGACGGGCGTCGGGGGCGAGGTCGCGGGTGGCCGCGGCGGCGTCGCGCAGGACGAAGCCGTCGACGAAGTCCATGACGTAGAACGGCGCGCCGTTGACCGCGTCGTCCGGGCTGAGGCCGACGACCGGCGGGACCGGGACAGGCGTGCGGCCGCCGCCGAGCGCGGCCAGGATGCGGTGCTCGCGCCCCATGTCGTGCGCGGTGGCCAAGACGTGGCCGAGGGGCGGGCGACGCAGCACCCAGCGGGTGCCCGCGGCGTCGGTGACGACGTAGGTCAGGTTGGAATGGCCGCCGACCACCGGGGTGAAGGCGAGCGGCGGGGCCAGGGCGGGCACCCGGGCGGCGAGCCAGTCGGTGACCTCGGCGGGCCGGACTCCGGCCGGGGCGGGCGCGTCGTGGGCGGGTTTCACTCTCCACCTTCCGCTTCGGCGAGCAGCGCGGCGAACTTCTTGCGGGCGTCCTCGCGCCGGGTCGGCACGTGCTCGGTCGGCACCTCGGCCGGACGGTACCCCTTGAGGACTTGGCGGGCCACCGTCACGCGGTGCACTTCGTCGGGGCCGTCGTAGATGCGGGCGGCGCGCGCGTACCGGTACATCTGCTCGAGCGGCAGGTCGGTGGAGAAGCCGAGGGAGCCGTGGATCTGGATGGCGCGGTCGATGACGTCGTAGAGCACCTGGGCGCCGTAGAACTTGATCGCGGAGATCTCGGTGCGGGCGGCGGGTGCGCCGTCGCGGTCCATGCGCCACGCGGCGTGCAGGGTCATCAGGCGGGCGGCCTGGATGCCGGCGTAGGAGTCGGCGATCCAGTTCTGCACGGTCTGCTTCTCGGCGAGCAGCGAGCCGTGCGCGTACCGGGACAGGGCGCGCTCGCACAGCATGTCGAGGGCGCGCTGGGCTTGGCCGAGCCAGCGCATGCAGTGGTGGATGCGGCCGGGACCGAGCCGGAGTTGGGCGAGCTTGAAGCCGTCGCCTTCGTTGCCGACGAGGTTCTCGTACGGCACCCGCACCGCGTGGTAGCGGATCTCCGCGTGTCCGCCGAAGCCGTGCAGGCGGTCGGTGCGGCCGGGGTCCTCCAGCGTGGCGACGTCGCGCACGATTTCCACGCCGGGGGCGTCGGCGGGGACGACGATCATCGAGGCGCGGGCGTGCGGGGCGGCGTCCGGGTCGGTGACGACCATGGCGACGAGGATGTCGGCGACGGAGCCGTTCGACGTGAACCACTTGTGCCCGTCGATGACCCAATCGTCGCCGTGCCGCACCGCTCGGGTGGCCAGCAGGGTCGGGTCGGAGCCCGCCGTGTCGGGTTCGGTCATCGAGAAGGCGCTGCGGATGCGGCCGTCGAGGAGCGGTTCCAGCCATTTCTCGCGCTGCCAGTCCCGGCCGGAGGCGGCGATGCCGTGCGCGAGGAGTTCGGCGTTGCCCGAGTCGGGGGCGTTGTTGCCGAAGGCGACCGGGCCGTACGGGGTCCGGCCGAGGATCTCGTGCATCAGCCCGAGCCGGACCTGGCCGAAGCCCTGTCCGCCCAGGTCCGGCGGCAGGTGGGCCGCCCACAGTCCGCGGGCCTTCACCTGCTCCTTGAGCGGCGCGAGGATGGCGTCGCGGGTCGCTTCGTCGAGGTCGAGCGTCTCCAGCGGGCAGATCTCGTCACGGACGAAGTCCCGCATCCACGCCAGTTGTTCCTCGAACTCCGGTTCGGTGGAGAAATCCCAGGCCATGGTGCTGATCTCCTCGCGTGGTCGGTGCGGGTGGCGGGGTGTACGGCGGCGGTCCGGCTCGGGCGTGGCAGGCGGGGCGGGCGGGGCGGGCGGGGCGGGCGGGGCGGGCGGGGCGGGCTCAGCCGGCCGCGGCCTGGCGGCGCGGCACGGGTCCGGAGAACGCCAGCGACCGGCCCGCTTCCAGCGCGGCGAACTGCATGAGGTGCGGCAGCAGCCGGTGCAGCGGACCGACGGTCACCGCCGGGCCGGGGATGCGGGCGGGTCCGGAGACACCGAGGAGCAGGCCCAAGCGGTGTGCGGCAAGACGCACTTCGGCATGCGTCAGGGGGCGCGGGGGCAGGTGTGCGGCGGGTGCCGCACCGCGGTCGAAGAGCGCCACCGCGGTCGTCGCGACGCGTTCCGCATAGGACCGCACCGCGCGCGCGTCCCCCGGGTGGGCCCACGACGTGAGCACCCGCAGCCCGCCTTCGCGCAGCACGAACATCTCCTGCGGCGGGTCGGCCGCGCCGCCCGCCGCCCGCGCGACCGTCATGGCGTCGCGCGGGCCCTCCACGAACACCATGCGCAGCTCCGTACCCCGCAGCGCCCGGCGGCACGCCGCGGTGCTCAGCCCGGGCGGCATCGGGACCGTCGCGGCGCCCGCGGCGAGGACCGCGAGGTCGAGCACCGTCCAGTCCACGCACGGCCGCACCATGACGCCGACCCGGTCGCCGGGCAGCACGCCCGCGGCCATCATCCCCGCGGCGACCGCGGCCACCCGGTCGGCCAGCTGCCGCCAGGTCAGCGACCGGGGCACCGCGGCCGCCGGGTCGAGCCAGGACGCGGCGGGCCGCTCGGGCCAGTCGTCGGCAGCCCGCCACAGCGCGGCGAGCAGGTTGCGGGCGTGCTCCATCGCGGTCCCCCTCCCGCCGGAGCCCGCGGCTGCCCGGCGGGTTCATACGCCGAGCGAGCGGCCGACGATCTCCTTCATGATCTCGTTGGTACCGCCGTAGATCGCCTGGACCCGGCTGTCCACGAACGCTTTCGCGACCGGATACTCCATCATGTAGCCGTAACCGCCGTGGAGTTGGAGGCATCGGTCGACAACCCGCTTTTGCAGGTCGGTCGTCCACCATTTGGCCTTCGACGCGTCCACGGCGTCCAGCTCGCCGGCCACGTGCCGCATGATGCAGTCGTCGATGTACGTGCGGGCGATATCGAGTTCGGTGGCCATTTCGGCGAGTTCGAAGCGGCTGTTCTGGAACGACCCGATGGGCTGCCCGAACGCGGTGCGCGTCTTGCAGTACTCCAGTGTGTGCTCGAAGACGGTCTCCGCGCCGATCACCGCGGAGACCGCGATACCGAGCCGCTCCTGCGGCAGGTTGTGCATCAAGTGGTAGAAGCCGCCGTTGAGTTCGCCGAGGATGTTGGCGGCGGGCACCCGCACGTCGGTGAAGAACAGTTCCGCGGTGTCCTGGGCCTTGAGGCCGATCTTGTCGAGGTTGCGGCCGCGCTCGAAGCCGGGCATGCCGCGTTCCACGACGATCAGGCTGATGCTCTTGCTGCCCTTGGCCTCGGGGTCGGTCTTGGCGACCACGATCACCAGGTCGGAGTTGATGCCGTTGGTGATGAACGTCTTGGCGCCGTTGACGATCCAGTCGCCGCCGTCGCGCACCGCATGCGTGCGGATGCCCTGCAGGTCGCTGCCCGCGCCCGGTTCGGTCATCGCGATGGCGGTGATGATGTCGCCCGAGCAGAACCCGGGCAGCCAGCGGCTCTTCTGCTCGTCGGTCGCCAGCTCGTTGAGGTAGGGCGCGACGACGTCGTTGTGCAGGCCGAACCCGACGCCGGACGCTCCGGCCCGGACGAGTTCCTCGGAGAGCGTGGCCAGGTAGCGGAAGTCCCGGACTCCGCCTCCGCCGTAACGCTCGTCGACGTCGATGCCGAGCAGCCCCAGCTTCCCGGCCTTGCGCCACACCTCGCGGTCCACGATGCCGGCCTTCTCCCACCCGTCGTGGAAGGGCACGATCTCGCGGCGGACGAACTCGCGGGCGGTTTCGCGGAACGCCAGGTGCTCGGGCTCGAGATGACGGTCCCTCATGGGTGCTCCCCCTGCCTCGGTTGGGTGTGTGCGGCCGCGCGCAGCGCCTCGACCTCGCTTTGCAGGCCGGCGGCAAGCTCGGCGATGAGCGCGGCACGGTCCACGGCCGCGCCGGCGGGGCCCAGGGCGTCGCCCGGCTCCCGGCGCAAGAGGCCGCCGAGCGCGAACCGGCCGAACATCGCGGCGAGTTCCTCCGGCTGGTAGCCGCCGTCCGGGCGGTACCACTTGAACATCCAGTTGCACATGCCGATGGCCGCGAACGCCGCCATCTTCGGGTCGACCTTCACGAACTCGCCGTTCTCGACCCCGTCGCGGATCACCGCGCGTACCGCGTTGTCGACGTCCCGTTTGAACGCGGCGAACACCTCGCGGGCGCCGTCCGGGAGCTGGTCCTCGTCGCGGAAGCCGAGCCGGTACAGGTCGATGTTGCCGACCAGGCCGGACACGTGCAGCTCGATCATCCGGCGCAGCCGCTCGGCGGCCGGTGCGTCGAGGGCCGCGATCTCGGCGACCTTGCCGCCGCCGACCCGGGCCCAGTCCTCGAAGATCGCCCGGACCAGCGCGTCCTTGTTGGGGAAGTAGTGGTACAGCGCGGCTTTGGACATGCCGAGTTCGTCGGCGATCTCCTGCAGCGTGACCGCACCGAGCCCCCGCACGCCGAACAACCGGGTGGCGGCGGCCCGGATCTCGTCGCGCATCAGGCGGTTGCGTGGCGGCATCGTCAACCTTGCGGTAGGAATTCCGACCGGCGGGTCGGGCACTGCTCGGGATGCTAGGCGCGGAGGTGGACGGGATCAAGAGTCCGGCCGTGCACAGCGGCGGGAACCGAACGGCAGGCCGGGAAAGGAACACCGGAAAAGGCACGCGGAAGACGACGCTGCCCGGCGCACGGCCACGAAGGCCGTCCGCCGGGCATCGTCGAGGAACGGGCGAGGGCTCAGGCGACCGCGGCGATCACCGTGCCCGCCGTACTGCTCGTACCCCAGCGCAGCGCACGCCCGGCCGCGACGCCGCGGAGCCACAGCTCCGCCGCGACCACGTCGGCGAACCCGCCGAGCAGGTCGACCGTGTCGGTGCCGGGCTCGGCACGCTTGTCGAGGATCGGCCGGGTGGCCCGGTCGAGCGCGGCTCGCAGCGCGGCCTGGTCGAGGATGCCGATCTCGCCGAGCATCGGCGCGGCGAGCAGGTCGCGCAGGTCGGCGGCGTTGCGGCGCAGGCCGCGCATCTCCGCGACGGTGTAGTCGCCCTTGCCGGTGCGGGACAGCGCCGAGCGCGGCACGAGTCCTTCGACCGCGGTGTGCAGCAGCGTCCGAGGTCCGTCGCCGCGGCCCCGCGCCCAGGCGGGCAGCGCCAGGCCGGCGCGCACCACCGCGTTGTCGAGGTACGGGGCGCGCACCCGTACCCCCGTCCCCTCGGCGAGCTGCTGCATCACCCGGTGCCGCTCGGCGGAGCGGCGGACCGCGACCCAGGAGGCGCGGTCGCCCGGGCGCCGCGGCGCCGACGGGTCGTCGTCGCGCCCCCCGCGCGCCTCCGCGACCTGCCCGGCCAGCGTGCGTAGCGCGGCGGCCATACCCGCGCGGGCGTCGCCGGTCGCCCACGCCAGCGTGGGCGCGGCGGCGCACCACCCGAGGTGGGATTCCAGCCCGGTGCCGGGGAGCTCGCCGCGTTCCACGGACCCGGCCAGATCCGCGAGGGCCTGGTCGAACCCGGTGCGGGCCACCCGGCGGGCGGCCGCGGACAGGTCGCCCGGGCGCAGCCCGGCCGCCCGGGCCCACGCGCGGGCGTGCCGCATCGCGGCGACCGGGTGCCGGTCCATCGCCAGGTCGGCGAGGTAGGCGAGCGGCGTGCCGAGGACGGCGTCGCCGCCGTAGCCGGTCAGGTGCACGTCGATGCCGGTCTCGTGCACGGCGGCCAAGTGGCGGGCGGTGCGCGCCGCGGTGACCAGCGGCGCGGCGGGCAGGTCGGTGGTGGGCGGCGCGTCGAAGGCGTCCACGAGGCTGCTGTACGGCAGGCACGCGGCCTCGCCCGGCACCACCAGGTGCTTGAGCCGCGCGGAGGAGGTGGCCACCCGCGACGCGTAGTCGACGTCGTCTTGGGCGCCCGCGTCCGACCAGGTCACCGCGACGACCTCGTGCTTGGCCGACCGGGCGGCGAGCAGCGCCAGCACGGTCGAGTCGCGGCCGCCGGACAGATCGGTGCCGGCCTTGCCCGCGGCGTCGACCCGGCGGCCGACCGCCGCGGTCAGCGCGTCGCGGAGCGCGGCGGCCGCCGCCGGGAAGTCCAGCGGCGCAGCGCCCTGTTCGTACCGGCGGAACTGCCGCTTGGGACCGGTCAGCACCAGGGCGCGGCCCGGGTCGACGCGGTCGACGCCCGCGAACAACGAGGATCCGGAGGCAAGTTCGGGAATCTCGGGGCACAGCAGGCGCGCGGCCATCAGGCCGCGGTCGAGGCGGGCGCCCGTCAGGTCGGCGAGGGGAAGGGCATGCGAGGCGTACACCACCCCTTCGTCGTGGTCGGCGTGGAACACCGGGCGCAGTCCGGCGAGGTCGCCGAGCACCAGGGTGCGGCGCCCCATCCGCAGCACCACGTGGTAGCTGCCGGGCCAGGTGGTCAGCGGGCGGAGCCCGCCGCCGCGCGCCACGGCGATGCCGACCTCGAGTTCCGCATCGGTGGCGCGGCAGTCGCCCAGCACAGCCATTCGGATCTGCCCCCGGACCAGGGTGCGCACTTCGTCCTCGGGCCAATCCCCCACCAGCCAGAGGGGATCCGGGCCTTCCCAGAGAACGGTGGAGCCGTCCGGCCGAGGAGCCGTCCGGCTCCCGCTCATCCCAGCGAACCAGCGCATGTCACTTCCCCCTGAAACCGCGGGCGTCCACGGTGTCCGCCCTTCGCCGGACACCGCACCTCCAGTCAAGCAAGGTTAGGCAATCCTGGGCAGAGCGCACGGGTGGGCGCACGGGCACACGGCACCGGCGCACACCACGGCAACTCGTCCCAGCATGACCATTTTTGTTCGAATTGTCAGCAAACCGTCAAGAATTTGACGCCCCATCACCTACTTGATGCGTACCGTGCCGGACGGATCGCTACACCCCGGGACAGGGACGGTCTCGCGGAATGAACGGTTTCCTCGCCTGGCAGCAAATCCCGTGCGGCTGCAATCATTTGGCGCCAGGAGACGACGGTTTCCGGACAGCGTGCGGCCACGGAGTCCCCGGTTCGCGGCAGCCCGAAGGCGGTGTCCGGCAAGACCTGCGCAGGTCGTTGCCTATCCGATCGGAATTGTCCGGGTTCGCGAGCCCGACTGGCTCGCTGGGCCGACTGCGCCAATCCCCTTACCACCGCCACCCCCTCCCGTTACTCTGAGGGGGACGGAGGTCGCCTTTGGGGGCAAGCCATGCGCAGCGGTCCTAAGAGCGACGGGTCGGGGCAAGCCGCCCTGCGACCCGCGGTGGCCGCTTCCCGCTTACCCCGGGCGTTACCCCGTCCGCGCGAACCGCATGCGGAGCACGAACTCCCGCCCACCGCCGACCAGTCCGCGGAACGACCCGCCGCACCGGCGGACGCGGCTGTGCCGGACGCGGCGGACGAGGTGGACGCCGTGGACGAGACCGAACACCCCGACGACCCCGGCGGCGCCGCGACCGGCCCGCCGGACGACCGGCCGCCCGGCACCCCGGCCGGCCCCCCCGACGCACCCGCAGGACCGCGCGACGCCGCCGCCCCCGGTGACCCCGGTGACGGCGGAGACGAGCCCGAGGCATCCGACGACGGCGACGGCGACGGCGACGGCGACGGCGACGAAGAACCCGAAGCGGCCGACCAGGCCGCCGGTCCCCCCGCCCGCGAATCCGCCGGACGCGCCGGAGAGCGCGGCCCGAACGGCCGCCTGCGCGAACTCCTCGTGCACGCCGGGGTGAGCAACGCCGGCCTCGCCCGCCGGGTCAACGACCTGGGCGCGATCAGCGGCCTCACCCTGCGCTACGACAAAACGTCGGTCGCCCGCTGGGTCACCAAAGGCATGACCCCGCAAGGCCCCGTCCCCCACCTGATCGCCGCGGTGCTCGCCGAACGGCTCGGCAGGCCCGTCCCGTTGGAGGAGATCGGGCTTGAGGACACCGGGCCGGTCGACCCCGAGCTGGGCTTGTCCTTCCCGCGAGACCTGGCCGAAGCCGTCGTGAAGGCCACCGACCTGTGGAGGCACGACCACGTGAACCGCCGCGAATTCCTGACCGGGACATTCGCCGTCACCGCCTTCGCGACGCCCCTCGCGCGTTGGCTCATCTCCCCGGCGGACGCACTGGCCGAACACCGTGGCACCGACCGCAAGGTCGGCCAGGCGGACGTGGCCAAACTCCGGGAGGCGGCGGCCGAAGCGAGGCGTTGGGACAGCAAGTACGGCGGCGGCGACTGGCGCGCCTCGATGGTCCCCGAATGCCTCCGTGTCGAAGCGTCGCCGCTGCTGCGCGGCAGCTACCAGGACGCCGTGGGCCGCCAGTTGTTCGGCGCGACCGCCGAACTCTCGCGGCTCGCCGGATGGATGGCGTTCGACACCGGGCAGCACGAGATAGCCCAGCGCTACTACATCCAGGCACTGCGCCTGGCCCGCGCCGCGGCCGACGTCCCGCTCGGCGGTTACGTGCTGGCCACGATGAGCCTCCAGGCGACCTACCGCGGCCATCCGCAGGCGGCCGTCGACCTCGCCCAGGCCGCCGTCGAACGCAACCGCGGCGTGTCCGGCCCGAAGGTCACGGGATTCCTGCACCTGGTCGAGGCCCGCGCGCACGCCCGGGCCGGCGACGCGGCGGCCTGCGCCCGCGCGCTCAACGCCGCCGAGGCCCACCTGGAGCGGGCCCGCCCCGGCGACGACGCCCCCGAGTGGATCGACTTCTTCTCCTACGACCGGCTCTGCGCGGACGGCGCCGAGTGCTACCGCGACCTGAAGATGCCCGCGCAGACCCGCCGCTTCACGGTCGCCGCGCTGGCCGGGCAGAGCGAGGCGTTCATCCGCTCGCACGGCCTGCGGCTCGCCGTCGGCGCGCAGGCCGACCTGGCCGCGGGCGACATCGACGCGGCCTGCGGCGCGGGCGTGCGGGCGCTGACCGTGGCCCAGCGCGTGCGGTCCGCCCGCAACACCGCCTACGTGCGCGACCTCGTCTCCGGCCTGCAGGTCGCCCACGCGGACGAGCCCCTGGTCAAGGACTTCACCGAGCAGGTGCGGACGTCGATCGGCATTCCCGCCTGACACGGCGGGGCGCTTCGCTGCGGGATACTGGGGCCTCCAACCGGTGCGGCTCCCCCGCGGCGAAGGCGAGGCCATGCTCAGGTACGACGTGATCGTGATCGGCGGCGGCATCGTCGGCCTGTCCACCGCCTACGCCCTCACCGAGCGCTCCCCCGGCACCACCGTCGCCGTGCTGGAGAAGGAGACCTCCTGGGCGGCCCACCAGACCGGCCGCAACAGCGGGGTGATCCACTCCGGCCTGTACTACAAACCAGGCAGCCTCAAGGCCCGGTTCGCCGTCGAAGGCGCGCGCCGCATGGTCGAGTTCTGTGCCGACCACGGCATCCCGCACGAGGTCACCGGCAAGCTCGTGGTCGCCACCGACCCGTCCGAGCTGGGGCGCATGAAGACGCTGCTGCAGCGCGGCGAGGCCAACGGCGTACCGGTGCGCGAGCTGACCCCCGAACAGATCGCCGAATACGAGCCGAACGTGCGCGCGATCGCGGGCCTGCACGTCGGCACCACCGGCATCGTCGACTACGGCGAGGTGTGCCGCACCCTCGTCGACCTGCTGCACAAGCGCGGCGTATCGCTGCGCACCGGCGCGGGGGTGACCGGACTCGCCGTGCACCCGTCCGAGGTCGTCGTGCAGACGCGGCTCGGGGAGGTGCGCGGCAAGACCGTGGTCAACTGCGCCGGGCTCTACAGCGACCGGATCGCCGCGATGGCCGCCCGCGCGGAGGGCAGCGCGCCGCCGCCCGTGCGCATCGTGCCGTTCCGCGGCGAGTACCACGAGCTGGCGCCGCACCGCCGGGGCCTGGTGCACGGCCTGGTCTACCCGGTGCCGGATCCGGCGTTCCCGTTCCTCGGCGTGCACCTGACCCGCGGTATCCACGGCGACGTGCACGTGGGCCCCAACGCTGTGCTGGCGCTGCGCCGCGAGGGCTACTCGTGGACCCAGGCCAAGCCCTCCGAGCTGGCGTCGACACTGGCCTACCGCGGCATGTGGCACATCGCCAAGCGCCACTGGCGGTACGGCGCGGGCGAGATGCTCCGCTCGCTGGCCAAGCCCGCGTTCACCCGCGCGGTGCAGCGCATGCTCCCCGCGGTGACCGCCGCCGACCTGGTGCGCGCGCCCGCCGGCGTCCGCGCGCAGGCGGTGCGCCCGGACGGCGAACTCGTCGACGACTTCCTGTTCACCGGCGGCGAGCGCATCGTCAACGTGCTGAACGCGCCGTCCCCCGCGGCCACCGCATCCCTCCCGATCGGCGAGGAGATCGCGGGCCGGGTGTTCGACCGGCTCACGTAGCATCGAACCGTCCCCGCACACATGCCGCGGGCCGTCCGAGCGGCGGTCTCGCGGGTGCGCTTTCCACCGAGCCGACGGCGTCTTCCCTATGTCTTCCGCTGCGCCCACCGAGTCCGCCGACCGTACCGCTTGCGCGGCCGCGGTCCCGACGGCCGCCGCGCCCGGGGTGTCCGGCCGGGCCGGTTCGCCACCGCCCGGCACCGCGTCGACGCTGGTGCCCGATCCGTTCGCGGGGCCGCCGGTGGGCGAGGTCCGGACGTTCCATCCGCGACGCGGGCGGCTGAGCCCGCAGCAGCAGAACGCGATCGACCGGATGTGGGACGCGTACGGCATCGGCGTGGACGGCACCCCGGTGGACTTCACCGCGCTGTTCGGCAACCCGAACCCGGTGGTGCTGGAGATCGGGTTCGGCATGGGCGAGGCGACCGCACGGATGGCGGCCGCGGACCCGGGCACCAACATCCTCGCCACCGACATCCACACCCCGGGCATCGGCAACCTGCTCCACCTGGTGGAGACGAACCGCCTCGCCAACGTGCGCATCGCCGAGGGCGACGCGGTGCGGCTGCTCACCGAGATGGTCGCACCGGAGTCGCTGGCCGGGATCCGGGTCTACTTCCCGGACCCGTGGCCGAAGTCGAAGCACCACAAACGGCGCCTGATCCGCCCGGGCTTCACCGCGCTGGCCGCGTCCCGGCTCGCGCCCGGCGGGACGCTGCACTGCGCGACGGACTGGGCGCCGTACGCCGCCTGGATGCTGGAAGTGTTGGACGCCGAGCCGACGCTGCGGAACACCGCGGGGCACGGCTACACCCCGCGCCCGGACTGGCGGCCGATGACGCGCTTCGAGCGGCAGGGCCTGGCCAAGGGCCACGAGGTCGCCGACCTGGTCTTCCGCCGCGCATAACGACCGGATTCGACCGCGGGGACACGGACCGGACACGGGCCCGCGACATTTTCGGTCGGGCAAACGATCGGGTCGCCGAGCCCGGCTATCGTCACACGATATGAACGCAGCCGATCATGTGGTGCGCGCCCCGGCAGCCTCCGGTGGCGTGCTCCGCACGTTTTTCGCGAAGCCGAAACACCGGGTCGCGGCCCTCGCGCTGCTGTTCACCGCCTGCTGGGTCACCGCCGCGGTCAAGATGGTCGACGTCACCGGCGGCAGCGGGCTGGCCGTGGGCGTGCCGCTGGCCGCCGCGCCGGTGCCGCTCGTCGTCGGCGCGTTCCTGCTGCTCACCCGGGCCCGTCCGCAGCCGTGGCAGCACTTGGCGTTCGCCCTGTCGTGGGGTGCGGGCGCGGGTGCGCTGGCCGCGCTCTACGCCAACTCGTGGTCCATCGAGGCCATCGTCGACCGCTCCGGCGAGGAACGCGGCGAGCTGCTCGGGCTGACCGTGGTGGCGCCGTTCGTCGAGGAGTTCGCCAAGGGCGCCGCGGTGCTGCTCCTGCTGCTGTTCCGGCGGCACTGGTTCCGCGGGCCGCTGGACGGGCTGGTGCTCGCCGCGACGACCGCGGCCGGGTTCGCCTTCACCGAGAACGTCCTGTACTTCGGGCGCGCGCTCAGCGAGGGCAGCGCGGACGGCGAAGCCGCGAAGCAGACCGCGCTGGTGTTCTTCGGCCGGGGCATCCTCACCCCGTTCGCGCACCCGCTGTTCACGTCGGCCACCGGCCTCGCCCTCGGATTGGCCGTGCTCGCCCGCAACCGGATCGCCGCGGTCGCGCTCGGCCTCTGCGGCTACCTGGTCGCGGCGGGCCTGCACTCCGCGTGGAACGGGTCGGCGTGGAAATCCACGACCGACGACAACGGGTGGATCATGCTGCTCGTCTACCTCCTGGTCATGGCACCTCTGCTGGCCGGGGTGTTCGTGCTGGGCGGCAAGCTGCGCGGCAGGCAGCTGCGGTCGGTCGCGCAGCAGCTGCCGTGGTACGTGCAGGCGGGCTGGATGACCTGGAACGAGCCGCTCGTCCTGGCGTCCGTCGCGGACCGCGGACGGCAGCGCCGCGCGGCCCTGGCCTTGTACGGCAAACCCGGCGAGAAGGCGCTGCGGCAGTACCACTGGAACGCGACGGCCCTCGCCGAGCTGCGCGCCCGCGCGGCCGAGCACGGCGCGGACGGCCGCTTCGCCGCCGAAGAGCGCGCCCTCCTCGATGCGCTGTGGACGGCGCGTCCCGCCCTCGAGCAGGTACTGGTCCGCACCATGCCGCAGCCGCGCTGGACGCCCCCGCCGCCGCGGTACGGCTGGCCGTACCCGCCGCCTGCCTGGCCCCAGCCCATCCCGGCCGGTGCCCCGTCGGGTGGCCCCGCGGCGTGGGGCCCGCCGCGGCCCGCACACCAGGCGCCCACGGCACCGGCGCACTGGGGGCCCGCGACGAACTGGGGCGCGGACCGGCGTCCGGCCTTGGGCCCGGGCGCGGACCCGGCTCGGGATTCCGGCACGGCCTCGGCCCAAGGCTCCGGCACGAACTCGTCGCCGCACGGCTGAGCCCGTCCGCCGCCCGCGCGTCCGACCCGCCGGAGTCGCCGTGCGACGATGGAGCCCGTCCGCCGCATGCGGTCCCGCGCGGCCCGACTGGAGATTCCGGTGCATATCACTGCCAGCTACGTCCCCACCGAACGCGACATCGCCGACGGTGTCGTCGCCTTCCGCCGCGGCCTCTTCCGCATGCTGGGCGTCGGCGGGCTCACGCTGGTCGGGCTCGGCCTGGTGGTGCTGCTGATCGAGGCGCTCGGCAGCGGCATGGAGTTCTGGCCGTTCGTGTTCCTCGGCTTCGGCGGGGCGATGCTCGGGCTGCGCCTGTGGGCACCGTTCCAGGCCGCGCGCGCGAACAAGCACATGCACGGCGACGTGTGCCAGGTGACGCTGACCGACGAGGCCTACCGCTCGGTGATCGGCAGTAAGCGCGCCGAGATCCCGTGGTCCGACTTCCGCAAGCTGCGCTCCGTCGACGACCAGTGGATCTTCGAGTTCAACCCGCAGCAGGCGATCATGGTGCCGCACCGGATCTTCAGCGATGCGGAGAACGACGAGATCGGCGGTTTCCTGCGCGACCGCGGCCGCGGCCGCTCGCGCCGCTGAGCCGTCCCCGCACGGGGCAGCCCGAGCAACCGGGCGTTCCCGGCATCCCGACATCCCGACGTCTCGGCAATCCCGGCATCCGCGCCATCCCCGTTGATCCCGGCGCAATCCCGGCATCCCCGGTGATCCCGGCTCACTCCCGCCGCTCGATCGGCCGCGCCTCGTAGACGCCCCGCTGCCGGGCCCGCCACTCGCGGTCCATCTGCCGCGCGATCACGATCTCCAGCGCGCTCCAGCCGCACGCCAGCAGGCACACCGCGCCGATCAGCAGCGCGACCACCCACAGCCACGAGTGCGCGAGCACGGCGAACGCCGCGACCATCGCCGCCACCAAGGTGAGCGCGAAGAAGACGCCGGTCAACGCGGCCGCATTGCCCGCACGCTCCGAGAGCCGGTTCCGCCCCACCCGGACGCCTCCCCGCGCCGCCGCCCCGCCTTCACCCGTCCGGCTGCCCGCCGTCCGGATGCCCGGCTGATGCCCGCCAGATGCCCGACTGATGCCCGCAAAGGGCGCGGGCACACGCGCAGGGTGCAAAGGGGGCGCAATTTCGCCGCTATGGGGCGCGCGGTGCGAGGAGGCGCGCCGGTCAGGGCTCCAGGACGACCCCGGACGTCACGTGCGTCACCGTGCCGGTCATCCCGCGCGACCGCGGCGACGCGAGGAAGAGCACGGCCTCGGCGATGTCCTCGGGCTGCGTGATGCGCTTGAGGGCGGCGCTGGACGCGAAGTCGGCGCGGACTTCCTCCGCGGTCATGCCGCGCCGCAGCGCCTCGGATTCGAGGTAGGCGGCCAGCTTCGCGTTGTCGGTGTAGCCGGCGACGACGACGTTGACCCGGATGCCGTCGCGCCCGACCTCGCGCGCCATCGTCGCGGAGGCGATCTCCATGGCCATCTTGGTGGAGGCGTAGGCCGCCATGTAGGGCAGCTTCATGCGCGGCGCCTCGGTGCTGATCTGCACGATCGAGCCGCCGCCGACCGCTCGCATGTGCGGCAGAGCGGCGCGGCTGACCTCGAGCACGCCGAGCACGTTGACGTCGAAGGCGCGGCGGAATTCGTCGCGGTCGATGTCCTCCACGCGGCCGGACGGGTTGTACGTGGCCACGTTGACCACCGCGTCGACCCGGCCGAGCCCGTCCGCCGCCGCGGCCACCAGCGCGCGGCACGCGTCCGCGTCGGCGATGTCGGTCGGCACGGCGAGGACCTTGCGGCCGGTGCGCTCCGCCACGGTGGCGGCCAGCTCGCGCAGCGGTTCGGCCCGGCGGGCGCCGAGCACCAGGTCGGCGCCCTCGCCCGCGAGCGCCAAGGCGCTGGACAGGCCGATGCCCTCGCCTGCTCCCGCGATCACGGCGACGCGTCCTTCGAGGCTGCCGGTCATGTGCCTACCTTCCCGCTGATCGAATCCCCACCTTCATCGGGTATCAAGGATCTGACGGATCATCAAGTTCATCGGGCAGTGACGAACGGAGCGGTCATGGACGACAGCGCGGCGCGGGATGCGCGCAAGGCATTGGCGTACGAGGAGATCCGGCAGCTGGCCGCACGCTACGCCCTCGCGGTCGACAGCCGTGACCTGGACACTCTTGTCGGGCTCTTCGTCGACGACGTGCGCGTGACGCGCGAGGAGAGCGGCCGCGAGGCACTGCGCGCGTCGTTCGAGGCGCAGCTCAAGCCGCTGGGTGTGACGATCCTCAACATCGGCACGCACGTCATCGACTTCGCCGACGACGACCATGCGACGGGCCACGTGTACTGCAAGGGCGAGATCCAGGAGGGACCGCGCTGGATCCACCAGGCGATCCTGTACCGGGACAAGTACGAGCGGCGGGACGGGCGCTGGTACTTCGTCGGCCGCCGGCACGATCTCTGGTACGGCGCCAATGTCGGCCAGAACCCGGCCGGCCTCCCCCCGGCGAATTGGCCTGAGCGCTCCTACGGTTCAGGCACCGTCCCCACCCTGTGGACAACCTGGCGGGACTTCGCCGGCACCGGTTCCGCGGAGTCCGCGGCGGGCTGATTTCACGCTGTCCTCGGCGAAACTCCGATTGGCTGGTATACGTATGAGACTCACGGAACCGGCCGGTCGGTGTTCGACGCTGCGCGCCGGTCTCCGTACGGATGAGTACGGCAAGGTGCAGGGCAAGCGGAGGGGCAGCACGTGATCCGGTACCGACTCCGGGTGGACTTCTACCAGGACGTCCCTGCGGACCGGCCGCCGAGCGGTTACGTCGGCTCGCTGCTGTCCGGCGATTTCGCCGGGCCGGCGCTGCCCCGCGGCGGCGACTCGGTGTCCGCGATACCCCTGGGCGGCGGGCACGTCGGCCCGTGGACGGGCGGCCCGTACATGCTCGTGCACCGCGTCGAGCACCACCCCGTCCCGGTCGACCTGGACGGCCACATCGTCGACTGGTGGGAGCAGTACCCGCACCCGTCGGTGCACGTGGTCGTGCGCGCCGAATGGCCGGAGGACGAGACGGCCGAGCACGAACTGATGAACGTGTACGACTCCCAGGGCTGGACGTCGTTCCCGGCCGGTCCGGAGAACCCGTTCCTGCCGCCGACCGACCTCGCCGTCTTCGGCTGAGCCGGCGGCCGGGGCGGCGGAACCGCCCCGGCCGCGCTCAGTCGCCCTTGGGGGCCTTGTACTTCGCCTTGTCCACCGAGGCGATCAGCGCGGTGACCACGGTGTCGTAGGTCTTCGGCAGCGCGGTCGTGCTGAACGAGATCTTCGACTTCGGCAGCCACCACACCTGCGGCTCGATCTTGCTGCCGTCCGCGCACGTCACCGTGTACTGCGCGTACTCGTAGGTGAGCGGCCCCAGTTTGGAGAACTGCCGCCCGCTGGTGCGCGCCGTCGCCTTCTTCGCCCCCGCCGCCGCGCCCGGGCAGGCCGCGGCCTTGCCGAGCGTCCAACCGTTCGGGTCCGCCAGGGCGACCTTGCGGGCCGAGGCGTCGCCGACCCACACCTTGAGGCCGCCCGCGCAGTCGACCCGGGCCGCGGCGGCCGTTTCCACGGGTGCCACGCAGGCCATCGAGGTATCGGCCATCGGGCGCGCGTCCCAGCCCTGCGGTACCGCGAAGGTGAGGCCCTCGAGAGTGAACGGGCCGGGCCCGACCACCGTTCCGGGCGGCGGGGCGGAGGACTGCGCGACCGGCTCGGCGTTCGCCTTCTCGTCCTTCTTGCCGGCGTTCGCCAGCAGGGCGGCACCGATCGCCACCACGGCGACCACACCCGCGACGGCGGCGGCGATCACCTTCGGATTGCGCCGCGACCCGCCCCGACCGGACCGCGCACCGCGCGACCTGCCCCGGGAAGGGCGTTCCTCGGGCACCGGCACGTCGCCGACGATGGTGTCGGCCGTGTCGCGCGGCGGCGGCCCGACCGGGTAGCCGCCGGACGCCATGGGCGGGGGCGGCACCGACGGCGGAGGCGGCGTGCTGCCGAAGTTCCCGTAGCCGTCCTGGAATCCGGAGAACCCGCTGTGTCCCTGCCCCGGCCCCTGCGGCGGCGCGGCGACGGGGCTGCCCCACGCGGTGCCGTCGGCTGGGGCTTTCCAGTGCATGTTGATGAGCGAGGTCGCGTCGGACACCGCGTCGGCCACCGGGGCGCGCCCGGCACCGAGGGAGCCGCGCCACGTGCCGGTGACGGTCTCCAGGACCTGGGTGGCGGACGGCCGCCGCAGCGGGTCCTTGTCCGCGCTCCAGTCGACGATGCCGCGCAGCGGTCCGGGGACGCCGGCGGTGTCGGCTTCCTCCTGGAGGACGCGGAGCGCGACCACTTCGGGCGCGCCGGTGCCGAACGGGATGACGCCGGTGGCCGCGTAGGCGACCATCATCGCCCATGCGTAGACGTCCGCGGCCGGGGTGCTGGTCTGGCCGCGGAACCGCTCGGGGCTCATCCACGCGGGCGAGCCGATCATCATGCCGGTGCGGGTGAGCCCGTTGTCCTCCATCGACCGCGCGATGCCCAGGTCGAGGACCCGCGGACCGGCGGGCGAGCAGACCACGTTCTGCGGCTTCAGGTCGCGGTGCACGATGCCGACCGCGTGCAGCGCGACCAGCGCCTCGGCGAGTCCGGCGGCCAGCGCGAACAGTTCGTCGCCGGACATCGGGCCGTGCCGGTCGACGCGTTCCTGAAGCGTGGGGCCGGGCACGTATTCGCAGGCGAACCACGGCTGCGCGGCGTCGACATCGGCGTC
This sequence comes from Uniformispora flossi, assembly GCF_049534875.1. Lineage (NCBI taxonomy): Bacteria > Bacillati > Actinomycetota > Actinomycetes > Kitasatosporales > Streptomycetaceae > Uniformispora > Uniformispora flossi. The sequence continues at coordinate 34,981 of NZ_JBMULZ010000005.1, forward strand.
CAGCACCGGCGTCGTACATGTGCCCTGCACCCGGCGCAGGAGATCCACTTCGCGCTGGAAGCGGGCCCGGAACTCGCGGTCGTCGGCGAACTGCGCGTGCACGATCTTGATGGCCACGCGCCGCTCGAACTGGTCGACACCCGCGAACACCGAACCCATGCCGCCGGATCCGAGCCGCCCGGTCAGCCGGTACGGTCCCACGGTCCGCGGATCCGCGTCCGCGAGCGGCCGTATCCCCGCTGCGGCTTCGGCTGCCATCCCGCCTCCCCGCTCTTTTCAGTGGGAGGACGCCCCGAACGTGCCCTCCACGTGCGGGGGCATCCTCTCACTCGGGCCGCGGGCCCGTGCTACTCGCGCGCCCCGATTGCCGCAACGGGGTCGTCGCGCAGGACGGTACGCGCGGACAGCACACTCGCCGCGTAGGTGATCGCGAGCGCTCCGCCGGCCACCGCCAGGTACCGGCCAACCGGCAGGTCGGGCGCCCACGTTCCGGTGATGCCGTGCGAGAACGCACCGAGCGTCACCCACGCGATCGCGGTGCCCAGGCCGATGCCGATCGCCGCGACGACGGCGAGTTCGTGCCGCAGCATCGCGAACGCCTGGCGCCGGGTGGTGCCGGAGAGCCGCAGCACGGCGAACTCGCGGCCACGCTGGCCGGTCGCCATGACCATCGTGTTGACCACGCCGATCGCGGTGAACAGGCCGATCACGCCGAGCAGCAGCGCACTCGCCCACGCGTCGCGGTCGGCGTCGTGCCGGACTTCGCCGAGGTAGGCGGCGCGGTCGAGCACGTGCCCTTCCGCGGCGAGCGCCCGGGCGACGGCCGCCTTGTCGGCGCCCGGCGCGGTACTGACGTAGACCTTGTCGTACGCGCCGACCGTGCTGTGCCGCAGCGCGACGTCGCGGGGCAGCAGGAAGTCGCCGAAGCCGAAACCGTGGTCGTACACCGCGACGATGCGCAGGCTGACGGGCGTGCCGTCGCCCAGCCACAGCCGCACCCGGTCGCCGACGTCCTTGCCCATCCCGTCCGCGCGGAGTTTGCCGACGGCCACCGTGCCGTCGCCGGTGAGCTGCGCGAGGTCTCCGGAGCGGACGCCGAGGTCGAGCACGCGTGCGGTCTCCGGGCCGACGCCGCGGGCGTCCGCGACGGTCGCCTCCGAGGGGGACCCGTCGAGAACGGTGGTCGCGACCGTGCCGGACGCCGATGCCACGCCGGGCAGTCCGGCGATCCGGGCGACCGCGTCGGCGCCCAGGCCAGTCCGGTCGGCGCCGTCCACGACGAACTCGGCGGTGGTGCGCGCCTTGCTCTGCGCGACCGTCTCGGTCGCGACGGTGGTGTTGAGGAACAGCACCGTGCAGATGAACGCGACGGTCAGCGCGATCGGCGTGGCCACCGCGGATATGCGCGCCGGGTCGGAGGCCCCGTTGGCCCGCGCGAGTTGCGCGGGTGCGCCGCCGAACAGCGTGGTCAGGCGCCCGACCAGCGCGACGCCGAGGCGCGCGATCGGCCGTCCCAGCATGGCGACGCCGAACATGAACGTGAACACGATGCCGACCGACGAACTCGCCCCGGCGTCGCCGCTCAAATGGAGCGAGACGATCAGCAGCGCGATTCCGCCGCCGATACCGGCGAGGCCGAGCAGCCAGCGCAGCACGGGGACGACGATCCGCCGCTTCCCGGGCGTGGCGCCGAAGACCTCGGTGGGCTTGACCTTCGCCGCGCGGAACGCCGCCGCCAGCGCGGCGACCTGGGTGGTGAGCACGGCCGCGCCGATGCCGACGACGGCGGGGATCCAGCCGTCGTGCAGCGCGAATCCCGGGGGCAGCGCGCCGGCGTGCCCGAACAGCGCCTTGAGCACGCGGGCGAACAGGTAGCCGAGCGGCGTGCCGATGCCGGCCGCGGCCAGGGCGACGAGCAGCGCTTCCGCGGAGACCATCCGGCGGATCTGGCCGGGGGTCGCGCCGACCGCGCGCAGCAGTCCGATCTCGCGGGTGCGCCGGGTCACCGAGAACCCGAACGTGCCGGCCACCACGAAGATCGCGGCGATTGCGGCGAAGCCGCCGAAGGTGCCCGCCACGGCGGTGGTGGCGTCCTGCATGCCGGTGACGGCGGGCGCCTCCAGGCGGCCGAGCGAGCCGCCGCTCAGCACCTGGAGTTCGGGCTGCGGACGCGCCGGGTCGCCGAACTGCGGGCCCGCGTCGCGCACGATGCCGTCGAGCGCGCGGCGCACGGCGTCGCGGTCGGCGCCGGGCGCCAGCACGACGCCGACGAAGTCGGCCCGGTCCGGCACCGCGCTCAGCGCGGCGGTCTGGTCGGCGGGCAGGAACACCGCGGACTTCGCGCCCGCCGGTGCGGGCGCGCCGGCGATGCCGCTGACCGTGACGGTGCGGGCGCCGGCCGGGGTGCCCAGCTGCACGGTGCCGCCGGGCGCGGCCCCCAGCCGGGCCGCGGTGGCCTCGTCGAGCACGGCCTGGCCGGCCGCGGGCGCCTGACCCGCGGTCAGCCGGTAGGGGGCCAGTTGGGCGCTGTCCCAGCCGTGCGCCTCGACGGTCGAGCCGTCCGGCAGCACCACGGGGACCGTGCGGTCCGCCACGGCGGCCCGCACGCCGGGAACCGCGGCGACGCGTGCGGCGAGCTCCGCGGGGATGCGCGCGGTTTCCTTCGGCGCGTCCTCGGTGAGGGTCTCGCCGTCCTTCGCCTTGCCCATCGCCGGGGTGCGTTCGAGGTGGCGCGAGGCGGCGACGGCGAAGTCCGTGCCGTCCAGGCGTTCGACCGGCGTGTGCGCGCGGAGTGCGGACTCCATCAGGACCCCCGCGCCGGTGACCAGCACGGCGGCGAGGAGCACCGCGAGGAAGGCGCCCGCGAACCCGGCGATCCGGGTGCGCAGGGTGCCCAGGGCAAGGCGGAGCACGGGATCAGCCTTCCATGTGGATCATGCGGTCGGCGACCGCGTCGGCGGTGGGCTGTTCGAGCGTGTCGACCAGGGTTCCGTCGGCGAGGAACAGCACGCGGTCCGCGTACGACGCGGCGACCGGGTCGTGGGTGACCATCACGACGGTGTGGCCGTACTGGTCGACCACTTCGCGCAGCAGCGCGAGGACCTCGCGGCCGGTGCGGGTGTCGAGGGCGCCGGTCGGTTCGTCGGCGAACAGCACGTCGGGCCGGGTGACGAGGGCGCGGGCGATGGCCACGCGCTGCTGCTGGCCGCCGGACAGCTGCCCCGGGCGGTGCTTGGCACGGTCCCCGAGGCCCACGCGGGACATGACCTCGTGCACCCACCGTTTGTCCGGGCGCTGCCCGGCCAGCCGCAGCGGCAGCGTGACGTTCTGCTCGGCGGTCAGCGACGGCACCAGGTTGAACGCCTGGAACACGAAGCCCACGCGGGTGCGCCGCAGTTCGGTCAGCTTGGTCTCGGACAGCCCGGCGATGTCGGTGCCGGCGAGGGCGACCCGCCCGCCGGTGGGCCGGTCGAGGCCCGCGGCGCAGTGCAGGAACGTGCTCTTGCCGGAGCCGGACGGCCCCATGACGGCGGTGAACGAGCCCGGGCGGATGTCCACGCTGACGCCGCGCAGGGCGTGCACGGCCTCGTTGCCGCGCCCGTACACCTTGGTGACGCCGTCGAGCGAGACGGCGGTCGTGGCGGACGGGGCTTCCAGGACGCCGGTGGCGCGCTTGCCCATGATCGGACCTTCCGGTGCGCGGTCCGGCCTTTCCGGACCCTGCATCCAGCCTGTCCGTCCGGAGGCGCGCGCTCGATCCGGCGACCGCCCGGGTTTGGGGTGGTGCTGACCCCACCCTTCCGCGTGGGGAGACCCGACGAAGTCTGGCCTTACCTTCGGCCGCGCGTGATAGGTGTCGTTGACCTGGTCACGTTTTCGGGCACGGAGGACGCATGAAGATCAACGTCGACTTCGACAAGTGCAAGAGCAACGCGCTGTGCATGGCGGAAGCCCCCGAGGTGTTCGAGGTCCGTGAGGACAACTTCCTCTACATCCTCCAGGAGAACCCGTCGGAGGACCTGCGCGCGCAGATCGAGGAGGCCGCCCGGGTCTGTCCGACCCGGGCGATCACCGTCGAGGACTGATCCCGCGCGGCCATTCCGCGAGGGGCGTTCCGGCGCGGCGGCCCGCGGTCATCCGCGGGGCCGCCGCATGCGGTCGCGCACGCCGCGCGCCTGCTCGGCCGTCGCCGCGCCGATCCGCGCGGCCTGCCCGGGAAGGGCCTGCGCCGCCTGCTGCGCGGCTTGGCGGGCGGCTTGGCCGCCCGCGCGCCCGAGTTCGACGGCGCGGGCGAGCGCCTTGACGTTCACCACCGCCGTGCGGCCGACCCGGTCGTGCCAGCTGCGTCGGCGCGGGCCGAGGACGAGCAGCGGGTCGACGAAGCCGACCAGGCTGACGATGCCGCAGACGCCGGCCATGGACCAGTTGCGCAGGATGAGTTCGTACCACATGAGCATCAGCGCGGCCCACGGCACGAGGACCGCGACGGCGCTGCGGCGCGCGGCGCGGGCGAGTCCGATGCGGCTGCTGCCGTCGGGGCCGACCACCTTGATGCCGACGGCCATCTTGCCGAGCGTGCGGCCGTACCGGGCGTGCATGAGCCAGTCGTAGAGCGTCGGCAGCAGCAAGTGGGCGAGGACCAGCAGCAGAAGCAGCAGCTTGGTGGTGTCCCACAGGCCGTCGACGGCCTGCAGCGGGGCGCGCTTCGCATCGTCCGCGCCGCCGCGCAGCAGCGCGAAGAACGTCTTCCGGAAGACGTCGTTCTGCAGGTCGGCGGCTTTGCCCTGCAGGTAGTGGTAGGCGGCGAACCACAGCGGCACGACGAGCGCGGTCACGAGCAGGTAGTCGAGCGTCCGCGCGACCAGCCGCAAGAAGCGCGAGGCGGGAGGGAGTTCCCGCGGCGTGGCGGGCGCCTCCGGCAGTTCCGGCAGCACGGTCGCCGCGGGCGGCACCGCGAAAGCCGGCGGCGCGGCGTACGGCGGTGCGGCAGGCGGCGGCCCGGGAGGAGGCGCGAACGGCGCCGGGGCGGGCGGAAGGCCGGGTGCCGCGGGCTGCCCCGGCCCTCCCGCCCCGGCGAATGCCGGTCCCGAAGCCCAGCCCGGCCCCGGGTGTTCTTCCGGTTGCTGAGGGATCGTCATGCCGGGGACGCTTTCGTGCCTTTCCCCGCCGCGTCAACCCGGCAAGCCGACCCGCGCGGTCAGCTCAATTCGCCCAGTGTCACGTCCACTGTCGCCTGCGACCCGTCGGGGTGCATCACGGTGACCTTCGCGACGTCGCCCGGCTTCAGCCCCGCCAGCACCGTGGCCAGGTCCGACGCGGTCGGCGTGTCGGTCCCGTTCACCGAGGTGATGATGTCGTTCGGCTTGATCCCGGCCTTCGCCGCACCGCTGTTCGGGTCCACCGACACCACGCCGACGCCCGCTCCGGAGCCTTGCCCGCCGACGACCGTCTGCACGGTGACGCCGAGGGCGGCGCGACCCGAGTTGGTGACCTTGCCGTCCTTGATCATCTGGTCGGCGAGGTTCCGCACGGTGTTCGACGGGATCGCGAACCCGATGCCCGGGGCCTGCGCGTTGCCCGCGCCGGCGGCCGCGGCCAGCGTCGGGATGCCGACGACCTTGCTGTTCAGGTCGACGAGCGCGCCCCCGCTGTTGCCCGGGTTGATCGCCGCGGTGGTCTGGATGAGGTTGGGGATCGTGGCGCCCGTCCCGCCGCCGTCCGACGACTCGTTCTGGGTGCGGTTCAGGGCCGACACGATGCCTTCGCTGACGCTGCCGGACAGGCCGAGCGGGTTGCCCATCGCCATGACGATGGTGCCCACGTCGAGCTTGGACGAGTCGTCCCACTGCGCGGGCTTGAGCCCGGACGGCGGGTTGTCGAGCCGCACCACGGCGACGTCGTTCGGCGGGTAGGACGAGACCAGCTTCGCGGTCAGCGGCTGCGTCCCGGTGGCCAGCGTCACCTGGAACGTCGTGGCGTTCCCGACCACGTGCGCGTTGGTGACGATGTTGCCGCTCGTGTCGTAGACGATCCCGGAGCCCAGTCCGCTGTCGGTGGTGATCTGCACGACCGACGGAAGCACGTCGGCGACCACCTTGCGGTAGTTCCCCTGCAGGTCGCTGGACCCGCCCGGCGGCGTCGCGGCCGCGGCGGACGCGTTCGGCGAGCCGGGCGACCCGGCGGGCGCGCCCGACGCCTTCGCGCTGCCGCCGCTGTCGTTGTCGGAGCAGGCGGCAGCCCCGGCCACGAGTCCCGCAGCGAGCACGAGCGCCGCCGTACGACGCCCCCCTGCCCCGCCGCGCCGCGGGCGGCGGGCGCTCGTCGTCCCGCCCAGCAGTTTCCCAAGCCTCACCGCGCACTCCCTCGTCCACACCGCACGCCGGATCCGCACCCCAGTGCCCGGAATGCCGGAATCGGAAACTGTAGGACAAGCAGAAGATCGCACCGGGTCTTGCTTCCTCGCCCGAAGCGGAGTGACATTGCCGACGCGGCGGGCGCAGACGGTCCCGCCGGGATCCATGGACCAGCGCAACCCGGAGGGGCACCCATGCTGTCGCTGCAAGAGATCTCGGACCGGCTCGAAATCCAGGATCTGATGGTCCGTTACTCCCACGCGGTCGACACGCAGCAGTGGGACGTCCTGGACACCGTGTTCACGCCCGACGCGCACATCGACTACTCGGCGATGGGCGGCTCGAAGGGCGACCTGGCGGCCACCAAGAAGTTCCTGGCCGACGTGATGCCGAACTTCCCGGCGTTCCAGCACCTCATCGCCAACTCGTCGATCACCGTCGACGGCGACACCGCCACCGGGCGCACGATGTGCCACAACCCGATGGTCATGCCCGGCGAGGACGGGCAGCAGAGCCTGATGCTGTGCGGCCTCTGGTACCTGGACACGTTCGTCCGCGTCGACGGCGAATGGCGCATCAAGGAGCGCGTCGAGGAGAAGGGCTACATGTACATCGCCCCGCCCACGCCCGGCATGGGCTGAGCCGCCAGGCGGCCCGGCGGCGTCCTACTCGGGCGCCGCCGCAAGCCCCGTGCACGGCCGCAGCCCGTCGCGGCGGTCGGTGATCCGCTTGGCCTCCGCACCGGTCTGCGGCATCGGCACGCCCCGGGAGTCGACGGATGCGGGCGTGAACGCCTCCTTGACCACCTTGCCGCCGCCGATGGTCAGCGTGGTCACGCCGGTGTCGTTGGAGTTCGGGTAGGGCGAGGTGCCGTACCAGAGGAAGTTCCCGAAGCCGTAGTCCACATAGGTGGTGCCGAGCATGCCCGCGCCCTGCATGACGTGCGCGTGCGTGCCGACGACGGCCGTGGCGCCCGCGTCGGCGAGCTTCTTCGCCAGACCCTTCTGGTCGGCCGACGGGCACTTGTCGCCCTCGATGCCCCAGTGCATGTAGACGACCACGACGTCGGCCTTGGCCTTCGCCGCCTTCACCGCGGCGACCAGCTGGTCCGCCTTGAGCGCCGAAGCGATGCCGGGCTTGCCGGGGCCGGCGGCGTACTTCTGGTTGGTGATGTCCTGCACCTGGCTGGCCGCGAGGAAGGCGACCTTGACGCCCTTCACCTCGGTGATCCACGGCTTGTAGGCCGCCGTCGCGTCGGGCCCGATCCCGATCACCGGGATCGGCGGGTTCTTCGCCGCCGCGAGGGAGTCCTGCAGCCCGACCGGCCCGTAGTCGACCGCGTGGTTGTTGGCCATGCTCACCACGTCCACGCCGGACTTGGCGAGCACCGGCAGCGCCGACGCGGGGGCCCGGAAGTGGTAGGTCTTCGCCTCCGGCGTGCCGCGCTCGGTGATCGCCGACTCGAAGTTCACCATCGCCAGGTCGGCCGCCGCCAGCGTCTTGCTGATCGGCCCCAGCGCGGTGTCCGCTCCCGCGTTCAGCCGCGGCACGGTGCGCTCGTTGAAGTGCACGTCGCCCGCGAACGCCAGAGTGATCGTTCCTGCGGGGTCCGCGGCGCCGGGCACCACCGGCGCCTCCGAGGCCCCGGGGGCCGTCGGCCCGCCCGGCGCCGCCGCGGACGCGTCCGCGCCCGCCGGGGCGGCGTTGCCGCCCGATTTCGAGTCGTCGTCGGCCCCGCCGAGGAGGCCGCACCCGGCCACCAGCACCAACCCGACCGCACCCGCGAGGGCCCGGGCGCGCCGGGCTATGGCTATATGCACCGGGGAAGGCTAACCCACCGTCAGAAACCCCCGTTCGGGTTCCCCGTACCGGTTTCCGCACCGGTTGGTCCGCAGCAATGCCCCCGTGCCCCTGGAAACCCCGCGCGGGTGTCCCTAGGCTCCCCGCGACCCGCCCCGAGGAGGCCGCAGCCATGGCGAACACCGACGCCAACAGGAAGCTCGTCGCGCAGTTCTGGCAGGACCTGTACGACCGCGACTTCGACAAGGTCGGCGCATATTTCGCCGAGGACGGCCACTACACCGACGTCCCGGCACCCGGCGCCGGCGCCTACGGGCCCGAGCAGATCGCCGCGCGCCTGCGCCTCGGCCTGGACATGCTGTCCGCCTACGAGCACGAGTTGAAGCACATCGTCGCCGACGGCGACGTGGTCATCACCGAGCATGCGGAAACCTGGCACTGGAAGACCGGCGAGAGCGTCACGCTCCCCTTCGTCTCGGTGCACGAGGTCGGACCAGACGGGAAGTTCGCCCGCTGGCATGACTACTGGGACTTCAACACGCTCATGAACGCGGCCCCGGCCTGGTGGCTCGAGCACATCGCCAAGGGCTTCACGGCCTGACGCACCGGCGCCGAAAAGGGGCGAGCCCCGGCGGCACACGCACGCCAGGGGCTCGTCTCGGAAGCTTGGTCCTCCGGGGCCGCAGTCATGGATCCGAACGCGCGGCCGCGCCGAAGGCAGTCAAATCGTAGCAGACCACACGCCGCGGTCTCCCGTGACTATTCCGACCCGGCCGGCAAAAGCGCAGGTCAGGATGCCTTTTTGTTGATCGCCTCGTAGACCCGGTCGGCCAGCTCGGGGTGCATGTCGAGGTAGCCCTCGTCGTCCACCTCGAAGGCGCCGGTGCGGTAGCTCTCCACGAAGGTCCGCAGCATGCGCGCCAGGTCCGGGTAGTCCGCCTGGCCGTCCGCGCCCTCCACGTAGCTCCACACCTGGACGACGCCCTCGTGGGACGTCCAGGCCACCGCGTAGAAGTCGCCGGCGGGCGAGACCAGCAGCGGCAGCCACTCCTCGTCGCCGTCCGACTCGACCTCGACCTCGTCCCGGAACTCCAGCGCCTCGGCGAGGCTGATGAGCACGTATCCGGGGATGAACGACGCCTCGTCGACCGTCTGGTCCTCCTCGGCGCGGGTGCCGTCCGCCCAGCCGAACCACTCGACCAGCTCGTCGGGCGCCCCGTCCAGGCGCTCCCGCACCAGTTCGGGCGCGAGCCCGGGCTCGAACAGCTGGACGACACTCCGCCCGAGCCGCTCCAGCTCGTGCCGGACCCCGTCGAGCCCTTCCGTGACCGTGGCCATATGTGCTTCCTCCTGCCCTGCGTACGCGCGGTGCGCACCCGCGTACAGGATGTCGTACCGCACCCCCGGACGTGCCCGGCCGCCGCAGGCTCGCGGATGCCGGGAAAGCCGAAGGGCCCGGCCGAGCGGCCGGGCCCTTCAAGCGCTACCCGCGGGCCCGGGGGCTCTACCCCCGGATCACCCGCATCGCGTGTTTCCGCGGTCGCCCGCGGTGCCGAGGCTCAGGCCTGCGGCTTGCCGTCCAGGCCGAGGATGGCGTTGGCCGGCAGCACGGAGTGCTTGAGGTTCTCGTCGACCGGGCCGTTGAACGGCGCGTACTTCGGGGCACCGGCGTTGCGGCGGTAGGCCGTCGTCGAGTGCTCCGGGTTCTTGTCGAACTCGGGGATGACCTTGTCGCCGAACAGCTCGATCATCTCGAGGTTCTCTTCGTGCGACATGCCGTCGTTGATGCCGAACACGAGCTGGTCGCAGCCGACGGTCTGGTACGCCGCGATCTGCTCGCAGACCTCTTCCGGCGTGCCGACGAGCATGAGGCCGGCGTCGATGGCGAAGTCGAGGAACTCGTCGCCGCCCTGCGACAGGTCGAACGGCGGCTCCGGCCAGGTGATGGCGTCGGCCGACTTCGGCATCGTGTCGTGGTACATGTTCACCATCGTGACCAGGTAGCCGCGGCCCTTGGAGATGGCGATCTCGCGGGCGCGCTTGCGGTCGTTCAGGCAGATGACCGCGTTGGTCATCATCACGTTGTTGTTCTGGAAGTCGCCGAGGATCTCGACCGGGTTCTCCGCGGCTTCCTTGTAGGCCTCGATGCGGCCCTTCAGGTTGTAGATCGGCTCGAAGTTGAACGCGATCGCGCCGACGCCGAGCGAACCGGCCTTGGCGAACGAGCCCGGGTTGCCACAGGCCATCCAGATCGGCGGGTGCGAGTGGCCGTACGGCTTCGGCAGGATGTTGTGCGGGGTCGGCACGGTGAAGTGCTCGCCCTGGAAGGAGTAGTCGTACTGCTCCCACATGCGCACGATCTGCGGCGCGACCTCGTCCCACTCGGCCTTGGTCGAGTTGGTGTCGGCGATGTTGAACGACGCGACCTCGTGCGAGCCGGCGCCACGGCCGGTGCCCCACTCGAAGCGGCCCTCGGTGATGTGGTCCATCATCGCGGCGCGCTCGGCGAAGCGGACCGGGTGCTCCTTGCGCGGCGAGAGCGAGTTGATCGCGGTGCCGAGGTGGATGCGCTCGGTCTGCGCGGCGACGTAGCCGATCGCGACCTCGGGGGCCGACAGGTGGCTGTACTCGGTCAGGCCGTGGTGCTCGCCGAACCAGGCGTACTTCCAGTTGTGCTTGTCCGCCTTGATCGCGAGCTCGAACTCGCGCATGAACATGAGGTGCTCGGACGCGCGGTCGTGCGCAGCCGGTCCCGGGATGTAACCGTTCAGGAAGATGCCGAACTCCACGTGGAGCCTCCCAAAGTGCCTGGTTCAACAATGTCGCGTCTGGCGGCTGCGCCCGTACAGCGGCAATGTACGCGCGCCCGGTCGGAACATGGCCGGAGAGGTGTCTAACGTCACGTCAGAAACCGTGCCTGCCAAGGGGGTTCACACACCGCCTCCGACCTGCTAACTGTCCCGGGACGAGAGGGTAACAACACGGAGAGTGATCGGGTTTTCGAGGCGACACGTGTAAGCAGCACGTACGCAACAACGATGTGATCAGCATCGGTCAGATTTGAGGGATTTTCCGTTCAGGCACGGTGAGCAACCGAACAGTCGCGGCGTCCGAGCGCGGATCCGCTTGGATGGTCGCCATGAGTGCCCTGGAGCTGTATCCCGCCCTCGCCCGCCTCGATCTCGTGGCCGATCCGGTGGCCGCGGCCCTGAAGCAGTGGACCGCCTCGGTACCCGTCGACGCCGTGCGGGTCGCGGAAATCGATCCGGAGCTGGCCGACACCGCGGAGTTCTGCGCGCACTACGGCGTACCGCTCGGCGACTCGGTCAACTGCGTGGTGATCGCCGCCAAGCGCGGCGGCGACGTGACCTACGCGGCCTGCATGGTCACCGCGCTGACCCGCGCGGACGTGAACGGCCTGGTCAGAAAGCACTTGGGAGCCCGCAAGGCGTCGTTCGCACCGCTGGCCGAGGTCGCCGAGGCCACCGGGATGGAGTACGGCGGAATCACCCCGATCGGGCTGCCCGCCGGGTGGCCGGTCCTCGTCGACCCGGCGGCCGCCGCGGTCGAGGCGGCGATCATCGGCTCCGGCAACCGGCGCTCGAAGATCGTGCTGCCCGGACGGGCGCTGGCCGAACTTCCGGGGGCCGAGGTGCTGACGGGGCTGGGCGTCCCCCTGGGATAAGCGCGGTATGAGCGGTCCCCGCGGTCAGCTGTGCGGGTTGAGCACCCGTTCGACCTCGTGCGCGGCGCGGTCGCTGAGCAGGCCGCGCCAGCCGCTCAGCAGGCCGTACAGCTCGGGCGTGCCGGACACCTCCGGGTGGGCCCGGACGACGTCGAGTTCGTTGGCTGCGGTCAGCTCCGCGAAGGCGCGGCGCGCGGCGGCGTCGGGCACGTGGCGCTCGCCGGTGAAGCGGTCGGTGAACTCGGCGGCGGCGTCCGCGAACTCCGGGTACGAGCTGCCCCGGTCGCAGCTGGCGTAGAAGTAGACGAGGGCCTCGGCGTCGGCGCCGATCAGCGCGGCCACCTCGGCGCGGCGGTCGAGCCCGAACAGCGCGACCGGGAAGCCGTCGGTGCCGTAGAGGGCGTGGCACAGGCCGGCCAGCCGCAGTTCGCGCGGCGCGCCCCATTCGGTCAACTCGTCGTGGACGCGCACCAGATGGTCGAAGAGGTTGCCGCCCGGGTGCGCGACATCCTCGGCACCGAGCGTGCGCAGCAGGGAGACGGCGTCCGCCGTGGCCACAGGTTCACCGCCGATCTTCACCAGCCGGCAAGCCGGACGAGACAACAACGCGACAACAACGCGACAGCAGGCACAGCCGAAACGCGACATCGGGCACGACGCCCGGCAGGCACGGCCGGGCGAGCTGGGGTCGGCACCCGCCGTGCTGTCGACGGGTCGGACGGGTTGCCGCCCCCGGGCCCACCCGATAGCCTCGCGCCCCGCAATACCCAAGTCAATCCTAGGATTTCCTGGGCTTGACCCAAGTTTCAGCTTGGTGATCATGACACTCGACGACCTGCGGACCTTCATTGCCGCGTGCCGGCACGGCAATCTGACCGCGGTCGCCCGCGACCTGGGCTGCACGCAGTCGGCGGTGAGCCAGCACATCAAGCGCCTCGAACACGAGGTCGGCCTGGACCTCCTGGAGCGCCTGCCCCGCGGCGTCGCGCCCACCGAGGCGGGCCGCATCCTCTACGCCGCCGCGCGCGACAGCCTCGCCGGACTCGACCTCGCGCTCCAGCGGCTGGGCGACCTGCGGGACGGGCACGGCGGCACGGTCCGCGTCGCCACCGGCGCCACCACCGTCAAGCACTTCATGACCGGCGCGATCGTGGCGTTCCGCCGCACCAATCCGCACACGTCCCTGGAGTTCCAGACCGAGAGTTCGAGCCGCACCTGCCTGGCCGCGGTCGCCGCGGGCCACGCCGACCTCGCGTGGGTCACCATCGGCGAGCCGGTGCGCGGCATCGAGCAGCGCCCGGTCGCCGCGCTCCCGTGGATGCTCGCGGTGCGCCGCGACGACCCGCTCGCCGAACGGGAGCGGCTGACCATGGACGACCTGGCGGGCATCCACCACATCCGGCTGCCCGAGACGTCGACGTCACGCCTGCGGCTGGACGCGCACCTCGCCGCGCACGCCATCCGGCCGCCGTCCACGACCGGCGTCGCGGACTGGGACACCGCCATGCTGCTGGCCGAACTCGGCCTCGGGCACGCGGTGGTGCCCGACCTGCCCAACCTGGCGCGTACCTCCGACGGGCCGCTGCGGCTCGTGCCGATACCCGATCTCCCGCCGCTCACGGTGGGCTGGGCGGCCCGGCAGTGGCAGGCGCTGTCCCCGTCCGCGCGAGTGTTCGCCGAAGCCGTGGAACGCGTCGCGCCGGGACGGCTGCGTGCCGCCGCGGGGGACGGCGGCGCGGGCGGGACGACCGTGCCGCACCCCGCGCGGCCGGGCGCCGCCGAGACCTCCGTACAGTCGTCGGTATGACCACGTCGCCTTCGCTGACCGTCGCCGACGACCTGGCCGCGGCGCGCCCGCTGCTGTTCGCCTACTACAACGCGACGGCGACCGAAATGGGCTACCCCACGTGGGACTCCCCCGACGACCTGCCCGACTACTTCCGCACCGACTTCGACGACGTCGAGGCCTACTACGCGGCCCCCGGCGGGTACCTCGTGGCACGTCTGGACGGCGTCCCAGTCGGCGGCGTCGGCTACCACCTCCTCGGTGCGGACGACGTCGAGGTCAAGCGCCTGTACGTGGCGCCCGAAGCACGCGGCGCGCGGGTCGCCCGGCACCTGATGGACGCGCTGCACGACCGCGCCCGGGCGGCCGGCGCCCGCCGCTGCGTCCTCGACGTGCTGCCCCAGCGGACCACGGCCATCGCGCTGTACGAGCGGCTGGGCTACCGGCGCATCCCGGGCTACCTCGACGACCACGGCCCGATCCCGCTGGACTGCTTCGCCTACGACCTCTGACCTACGCCCCCTCAGGGGCGGGCTCCAGATCCGACAGCCGCGCCAACTGCTCGGCGTTCAGCCGGACATCGAGCGCCTCGACGTTCTCCCGCAGGTGGGCGACCGAGGTCGTACCCGGGATCGGCAGCACGACCGGCGACCGGTGCAGCAGCCACGCGAGCGCGGTCTGCGCGGGCGTCGCGCCGAGTTCGCGGGCGATCTCGGCGACGGGCCCGTCCGGCCCCGCGTGCGCGCCCATGGCGACCGGAAAGAACGGGATGAACGCGATGCTGCGCTCGGTCGCGTAGTCGAGCACCGCTTCGTGCTGCCGGAAGCCCAGGTTGTACATGTTCTGCACGGACGCGATCGGCGTGATCGCGTCCGCTTCACGGAGCTGCCCGACCGTCACCTCGGACAGGCCGATGTGCCGCACCTTGCCTTCGTCGCGCAGCTGCGCGAGCGCGCCGATCTGGTCGGCAAGCGGGTACTCCGGGTCGATCCGGTGCAGTTGCAGCAGGTCGAGGCGGTCGACGCGCAGCCGCCGCAGCGCGAGTTCGGCCTGCTGGCGCAGGTAGGCCGGGTGCCCGAGCGGCACCCACGCATCGGGCGCCGGACGGACGACGCCGACCTTGGTGGCGACCACGACGCCCTCGCGGTACGGGTGCAGCGCCTCGGCGACCAGTTCCTCGCTCTCGCCCAAGGCGTAAGCGTCCGCCGTGTCGACCAGGTCCACCCCCAGGCCGACGGCGGCACGCAGCACGGCGAGCGCGCCGTCCCGGTCGACGGGGCCGCGCCATACGGGTGCGGCGGCCGGATCGGCCGGGCGTTCGTCGGTCAGCCGCATCGTGCCGAAGCCGATGCGCCGGACGGGCAGCTCGCCGCCGAGCGAAAAGACCTGGTCGGCGGTGGTGTCGAAGGAACGGCGGGTGGTGTTTCCGATGAGGTTCGTCATGCCCGCGACGTTAGGATCTGACATCCATGTGAGGTTCAAGCGGATGTGAGGGGGGTCACATGACAGGCCTGATGAAGATCGGCGACCTGGCCCGCGCCACGGGCGTCAACCCGCGGCTGCTGCGCTACTACGAAGAGCAGGGCCTCATCACGTCGCAGCGCACGGCGAGCGGCCACCGGCACTACACCGCGGAGACGGTCGAAGGCGTCGAGCGCGTGCGGACGCTGCTCGCGGTCGGGCTGTCCACCGCGGTGATCCGCGAGCTGATGCCGTGCTTCATCGCGGGCACCGACCTGCACCCGTGCGCGGGCGCCGACCTGCAGACCCACTTGGACGAACTCGAAGCACGCATAGCGGAGATGGAGCACACCCGCGCGTCGCTCGGCAACCTCATCGCCGCGGCGAAAGCGAACCCGCCGAACGCCGCCTGACGCTTGCCGCGGCCTGTCACGACGTGCCGCCCGAAGCCCGCGGCCAGAGCAAGGAGCTTGCGAGTGCCGGAACTTCCCGAATTCCGCCTGGAAACATACTTTTCCCGCTGGGAGTTCACCGCGCGATTCCACATGGCGGCATCGGACGCGCAGACCATGCGGGTCGCCGACCTGCTCGCGCTGGCGGACGACGCCGACCGCGAGGCGTGGGAGAACCTGGCCCTCGGCTACACCGAGACCCGCGGCGACCCGGGGCTGCGCGCCGCGATCGCGGACACCTACGACTCCGGCACCATCTCCCCCGACGACGTGCTGTGCTTCGCCGGCGCCGAAGAGGCGATCTACCTCGCCATGCAGGTGCTCCTCGGCCCGGACGACCACTGCGTCGTCACCACGCCGAACTACCAGTCCGCCGAGACCGTCCCGCTCGCGCTGTGCGAGGTGACCGGGGTGCCGCTCGACCCGGACGACGACTGGGCGCTGCACGTCGACCGGATCGAGGCCGCGCTGCGCCCGCACACCCGGGTGGTGTCGGTGAACTTCCCGCACAACCCGACCGGCAAGGTCGTGGACAAGACGACGTTCCGCCGCCTCGTCGAACTCTGCGACGCCCGCGGCATCCACCTGTTCAGCGACGAGGTCTACCGCGGGCTGGAGCGCGAGCCGGCACGGACGCTGCCGCAGGCCGCGGACCTGTCCGACCGGGCGCTGTCGCTCAACGTCCTGTCCAAGTCGTTCGGGCTGCCCGGGCTGCGCGTCGGCTGGATCGCCTGCCGCGACCGCGCGCTGCTGTCCCGGCTGGAGCGGGCCAAGCACTACACGTCGATCTGCAACGCGGCGCCGAGCGAGATCCTGGCGCGCATCGCGGTGAAGGCGCGCGGGCCGATCCAGGGGCGCAACCGGGCGATCGTCGCGGAGAACGTGCCGCTCTTCGACGCGTTCTTCGCCGAGTTCCCGGACCTGTTCGCGTGGCGGGCGCCGGACGGCGGCTGTGTCGCGTACCCGCGCTACCTCGGGCCGGGCGACGTCGGCACGTTCTGCCGCGACCTGGTCGAGGAGGCCGGCGTCCTGCTGCTGCCCGCCGACATCTACCGCTCCGAACTGGGCCCCACCCCGCGGGACCGCTTCCGGATCGGCGTCGGGCGCCGCGATCCGGGACCGGCGCTGGCCGCCTTCGCCGACTGGCTGCACAAACGCGCGAAGAAATCCTCGGCGCGCCGATGAGTCTCGGGCGGGGTTCCGGTCTACATCTGTGACAACGACGGCGGAAGCCGAACGTACCCACGGATACCCGGACGATCCGGGGCGCCCGGAGAACCCCGGCACCCGGACGTCCGGACACTCGGAAGAGGAGCGCCCGATGGCGACCATGATCTTCGTGAACCTGCCGGTCAAGGACCTGGACGCGAGCAAGGCGTTCTACACGGCGCTCGGCTACCCGCTCAACCCGCAGTTCACCGACGAGAACGCCGCGTGCGTGGTCATCAGCGACACGATCTTCGCCATGCTGCTGACCGAGCCGTTCTTCAAGAACTTCACGAAGAAGGAGATCGCCGACGCGCGGACCTCCACCGAGGCGATCATCGCGCTCAGCGCCGAGGACCGTGCGGGCGTCGACCGCATCGCCGACCTCGCCCTCGCGCACGGCGGCGCCGAGGCCAACCCGCCGATGGAGCAGGGCCCGATGTACAGCCGCTCCTTCCAGGACCCGGACGGGCACCTGTGGGAGGTCATGTGGATGGACCCGGCCGCGATCGAGCCGCAGGGCTGACCGGAACGCTCCCGCCCGACGGATCGGCGGCGGCCCGCCCCGGCCGCGACCGCCGCCGACCCGGGCGAACAGCTCCCGGCACGGGTCCTGAACGGTCCGGGGCACGCCCTCGGGCGTGTCCACCGGATACGCCCTAGCCCAGGCCGCCGCCGATCTTCGTGTAGCCGCGCAGCAGGTCGCGGGAGATGATCAGGCGCTGCATCTCGTCGGTGCCCTCGAAGATCCGGTACAGCCGCACCTGCCGGTACCACCGCTCCAGCGGCAGCTCTCGGGTGTACCCCATGCCGCCGTGGATCTGCAGCGCACGGTCCACGACCCGGTTGACCATGCCCGCGCCGTAGAGCTTCGCCATCGACGAGCTGTGCCGCGGGTCCTGGCCCTGGTCGATGGCCCACGCGGCGCGCAGCACCAGCATGCGCGCGGCCTCGAGTTCCACCTCGGAGTCGGCGATCATCCACTGGATGGCCTGGTTCTCGCCGATGGGCTTACCGAACGTCTCGCGGGTGCGGGCGTGTTCGACGGCCATCTGGAGGACGCGCTCGGCGATGCCGAGGGCGTGCGAGGGAATCGTGTAGCGGCCCTTGCCGATCCACTTCATGCCCAGCTCGAAGCCCTGCCCGACCTCGCCCAGGACGTTCCGCGACGGCACCCGCACATCGTCGAACACCAGGGCGGCGGGCCCGCCTTCGCCCATCGTCTGGATGAACTCCGACGTCCAGCCCATCTCCCGGTCCACCAGGAACGCGGTGGTGCCGCCGCGCCGCACCCCGAGGTCCCTGTCGTTGACCGCGACGACGATCGCGAAGTCGGCCTCGTTGCCGTTGGTGATGAACGTCTTCTCGCCGTTGAGGATCCAGTCGTCGCCGTCCCGGCGCGCGGTCATCTTGATGTTCGCGGCGTCCGAGCCCGCGCCCGGCTCGGTGATCGCGAAGCACGAGATGCGGTCCCCGGCGATCGTCGGCAGCAGGTACTCGGCCTGCTGCCGCTCGTCCGCGAAGTAGAGGATGTTGTCGGCCTCGCCGCCGAACCGGAAGGGCACGAATGTGCGCCCCATCTCGGTCCACACCAGCGACTGCGTGACCGCGGGCAGCTCCATGCCGCCGTACGCCTCCGGCGTGGACAGCCCCCAGAAGCCGAATTCCTTCGCCTTGAGCTGGAGTTCGCGAAGCTCCGAGCGCTCCAGACCGGGCTGGTGCCGGCGCTCGCGGCGCAGCACCTCCTGTTCCAGCGGGATGACTTCCTTCGCCAGGAAGGCGCGCGCGGTGTCCCGGATGGCCTTCTGCTCGTCGGTCAGGGAGAAGTCCACCGTTGCTCCTCGTCGGCCTTAATTAGCAGTGATAATTTGGGACTATAGCCCGCGGCCCGATCCGGCGGAAGACACCGCCCGGGCACCGTCGTATCCGGGCACCGAACGTCGTATCCGGGAAGGCCTTCAGGAGGCGCGCATCGTGGGACGGCCCCGCCGACCGCTGCTCAGCCGGGACCGCATCGTCGCCACGGCTCTCGCCCTCGTGGACGCCGAGAGCCTGGAAGCGGTCTCCACCCGCCGCCTCGCCGCCGAACTCGGGGTCAGCGGGCCCGCGCTCTACAACCACTTCGCCGGCAAGGACGCGATCATCGACGCGGTCGTCGACACCGTGCTCGGCGAAGTCGACATCACCGGCTTCGCCGGCGTCGGGGCGGAAGGCACCCCGTGGCCGGACGCGCTGCGGCAATGGGCGCGCTCGTACCGCGAAGTCCTGGCCGGGCACCCGCACATCGTCCCGGCGCTGGCCACCGGCCCCGGACGGCGGCCGCACGCCCTGCGCATGGCCGACGCGGTGTTCGGCGCCCTGGTCGACGCCGGGTGGCCGCGCGCGCAGGCCACCCGGGTCGGCGTGCTGATGCGCTACTTCGTGACCGGCTCCGCCCTGGGGTCCTTCGCGGGCGGCTTCCCGGACGACGCGGCGGTGTACGCCGGGACGTACCCGCACCTCGACCAGGCCCACCTGCTGGCCGACGCCCAGCGCGAGATCGACGAGTCGGCGTTCGAGGCGGGGTTGGAAGCGTTGATGGCGGGGCTCACCGTCCGATATGCGGCGGTGGTGGCGGAGCGGGGCGGGGATGCCGGCGCCGACGGCGGTCCCGATCCGGCTCCCGGCCGCACCGGCGGTGCCGCCTCCGGTCAGAATTTGTAGCCGCGCCGCACGATGGCCTCCCAGCGGCGCCGGCGTCCCCGCTTCCCGGTGGCCCGGTCGGTGCGGTCGTCGCGCAGCGGCAGCACCTCGTCGTGGCCGCCGAGCAGTTCGGCGAGCCCGGCCTGGCTGAAGTAGTGCGAAGTGATGCCCGGCGCGTCGCGGTCCTCGGGCAGGTAGCGGATCGTCATCGAGCCGTCGTCGTGCTCGCCGAGCACCTCGTACGGCCGCGTCACCTCGGTCCCCACCGCGGTCACCCGGATCGCGAACAGCCCGCCGGGCGCCACCCGGTCGAGCGCCGCACGCACGTGGGCGTGCGCCTGCTCGCGGGTGCCGTGCTGGAAAACGTTGATCCCCGCGACGACCCCGAACCGGGCGTCCGCGGGCAGCGCGCCGAGGTCGCCGTGCACCAGCCGGTGCGCGCGCTCCGGGGCGCGGTTCCGGATCTCGGCGAGGCCGACGGCGGAGATGTCCAGGCCGACCAGGTCAAGGCCGCCGGCCACCAGCGGCAGGTAATTGCGGCCGTTCCCGACCCCGATGTACAACCCCTCGTCGTGCGTCAGACCGAACCGCCGGGCCGCGGAGAGGATGTCCTCGACCAGGGGCTCCGGTGGCAGGTCGAGCAGGCGGCCTTGGGCGTATTCGGTGTCCCAGTACACCTCGGCCAGGGACGGGATCCGCCCGGCGTACTCGAACCCGGGCGTACCGCGCGGCGTCATGGGGTCGTGTCTCCTTCGGGGGCGTCGGGCGGGGGCGGTCGTGCGCGTCGGCGGGGTTCGTCGCGTGGCTTTCCGTTCCACGGGCCTCCGGTCCCGCACGTCCGGTCCGCCCGTATCCCCGCCTGCCGCGACGCCATCCTCCGGCGCCGCCGACATCGCACGACAGGGCGCACGGAAGCACACCCCGGGCGCAGGCCGTCCCGGGCCGCCGCCGGCGATCCCGCGCCCCCAGCGAAGCACAGAGCCAGCCCGCCCACTCCACTTTCGGGTCGTCCTCGGCCGTCGGCACCCCGCCGAACGCGGCCGCCGCCCTACCGTCGACGCATGAAAGAACAGCACTGCGAACACTGTGACTTGATCATCGGCCAAGGCTGCGCTTGCCGGACCCCCGCCACCCCGAGCGCCGAACCGATCCCGTGGACCCGCCTCCCCGGCACCGCCATCCTGATCTCCCCCGGCCGCATCGCCCACACCCCGGGCGGCTGCACCCACATGACCGAGTCCGACGTCCTCAGGCCCGGCTCCCACTGGGGCTGGATCACCGACCCACCCCCCGGCCTCTGGACCCGCATCAGCGACACCCACCCGGCCACCGCCACCGGCGGCCGCCTCGGCACGACGGCGGACCGCCGGTGTCGGCATTGCGCGGAGTCCTTGGGATAGGGCGGCGGGTGGAGGTGTGCGGGGCTCTCAGACGGTGGGCGCGCATCACCGGAGGGCTGTGGGACAGCCCCACCGTCCGGCTCGACCACGCGCCCGCTTCCCTTCACGATGACGCGGATCACAGCACCTGGTGCGCCATCCCACCCCGACCGGGTCCCTCCCGGCCCGGCGCGGTCCGCGACGACCCGGAAATCCCGAACCGGCAGCCCCGCGCTTCTCCCCCACCCGGCCTGGGAACGTGCCGCGCGCCACTCGCCCGCGGTCGGCCTGCTCCCCCGGACCGCGCCGCCGACCGGGAGCGGAGCCCACACACCCCCTGTGGCCTCGGGCACACCCGCCCCGCCGACCCGCTGCCGCGCACAACAAAGAAGCCCCGTCGTCGACTTGGTCGACTTCGGGGCTTTGCGTTTGAGTGGCCAGGGGCGGGGTCGAACCGCCGACCTTCCGATTTTCAGTCGACGAAGATCATTCCGCCCCTGTCCTCCACCGTCTTTCACTGTCCGAATTTGTCTAGATCGCAGCCCATTCTCGGCCCGCAATTACTCCCGCGTCCGCCCCCGTTGCTTCCCGTCCGGGCACACCACGGGCACACCAGGGGCTCACATTGAACGCCTCTGGCAGCCACGCTCGCCATCCGACGCTGGCAGCCTGGGTGGCCGTCTGTTCCAGGTCGAGAGGCTTGTCATGAAGCTGTTCCCGGCAAAGGGGGACGCCAGGGTCCGACAACGCGGATGGCCGGAAGGTGGAAGCGCACCAGCGTGCCATGCAGCGTCGTAATGTCGACCACCCTGACGTAGAACTCGCAGAGCGCCTCGCCGCTCACCTGCGCCAGCTTGGCCTGGACGGCGGGCAGGGTGTTCGCGATTTCCCGCACGATCCCTGTGAAACGTCCCACACCGAGGTCATAGGCCGCTCCCAGGCGGAAGTCGACCGTCGCAATCGGGTAATGCCAAGCCTGGACACAAGCGGCCGTCTCCTCCCCCAGACCCGTCGCGCATCCGCAGAACATCGCAGGAGGCGATTCGGCGGTACGGCTGACGGCTCGGCCGGGTGCCTGCGGCGCCGGGTGCACGGTGATCATCGAGCTATCCAGAACGACCTCGATACTCGTTGCGCTGGTCAAGACTTCAAGCTGACCATCCGCCGACACCACGCGGCTGTGCATCCCGCCCATGAGGGCCGAAGTTGCCTCAGCAATCCCTGGATCGCGCGTCGTGACGCACCATGTGCTCGACAGGCGTCGCCTCCCCTGCGCGCACCTCTCGTTGTGCAATTCGAAGGCTGTGGAACCAACCGGGACGGCGCTGCTCGACTCATGGCGAGGGACGTCATTCACCGGCATGACGAGGCGCGTCCGCCTGCCGACGCAGGTCCGCAATCCGCGCCTCTGTCGCGGCCGTGGCCTGGCGCTGCCGCACAAGCTTGGCTTCGGCCGCGGCAAGTTCTTGGGCCAACCGTTCCTCCCGGATCCTCCCCTCGGGATCGTCGGCTGGACCCACGCGCGTTTGCTCGACGATCCCCCTCTTCTGGCCGCACTCAGGGCAATCGATGACGCTCGCGCTGTAGCGGTCGTTGCTTCGATGCGCGGTTTTTTGAACGACGTGGTTGCAAGTGAGGGCAAGATCCCAGGCGTCGAGCTCTTTCCATCGGTCTGGGTCCTTCGGCCCCGAATCGAGGATCCGCGAGATCGCCTTCCACTGCCTGGCGCTCATGGGGTGCGGGGGGCAGCAGTACCCGCAGTGCATCGTGCGTGAGCCCTCCATGGTCCATCGAAACGCGTGACAGTCCCCGTGCCGTTCCTTGAATCGCGCCTCCTCCGCATCGTGCTCGGCCCGCTGCTCGGGGGTCATGTGCACAAGCCCGATTCGAGCACCGTGTCCGTCGAGCAGTGGTTCACCACATCCTCGGCAGGGTTCGCCTGACTCGAACTCCTCGCGCGTCTGGTACATGCCCTCGCGCTCCCACATCGCCCGCCGCTCCGCCATGCGGCGTTCATCCTCCTCGGCCGCCAAGGCCTCTCGCCGGGCTCGCGCCAGTCGTCGCCGGCACAGCTGTTCCTCTGTCAGCTTGGCCATGTCCCACTCCAGTTCCGCCGTGCTCGATCTCTATCCAGCGCAGCGCCGCAGGTCCCAAATAGATCGACACTCGGCCGCAGCAGACCACGTGATGAGCGAGTGCGACGCGTGATGACTCATCTCTGAGCATCCACCGGGGCCTCCGGATATCCGCGTGCCGCGTGAGACGCGGCTGGAACGCCGGTGAACCGAACGAAATGCCCTTTCGGCGATGCCTCACGCTTGGGCGTGTTGAACGGCACGGATGACTTGGCCGAAGCGCACACGCTCCTGTTCAAGACGTACCCCGCGACCGAAGCGGTCGTCCTGGAGGTCGCGATACAAATCCGACTCCTCCCGCGTCAGGGCCGACAGCTCGCCTCGGTGGGGCGACGGTTCGGTAACCCAGTGCGCCTCATGGCCCAGCAGGGTCTCGCGGTCCATGAGCATCGAGCGCATGCGGGGGAAGCGTCGGCGCAGGCGGTCGAGGATGGCGAAGCCGTGTGTGTCGATGTCACCCCAGTAGGCCACCGAGCGCTCGCCGAGCCAGTTCAGCGCGGCGAGTCGGCTTCCAGCCGCATAGCCGCCTCCGAAGATGACCAAGGCGTCGTCGACCTCGGGGAAGGCCAGGTATGTAGTTTCGTTCTCCACTACGTAGACGGTTGCCGCTTCCATGGGGATGTCGACCAGCTCGCTGACCCGGATGGTGATCTCGCTGACCCCCAGGAACGGCCACCGGGTACGTCCGAGGCGCCGCAATCGGACGTACTCCGGCTTGGCCGCGAAGCGATAGCGGGCTGTGAAATCACCGCGGGGAACGGTGTCGTCGATGCGGTCGGACGGCAAGACCGTGTCGAGGAGGTCGGCCAGACGCGCCTTGTGGTTCTCGACGAACTTCGTGTCGACCGCAGGAACGTCGATGTGACGCAGCGGGATTCCGGGCCGAGACCGATGGACTATCCACTCCGCGGTGGCGACGAGTTGCGGCCAGACATCGGCGTCGGCGAGTACCTGACGTGGGTGCTCGGCCATCCATTCCGCAATGCCTGGGGCGGCGAATTCTCTGGCCTGTTCCAGGAGATCCGCGTACCGGCGGACCTGTTTGTCGACACCCAGGACATCCCACATAGCCTCGTACGTGTCGATCCACACGCGCGCGGGCACATGGTTCGCGCCGACTAGTCGGCCGCCAACCTCACGTGTCTCCAGCCGGAGAGCGCGGGGCCGCTGTGTGAGCCACAGCTGGGTCCACTCCTGGGCGGCACCGAAATTGTCCGCGAGCTCCCGTGCCGTCGGCCCCTTGATCGGCACCTGGTAGGGCTCCCAAGCCTGGCTTGCGGCCCACTGCCGCAGGAAGTCACCGCGCTCGAATCGCTTCCTCAGAAGCGATACGACATCACCGGGTCGCGTCCATTGGTCCGGGATCATGACGCCTCGCGCTCCGCGCGCCGGGCCAGGTGAGCGGCCTGTCGCTCTCGGTACTCTTCGATCGTCAGGGTCTGCAGCCGGGAGTAGCTGCCCGTCGGATTGTCGACGAAACCCACAGCGGAGACATACGGCTCGATCACCTGGATCTTCTGCAGCGGAGTCACCACCAGGAGTTGCAGGCCGAGACGGCGGAACAGACCGAGCGCAAATCGGGCCGACTCCTCGGAGCCCCGGCCGAATGCCTCGTCGATGACAACGAAGCGGAAGGTCTTCGATGCGGTGGCCCCCCAGTCCAACTTGAACTGGTAGGCCAACGATGCCGCCAGGATCGTGTACGCCAGCTTCTCTTTCTGCCCACCCGATTTCCCGCTCGAGCCGGTGTACGTCTCGAACTCGGCATCGTCGCTGCGCCACCGCTCGGACGCAGAGAAGACGAACCAGTTGCGGACGTCCGTGACCCTGCGCACCCAAGCCTTGTCGGCATCGGCAAACCCCTCCCGGCCTTTGAATCGCTGGATCAGCGCCTTGACCTGGAGAAACTTCTGCTCGGTGTACTGGTCGGAACCGTCGGACGAGACCCCACCCTCGGTGCATGCCCGGAGGTCGTGGCGGAAGTCGCTGATCTCGGTGTTCGGGCTGCGGGCGACCTCCAGCTGGATGTAGCGGCCTTCGTTGTAGTCGATGCTGATCAGCGAGTCATTGATGGTGTCGACGCGCTGCCGGATCAATTGCTCTTGTCTGCCGAACTGCGACTGGAAGGTGGCGATGTCGCGGATCGTGTTGACGTTCAGGTGTCGTTTGAACTCTTCCTCGTAGCGAGGAAGATCATCCTGAACCAGCGCTGCGTGCAATGCCCGGTACTCGGCTGCGGACCGCACGTTGTTGTCCATATCCGCCGTTTCGAGCGGATACGCGACCCGGAAACGGGCCATGGCCTGGACGATCTTGGACTCCAGCGTGCGCTGTTCTCGTTGCTTCGCCTCGCGCTCGGAGTTCAATCGAGAGGCAAGCCGGCCCGCCAGGTCGTCGTAGGCTTCGACGTCATCCGCCAACGCCGTCCCCGCACGGCGCATCAGAGCGTCGAACTGTCCACGAGCGTCTGCGAAGGCGGGCCCGTCCAAGAGCTGCTGATTACGCAAAGCCAACCGCTCGGCGTTTTCTCTGGCGTTGCGCAGCTCCCCCTGTTCGCCAACCAGAGCCTCGTGTTCCTTCTCCTTCTTGAGGAGTTCCTCGGCGAGCTCGGCAAGCCGCTCCGTGACTCTCGTCAGTTCGCTGGAAGCCTTGGTGATGCGTTTGATCTCCTCCTTCAGCCCCTCGATGGCCGCCGCCGTGCCGCGCCAGTCGAGCTCGGCGAAGTCCGTGTATGCGGCAAGCAGCCCGAGCACCTCCACCTGGCCGTTGACGCGGTCGAACTCGGCGGCGGCCCTCGCGGAGTCACCTCGCAGGCCAAGGAATCTGTCGTTGAGCCTGGTCAGCGTGGACACCAACGCGTCGATCTTGCGCTCGTTGCTCCAACCGAGGACGTAGGTGGCCCGGTCGTCGATGCGCCTGGTGTCGTCCTTCTCGTGACGTCCTCGCCCCGACTTGATTTGCCCGGACTTGGTCAGCGCCCGTTCCACGCGGTGAAATTCCGTCATGGACTCCACGCATATGAGGCCCGCCCGATTGGCCAGCTCCCGCTTGATCCACGGCGCGAACTGCGTCTCGTCCACGTCAAGTTTGGCGGCAAGCCGACGGTGCGCGTCGGGATCGTGCTCGGGCGGTGGCACCGTACGCAGGTGATCCGGCACGCGGTAGTACACGATCTTCGTACCGAGGTGGTGGGCATCGATCCAGCCAGCGACGGCCGCGTAGTGTCGCTCTGCCACCAGGAGTGAGAGCCCGAATCCGCGCAACACTCGCTCAGCTGCGCCTTCCCACGCACTCTCTTCAGCGCGCACCTGGATCAGCTCGCCGGCGAACGGCAGGCTGTCAGGCCCGACGCCTACCGCCGCGCAGAGTCGAGTCCGCAGCTCCAGGCTGCGTCGAGGGATGTTGCTGCGACGGTCCCGGAGACTGGCGATCTCGGCCCGCGCCTCCTTGATCTCACCGTCGAGGTTCTGCTCGGCGAGGGCAGTCTCGGTGACCTTCTGCTGCGCTGTCGTTCGGTCGTCTTCCATCGCCGTGCGCTGCACGTGGATGCGTTCCCGCCGAGCCGCGAACTGCGAGGCGTCGGAGACCGGCTCCAGACCGGCGCTGAGGAGTAGGGCATCGTAGCTGTCAGCACGTCGATGCTGGTCGTCGCGACGTGACTTGGCCGCCTTCACCTCACGTTCGATTTCGGCGATCCGGTTGCCGCCTAGGCCGGCCCGTTCGATTTCGAGACGCTGGATCCGGTCGCGGAGCTCTCTCAGCTGGGACTTCGCGGTGGAAGCGCCAAGAGTGAGTCGACCTTCTTCCCGCTGAAGTACGGCAACGGTGGTCTGAAGGAGCATGTCCTTGCGCTCGGCGATGAAGTAGGGGACTGCCTCCAGCTCCCGGCGGACCGCGCCAAGCCGCGCCTCGACGGCATCGAATTTTGCGCAGTCGGCCAAGAGCGGGTCGAGCAGTTCAAGTTGCGTACGTGCCTTCATGACGGCTTCGTGTGCACGGTCCAGGTCGTCGAAGTGACCGACCATGGCGGCGATCGTGCTCGCGGTGTCGAAAGGTTCGAGCATGTGCTGGCGGACGAAGTCATTGAGATCCCCGACTGCCTTCATCGAAACGGTCTGGTGGAACAGCTCCATCGCTTGTTCGGACGGGATGCCCAGAAGGCGACGGAAACCACGTCCGTACTCGGGAAAGCCGGTGTGAACATCGGCACCGTGCTTGCGCAGTCGACGACGCAGCGCGGTCATGTCCGTCCCGAAATCGGTGAAGTCAGAGGCGATGGACAGGTCCCCCGAGGCCGTGACGAAGAACCGGCTCGGGGTGGACTGCAGGCTGTCCGGCATCCAGAAAACCTGGGCCAGCGTGACGTGCGCGTCCAGCGCGTGGTTGACGAAGGCTCCGAGGAGCACCGAGTAGGCACCAGGTTTGCGCAGCCCGACCGGCCGGGACAGACCGGAAACTTCGCTGCGCTCGGACTTGTGGTAACCGAGCACATACGACCGCAGCGACCGTTCCCGTGTCTCGGCACCTGCCGCCTTGTTGTACGAGATCCGGTGCGCAGGCAGCAGCAACGTCGTGATCGCATCCACCAGCGTCGACTTGCCCGACCCGATGTCGCCGGTCAGCAGGCCGTCAGCGGCGTCAAGTCCCAGGGACCAGATGCGGTGGTCGAAAGTTCCCCAGTTGTAGACCTCCAAACGGTCGAGGCGGAATCCCGGACGCCGTGTCGACGCACTGGCTGTGTCCTCCAGTTCGACCGCGGCGAACAGCCCGTCCATCAGTCACCCCCGCTTCCCAGGTCCGATGCGTCGGAAGGCCCGTTGCCGTCGGTCGCGCCCGAGACTTCGGCGCCGTATGCCCGCAACGCCTCCTCGAACCCGGAGAGCCACTCGGCATCCACGAAGGCCTTGAGAATGCGGCGGACTTCATAGGCATCTGTGCCGCCGAGCCGGCGGAGGAAGCTCAGATCCTCGGCCTTCGCTATGTGGACCTTGATGCGGTCCATGAGCCGCGCCTCCTGCGTGGTCTCCGGCAGGAAGAGCCGCATCATGTCCGCGATCTGCTCGCCGGTCAGCACCAGGCGGGCGTCACCGCCCTGTGCGTCGTGTTCGGCAAGACGCTTGCGCAAGAGTGCGAGCAGGAGGCTCACGTGCAGCGAGAGGCGATGACGAGGCACCAGCCGCGGCAGCTCGACGGTCTCGCCCTGGGCGTCCGGATCCTCGGGCCGCGACGTCAGGTAGGCGTACCCCTCCGCGTCGTCCACCACGACCGTCAGGCCGATGACAGCGACGTGGTCGCGGACCTGCGCCTGGCCAGCCATCAGGTGCCGCCAAGCGGCTTCGTGCTGATCGCGGTACACCACGCCTTTCATGAGCTGCGCGACCGCGAGCCCGAAGTGTGCATCGCTCACTCTGCGTTCCTTTCGGGCACCTGCGTCACCGAGACTGCCGATGCCGAGCGCCTGCGCACGAACGTCACTCGTGGAAGCCGTGCTGTCCGCACCATGTCGTCCGATGCACTGGCCTGCCAGCTGACCAGCTGCTCCGCCGACGCGTCGCAAACGACCTCGAAGGCGGTGTCCGACAGCGCCATATACGAGATCAGCTCGGCCAAGCCCTGCTCCAGGGGGTACGCGTCCAGCACCGTGCCCAACCCGACCTGCGCGCCATCGCCCATGCAGGCGCGGACGGCCTGGATGAGACGCTGATGGTCGACATACACCTGGTCGAAGAGGACGTCGGCGTCGATGTCGTCTTCCGCGGAGTCCGGCGCAGCGGAGTCGATCACCAGGGCGGCCTTCGGCCGGTACATGGGGCGTTCCAAGGGCAACGTGATTTCCGGCGCGGCCTGGTCCATCTCCATGTGCAGGCGGTCTGCGCCGGGAAGTTCGCGCAGTCGGAGTGCCTGTACCTCGATGTTCCGCAGAATGTCCATGACGCGGCGGTTCTCCAACCAGACCTGGTCGTCGAGGAACCTCCGCAGTTGCTCGGACAACAGGCGTACGGTTGCCTGGGCGCGACCGGCGGCCTCAAGCCAGTCGTACTGGATGTGCGCCAATCGCGCGTCGGGGTTCTCTACCGCGGCCAGGGATTGCACGGACTGCAGCAGTGCATCGAACTCCTCCTGCCTACCGGGCGAAAGCAGGAAGTCGTAGAAGGCATGGAAGCTCCGGCCTTCGTCGGAGTCCGCGATGGCGTCGCGATCGCCGAGCACACTTCTCAGCAGGTCGCCTTTGCCTCCGTCCCACGTGGAGATGCGCTCGCGGACGGCTCGATCCAGGCGGCGGAAGTTGGCCTCGACCTCACGGAAGTCGGACAGGATGCCATACGCGGTCTGCGCGAACTGCTGGTAACGATCGCGGACCGCCGAGTCGGGCATGATGTCGAGTTCGCCGGCCTGGACGCGGGCGATCTCCCGGTCGATCTCGTCGCGCCGGCGCTGCAGCTCCTGCAGCCGCGCGACTTGGTCGGTCTCGGTACCGAAGGCCATCTGCCGCAGCAGTTCGATGACAATGCCGAGCCGGGACTCAGTACCCACGAAGGCCCTGGCCCGCAACGAGGCAACCCAGCCGACTGCCTTCTCCAGAGCGGCAGTCGCCTCATAATGCGGCTCGTTCGAACCCTGCGGGTAGAACTTGCGCAGCCACCCCTGCTCAGGGGCAGCCCAGTCGTCGAGGTAGGCGGTCGGCTTCTTGGGGAAGGCGTCTTCACCAAGTTGCTCACGCAGCACGTAGAGCATGTCCTCGAAACGCGCCGTCAACTCCGCGGCCGCTACCGAACGAGCGCTCTCATCGACGAAGACCCGCCCCAGAAAGGCAAGTACCAGCGGCGCATGGCCTGCTCGCAGCAGCCGCCATGCCGGATCATGCCGACGAAGCGCGGTGAGCTCGTCGTAGTCCACCTCGGCATCGTACGTACAGTCACGGGGGCGTACCCACGAATCAGGAAACTCCCCACTGTTCAGTTGTGGCGCGAAGCCGAAGTCGAGACCACTCACCCACGCCCCGAGTAGGACTGGATGGCGAGGAAGGACATGGCGGCTGCGCCCGAGCGCGGGTCGTCACTGACGTGGGCTGCAGGCAGTGCCCCGAGGAGGTAGCACTGGGCGGCGGCTTGGCGGCCGGAGTCGAAGTGAAACCAGCCGGTGAGGGCTGCGCTGTCAGTCGACGAAGATCATTCCGCCCCCGTGCTTCCCCGTCTTCCACCGTCCGATTTTGTCCAGATCTCAACCCATTCCCGGACCGCAATTGCTTCCCCCGTCCGGGCACACCACAAGCACACCAGGAGCCCCACCGTAGTCCGCGGGTTCGGCCCCGATGACCGCGACAGATGATGCGCCGGGGTGCACCCCCACCGGTTACGCACCCCTCGCCCGGCGTGTGACCGACATCTTGGCCACTGTCGCGGCACGGACGGGATCAGATTCGCGCCTTCCAGTTCCGGATCTCCTGATCGAGGCGTGCACGTAGCCGCGCGGCCGCCGGTGTATCCGGAAGGAGTTCCCCGTATGCCTCACTGTGGCGCTTGGCGATGAGCCCTGCGAGGTTGGCGGAACTCCGCGACGGATAGACCAGCGAACTGGTCCTCTCTCCGAGTTCCTGGGCGAGGCCAAGGAAGCCGCGGCCGACTCCGAGACCAGGCGAAGTGCTGTAGTGCTTGGCTTCGATGGCAGCGACAAGCTTGCTGCTCCTGGGATGCACCGCAGCTTGACGGCTGCGCTCGCCCTCCTGATGGTCGATGATCGCGACGTCGCATTCGTGCGCCACCTTCGACCGTCCAGCCAGGACGTACACGCCCAGATGGACTTCGAGCTGCTTCTGAGTATCGGGAAAGCTGATCAGTGCGAAAGTGAAGTTCCCGGACCAGAGGTTTCCCGGGGAGCGACGGAAATGGAACGCAACATCACGGCTCGTGCCATCCCTGGTGAGGAGTACGGTTCCGCCAGCGCGGGTCGCCGCATCGAGACACACGGTAAGCAACGAAGCCTCGTACAAGTCGGATTCGTCCGCGTTGTTTCGGTACACCGGCTGAAGCGCGCCGATGGCCATCTCAATGGCCAAGATCAGATCGGAACGATCACTCATCCCTCGACCTCCGGATGAACGTCGTGACCGTTCGCCAGCAGCTCCCGTACCTTTTGAAGCGCCACTCGTGCTAGCGGCGTCTCGTCCGACAGGCTGATCCTTGTCGGGACTTCAAGCTCGGGGTCGCCGAACTGGATCTCCGGCTCCAGTCCGTGCGCACGAGCTGTCTGCAGCGCCGCATTGCGGGTGGCATACATGGTCTCGGCCAGCGTGAGAAGCGCTTCGCGGACGAGCTCGATGCGCTCGTCGTCCGTATACGGGATCACGGCGACGTCAGTCTTCCCGAGGGGTGGAAGCTCGGTGGCTGCGAGGCGACTCGCCCGCTCTTCGTACCTCCCCTCCTGGCGGAGGCCTTGTTCGGAGACCGCACGTCCGTGACGGACCTCTTGGTCCAATTGGTCTGCCAGGCTTGGCATCTCGGCCCTGAGTCGCGTCATGATCGCTTCGTATGGTTCGTAGCTGGTGGCCATACTCTCCACTCATTCAGCGTGACTGCCGGGAGTGTACTAAGGCCAACCGACAGTGACGTTGGGCGATGGCCCGATGCAGGCCATCTCGTCGCCACGCCAGATAACGCCGCGGTCGGTGTCAGTCCAAACGCGGCCGCCCTCAACTCTGGGCGGGGCACCCCGAGAATCGGATCTAGGCATCCTTCGCGCCTCCGCCGTCAGCCGAGATACGGGTAAGTACCGGCGAGGTAGTCGCCGATCTGTTGGCGCATGCTCGGATGGATGTCGTAGTTGTCGAGGTCGTCGGGGTGGACGAACCGCACGTCGTCAGCCTCATCGTTGATGGTCGGCGCGCCGCCGACAGGGCGGCCGATGTAGGTGTTCTCGTACTGCTGACGGACCTCCCCGTCGGTGTGCGCGACGATGTGGTGCGGGTTGGTGTACACGCCGAGGAAGCCGGTGATCTCGGCGACGATGCCGCTCTCTGCCAAGCACTCGCGCACCGCGCACTGCGCGGCGGTCTCGCCGATGTCCTGCGCTCCGCCGGGCAGCGCCCATTGGCCGATATCACGACGGCGTTGCAGCAGTATGGCCCCGTGGTCGTCGACGACAAGCAGGTTGCTCGCCGGAATGAGGGTGTTGGCCGCCGGGGCATCAGGGTCGTAGTAGTACCCGGTCCTGCCCATGGGTGACGCGGTCCCTCCGTGTGTCATCGAGCTGCCCAGTCGCTACGTACGTCGTCCAGCTCCGGCGACGGTCCGACGCGGCTCCTGATCTACGCCGTGAGGGCGGCGCGTGCCGGCCCGTGGAACACCTGTGCCGCGTGCCAGGACCGGTAGACCGCGGCTATCGACGCGGTCCCGGCCTGGGGGCCGAGGAGTAGCCTGCTTCCGAGGGCAATGACCTGGTCGTGGGCTGCCGCGCTTTGGTCGATGAAGCGCTGGGCAACCATGACCCGGTTCTCCTCGCTCACGCCCAGGACTCCCTTGTCGAAGAGCTTGTGGTGCAGCGAGCACAGGCACAGGGCGTTGTCGACCTCGTCGGGTCCGCCCAGCGCCCACCAGTACACATGAGCGGCCTCCAGCCCGACCAGAATGGCGCCGATGCGTCCGCCGTACCCGCAGAACGCACTGGTACTCGTAGGCGGTCAGGACGAGTTCGTGCAGCCCCGTGCTGCGTTGCCGGCGCCCGTCGACCGTCTCGTCCGACAGCCGCGCGTGGTGCGTGGAGGGAGTTGAGTCATTCTGGACGGCGCCTCCCCCGGTGCGGGGCGGCCGCCTTGGGTGCTGACCGTCTCGGTGTGGGATCTGCCGACGCTGTCGCCTTGAGGGAGAGCGAGACGCGCTCTCGCACGGTGTCGACTGCCAGCACCAGCACGGTGACCGTTTCGCCGACGCTGACGACCTCGGACGGGTGTCGGATTCGGTGAGCGGCGAGCTGCGAGATGTGGATCAATCCGTCGACCTCTCCCAGGTCGACGAAGGCGCCAAAAGCCGTCAACGTTTTCACGGGCCCCGAGACAGTCTGACCCGCAGTGAGCTTGCTGAGCGCCGTTCTGCGTCGTTCCGCCTGTGTCGGCGCCGCTGACTGCTTGCTCTTCTGCAGCGCGTCGGGATTCGGTGTCGTGGCTCCTCGGTCCGCCCAGGTGGCGTCAGCGCCGACGAGGTCACGGTAATCGGTGGGCAGGGTACCGACCACTTCGACCGCGAGCGCGCACGCCTCGGCAAGGTGTCTTGCGTAGGCGTGGTCAGCGAGGGCCTGGTCCTGGACGAGGTCTCCGTCGTCTTGGCGGTATTTGCGTGACGGCTCACCACGAAACGACAACCAGTTGAAGGTGGTCGTGATGTAGTAGGAGTCACTGACGAGCACCTTCGCTGCGGTGTCGTCGACCCTAATGATGCCGAGGCGGTTGACGCGGCGGGCGGCGGCGTGCAAGGCGTCGACAGCCTCCTGGTCGGTCCCGTCGTTGTCGTCGAGGCCCCAAATGATCGTCACGTCAACGGTACGGGACAGTCTTTCGATGCCGCGGATCCATTGTTCGTTCGCCACGGTTGAGCGGATCTGCGGACTACCGATGAGTAGACGGCGCTGCGAGTTCGCTACGGCGTCGGCGAGCCATTGCGGATGTTCGTAAACGCCCAGCCAACGGATCACAGCCCGGTCAAGGGCACCGTTGTCGTCCTCGCCGGCCACATGCTCTCCAGACTGGAGTGCAACGACGTCATCTTTGCCCAATCGACCGCCGGAATCGGTAACGGGTTCGTGAGGATGTTCAACTGGCGCAGCCGACAGGCGTAGGCGCTCGGCGGCGCCGAAGGCCTCCAATGCTGCGGCGTGCCGCTCACTCCAACTGCCGTCGACTTCGACACCGAGACGCACTGTGTTCGAATCGTCGTCCTTGAACACCAAGAGGACCGCGTCGTAGTAGAAGTTCCGGTTCTCGGTGACTCCACTGATGCCGAGGAGGCGCACCCCGTCGCGGGTGCGCGGGTCCAGGGTGCCGTTGAGGGCGGAGATGCTGAGATCGGTGGTTCGCACAGGCATACTGCTTGCGGGCGGCATGAGAATGCGCCCGGGGTCGGCCTTCGCCCGGTTGGAACGGCGCAAGGAGTTACGCCGCCAGTCCGTCACGGACCTCGTGAGGCGGTCATAGACCACCTGCATTGTGGTGGGCACCGGGCGGCGCAATTGAGCGTCGCGAGCGGCCTCCAGGCCGGCAGGCAGAAGCCGCAGGCGTCGGGCACCGCCCTGAGCGGGCGGCTGGTAAGTAACGAATTCGGCGACCAGCAAGCCCGCGACGGCCCGGCCAGTGTCGCCTTCGCTCAGGCCGAGGAACATCTGCAGGTCATCGACGGTGTCAATGCCGTGGAGCAAGGCGCGAAGTGAGTACTTCTGTGCGGCTTCGAGGTCTTCGGACTGCTCCACGAGCACATCGACTGTCAGCGAGGAGGCCGGAAGCGCGCACGGCTCCGCAGCCAGCAGAGTGTGCCCGGGAAGCGCGTGAGCGTGGCGACGCGCGGCATCGGCGAAGATATCGCGACTCACAGGTACTGCACCCTTCCACCAGCGGTCGACGTGATGTGGGAAAGTACGCGCTTGAGCGGCCCTTCCCGGCTGCTGCAGAATTCGGAATCGCCGACGATCCAGAGGAGTTCCCGTGCTCGGGACAAGGCGACGTTGACGCGTCCTTGGTACCGGTCGGCAAGGAATCCCAGTTCGCCCGTGAGGTTGCTGCGGGTCACCGAGAAGATGACAACGTCGGCCTCGCGGCCCTGAACAGCGTCCACGGTCTTGACCTGCACAGCAACACGTCGCAAACGGAGGCGTCTGAGTACACGCTCGATCTCGATGCATTGGCGCCGGTATCCGCTGAGGACCAGCACCTCCAACTCCTTGCCATCATCTCGGGCGTACTTGCCGGCCCTGGCATCTGCTTCGAGACGCTCAACGAGTTCGGCAATCTTCTTGGCCTCGAGCTTGTTTGACTGGCTCGAGCCGCCAGGGTGCCTGGCATCCTCGCGGCGATTGGTACGGCGACTGGTGGAGAACCACACCAGACGGTCTCCGTCGGTGACCGTCTGGGGGACAAAGACAGGCGCGGGGTCGTGAACGAGCGTGCCCTCGTAAAAGACCTGGGAGATCAGCTCGCCAATCGGTTCTGCCATGCGGTGCTGGGTGACCAGACTGGTCATGCATGGCTCGGGTGCCTCCCCAAGCAAAATGTCGAACAGCGACGAGGTCAGGAACATCTTGTCGAGATCGAAGCTGTCGACGAGATCCCGGTGCTCGAAGACCTCCTCCACCATCGGCGGCAGTTGCTTGGTGTCGCCCACCAGCACCCATCGCTTGGCCCGGGTCATCGGCACCAAGAGCTCGGGGGCGGTTGCGCGGGACGCTTCGTCGATGATGCAGAGATCGAACTGCATGTTCTGGATGTGGGTATTGGCCAGGAACCCCATGCAGGTGCCGGCTACCACGCTCTGTGTAGGCAAGAACATCGGCTCGGCGGCCTGCGGGTCGTTCAGGCTGGCAAGCCAGTCGCCCTGAGTCCTGACCAGTTCACGGAGCCGCTGGCCAGCGCCGTGCCCGACCAGGAGGCTAGCCACGAGATGCTCCAGTTCGCCTTCGCCGAGTTCGTCCGGCACGGCGATCTCAAGGCCTGCGGCAACGGTACGGACTTCGTTCGCAGCGGTGTCGGCCCGGTCGACTGCCCGCAAATGGTCAGCCAGCAATTCGGCGCGGTCTTCAGCAAGATCCTCGTTGTCGAGACGGTCATCGTCATCCAACGGGCCGAGGAGTTCGGCAGTTTCGTTTCTCTGCCGCAGAGTTGCCAGGGCCTCCTCAGCACGAAGAGCCAGGGCGAGATGGTCGATGTGCACACCTTCACGCTCGGCCAAACTAGCTAGGCCGGTGCGGGCATGAACTCGGATCTCCTCCGCCCACGCTGCCAGTTTGTTGGACAAAAGGAGATGACTGGCATCCGGATCGACATTGTCGTCACGGCTCGAGAGACGCACCACCGACGTCACCCCGGAGCGGTACAGACGGGTGATGGCATTGTCGATCGCGACGTGCATCTGGCTGACGAGCAGCACCTTGTCGTTGGGCCGCGCCGTGAGGTACTGGTGGACGAGTTCGCAGATGAACGACGTCTTTCCCGTCCCGGGCGGGCCTTGCACGAGGAAGAGATCTTGCGACCCGAGCGCCTTCGATACGGCGACCTTCTTGTCATTATCGAAATCCGGCCGCTGCGGCTGGAACGCCACGGGTTCCGGCGTGTGCGCCACTGACGGGTCCAACACGAGTTCGCGGAGATGGGGTCTCGCTGCGCTGCCGTCGCGAAGTGCAGCGATCGCACTCTTCTGGCGGCGGATCGCAGCCTGTGACGGGGTACGGTCGCGGACCAGCACTCCGTTGGTGGGCAGATCGGCCCCGGGCCCGGTTGCCTGGACCGTCACGTCCGTACTGTCGACGTCGACGATCGTCACGGCGACGCCACGGCCGGAGGGCTTGTCCACCGGTCGAGCCACACGCTGCTGGTCCAGGAAAGCACTGGTCAGCGGGACTGCTGTCTCGAGATCGAACTGGGTACCAGAGCGGCCGACGCGCGCATACTCGACTGGTTCCTCCAACCGTTTCTCCAACTGCTCCTTCGCCTCGATCAAACTCGACCAGTTGTTCAGTCGCGCCTGCTTGAAGCGATCGCTCAAGCGATCGCCTGAGTCCTGAATCGCCTTCTGGAGCAGGAGGTGAATCTCCACGGCCGCCGCAGCGGACTTCTGCGGGTTAGCTGGCCGCACGGCTGACCAGGCGAAGTCTCGCCCGTCCAACGTGACCGCGTCCTCGGCCTGCCGCAACCGCTCCAGGTCTTCGAAGTCCTTGATTTCGGCCCGGATGCAGAACAGTTGATTGTGGTTCTTGAAAACGAGAACGAGTTCGACCTGGTCACCTACGAGGCGGAACTCTTCGGCGGTTAGCACCGCGCGCCCCCCGCCGGTGCTCTTCAAACGAGGTAGCACATGGGTTGCGGAGCCCAGCCGCTCCGCGATGACCGCCTCGGCGGAGCGGCCATCACCCGCCTCCTCCAGGGATCGGCGTGCCGCACCAGAGAGCTCGAACGACACAACCTTCTCGTCGTGCCAGTTGCTGCTGCGGGCTGCCTGAATGGCCTGCAGCTCAAGGTGAAATACCTGTCCATCCGCTGGCCGATTTACCGGGTCAGGGTCGAGGGCACTCCGCAACAGCGATAGGACGGCTGGCGGTACGTCGGCCTCGCCGAGCGCCCGTGCAATGTCTGGGTAGTCCCGCAATTCCCAGCCGGTGACGCATTGCAGGAGCGTCGCGGCAAGACTGTAGACGTCAAACCTGGTCGAGCCGCGCGACGCCAGGTCCGGCGGTGCCCAGGGCGCGCTGGTCATTCCAGCGACTGTCGCGTCGGTCGCGCCCGCGAGCTGATCCTTGATCTTGCTGAGCGCGAAGTCGGCGAGCAGCGGTTTCTCGCCGTCCCAGAGCACGTTGCCGGGCTTGATGTCACGGTGGAGAACTGCCATGGAGTGGGCGTGTGCCAGCGCTGACGCGAGAGGCAGAGCGATGACCTCAGCAACGTCATCCCAACCCGGAGGTTCGGGAGCGGTCGCCAACCAATCTTTGAGCGAAACGGGAACCCAGCTGAGCACGACGTAGTACATGCCTGCGTCGTGGTCGGTCCCGCTGTCCAGCAGCGACACGATGTTCGGGTGATCCAGCTTGTGGTGCGCCGCGGTCTCCCGCTCGAAGTAGATGCGATAGATCTCGTCAGACCCAGCTGGCACGACCTTGACGGCCACGTGTCGGCCGCCTTGATGGAGGTCGGCTGCCTTAAAGACCTCCGCTTGACCGCCAACACGACGTGTGTTCGCGATCTCTGCGTACCGGCCGCCGATCAGACTCATCCATGTCCCCTCTAGGCACAACCTGTTCGTGCGGAGCAACCGATCAGATTACCCGACCGCACCGACAATTCAGGGGCCGTCGACTACAGAGCCACGCTTGTCGCTGTTCGTATTTGACGGGGCCGAGGTAGCTGAGCGCGGCCTGGCCTTGGAGTACACCACCGGGTCAGCGGCAGCCGACTCCGCAGGCATCCTGCTCGCCGGGATCAGCAGCCGCTCCCGGACTCACGAAAGGCTTTGCCCCCGCGTCAACCGCATCCTGGACCGCAGTCCTGAGCGCTGCGAGACGCTCTCCAGGCGTGTAGGAGCAGTAGGGGCACCCTCCAACTGTCTCGAATGTCGTTCGCGCGGCCAGATGACCGAGGTGGCACCGGACGATCTCGGCTTCGAGCGCCTCATCACTCCAGTAGAGCGGGATCTCGTTGGTGTTGTCGGGCATCTTCCGACTCCCTTCGAACGACATCACTCCGCGCGACGGGAGACACCCGTGCTCGCCATGCGACGCAAGGCTGAGTGGACCTGCCGGTTCCACTTGGCGGCGGCTTTGAGGGCGGCGGCCTCGGCGGCTGGTGAGGACGAGTGCTTGGCAAGCCGAAGGGCGTCGACGAGGCATGAGGCGCTCAGTGCCGCGCAGCTGGCGGCCTCGGCGATGGGCACGGGCTCGATCTGCTGCCCGGTGAGCTCGGCCGCGGTACGGACGAGTCGGAGGCTCATGAGCCGCAGGCGTACGTCGCTGTCCGCGCCCAGCACTGCGTTGTAGCCGACGATGACGTCGGCGAGGCCGCTTGGTGAGCCCGCTGCTGGATCAGCGCGGGCGGCGGCGTCGAGCTCGGCGTGGGCGAGTAGGACCCCGAGGAGGAGCGTGGCGTCCTCCGGGAGAGGGCCATGCGGACGTTTCGCCGGATTCGCCGTGGGGGCAGCGCCGAGTTCCGAGAGCGCTCCGTACAACGCGCTCGCATCAGCCGGTCCCGTCCTACGGTTGTGTGGCATGGCTGCCTACGGCCCGGGCCTTCAGAGCCGCCTACCGCTTCGGGGTGGCGCGGGCTCGCTTGCGTGTGGGCGGCTTGGCCGGTGCCGGCAGGGCAATGCTGGCCTTGCGCATGCGGTCTTCGAGCCGGAGCATGTGGCCGATCTCGTCCTGGTACATCGCGAGCACTTCGTAGTCGCCGACGTTCTCGCCGAGCGGGTTGATCCACCCGGACAGCAGCCGACGCAGTTCGGTGTTGATACCGGCGAGGCGCTTGCCGACGCTGGCGGCGATCTTCATGGGGTCGGTCGTGATGATGTAGCCGCCGCCGAAGGCAAGGAACGCCTTGCCCTTCTCCATCGTGATGCGATCGCGAATGTAGCCCTTGAGCCGCGTGAACTGGCTCTCGGTGACATGGACTTCGAGGAGGATTGTTTGCTTGGGGACGACGATGTCGTCGCCGGCCCGTTCCATGATGTCCCAAGTCCGCCCGGCAAGGTGCTGGGTAGGGACCGGGGGCGTACGCGGCGCGGGCTTGGCGGTCCGGGGCGTACTGCGTGCGGTCATGGCAGGTCATCGCCTTGATCGAGGATCCGCGCCAGTTCGTCATCCATGGTCTTGTCGCCGGTGGTGACGACGGTGTCGCACCAGTCGAGGGCGGCACGGATACGGCGGTGGTTGTCGAGCACGGCACGGACTTCGCGGTCAGTGAATTCGGCAACGTGCAGCCTGGGAATGAGACGCTGCATCTCGACAAGGAAGCTGGTGCCGACCCCGATCAACTCCAGGACCTCGCTCGACGCGCGGGTGTAGTCAACAGCAGGTTCGCGGGGCGTCGCCGACCGGACCGGTTCGTCCGGCGGCGCTGGTTCCCGTTCGTGGGCAGCAGCGAACCGGGCTTCGGCTGCCTCGATCCGCTGCTCATGATGAGCCCGGTACAGGATCCGCTGGTTGGTGGTGTCGCTCATGATGCGGTGCGCGACGTCAGGACGGCGGATCAGCTCACCGGCCGCCTCGGCAGCATATTCGTCTTGGTTGAGGAGGACGCGGACGCGGTCAAGCTTCTCGGACTTGGTCAGCGGTTTGTGTGGCAAGCGGCCAGCGAAACTCAGCGCTCTGTCCTCGCTCCAGTGGTCGATGCCCCGAGGTGGGTTCGCAATCAGGTGAAAGCGGTCGTCCACGGCATCAAGGGCTCTGTGGATCGACCACGAGACGTCGGCTGCGCGGTGCTCAGCAGGCCACGCGGCAGACACGTGGCGGTATCCGATCAGTGTGTGGACGTTGATGCCGATCTCATCCGCGTACCGGTCGAGGATGCGGAAGACCCCGTGGTCTTTGCCGTCCTTGTCAGTCTTCGGGCACATCTTCCAGGTCAGGTCCCCGAGTCGGAATTGGAGCCGGGACTCCTCCTGGACCATCTCGCGGCCCTGCTTGACGTAACGCGCCCACTGCCTATCGGTGAACTGATCGGGGAATGGGCTCACGGTCTTGGCTGCCGACATGACGCCTCCATCGGCGCGGGCGCGACTCTCAACCCGCCGTGGGGGCTCACGGCCGCGCGACTGTCCCGTGGGAATATTTTACTGCTAATCGATGTTTGCGGCGGTTCTACTTAGGTGTAGGCGCGCGGGGCCAACTCGGTCACCCATGCAGGAACGTCCTCTGCCACTCGGTCGAAGACAACCCCTGCGAGGCGTCGCCGAGGGCGACGGCTGAGGCCGTCTTGAGCTTCGCCCGGGTGCTGTCAACCCATTCCTGGGCGTTGGCGTAGCCCTGTTCGAGGTATTCGAGTCCCTGGATCATGCACTCAAGCCGGTCGGCGTCGTGAGCAACTTGGGCTTCGATGGTTTCGCCCCGCTCGTACTCGTCGACCGCCGCCGCGATGCCGGCCGCGACCGCTGGGTGTGCGTCGGCGAGCTGGTCGACGGTGACCTCGCGGTTGTCCGCCGCTTGGAGGTAGCGGCGGCCCACCCACGGGATGTCGCCGACGCGGGTCTCCTGGGAGTCGTGGAAGGTGCACAGCAGTGCGACGCGTCCGGGGTCGGCGCCTTCCATCATGGCGAGGACGGAGCCGATGACCGCGGTGCGCCAGGAGTGTTCGGCGATGGTTTCGGGATCCTTGACGCCGACGATCCACCACCCGGTGCGCTTGCCGCGTTTGAGGGCTCCCATTTCGCGGAGGAAGCTGGCGGTTCCGCGGTCGTTGTCGCGCGGGTCGGTCATCGGCTGGTCCTCCACAACATCACCGGGCGCTGGCTTTCAGAACGTAGTGCACCGATTCGAGTTCCCGCCGTGATCGGGCGGAGACGGTGCTGGAGTCGAGCAGGCGGTCGACACGGTCGCCGAGGTCGGCGAGCAAAGCCCGGTCGGCCAGGAGAACTCCCTTGTGGAGGGCGAGGAGCGCCCACACCGAGTGGACGTTGAGGTCGATGCATCCGAGGCTCGGGTCCAGGCGGTCTGCAAGGCGCCGCAGCAGCGGCACTCCTTCCCAGGCGCTGGGTGTTCTTGCGGCCATGAAGGAGTCGTCGGCGCGAGGGAGCGGGTCGAGGCCCAGCCAGTAGGCCCAATACGCGAGATTGGCGGTCTCGTTGGCTTCGTCGTTGGCGCAGGCCAGGATGAACGCGTGCAAGGCGTCGCGGTCGCCGTAGCGGGTCAGGGACGTGGCCACGGAACGTGTGTCTGCCCATTCCGGCCCGGAGCGCGCGGTGCGCCGCGGGCGGGCGGCCTGCATGTCGGCGAGCCAAGCGTGGGTGTCGCCGGCCGCGTCGTAGCTGCTCAGGTACAGGGCTTGTCGGCGTAGTAATGCGCCGTGCTCTCCTGCCCGCTGGGCCACGGCTGCGGCCTCGCGAAGGTGCGTGAAAAGGGCGGTCTTCTCGGCGGCCGAGAGAGAAGGAGCCGAAGGCACCGGGCCACGCCGCGGTGCGGGCCCCTGGGGCGACCTGGGGAGCGCTGCCGGAGGGGAGCCGTTCAACGCCCAGGCGATCATGTGTGTGGTGGCGCGGGTGAACACCCAACTGCCCAGCGGGTGCTGATCGACGTTGCTGATGTCGGCACGCTGCGTCAGGGCGTGTCCGATGACCGCGTCGGCTTCCAGGGCGTCGTCGAACATGGCCAGCAGCGCCGGGTCGGTGCCGAGTCGCAGCAGGGTCTTGCGCAGCGCCATCAGCCGCCCGGCCTGCACCGCTGCGAGGGGGCGGCGGCCGGATTCCCAGCCTTGGACGGTGGCCTTGTCGACGCCGGCATGTTCGGCGAGGCGTTCTTGGGACAGCGATGCGCCTTCGCGAGCGAGCTTGAAAACGAAGCCGGAGAGCAGGCCGAATCGGGCACTCCTGCTGCCGAGGCTGCTGCCGGTCAGTGTTTCCCGATCGTGTGCCGTGCCCGGTGCACCCATGCGCCCTCCCCCGAGGAGTTGCACTCGTACTCGCGGTCAGTCCTCCGCGGGCGTCGCTGTGCGTAGCGTCGAACTGACCAAGCGGTACCTCTGTATCGAGCTTAACCGCGCTGGCTGGGGCACAGACCCCAAGCGGATGGCTCGGTTCGACGCGGTCTGGAAGGGAGCGCGCCTGATGGATGACCTGGCGACGGACCGCGAAGAGCCGTCGGCGCTGCCGGAGATCCGAGCGGCTCCAGTTCTCCGGTGGCTGGTCTGCACGTGTCCGTGATGCGTAGGAGGTGTGAGCAAGTGAGTGGCGTCCCCGCCTTGACGGTGGAACTCCTGGAGCCCGACAAGCTGATCGGACGTCCCTGTCGGGAGCGCGGGGTCGAACTGGGCTTTCCGAAGGCTGCGATGGAGACGCCGGGTGGCGGATACAACGTTCGCCCCCTGTTCCTGCGCATGACGCCGCTGGAGGCCGCCGTCCTCGCCTTGGGGATCCAGGAGGCCATCGGGCCGAGCCTTATGGAGGAGGCGCGTCGGCTTCTTGAGCACGGCCCGATAGGTGATGACACGGGCGTTCTGCTGCGACTCAAAGCCTGCCTGGCGAAGATGGACGTGTCGCCGGACCGACGCGAAGCGTCTGCGGTTCCGCCCGAGGTGCCGGTGACTCCGACTCCCGGATCGCAGTGGAGCCACGTCAAGGTCCACCGTGCCGGGTGGATGGGCGATGCGGCATGACGCGTCTGATCGTCGGTAGCACGGACGGCGGCGGCCATGAGGTATCGGTGCCCATGCGGTCTCCGAAGCCCTCGGTGCCGCTGGAGCCGTCGCCGGGGCTTTGGGTGCGGCCGGTCAAGGCCGGCATGTACCCCGAGGGCGTGATCCTCTACGTCGTCCGCCGCGGGGAGCTGTGCCTCGTCCAGTGCGAGGAACACGACACCAAGCAGCCGTTCGTGGCGGAGCGGGCGCAACTCCACGTCATTCCTTCCGGATCTGAGCCCGATGACTCGTGATTCCCGAGACGGAGCGCCCGCCGACACAGCGCACGTCGCCCGGGACGCCGAGCCAGCCTCCTCGCTCTGCCGCCAGTCGCGGCGATGGCGGCACGGTGCCCATCGCTGGCCAACGCCGGAGGCGGGCGCGAAGCAACTGGCGGCGATCAACGACGGGCGCCGTTGGGAGGACGTCGCGGTCCTGGCGCCGTGTGACGGATATCCGGGCTGCGGTGGCTACCACCTGGATTGGCCGCAACGCGGTGCCCGGAGGTAGGCGGGAAGCCCTCTTCCTAACCAGCATGTTGCTCGTCGCGGTGGCACAAGTCGCCTGGGAACTGGCGACGCGGTAACCCCCCATGACTGGGGGCGGAGTTGATTTGCAGGGGAGTCACGAGGCATAGCCCCGGTCGGCCATACCTCGGGACCGGCCCGACTCCGCTCCCGCCAGACCCCCGCCTGGTCCCCTCCCCCCCGTGGGGGATCGGGCGGGGCCGCCAAGACCGAGAGGAACGAACGTGGTCCGGAGCCGTGCGCCGCCGCACCAATTGGGTTCATGCGACGGCACAGCACCACCCATTGGGCTCGAACGACTGCGAGCCCGTCATAGCGCACTGCCAGGAAGGAGCAACCGGAATGAAGGACACCCGCACAGACGTGTTCCCCGGCGAGGCCCACCAGGCGTGGACCGTCACGGTCGAGACGCTGGGCAGCGTCCACGACCGCACCGACGCCCACATGTCGGACCCGCCGGCCGACGCGACCGGCGACACCCAGCCCGACGGCGACGGACTCAACCACCCCGAGTGACCAGGGGCCAGGCACAACAGGGCTAACGAGGCCGCGCGGGAAACCGCGCGGCCTTGCCCACGCATGACCCCCACCGACGAGGGAGGCACACCATGCGACACCGCCTTATCGAGGCGATCGAGGACGCATTCGGGTGGACCGGGCCCGACCCGCTCGGCCGAGAGTTCGTCCGCGGCACCATCACCGATGAATCGCTGCTGCCGCGCATCCTGACGCCGACCCGGCTCCTGGAGCTGGTGATGCGCCGCAGTCTCGGCAACCCACAGGTACGCATGTTCCGCGACGGCACCGAGCTGCACCCCAGGGAATACCTGTCGCCCGCGGGCACGCGACGAGGACAGAACATCAGCATGGTCAACATGCGCTATCTCGGCGCGCTGCTGACCCAGGGCGCCACGCTGGTCCTCGACGGAACCGACGTATTCGACCCGACCCTTGAAGTCATGTGCCGCGCCGTTCAGTGGTGGACCGACGAACGCGCCCAGGTCAACCTGTACCTCACTACAGCCGAAGCGCAGGGCTTCGGCCTGCACTGGGACGATCACGAGGTCATCGTCGTCCAACTCGCCGGCGAGAAGTGCTGGGAGGTCCGCGGCCAATCCCGCCGCGACCCGATGTTCCGGGACGTGGGACGCAACGACCAGCCCAGCGAAGACGTGCTGTGGGAAGGCGTGCTGTCCGCAGGCGACGTCATGCACATCCCCCGCGGCTACTGGCACCGGGCAACCCGCGGCGGCTGCGGGGACGACGGCCTCAGCTTCCACATGACCATCGGCGTCACGCGCCGCACCGGCGCATCATGGATGGAGTCGCTGGCCGAATGGTGCCGTGACGACGAGGTGTTCCGCCGCAACCTGATCCGGGGCGCGTCCTCCGACCAAGCGCAGCAGGCGCAGGAACTCA
Source organism: Uniformispora flossi (assembly GCF_049534875.1). Taxonomy (NCBI): domain Bacteria; kingdom Bacillati; phylum Actinomycetota; class Actinomycetes; order Kitasatosporales; family Streptomycetaceae; genus Uniformispora; species Uniformispora flossi. The sequence goes on from NZ_JBMULZ010000005.1 coordinate 79,928, forward strand.
TCAAGGCCGCGGCAGACTTGGCCGCCGAACGTGCCCCGGCCGGCTACCTGAATCGGTACATGGTGGAGACCGTCGCGGCCCGGCAGGTCCCCTACCTGCCGATGCTCGGACCGCTGGACGCCGTGGTGTGTACGACCCCGGGCCGGCCTCACGTCCAGGTCCGCCACGGCCAGGTCGAGGCCGCTGCCGCCGGGAAACGGATCTCCCTGGCCGCTGCCGCGGAGGAATCCGTCCGACTGCTCTTGAGCGGTCACCCCGTCCAGCTCAGCGATGTCGACAGCCTGACGCAGGGCCTGGCCAAGCTGCTCGTCGAGGAGGGCATGTGCTCCACGCTGACCCCCGAGTTGTCCTCGGGCTACACCAGTCTCGTCACCAACGCCACACCCTCGAAGCAGCCCTAGACGCAGGCATCACCAGCCTCGACACGGCCCACAGCTACGGCGACTTCACATCACATGCCACCCTCGCAGCCAGGGCATCGGACCTGCTCCCCCGATTCACCACCCTGTCCACCAAGGTCGGGTTCCTGCCTCGGGGCCGACACACCTTGGACCCGGCGGCACTGCGCAAGACCATCGAGGAATCCGTCCGCGACCTCGGCCGCGAACCCACCGTGATCCTCCTGCACAACCCGGAACAGTCCCTCCGGAAGCCGGAAGAAGAGCGCACAAGGCTGAACTTCGCCGCCGCGTGCGCCGCCTTGCAGGACGCAGCTTCGGACGGGCTGTGCAGCACCTGGGGCGCGACGTCGTGGGACCCGCGGCCCCTGGTCGAGCTGGGCGACCTCATCGGACCGGTCCCGCCGGTGCTGATGGTCCCGGCCGGTCTTCTCGTCCCGATCGCGGTCCTCGATGCCTCGGACCTGCTGATGGACCGGTGGGCCGTCGCCCCCGAACGCCGTTGGGGCATGAGCCCGTTCCGACGCCGCCCTGATGACTCGGTATGGGATCAGGTCGACCCTGGGCAGTTCCTGCGCGACGGAGACGGTCACACACGACTCGCTTCGGCCTTCCGCGTTGCGTTTGGCCTGCCAGACGTCGCGGCGGTCGCCGTAGGGACAGACGACCCCGAGCACGTCCGGGACCTGGTGGCAGCCCTCAAAGCCACACCAGACCCGGATCGCCTGGCCGACTACCGGGACGCACTCCGCGCGCGAATCCGAAGTTGGCCCCTACCGGACAGCGAGGATTGACGCCGCCACGTGCCGGGCGGGGCCGTAGAGGGGATCGTCTTCCGAACCGTAGGCAATGACCTTGGCGAGGGTGAACAGCCGCATCACACGGCCGTCATCGCTCTCCAGATCTTCCCGACGCTCCGCCCACACGCGTGCGGCCAACGACGGCACCGCGAGCGAATCCCCCCACAGCGTTGCCGCGTCCAGCCCTTCTGGCGCCAAGCCCCAGTCTTCCCAGTCGAAAATCATGCAGGCCGGCCCGGCGATGTTCGCCCAGTTCAGATCCGCATGCGCCGCACGCCACGTCCGCACCGATGTGTCACCGGCCTCCGGAAACGCGCGAGCGATCGTCTCGGACACATGATCCTGGCTGGCCTTTACGGTGTCGGGCGTCGCGACCCTGGTGGTGGGCTGCACGCGCAACGCATCCATGGACGCGCCGAAGACGCTCCACCACTCCTCGGGCAGCCCAGGGTCTGTGAGGAGTCGGCCACCACGTTTCACCGGAGCCCCCGGAACGAGATCACACTCGTCCGCGTGCCACATCGCACCGTCAGTGCCACGCCAGGAAGTACTCGCCCGCCACGTCGGCATCGCGACACCCGTGATTGCAGCTGCGGCCTCGATGCCCCACCCTTGGCCGTCGATGCGGGCATCTGGCCGCCGCTCAATACGGACCCAGGTCGTCCGGTCACTGGCGAACCCGATTGAGCGGCGCTTACGAACCACACTGCTGGGGTCGAACTGCACACCGAGCGCCCGACTCACCCGATCCAAAACAGCGTCGACGTCGACTCGCCGTAGATCGACCGCTTCGCCCATGGAGCGAATCTACAGGCGCTGGCAGCCTTGCTCTGCGGGGACGAGGGGTGTCAGGAGCACTGACTGCGCCCGTCCCCAGCGTGATCAGCAGGTGCGACTTGACAGTTCTCGAGTCGCCGATCAGGCCCGTTCACTTAGTGAACGGGCGCTTGTTCACCGAGTGAATGGTGGCGACGTTCACTTTGTGAACATCGCGACCGCGCACCCCGTGACACCGGCTGGCCGCAGGCGGTTCCTACTTGCCAACCTGCGCACGCACCAGGACCCGGAGCCCCACCGTGCGGCCCACGACCCTGCCGACCAAGTGTGCGAGTTCCGGCAGAAGCATGCCCATGCCCGTCCCCCTTCGTGATCTTCAACTCGAAGACGAACCAGGTCGTGCCGTGGTTCCCCGAATCAACTGGTGGACGAGTTCGTGCCCTTGTCCTCCCTCCACCAAGTGGGGAACGTCCGCACCCCTGGGGAGTCACGTCTCAGCAAGGGACCTGACCGTAGGACTGCAGGGCAGAACTTTGGGGCTGGTCCCGTGGGGCACGGGTCGGTGTCCCGCGGGACCGGAGCTTCGGGCGGTGCCGGGTTGTTGTGGTCGGTCAGCGTGTCCGGCGGGTGTTCGGGTTCGCCGTGGGCGGGAGTATGGGTCGTCGGGTTCCGGTGCGGGTCGTGGTGGTGGGTTTGCCGGTGCGGCGGCCGTCGGGGTTGTTGTCGCGGCGTGCGGTGGCGGGGGTGGTGCGGGCGAGGCGGTGGATGCGCCAGGTGAGGACTTCGGCGGGGTTGTCGGCGGTGGCGAGTTCGCGGCTGGTGACGGCCTGGTCGACGAGCACCAGCGCATTGTGGTCGTTCTTCACACCGCGGTGGATCGCGGCGGCCAGGGCGGCCATCGCGGGGTCGCCGAGGACAGTGGTGGCTGTGGCCTGGTCGGTGCGTGCGGCCAGCACCTTGTGTGTCACCTGTACATACAGGGCGGCGAGCCGCGGGTCGGGTGTGTGCTCGGCGGTCAGCGTCTCCAGGGGCCTGGGCGCGGTTGTCCGGTAGGCGGCTCGGAGGTGGCTGGCGGCTTGGGCGGCAGCGCGGGCTTGGGCTTCGTGTTTGTTGGCTTGATGCCAGCGTGCGACGGCGATGACGGCGAGGAGAGCGGTAGCGATCAGGTCGCCGACGACCTCCGCGCCGTTGGTGCGGTTGGTCAGCAGGGTGTCGGTGAGTGCGCGGAACGTCCGCCGGGCGGCGTGGTTGTGGGCGTGGGCGGTGCGGCCAGTGGTGCGGGCTGCGTGCGCGAACGCGTCCGCGGCGTCGCGTAGGTTCTGGCGGGTTTGGATCGGCATCGGGTGGCCGTGCAACGCGCCGGGCAGGACGCTCAGCAGTTGACCGACCGCAGCACGGTGCGCTGCCGCCACCTCGTCCGGCAGCGCGGCGTCACAGGTAGCGGTTGCCCGGGATGCTCGGGTGCCGCGGGCGTCCTGATCGGCCTTGTGGTTCTCCGCGCGGGTGGGGTCATTCAGGAGGGCGGCGATGCGGTCGAGGTGGGCGGACGCGCAGTCCCATGGGTCGGTCGCGGCCAGGTCGGGCCACCTCTGATCGGTGCTGGAGGAGGTGCCTGTGCTGCCGGTGCTGTCGTCGTCGGCGAGCGGTTCGGCGGTTCCGACACTCGTGAGTTGGGCGTGGAGGTTGGGCCAGGACAGGTCGGGGGCGAGGGTGCGTCCGCCGAACCAGACGGTTCGCCGGCCGCGTTGCGGTCGTCGGCGAGCGCGAACGCGCAGCCACGGATGGTGCCGTTTGTGTCGCGGTTGGGGCGGGCGAGTACGCCGACGTGGCCGAGCAGGGTGAGGAAGTCGTCGGGGTCGGCGGCGTATGCGGCGGCGGTCCGTACCAGGGTCTGGAGCCGTTTGCGCGGTAGGCGGCCGGTGCGTTCGGCTTTGAACTGCTCGGCCTTGCTCGGCGGTCGGGCCGCGGTGCGGTCGCGTTTGTCGAGGCGGCGCAACCCAAGGTCGCGTTCGATTCTGCGGGCTTCCTTCTGCGCGGCTTTGCCTTCGTGGAAGGGGTGGTACGCCTCGCCGTCGGAGCGGGCGAGGGTGGCGGCGAAGTGGATGTGGTTGTCGTCGTGGCGGACGGCGACCCATCGGCAGAACGGCTCCTCGGAGTCTGGGCCGGGGTCGATCCCGGTCGCGCGCATCAGACGTCGGGCGACCTCGCCCCACTCGGTTTCGGTGAGGGCGCGGTCTTCGGGGGCCAGGCGGACGGACATGTGCCACACGTGCTTGGACGGGGCCTTGTCACCGGCCCGGCGGACCGGCAGGTCGAGCAGATCGGCCAACTCCTTCAAGGTGGCGTTCGGGTCGCGGCCGGGGTCGGGGGCGAAGCCGTCCCAAGACGCGACCAGGTGCGGGTCGGCGTGCTCGCCCCGGCGGCCGGGACCATAGAGGTAGGACAACAGGCCGATCGTTCGGTTGCGCTGCTGGTGGACCTGAGGCCGCATCAGGCACCCCTGCCGTCATCGGTACGCGGCGAATCCGCCGGGGGCTGACCGGGATTCCGCCCGCCGGACGGTGCGGCGGACGGCTGAGCGGAAATGCGGGTGGCGGGGTGTGCGGAATGCGGTGCGAGGTGGTCCAGCACTGCGGCGAGCGCGCGGTCGGTGGTGCGGAGCAGCGGGCCGAGCTCGGCGAGGGTGGTGTGGTGCTGTGCGGTAAGTGGATCCGCCGGAATGTCCGCGCCGGACGCAAGGGTGTTCCAGGCGCGGGCGACTTGGTTCATGTTGTGCCCGATCCGGCGCAAGGCGTCGTGCGTGTTCACGACGGCGTTGATCAGCTCGTCGAGTTGGTCGTCGCGGCCGGGTTCGGTCTGCTCGGCGGCGGCGTGGGCGGCGCGCTCCAGCCACGCGGCGGTGCTGTCGTAGCCGTCGCGGGCGGCGGCGTCCTCGAAGTACTGCTTCTCGTCCGGGTGCACGCGGAACTTCAGGGTGGGATTGCGCTGGTTACTGCCGCCGGTGCCGGGGGTGGAGCGGCGGCGTGGGCGCCTGCCGCGCTTGGAGGCGCCGCCCGGGGCGTTCGGCGTGGCCGAGGCACGGCGGCGCACACGCGGCGACACGATCGGCACGGCGGGCTCGACGGTCGGGGCGGACGGGGCGGGTTCGGTGCTCGTGGGCTCGGCGTGGACGGTGTGGGGATCGGTCGGCGGGTGCACGGGAAGGTTGTGGATCGCGTGTGTCGGCTCGGCCGGCGCAATGCCACCCCCTTCCTGCGGCGCCCCGTCGCGCCGCTTCTCGCCCTGCTGGGCGGGCTTCGCGACGGAGGTCCCTTTGGGGCCTCCAAGCGACCACCTTGCTCCCCCCGTGGAGGTCGAACCCGCGTAGCCGGCGCCGGGGTTCGCCTCGGGAACGTCGGCCGCCGACACGGTCGGGCGGGTCGCCGCGACTGGCGGAGACGTGGGAGTGACGAATCGGGTTTGGGGGTTGGTGGTGCGTGGCGTGGTGGGGTCGGGCACGGGCTTCCTGGAGTGATGTGGATGGGGAGGGTTAGCGGGGCTGCCGCCGTGTGAGAGGGCGGCAGCACGACGCGGGTGTGGTGGCAGGGTCAGGCCGCGGACGGCGCGGCGGAGTCGTTGCCGCTCTCGATTACGCCTTCGTTGTCGCTGTGGGTCTCGGCGGTGGTATCGGGTGTGGGGGTTTTGAGGCGGCGGACGATGTCGGCGAGGCGGGCGCCGCTGATGGGCAGGTTCTGGTCGCGGATGGCTTGTTCGACGGTGTCGCGGGTGACGGGTTTGCCTTGGTCAAGGGTGGCGGCGCGGCCGATCGCGGTGAGCGTGTCCAGGTCCGCACCCGGCGGCCGGCCCCGGCGCGCGGCTGGCCGCGTTGCCGCGGCGGTGGATTCCGCACGCTGACCCATGCCGTGTTCCGTCCCGGGTTCGGTTTCGGGGCGGGCGGCAGCCTCCGTTTCGGGTGCGGTGGGCGGGTTGCTGTACGGATCGGCCGGCGGTTGGGTGTGCGGTTTTGTGTGCGTGCTGTGCGGATTAGCGGGATCGGGGCCGTCCGCTGTACGGATCTCGGTCGTCGCGGACACGGGCTGGCCAGGCACCGCGACGTCCGGATCACGGTCGGGACTTCCGTTCGGCACGGCGGTGTCCTGCGCGACCAGCACGGTTCCGGTGGGCTCGGTAGCCGGGGTGCCGTCCGAGGTCGGCTCGTGGTCGCGGGCGGCGTCTTGCAGTTCTTCGCACCCCCGGGCGACGGGTCCGCGCGTGGTCTGCGGAGGCCGGGTGGATGCATCCGGGGCAGGTGCGGTCGTGGCGGTTGCTTTGGTGTGACGGGTGATGAGGGTGTGGAGGTGCGCGGCGGCGGCCAGGGCGAGTGGGGCGCAGGCCGCGAGGACGCCGACGGTGTCGCTGCCGAGTTCGAGGTCCGGGCGGGTGTCGCTGTGTGTGCCTGGCGCGGGGGTGAACGGGGCTTGGTTGAGGAGGACGGCGTGCAGGACGTTGGCCCAGATGCTGACGCCGGTGGCGGTGGCCAGCAGGAGCCACACGTAGGCGCGGGCTGCGAACGGGGCGTTGCGCAGGACGATCAGGGCGCGGATGGAGTAGGCGGTGAACCCGTCGAGGATGAGCGGGAACAGCCAGGTCAGGCCCGGGCGGATATGGGCGGCGGCGGCCATCTGCCGCAGGGCGTCGAGGGAGAGGACGAACCCGGCGAGGCCGAGGCCGGCGACGGCGGCGCGGTCCAGGCGCGCGGAGCCGCCGTCCGGCGCCGTGGTGGAGCGTGAAGGCATGGAGGGGCTGTTCCTTCGAGCAAAGGGGCGTGTGGGGGCGCGGAGGCAGGGCAGGTTGGGGCGCCGCGCTCTGGTGGCGCGGCGCCCGTTTCCCGTGGCCTGCGGGCCCTGCTAGGTGGTGCGGCGGCGGTCGGGGCCGTCGAGGATGGCGCGCTGGGTCATCTCCGCGAGGCGGGATGTGATGCGGTCGCCGAGGGTCTCGCGGATGGCCGCGATGGGCAGGTTGGTCGTGAACAGGGTGGGGAGCAGGTGTTCGTAGCGGTGGTTGACCAGCCGGTACGTCAGCTCCTCCGTCCACTCCGACGGCTTCGCGGCGCCGAGGTCGTCGAGGATCAGCAACGGAGTCCGCGCGATCCGGCGCAGTTCGCCCTCGGTGTCGTGCCCCGCGCGCGGGCGCAGGTTGGCGTGCAAGTCGGCGGCGGTCGTCGCCTGCCAGCCGAGCCGGACTCCGGCGAGCAGCAGGCTGCGAAGCGCGCCATATGCCTGGTGGGTCTTGCCGGTGCCGGTGGGGCCGGCGATCAGCAGCGACGGCCCGGTGGCGACGCCCGGCCGACCTCCCGGCCCGCGGGTGGCTTCCGCGCGGACGCGGTCGACCCAGGCGGTCACGTCAGGGTGGTCGGCGACCGCACCACGGAACCGGGGCGGGATCCGGGCATCGGCGAGTGCGAGCGCGTCGTTCAGCGCGTCCCGGGATGGCCCGCCCGCCTCGGGATCGTGTGCGGTGGCGGGGTCGATGCCGCGTGCGGCGAGGAGCCGCTGCATGCGCCCGGCCAGCCCTTTGCCGACCGGCAGAGGGCCCGCACCGGCCCTGGCGGCGGTCGCGGTGGTGCTCACAAGTCACCGCCGTACGCGGCCTGGACGTCCGCCGGGTTGGTCCACCCGCGATGCCTGGATGCCCCGGCCGGGGAGACCGTGCCAGGCGAGCTGGCGTTCATCGCCTCGTTGACCGCGCTGGCCAGCGTGCTGGGGTGCAGGCTGCGCTCGGCGAGGCGCGTGAGGCCGACGGCGATGTGAGCCGGGTCGATGCCCTCGTCCAGCAGGGCCCGGACTTCCCGGCCGACCTGGCCGAGGACCCGCTCGGGCGGGCGGTGGGCATGCAGCCGCACGTACCCGGCGACCAGGTCCTGTGCCGATGCGGGTGTTCGGTTCTCGGCGACTGTCGCGCTGCTGGTACGCGGTGCGGGCGCTTCGCGCCCCGCCGGAGGCACAGATCCCTTTCCTAGATCCATGTTCCTAGGTCCTAGATCCGGACGTCGAGGGCTCGTCGAGGGTTCACCGAGCCCTCGTCGAGGATTCGACGAATCCTCGACGAATGCCCTTTGGCCTGGGGATATGGCCGTTCCGTCGAGGTTCGCGGTGTCCTCGTCGAGGGTTCGACGAGGATTCGCTGACCTCTCGTCGAACCCTCGGTGAGGCCTTGACGAGTCTTCGACGAACGCTCGGTGAGGGCTCGTCGCGACTGCGTCGCGCGAGTTCCCGGCCGGAGGTGAAGCCAGGTGTGGCGCCGGGGTCGGCGCGGCCTGGATGGTGGTGTGCGGGGTCGTGCGGGTGCAGGTGTTCTTGCAGACCGTGCAGCCGCTCGGGGTGGGGTGCGAGGGGCAGGCCGGGATCCGGGAAGTACTGGGCCGGTCGATCTTCTGGTGGCGGTCCCAGCCGGTGATGTGGAGGTAGGGCTTGCCGTCGCAGCCGGTGTACCGGCAGATCACCCCGGCGGCGGCGAGCTGGCCGAGGTCGTCCTCAACGCCGAGGGCGGTGTGCTCGGGCCGCAGGACCCACAGCAGCCCGGCGATGACCGCCGGGTGGTCGCGGAACCGGCCCCGGTCGTCCGCCTGGGTCAGCAGGCCGACGAACGTCCGCTCGGCGGTCAGCGCCACCGACGCGAGGTCCTCGGAGGTGAACAGCTCAGGCTTGATCGTGCGTATACGCGCCACGGTCACCGCCCTGCCTTCGCAGCCGACGGCGAGCCGGATGCGGCGAGATGCGGAGATGCGATGGGCGCGCGTGAGCGCGTAGGGTGCATGGAGATCTCCTGATCCCGTGGCCTACTGCTTTCCTAGGGCGATGGCCACGCAGGTGTGTGCAACCCTCGGCGTTCGCGCGCCGAGGGTTTTCGCATGTCAGAGGGGGTCGCCGCGCCTTGGTGGCGCGGCGACCCGGACACTACGAGCACCCCTCGCACAAGTCCAACGGACTGTCTGGCAAGGGGTGCTGACACAGGATCAAGCGGCGCGCAGCCCCGGCTTTCGGCCGTCGAGCGAGCGCAGAGATGCGCCTGCGGCACCGTCGCCGGGCGCCATCGGTACGGCGTCGGCGGCGCTCAGGATGCGGACCATGTCCGCGGTCACCACCCGGTAGGCGCGTCCCACCCGCAGGACCCGACACGGGTAGTCGTCCAGCTTCGCGAGTTCATAGCCCTTGCTGCGAGACAACCCGAATGCCCGGTTCGCGACGTCCAGCTTCACCACGGTCGGCAATGACCGAAGTTCTTCCCATGACATGCCCTGCCCTGGCGAAGGGGCGGCCTCGGCCTGAGGAGTCAGTCCGGCGCGGCTTTCGGGCCAGGCGCCAGGCTGGGCCGCGAGCTGGGGAAGGTGGCGAGGGCTGGCAAGGTCGGCGGGACGGATGGTCAAGCGCATCTCCGGAGGCAGGGGACAGGACGTAGGCGGTAATACGGCGGAGGAAAGGCGCCCGGGGTTTGCGGCCTCGGATACCGATCCACGGAATTGATCGTTCGGGGCCGCGAAAAGGTTTCACGATTTCGGTGTGACGACGATCACACTTCGAACGCCGAGAAATGGTAGACAGTCCACATCGGGAATTCGCCATGAAGCCGCGGCCAGACCGACACACGACCGCGGCATGGTCGCGACACGGGATCGCGGGCCACGGGTCATGGCCGATGAGCTGCACGCCAACCGCTCCCTGTGACGCACCGGCGCAGCCAGCCTGTCATCACGTAGCTACGCCATCAGAGCGCACTGGCCTGCGAAGACAGCGCGCCGCCCCCACGCTGCCATGACCTCCTCATGATCGCCCAGGCGCCCAGTTCGGCGGTGAGGCCACCACCCCACATGTGCCAGGGGATGCTTCGTTGTCCGTGCGAGTCCGCCCCGTCCTGGGAAATCCACGGCCATTTGCCGCCCCCTCGGAAACGATGCTAAGAACAACGCCCTCCGGCAACTCGTCGGTGTTTTTCCCGAACGAAAGGGCGTACGTGAAAGGCTCTACCACCCGTCGCTGCGGCTGCCGCAATCCCGAGCCCGGGCAGAAATTCGGCTCCGCCTGCCCGAAACTCGGGCAGCGAGGCCACGGCCGTTGGGCAGTCCGCCAGGAGCTGCCGGCCGACGCGGAAGGGAACCGGCGCCAGTTCCGCCGCCAAGGCTTCGGCACTGGCCCCAAGGCGCAGGCCGTGCTGGACCATGTCCGCGCGCTGCTCGCGATCCCCGATGCCGACGACGAGGAAGGCCGCTGCGCGATCGGCGACCTGCTCGAGCGAATCTCGGCCGAGGGCTCGGAGTTGCCGGACCTGGAGGAGACGACGCGCCGCTTCCGGGCCGGTGCCGACATCACCCGCCGCAGCACCGTCGGCGAATGGCTCGACGAGTGGATCGCGGGCAAGAAGGGCTCGGCCTCGACGCTCAAGAACTACGAGATCGACATCCGGAAGCACCTCAAGCCCCGGATCGGCCACGTCCGGCTCGACCGCCTGCGGGTCAAGCACCTCTCGGAGATGTTCCAGGCCATCGCCGACCGCAACGAGGAGATCGTCGCGAACAACCTCCTGCGCCGTCAGGCCGTCGCGGAGTTGGAGGAGATCCCCTGGAAGGGCGCGGACGCTCGGGCCCGCCGCAAGGCGCTCAAGGCGCGGATCGCGACCATGCCGCCGTTCGAGCGGGTGGTGAATCCGACGACCCGTCAGCGGATACGGGCGACGCTTCGGAGCGCGCTCAACGCGGCCATCGCCCAGCAGATCATCACGTTCAACCCGGCGGCCCACGTCGAGATGGACCCGGCCAAGCGCCCGAAGCCGGTGCTGTGGACGGCTGCCCATGTCGAGCGGTGGCGGGCGGCGGGCGAGCGGCCTTCGCCGGTCATGGTGTGGACTCCGGAACAGACCGGGCAGTTCCTCGACTTCGTCGCCGAGGACCGCCTATACGCCCTCTGGCACCTCATCGCCTTCCGTGGCCTCCGACGCGGCGAGGCATGCGGCATCCGCAAGGGCGACCTCGACATGGACGCCAGGACCTTGTCGGTCGCCAAGCAGCTCATCGTCGACGGCTGGACCGTCGTCGAGAGCGATCCCAAGAGCGACAGCGGCATCCGGACGATCGCCCTCGACGCCGAGAGCGTCTCAGTCTGCCGCTCGCACCTCGCCCGCCAGGCAAAGGAACGTCTCCAGTGGGGCAACGCCTGGGAGGACACCGGCCGCCTCTTCACGAAGGAAGACGGTTCCTGGCTCCACCCAGGCTGGGTCTCCGAGCGATTCGAGAAGCTCGTCGTCGACTCGGGCCTGCCGCCGATCCGCCTGCATGACCTACGTCACGGAGCCGCGACGCTCATGCTCGCCGGCGGAGCCGACATGAAAGTGGTGCAGGACACGCTCGGCCACGCCACGATCGTGCTGACCGCCGACACATACACGAGCGTTCTCCCCGAGGTGGCTCGCGCCGCAGCCGAGAACGCGGCCCGACTCGTCCCCCGCGGGCGCACCACTCCGCCCGGGCACACCACGGGCACACCAGCCCCCAACAACAAAGAAGCCCCGCAGTCGAAGGTGATCGACTTCGGGGCTAATCCGCAGGTCAGCGGGGGTACTTCGAGCTTCTAGCTGGTGGCCAGGGGCGGGGTCGAACCGCCGACCTTCCGATTTTCAGTCGGACGCTCGTACCAACTGAGCTACCTGGCCTGGATATTGGACGATCCGCCTTGCGGCGGATCTTTCCAAGCGGTCCTGACGGGATTTGAACCCGCGGCCTTCACCTTGACAGGGTGACGAGCACTCCAAACTGCTCCACAGGACCTTGATTCACTTGTGTGGGCCGGTTGTTCCTTCCGACCCGGTGTTGCTTCACTCTACCGTACTGGCTGTCCGGCTTCGTTCGTGCCCCCAACGGGATTCGAACCCGTGCTACCGCCTTGAAAGGGCGGCGTCCTAGGCCACTAGACGATGAGGGCTTTGCGGCCGTCCGGCGTCTTGTTGCCGTCGGGGACGGTCAGAACTATACGGGGTGATCCGCCGGAACAGCAAAACGGATTCCGGGGCCCCCTCGGGGTGCCTCGCGACCACCCCGCGGCAGCGGCCCGGCGCGTGTCCGGCGGGCGGTCCGGGCGCGCAGAATGGGGGCGTGCTGGAGATGTCGCGGGAGGAGTTCGAGGAGCTGGTCGCGGAGGCCCTCGACCGGATCCCACCCGAGCTGACCGCCCTCATGGACAACATCGCGATCTTCGTCGAGGGCGAGCCGGACCCGGCCGGGCCCGAGCTGCTCGGCCTGTACGAGGGGATCCCGCTCACCGAGCGCGGGGACTGGTACGCGGGCGTGCTGCCCGACCGCATCACGATCTACCGGAACCCGACGCTCCGGATCAGCGAGACGTACGAGCACGTGGTCGAGGAAGTCGAGATCACGGTCGTGCACGAGATCGCCCATCACTTCGGCATCGACGACGAGAGGCTGCACGAGCTTGGGTACGGGTGACGAGGACGGCGCCGAGGACGCGACGGGGGCGACGGGAGCTGCAGCACGGGACAGCCGCCGGTCCGGGGACGCAGCCGGGGCGGGCGCTCCGGACCGGACACCGGAACCCAACGCGGCCCACGACGGCGCCCTCCCGGACCACCGGGAACACCCGGACCGTCCGGACCGTCCGGCACACCCCCACGCCTACCCCGAGCCCGTCGACCCCGACATCGACTTCGACGGAACCCTCCCCGCCGTCGGGCTCCCGGTGATCGTCGCCGTGGTCGCGCTGGGCGGGGCGATCGGGGCGACCGCACGGTTCGGCGCGGCGTGGTTGTGGCCCACCGCGCACGGGGCGTTCCCGTGGACGACGTTCGCGGTCAACGCCGTCGGCTGTGCGGTGATCGGGGTTTTCCTGGTGGTCGTCACCGAGCTGTACCAGGCCCACCCGCTGGTCCGGCCGTTCTTCGGGACGGGCGTGCTGGGCGGCTTCACCACGTTTTCGACGTACGCCGTCGACATCGAACGCCTCGTGAAAGCCGATCGTCCCGCGACCGCCGTCGCCTACCTGGCCGGCACCCTCGTCACCGCACTGGTGTGCGTGTGGGCCGCGGCGACCGCCACCCGGCGGTTCGCGGCGCGGCGCACCGGGGCGCAGCCGGGGGTGGCCGCGTGACGTGGCTGATGGTGATCGCGGGGGCCGTGGTCGGCGCTCCGGCGCGGTATCTCGCCGACCGGGCCGTGCAGGCCCGGATGCGCGGGCGCGGGGCCGGGGAGTTCCCGTGGGGGACGCTGCTGGTCAATGTGTTCGGCTGCCTCGTGCTCGGGACGCTCACCGGGGCGGCGGCCGCGGGCGCGGCGTCGTCGAACGTCCAACTGCTGGTCGGGACGGGCTTTTGCGGGGCGCTCACGACCTATTCGACGTTCTCGTTCGAGACGCTCCGCTTGGCCGAGGACGGGGCCCGCGGCGCCGCGCTCGGGAACGTGGTGCTGAGTCTCGCGGCGGGCATCGCCGCGGCATTCGCCGGCGTCGCCCTCGCCGACGCGCTCTGGGGCTAGGGCGACGCGCCACGCCTGTCGCGACGACGCCGCGCACCGGCCCACGGACACACCGACCCGCCGGCGCCGGTCCGCCCTCGCCGACCTACGCCGCACCCGCCCACGCGCACCGGCCTGGGGCGGATCCGCGCCCGTCACTCGATCCGTCGATTTGTGGGGTTGACGACCATCTCACCCGTGCGAGTGATGCGGGTGGTCGGAAGGGTTCGTGCCTCCCGTCGCCGCCAAGGATCCTGACACCGATTCAGGGCGCGCGGAGGGGCCACATGGGCGAGGACGTCAGGGGGGCACGCGAGTTCGAGGAACCGGCCTTCCCGCACGAGGCACGGCTCCGTGCGGAACCCCCGTTGCGCGTCGGCACGTGGACGGAGTCCGGCAGGCCGGACGACCCGTCCCACGACGACTCCCGCGAGCGGCGGCGCGACGGTCGGACCGACGAACCGCGGAGTGGTGGGCACCGCGGCGAACACCACGGCGACCGCCGCACGGAACACCGCGGCCACGCGGACCGAAGCAGCTCCGGCGACCCCGGCCCGTCCGCACCGGACGACGACCTCGGTCCGGAGCGCATGGTCGCCGCCGCGGTCCCCCGGGCCCGCGGCGCGCTGCGCGTGCCGCCCGGCGAGGACGGTCCGCCGGTGATCGACCCGGACGAGGAGGCCGAGACGACCGTCCGGCTCGTGAAACTGCGCCCCCGGGCGGTGATCACCGGCACGGTCGAGGAGTCCCCCCGGGACACCGGCGCCACCCGGGACGGCCGCGCACCACGCGAAGCAGCCGACGTCCCGGGCCCGCGCGAGCCGCGGGACACGGCATGGGGCCCCAGCCGGAGCACGTCGGGCACATCTGGCACATCGGGCACGTCCGGCGGTGACCCTGCCGCGGACCCGTCCGGGCACTCAGCGCCCGCGGCCTCCCCGTGGACGACGGCACCCGAGCCGCCCGCGGAACCCGTCGCCGATACGTCCCCCGCACCCGGCCGGAGGTCCGCCGCCGCCCGGACCGGCACGCCTCACCCCGACGCCCCGGCGGCCTTCCTCGGCCGCGGCGCCGCCCGGTCCGCCCCGGCCGACCCCGCATCCGGCGACTCCTGGGACGTCACCCCCGCCCCCGGCGCGGGCGACCACGCGGGCTTCGGCGGAGGCATGGGCGGGGGTTTCGGCGGAGGCCTCGGCTTCGGCACCTACGCCCCCGGCGCCACCTACGACCCGGCGCACTATCCGCCCATGGCCTGGTTCCGGGAAGCGGCCTCGGCACCGATGCCGGCACCGACACCGACACCGACACCGACGCCCATCCCCTCCGCCGACCACCCCGCCGATCCGCACCAAGGCCCCTGCGACAGCTCCGCGCTGGAGCCGGTTGGCGTCCAAAAACCCTCCGCCGCCTTGGAGTTACGCCGCGGCCGGCACGGCACGGACAGCCGCGGCGAACTCGAACCGGTCCGGGCCGAGACTCCGCCGACCGGCGAACTCCGCACCGTTCGAAGCCCGTTCGAGGTCATGCTGATCCTGGCCGCGCCCGCGCTGGCCTTGTTCGCCCTGCTGTACTACTTCGGCTGGGCCCGCAGCGCCGCGATGGCGGACTTCCTCGGCTTCGACGAGGACGTGCTCGGCTTCACCACGAAGGAGTACCTGCTCCGCAGCGTCGACACGCTCTACAAGCCGATGCTCGCGGTCGTCGGCGTGCTGCTCGCGGCCCGCATGGCGCACCCGTACATCCTCGTACCGCTCCGCCGGCATCGCCGGGCCGCGGCGTTCGTGAGCCGGTTCCTGCGCTGTGCGTGGCTGCTGATCCCGGTGGCGACGTGGGCGGCGCTGTTCCGATGGCCGGGGCATCGGCCGCAGTTCTGGCCGCTACTGCTTCCGTTGGCGCTGGCCGCGGGCGTGCTGGTCACGGCGTACGGCGTGCTGCTGTCCCGCCAGGTCGGCACGCATCGCCGTGCGACGGGAATGGGCGTGCGCCCGTGGTCGTTGTCGGTGGTGCTGACTTCGGCCGCGGTGGTGCTGTGCCTGTTCTGGGCACTGGGCGCCTACGCACAGGCGGACGGGCAGGTGGCGGCGCTGCGCATGGTCAAGCAGCTGCCGACGCGCACCGCCGTCGTCGTGTATTCCGCGGACGATCTGCGGGTCGCCGCCGACCAGGGGGTGACCGTGGACGTGCTCACGGGAGCCGATTCGCCGTACCGCTACCGGTACGCGGGTCTGCGCCTGCTGCGGCGCGCGCACGGCCGGCTGTACTTGCTGCCGGACCGCTGGTCGTACGACCGGCCCCGGCTGGTCGTGGTGCGGGAAGGCTCCGGCGTGCGGGTCGACTACCTGCGGGCCCGGCCCTTTCCGCCGGCCTCCTGAGCGGGGTGAAACCGCAGGTCGGCAGGGGTGTCACCGGTCCCGTACCGGAACGGCCGGCGGTCCCGGCGGCCAACGGGGGCCGTGGCGTCCTGTAGTCTGATAGATCGCTCGTGTTCATCTCCGGACGTCGGCTCGAAAGCGCGACGTCTCCCAGGCTCGTTCAGGTGCTCAGCAGAAGGTCGCGGTGACATGCGACCGGTTCCGGGCTGCGGACCTCCGACGTGCCGTATTCGGAAGGTTCTGCATGCCCCCGCTGTCCCATGACTCTGTCACGCCCATGCCCGTGGACGCCGACACCGACGAGGCGGTCGTGACGACCGCCGACACCGCCGACACCGCCGTCGAAGGCGCGGCGGACGCGGCTGCCGAGGCGGAGACCGCCTCGACCGAAGCCGCCGACACCTCGGCCGACGTTCCCGTCGACGCCGAGACCGCCGAAGAAGCCGACGCGGAAGCCGACGCCGACACCGACGCCGCGGACGAAGAGTCCGACGACGACAACGCCGAAGCCGACACCGAAGACGACGCCGAAGCCGAGGCCGAAGAGGCCGCCGAGCCCGTCGTCTCCGGCCCCACGTTCGCCGAGCTGGGCGTGCCGGACGCGCTCGTCGAGGCGCTCGACCGCCGCGGCGTCCGCAACGCCTTCCCGATCCAGGCGGCCACCCTGCCGGACGCGCTGGGCGGGCGGGACATCCTCGGCCGCGGCCGCACCGGCTCCGGCAAGACCCTCGGCTTCGGCCTGCCCACGCTGACCCGGCTGCGCGGCCGCAAGGCCCGCGCGAAGCGTCCGCTGGCGCTGGTGCTGGTGCCGACCCGCGAACTGGCCATGCAGGTGCACGACGCGCTCGAGCCGTACGGCCGGGTGCTCGACCTGCGCATGAAGGTGGTCTGCGGCGGCATGTCGATGCCGCGCCAGATCATGGCGCTGGAGCGCGGCGTCGAGATCCTCGTCGCCACCCCGGGCCGTCTCCAGGACCTGGTCGACCGCGGCGCGTGCCAGCTCGACGCGATCGAGATCGCGGTCCTCGACGAGGCCGACCAGATGGCCGACATGGGCTTCCTGCCCGAGGTCTCCGCGCTGCTCGACCTGGTTCCGGCCGGCGGCCAGCGGATGCTGTTCTCCGCGACGCTGGACAACGGCGTCGACGCGATCGTCCAGCGCTACCTGACCGACCCGGTCACGCACTCGGTCGACCCGCACGCGTCGTCCGTCACCACGATGACGCACCACGTCTTCACCGTGCAGCCGAAGGACAAGGTCTACGTCACGGCCGCCATCGCGGCGCGCCGCGGCCGCACCATGGTCTTCGTCCGCACCAAGTTCGGCGCCGACCGGGTGGCCGCGCAGCTGCGCGAAGCGGGCGTGCGCGCCGAGGCGCTGCACGGCGGCATGACGCAGGGTGCGCGCACCCGCACGCTGGCCGAGTTCAAGGAAGGCCAGACGCCGGTGCTGGTCGCCACGGACGTCGCCGCGCGCGGCATCCACGTGGACGGCATCGACCTGGTGCTGCACGTCGACCCGGCGGGCGATCCCAAGGACTACCTGCACCGCGCCGGCCGTACCGCCCGTGCGGGCGAGGCGGGCGCGGTCGTGACGCTGGCGCTGCCGCACCAGCGCCGGTCGGTGGACCGGCTCTTGGAGGCCGCGGGCGTCGAGCCGGAGCGGATCCGGGTGACCGGCAGCGGCGACCCGGAGATGCGCCGCGTCACCGGTGCGCGCACGCTGTCCGAGGTCAAGGCGCAGTCGGTCGCCGACGCCGCGGTCGCGGCCGAGGAAGAGGCCGAGCGTCTCGCCGCGCGGATCATCGAGCTGAAGGCCAAGGCGGCCGAGCTGCGCCGCAAGGCCGTGGACCTCGCCGAGTCGGCGAAGCGCGCGGAGGCGGAGGAGAAGTCCCGTCCGCCGCGCGAGCGTTCGTACGACCGCGGGGACCGGGGCGACCGGGGCGACCGTGGTGACCGTGGTGACCGCGGCGAGCGTCGCGGTGGACCGCGTGGCGAGCGTTCGTACGACCGCGGCGACCGCGGTGAGCGTTCCTACGACCGGGACCGCGCCGAGCGCGGCTCCTACGGCCGCGACCGCGACGACCGCGGCCCGCGCCGCGACGACCGCCCGTCCTATGGCGAGCGCACCTACGGCGGCGACCGTCCGCGCCGTGAAGGCGGCTTCCGCGACGGTGGCCGCCCGGCCGCCGGCGGCGGCGGCTTCAGCCGCGACCGGCACGAGGGCGGCGGCTTCCGCGGCCCGCGTTCGGACCGGGGCGACCGTCCGGCGTACGGCGACCGCCCGCGCGGGGACCGTCCGCACAACGACCGGCCGCACAGCGACCGCCCGTACAACGACCGGCCCTACAACGACCGGCCGCGCGGGGAGCGTCCGTCGTACGGCGAGCGTTCCTACGGCGAGCGCTCGTTCGACCGCGGCCCGCGCCACGACGGCCCGCCGCGCCGCGAGGGCGACCGCAAGCCGCGCTGGAAGAGCTGACGGCTGACGGCTGACGGCTGACGGCTGACGGCTGAGCAACACGAACGGCGGTGGGGCCGTTCCGGAGACCATCCGGAACGGCCCCACCGCCGTTTTCGCTGTCCGATGTGTAGGCGCCGAGCGGCCCGCCTCAGCGTTCCGCCGCCTCCTGCGCCACCTGTCCCGCGGGCGGCCCGTCCGGAAGCCGCGGCGACGCGAGCTGGGTGGACTGCGCAACCAGCCGGCCCGCCGCATCCCAGATCTCGCAGACCTCGTCCATCAGCCCGCCCTCGATCAGCCGCGCGTGGTGCCGGACGGTCAGCGGGCCGGGGGACGGGACGGCGCGCACGTACACGGTGAGCTGGAGCGTCGGCACCCAGCCGAAGGCGCCGAGGTCCATCGTCACCGGCGGCAGGACATCGGCGAAGAACAGCAGCGACACCGGGTCGGCGGCATGCCCGTCGGCGAACGCCACCCGGCCGCCGAACTCGCCCGCACCCGCGGGCGCCCCGACGGCGAACCCGAGCCCGGCCGGATCGAGTTCGAGCACCACCTCGTCCATGACCGGCAGGGCGAGCCCGCTCACCGGTTCGAGCGAGGGGATGCGCATCAGGTGCTCCGGAGCGGGCAGCGGCGCGGGCGGGTTGACGCCCCACCAAGGCTCGCTGCCGTCGGTCAGCGTGCCGAGGGTGAACGAGGCTTCGATGCAGGTCCGCCCGTTCTGCAGCATCCGGGCGCGGGCCTGGGTGACCGTGCGGCCGGTGCGCAGCAGTTCGACGTGCACCTCGGCAGGGCCCGGGTCGGGGGCGCCGACGTAGCTCGCCGCCGCGGTCAGCGGGTGCACGTGCGGGGAACCGGACGCGGCGGCCTCGGCGAGTGCGGCTTTGGCCATCGCGGCGAGCAGATAGCCGCCGTTGGGCTTGCCGCCGATCGTCCACGCCGCGTCCAGGTCGACGGAATATGCGCCGTCTTCGGCCGCCGGTGTCACCGCGGTCGCGGTTGCGAAGCCTGCCACGCCGATCGCCTCCGATTCGGGCCGACTCCCCAAAGCGTGCGCGGCACGCCGTGTCGACCTGCTCAGTTCGCTAGAGCAACTGACGTTAGCAGGTCGGTTTCGGTGGGGTGACGGGCTACTGTGGCGGGCATGAAGCGGACCCCGTTCGGCAGCTGGCCGTGTTCGATCGCGCGCGCGGTCGACTTGCTGGGCGACTGGTGGACGCCGCTGGTGCTGCGCGAGGCGGTGTTCGGCAGCCGCCGCTTCGAGGAGTTCCAGCGCAACCTGGGCATCGGGCGCAATGTGTTGGCGCAGCGCCTCAACCGGCTGGTGGACGAAGGGCTGATGGACCGCGTCCCCTACCAGGACCGGCCGCTGCGCCACGAGTACGTGCTGACCGCGAAGGGCCGCGACTTCTTCCCGGTGCTCGCCGCGATCATCGCGTGGGGCGACACCTGGCTCGCCGAAGACGAGGGCGCCCCGGTCGTGCTGCGGCACCGGCCGTGCGGCCACGAGACGCACGCGCAGGTGGTGTGCGCGGAATGCGGCGACGCGCTGCGCGTGGAGGACGTCGAGGCGCTGGCCGGCCCCGGTCTGCCCGCCCGGCTCGCGGACGCGGCGGTGGCATCGGGGCGGTTCAGGCCGCGCCCGGCCCCGGACGAGCTGCCGAGCCCCGCCCCGACGCCCGCCGCGACCGCCGCCGTGGGTCCGGCGGCGTCCGGCCCGGAGCAGGACGCGGACCCGGCGGCGTCGCCGGCCGCACCCGCCGCCACGCCGTAGCCCCCTCGCTGGGGGCGGCCGGCGCGGCGGCGGGGTCCGATCAGCCCGTGCCCCGCTGGTGCACGAAGATCTGCGCGATCGCCTTGACGAGGTCGCCGGGGTCGATCGACGGCACGGCCAGGCCGCCGGTGGCCTTGGCGATGTCGTTGAGCGTCGCCATGTCGGCGTTCGCGCCGTACCCGACCGCGAAGACCGGCATCGGCTTCTTCGGGTCCTGGAGCTTCTGCAGTTCGGTGAGGAACGCCTGCTTCGACATGCTGAACGGCGTGTCCTCGTCCTTCCCGTCGGTCAGCAGGAAGATCTCGTTGGCCGCGTTCGGGTTGTAGGACTTCTGGGCGTCCGCGATGCCGTCCAGCAGCGACCGGTAGAGCGGCGTTCCGGCGCCGTTCTGCGCGGTCAGGTTGCTGAGCGTCTGGGTCGTCTGGTCCTTGCGGGTCAGCGGACCGAGTTTCTCCTCGAGCGGCCCCTCCGGCACCTTCTCGACCCACGGGCCCTTCTGCGTGGGGGACACCGCGAACTGCCGGACGCCGACCTCGGTCGTCTTGCCCAGGAGCTGCGTGGTCTCCACGCTCGACTCGCGCATGATGTCCGCCTTGGTCTTGCCATCCTTTCCCTTGACCGGCTCGTTCATCGAACCCGAGCCGTCGACGAGGATCAGCACGCGGAACGGCATCGGCTTGTAGTCCGCCCACGCCTGCACCAGCTTGGCGACCTGCGACAGGTCGCCGGCAGGCGCACTCGCCGGCGTGGGAGGCGCGTACCGCACGGTCGCCAGGGTGCTCGCCGGCGGCTGCTGGTCGGGGCCGCGGAACCCGGACGCCGTCAACGCCTTCACCCCGTCAGGGGAACGCAGCGCGCCCAGCACCTCGTTGGCCCGGTCCGCGACCCGCTTGTCGCCGCTCGCGGCGCGCGACAGGACGGCCGGGTGGTCGGCCTGGATGAGCGTGCCCGAGGGGTAGAGCGGGACGTACGGCACGGCCGGATGGTCGTTGTCGTACGCCCACAGCGCCTGCTCGGTCACCACGAACGCGCCTACACCGTCGAGCACTTGCTGCTGATCGGACATGCCTTTCGACTTCGTGAACAGGGCCGCGGCCGGCGTCTCGGCGTCCGTGATGTTGCTGCGGAACGCGAACGTCTTCATCGCCGCGACCGTCGGATCCGCGTTGGCTTTCGCCATCGATGCGCTGACCGCGACGACACCCAGCAGGCCCTCGGTGGTGTGTGTACTGCTGACCGTGAACCGCGGGATCGTGTGGTCGTCGATCCGGTTGAGCAACGTGACCCAGTCCGGCGGCTTCTCCAGCCACTTCTGGTCGGCGGCCAGCCGTTCCGGCACCGCGACCACCAGCGGCGTGAACGCGACCGGCACACCCGTCAACGGATACGGATTACGGTCGCCCAACGCCGCGGCGGCTTCCTGCAGCCGCATCGACGAATCGGCGATCCACAAATCCGGCGCCGTCCCGGTACCGGCCCGCAACCCGCCGAGGAAGTCGGCGGCCGGCCGTCCCGACACTTCCACCGCGGTACATCCGTGCGCCCGATTCACGTTCCCGGCAACCGCGTTCACCACCGGCGCGAATTCCGGCGAAGCCACCACACTCGCCGGCTTCACTCCGTCGCACGCATTCGCCGCCGCGGATTTCCCACCACCGTGCCCGGAACCCGGCCATCCATTGACGAGCAGATAAGCCGCGGCCACGCCTAACGCCGCGACGATCGCCGTCAACACGAAGAGCCGCCCGCGACCGCGGCGCCGCGCGGCGCCCGGTCTCTGCCGGGGCCGCGGAGGCGGCCCCGGCCGCCGGTCGCCATAGCCCGGCGGCGCACCTGTCGGCGCCGCCGTCCTGCCCGGGGCGGCCTGATACGCCGCAGCCCGTTGCGCCCCACCGCCACGTGCCGCCGACACCGGTTGCACCGACCACGGCACCCCGGCCGGCGGCTCTCGGAGTTGGTCCCGCGGATCCACCGAACCCACTCGGCGATGCCGCGAACCCTGTCCGTGCCGTCGTTGTCTGCTCGCCATCGTTCCTCGTCCCCCGACGCTGCCCGAAGCCTGAAGAAGGAATTACGACGTGCCAAACACACCAGCCGGAACAATAGCGCGAATAAAGCAAGATCGTTCAAAAACCCGCAAATTACGGAAAGTAACTCCAGATACCCTCTCGCCATGGCGACAAATTCCCAAACCCCGTGAATGCACAGGTCCGTGCCCCAACCAACTTCCTGACCGTGCGTCAGAACCCCGCGGCGGACCGGAACCGGGAATTCCGACATCTGCCCCCAATTCCCAGTCCGCCCACGCGCCATAACCCGCTCCGCGGCGCGGAGAGTCACGAAACCGCCAACCCCGCCATTTCCCCCGCGACCCCCGCGGATCCGCCGGACCACCCACCGCTCGCGCCCGCCCCCGCCGCCCGTCACCACCCACAGTGGCGACCCCCACGCGCCGCCACCCGAATACCCCCGCACATCCGCAGGACGATCCGGGTACGCTTCCCCCTGGGCACGGTGGCGGACGACCCCCACACCACGCCCACGGGCCGCTAGCTCAATTGGCAGAGCAGCGGACTTTTAATCCGCGGGTTCAGGGTTCGATCCCCTGGCGGCCCACCCGGCACAGGGCGCGGCGCAGGCCGTCAGGCCTGGGCAGCGACCTCCCAGCAGCGTCTTCCGAACGGCCCCGGGCTCCCGCCCGGGGCCGTTCGCGTGCGCCGGGATGCCTGGCCCCTCGAAGGGGGCAACCGGCATGCCCCGGCCGCCACTTGCCGTCGGCTCCCGTGACGCCCCGCCTCGTCGGCTTGACCTGCGGATTGGCCCGCGGCGGGCCACAGGCACCGAGGGGGTTCCGATGCCGTGTTCCGCCGCGGGCTCGCGGGAGGCCATCGGGCGAATGTGTTCGGCCTCGCGGGCGAACTCGGCCCGGTGGCCGCCCCGTTGCTTCCGCTACTGGAGAACGGGCTCGGTGCGGAATCCGCCGCGCCGCGCGCCGGTGCCGCCGAAGCGACCTGGCGGATCAGCGAACGGATGGAGGACACCCTCCCCGAGGCACGGCTCCCGGACTTGCGCGCGTTCGCGGACGCCCAAGCCGCAGGGTGTTCGACGGGTGCAACGACGGCACACCGCACTGACCGAGACCCCGCGGATGCCCCTCGGTCGACCTACCCGGCAAGTACTTATGCGTGACTGATTCCGTGCTTCGGCGATCTCCGTAGCTTCTTGACCTGCGGAAAGCACCCCGGAACACCGAGACCGGGGGCCGCGGACCGGCCCGGCGGATCCTCTCCGACCGCGGCCGGGAGACACGGAAGGACCCACCGCCATGACCACCACCCCCGCCACCACCGTCGACTTCGCCGCCGCCGTCGAGCGCTACCTCGCCGCCTGGAACGAGACCGACGCCGTCAAGCGCCGCGCCCTCGTCGAAGCCGCCTACACCCCCGACGCCACCTACACCGACCCGCTCGCCGCGGTCGCCGGACACGACGGCATCGACACGGTCATCGGCGCGGTCCAAGGCCAGTTCGCCGGGCTGGTGTTCACCCTCGGCGGCCCGGTCGACGGCCACCACGACATCGCCCGCTTCCAGTGGCACCTCGGCCCCGCGGGCGGCGAAGCCCTCGCCATCGGCTTCGACGTCGTCGCCCTCGACCCCGCCGGCCGCATCACCACCGTCCACGGCTTCCTCGACAAGGTCCCCGCCGGACTGTGACACCGGGGCCACACCGCTGGACCCGCTCGCGGGTCCGGGACATGCCGACGACACGGCCTCGTCCCGGACCCGGCGAGCAACCGGTGCACACACCCGCCGGGCGCAAGCACCCGTCACGCGGGTACGAACCGCCACACTCAGTGCCGGCTTCCGTCCAGTGGATCGCGGACCCAGCGGACCCAGCGGATGCAGCGGATGCAGCGGATACAGCAGAATCAGTCCGCGCAGCACGGGCGGGAAGCGAACGGGCTGCCTACCGCTGACGCGTCGAAGCGCGCGAGGAGCGGTCGCCGAGTGACGATGCCCGGCACCATGCCGAGCATCACGAGCAGTGCTTCCCCGGAGAACGGGCACGAGGCTCGCACACGCCGCGCAGAGCGGGCAAACGACATCGTGCTGCCCGGTCTTCCCGATAGGGTCCCCGCCCATGTTCGAGTACCACGGGTGGATCAACGTTCAGTCGAGTGCCGAAGCGGAAGACGAAGGCGACGACGGCCGGCTGCACGCGCTCGTCGCCGACCTCCAGGCCCGGATCCGGGATCTCGACAGCCCCTACCTGCTCGACCTGCGCTGGATGAACGGCGAAGCGTTCCTCCACATGGGCGGGTTCCCGAACCACCGGGACGCCGCGATCCCGGCGTTCTTCCGCGAGGTCGGGGAGCGGGCACCCGGTTCCTACGGCCTCCTGCACGTACGGGACGACGAGGCGCCCGGGCAGGAGAACGAGGTCCGCGTCCTGCGGATGGTCCGCGGGCGTGTGACCGAGCACACCGAGGACCTGCTCTCACCGTGCACCCCGGTGTTGGAAGACCTCCCGCGTCTCCCTCTCCCCCACCGACCGCCGACCTCCTGAGCCCTCCTGCATAAGCCGCGTGCCGGCGGAAGGTCAGGACGCTTGCGCAGCCTGGGGCGGGCTCGCGAGGGTGTCCGACATGGCTGCCGCGTCCCGGACGAAGGCGGTGAGCAGCCCGGCGAAGCGCTCCCGGTCGTCCGGGTTCCAGGCGGCCAGCACCGCGTCCAGGTGACGGACCGTCACCAGCGACAGCCGCCGGATTGCCTCCTCCCCCGACGGGTACAGCGCGACCGGGCTGCGGGGGCGGTCGTGGACGCGGACCACGTAGCCGTCGGCGAGGAGCTGGTCGATCGCGCGGTACGTGGTGGCGAGCTGGGTGGAGGTGTTCTTCGCGAGCGCGGCGGCCGACGACGGGCCGCGGCGGCTCAGGTACGCCAGGACCACATACGCGGAATCGTTGAGCGGGACCCCGGCCGCCGCGGCACGGCTGAGGTGCATGCGGCGGCTGGTGTGGAAGCGCAGCAGGGCCTCCACCGCGGACTGGATCTGCTCGGCGCCACTGGCCCACTCGTCCGCCACCGGC
This sequence comes from Uniformispora flossi, assembly GCF_049534875.1. Lineage (NCBI taxonomy): Bacteria > Bacillati > Actinomycetota > Actinomycetes > Kitasatosporales > Streptomycetaceae > Uniformispora > Uniformispora flossi. The sequence goes on from NZ_JBMULZ010000005.1 coordinate 105,092, forward strand.
TCCTCCTCGCCGCCAGAAACTTGATTGAGTCCATAAAATATATGGCGCTTCGTCCGAGGCCGCACTCAGGTGGCTCCCAGCAGGCTCTCATGGGGCACTCACCTGGATCTTGCATGGTGCAGGGGTGAGTACCCCGAGTCGTGGCGGTGACCAGGCCCTTCTGCTCCCGGTGACGGGGGAAGGAGGGCAGGCCCCGCACGACCGGGAATCCGGCCCGCGCAAGGGGCGGGCCCATCTCACGCACGTCGACCTGATGCGGGTCGTGGCGTTTCTCGCCGTGGTCCTGGTGCACGTGAGCGGGACGACCTACCCGTTCCCCGGGGCCGCGCCCTCGTTCGGGCAGCTGATGCTGCACAGCATGCGCATGGTGTTCTTCTTCGTCAGCACCTTCGTGCTGTTCTACGCCTGGTACGACCGCCCCTTGCACCCCGGCCGCTTCATCGGCCGCCGCCTGCGCCTCATCGGCATCCCCTACCTGGCGTGGAGCGTGGCCTACTGGTCGCTCGGGGACCGCTGGCGCATCGCGCACGACCCCGGAGCCGCCCTGCATGACCTGCGCGACGTCGTCGTCTGGGGCGGTGCCTGGTACCACCTGTACTTCCTGCTGGTCTCGCTCCAGGTCGCCGTGCTGTTCCCGCTGTTCCGCCTGCTGGTGCGGCGGACCCGCGGCCGGCACGGGCGGCTGATCGCGGGCGCCGCGGCGCTCCAGGCCGCTTCGCTGGCCGTGGTCTTCGCGCCGGATCCGCTGGGGTGGGCCCCCGCGGAGTTCTACCGCGAGCACGGCTTCGCGTTCTTCCCGACCTACGCGTTCTTCCTGGTCGCGGGCGCCCTCGCGGCCGTGCACTTCGACGCCTTCCACCACTGGGTCAGCACCCACACGCGCCTCTGCGCGGGCGCGGTCGTCGCGGTCCTGGCGGTCACCTACGGGGCCTTCCGCGGGAACATGGCCGACGGCATGAGCCCGGTCGCCGCCTCCAACGCGCTGCAGCCGGTGAGCCTGCTGTGGGGTGCGGCGGTGGTGTGGGGGCTGTACACGCTCTGCGCCCGGTGGGCGGCGCACGGCGCCCCGGGCCGCGCCGCGGTGGCGGGAGGCGTGGACATCGCGTTCGGCATCTACCTGGTGCACCCCATGGTGCTGCGGCTGCTGGAGATGTCGGGCTTCGCGGCGTGGCTGCCGCTGCCGCCGCTGCCCGCCACGCTCGTGCTGTGGGGCATCGTGGCCGGGCTGTCCGGCGCGGCGGCGTACCTCATCGGCCGTTCCCCGGCGTCGCTGCTGGTGGGCCGGGAACGCAGGCCGGCGGCCAAGCCGGCCGGGCACCGGGTCCGGCGGCACGCGACCGCCGCGCTGTGAGCACGGGGCCGCGCCCGGGCGGGCGCGGCCGGTGCGCCGTCAGCGGCGGTGCGGAACCACCCACTCCTTGGGGTCGCCCTCGGGATGGCCGGTGATTCCGGCGCCGATCTCCTGGAACCCGGCGAGCCGGTTCCGGACCGAGTCGGCGACGTAGTCCTCCAGCGACGCGGCGAGGCCCAAACCGATGAGGCCCTGCACGCGCGCGACGGCCTCCGGCGACAAACGGACGGCGACGTCGGCGCCGCTGCCCGCGATGCGTTCGATACTCATCCGCGGCACGCTACCGGCCCCCTCCGACACCGCCGCGGGGCCCGCCGGCGGACCCTTCGCGACTGTCCCATCCTGCCCGGGATCGCGGCCAAAATTACCCCCCAGGGTATCCTGGGGGGAGCGGCCGTCCGGCCGCGTCCTCAGGTTCCGGGAAGGATCGCCGCCGTGTGCCGTCGAGTCGCGTGTTCCAAGTGCGGAAAGGCCACCTACGCCGGGTGCGGTCAGCACGTCGACCAGGTCCTCTCCGGCGTGCCGAAGGCCCAGCGCTGCGCGTGCCCGCCGGAGCCCAAGCGCTCGTGGTGGCCGTTCCGACGCTGACGCGGGCGGCGCCGGCACAGCGAACCAAGAACACCGCAAAAACGAGCCACGGCCACCGCTTCCCGCGGTGGCTGTGGCTCGTCTGCATCCGGTTCTTCGGTCGGTTCGCTGCGGAAGGCCGCCCCTCGGCAGCACGGACAGCTCGCGCGGCCGTCGTCATCTGCTCCGCCGCCGACTCCACATCGGCAGCGTCCGCCCTGCCCGACCCGCGCCGCCGGACCGCGCCGGCGCTGCGGCGAGGCGGCGAGGCGGCGAGGCGGCGAGGTCGGACTGTGGGATCCGGACATGACCTTCTCCCCTTCCGGTGGGGCGGGCGAGCCGGGAACATACCCCGTGGGGGTATCAATTCCGCAAGGGCCCCGGACCCCGGATCTCTCTTCCGACTTTGCGCGCGGTCCCGCAGGATGGCGCCCGGCGCGCCTCCCCGGGCGCCGCCACGCACTGCCCGCAACTGCCGCCACGGAGGAAGAACATGCTGGTCATCAGCGGATTTCTGTCGTTCAAGCCGGAAGACCGCGACGAGGTCCTGGAGGGCCTCCTCGCGGTCAGCGAACTGAGCCGCCAGGACGCCGGCTGTGTCGAGTACTGGTGGGCCGAGGAGATCGAGCGCCCCAACACCTTCCGCTTCTTCGAGGCCTGGGAGACCCCCGAGCTGTTCGAAGCGCACCGCAAGATGCCGTACGAAGACGCGTTCAACGAGCGCTACCTGCCGAAGCTGATCGGCGTCGACGCCAACGTGTACGCGGTCACGACCCGCACGTCGGCCACGGGCGCGTAGCCTCCACCGCCGCCGTCCGCACCGAACCGCGGCCGGCGGCGCACTGGGGCCAGCCCCCGAACGGAACCGGGGTGCTGGCTCCAGTGCACAGGTACTTGTGCACTACGTAGCGTTACCTGCATGGCCACCACGCCGACCGACCCCGCCCCGGGCGGTCCCCCGCCCCGCGAGCTGAACGACCTCGCCGCCCTCAAGGTGCTCGCGCACCCGCGCCGCGGCCGCATCATGCGGCACCTCGCCGCGCACGGCCCCGCGACCTCCGCCGGCCTCGCCCGCGCCCTCGCGCTCAACACCGGCGCCACCAGCTACCACCTGCGCGAACTCGCCCGGCACGGCTTCGTCGAGGAGATCGACAGCCCGCACGGCCGGGAGCGCTGGTGGCAGGCCGTCCGCCAGGACCTCCGCTTCCCGCCGCGTGCCGCGCAGTCGCCGGAAATCCGGGCCGCCGTCGACGAGATGACCCGCCAGGCGTTCGCCGCCGACCTCGCCGACTTCGTCCGGCACCAGGACGCGACCGGCGCGGACGACCCATGGGCGGACACCCCGCACTCGCGCGGAACGATCCACGTCACCACCGAGGAACTCCGGGAATTCTTCGAAGAGTTCATCGCCCTGGTGAAGCGCTACAAGCGCCCGGACGGCGCCGCGGCACGGGACGTCCGCACCGTCCAGACCCGCTTCCTGGCCTTCCCCTCGCCTGACCCCGAGGCCCCCGAGACCTCCGAGTCCCCTGAGTCCTCTGAGCTCCCTGAGTCCCCTGAGCTCCCTTTGTCCCCTGAGTCCCCCGCATCGCCCGAGGAGGCGTGATGTTCGCCCTCGCCTGGTCGACCCTGCGCGCCCGCAAGGGCGGCTTCATCGGCGCGTTCGTCGCGCTCTTCTGCGCCGCCGCGCTCGTCACCGCGTGCGGTGCCCTCCTGGAGACCGGAATACGCGGCGGTATCCCCACCGAGCGCTACGCCGGCACCCCCGTGGTCGTCACCGCCGACCAGAACCTGCACTGGACGAAGCACAAGAAGGGCAAGGAGAAGGACAAGGCGAAGCCCCTCACCGAGCGTGCCTGGCTGGCCGCCGACACCGCCGACCGGCTCCGCGGCATCCCGGGCGTCGCCGCGGTGGTCCCCGAACTGACCTTCCCGGCGACCGTGTTCACCGCGGGCGGCACCCCGCTCGACGGGCCCGACGGCGGTCCGTCCTGGGGCCACGCCTGGGACTCCGCGGTCCTGACCCCGTTCAGCCTCTCCGCGGGCCAGGCACCGCGGGCCGCCGACGAGGTCGTCCTGGACGCCGGACTCGCCGCCCGCGCCGGCCTCGGCGTCGGCGCCCGGGTGACCGTCCAGTCCACCGGGGCGCCCGCCGTCTACCGCGTGTCGGGCCTCGCCACCCCCGCCGGAAAGCCCGAACTCACCCGGCAGTCCGCGCTGTTCTTCGCCGCTCCGGAAGCCGCCCGGCTCGCCGCGCACCCGGGCCAGGTGGCCGCCCTCGGCATCCGTCTGGCCCCCGGAGCCGACTCCGCCGAGGTCGCCGGCCACATCCGCACGACGCTGCGCGGCACCGGAGCGCAGGTCCGCACCGGCGACGACCGCGGCCCCGCGGAGTTCCTCGACGCCCGCAAGGCCCGCGTCACCCTCGTCAGCCTCGGCGGCGCGATGGCCGGCACCTCGCTGCTCGTCGCGATCCTCGTGGTGTCCGGCACCTTCGCCCTGTCGCTCCAGCAGCGCCGCCGCGAGGTCGCCCTGCTCCGTGCGGTCGGTGCCACGCCCAAGCAGATCCGCCGCATGGTCGGCCTCGAAGCGCTCCTCGTCGGCCTCGCGGCAAGCGCCGTCGGCACGTTCGCCGGACTCGGCCTGGCCCGTTGGATCTACGCCCGCTTCGTCGCGGTCGGCGCCATGCCCCGCACCCTCGACCTCACGCTCAGCCCCTTCCCGTTGCTCGCCGCCGTGCTGACCACCACACTGGCCGGCTGGGCCGCGGCGCGTATCTCGGCGCGGCGCCCGGCCCGTATCCGCCCGACGGAAGCCCTCGCGGACGCGGCGGTCGAGACACCCCGCCTGGGTGTCGTCCGCACGCTCCTGGGCGTGCTGCTCGCCGTCGGGTACGCCGTCCTGGTCCTGGTCGTGCGCGTCCTGCACACCGACGCCGCGGCAACGCCCGTGACCTTCCTCTCCGTCGTCCTCGCCGCGGGCGCCATCGCACTGCTCGGCCCGCTGCTTGCCCGCGCGGCAACCGCGGTGCTGGCCGTCCCGATGCGACTGGTCTCGCCGGTCGCCGGCCGGCTCGCGGCGAGCAACAACCGTGCCCGGGCCCAGCGGACCGCCGCCGTCGTCACCCCGCTCGCCCTCGCCGTGGCGATGAGCTCGACGATCCTGTTCGCCCAGACGACCGTCGCGCACGCCGCCGACGAGCAGGTCGCGGCCGGCAGCCGCGCCGACTACGTGGTCGCCTCCGCGGGCCCCGGCGTCCCGCGCAGCGCCGTGGACGCGGTCCGCGCCGTGCCGGGCGTGACCGCCGCCGCCGAGGTCGTGCACACCACCGTGCGGACCGGCGCGGACAAGTTCCCCGCGCAGGGCGTCACCGCCGCGGGCATCGACCGGGTCCTCGACCTGAAGACCACCGAAGGCCGGCTCGCCGACCTGTCCGACACCACGGTCGCGGTCAGCAAGGAAGTCCAGCGCCTCAAGCACGTTCACCCGGGCGACCCGCTGGTGGTCACCCTCGGCGACGGCACGAAGGTCCCGCTCACCGTCGCGGCCGTCTACGAACGCGGCCTCGGCTTCGGCGACCTGACGATGTCCCGCGACCTGGTCGCGGCGCACGTCGACAACCCGCTGGCCGCGCAGGTCCTGGTGGTCGCCGACAGCCCCCGCGCCGTACTGGACGCCGCCGTCCGCGCCGTCCCGGGCATGCGGGTCCTCGACCGGGCCGAGGTCGACGCGGTGCGCAAAGACCAGCAGAGCACGCAGGCGCAGATCAACTACGTGGCCATGGGCCTGATCATCGCCTTCACCGCCATCGCCGTGGTCAACACGCTGGTCATGGCCACCGCGGCCCGGTCCCGCGAGTTCGCGCTGATGCGGCTGGTCGGCATGACCCGGCGGCAGATCCTGCGCATGGTCCGCTGGGAGACCCTGATGACCGCGCTGGTCGCCATCGCGCTGGGCACGGCGGTGGCGTGGGCCACGCTGAGCGCCTACGCGACCGGCATGACCGGCTCGGGCACCCCCTCCATCCCGCTCCTCGGTTACGCCGCGATCGTCGCGGCGGGCGCGGCCCTCGCCCTCGCCTCGACCGCACTGCCCGCCCGGCTCGCGCTGCGCACCCGGCCTGCGGACGCGATCGGCACCAAGGAATAGGGAGCCAGGACGCACACGTCGGTGGGGCAGGCCGCGAAGGCCTGCCCCACCGACGTACGTTCAGCTCCCGCCGAGATAGGCGTCCCGCACGGCCTGGTTCGCCCGCACCTCCGCCGGAGTGCCCTCGGCAAGCACCGTGCCCAGGTTGAGCACGACGACCCGGGAGGCGAGCCCCATGACGAAAGCCACGTCGTGCTCGACCAGCAGCACCGCGCAATGCTCGTGCTCGACCAGCCGCCGGACGACCTCGCCGAGCCACCCGCTCTCCGTCTGCGACATCCCCGAGGCGGGTTCGTCGAGCAGCAGCACCCGCGGGGTATCGACCACGGCACGCGCGAGTTCGACCATCCGCGCCTGGCCGACGGGCAACGTGCCCGCGTGGACGTCCCGCAGTTCGGCGAGCCCGCACAGGTCGAGGACCTCCTCGGCCCGTGCCCGCCGCTCCCGCTCGCGGCGGCGCCGGGACGGCAGCGCCAGCAGGTCCGCCGCGATGCCGCCGCCTCCGCCGCGCCATTCCTCGGCCACGATCAGGTTGTCGAGCACGGTCAGCCGCCCGAACAACTGCTGCCGCTGGAACGTCCGCCGCATCCCGTGCCGGGCCCGCCACACGGGACCGCGCGCCGACACGTCGGCGCCGCCGAACTCCACGACGCCGGAATCCGGCCGCCGGATGCCCGACAGCACGTCGAACAGCGTCGTTTTGCCCGCGCCGTTGGGGCCGATGAGCCCGCACACCTCGCCGGGACGCACCTCCACGCTGACGTCGTCGAGCGCGGTGATGCCGCCGAACCGCACTCCGACGTGCGCGGCCCGCAGCACCGCCGCCGAGCCGGGACCCGCCAAGGGAGCCTCGGTGCCGAGTTGCGTCATGCCGGCGTCACCTCGTCCCGCACTGCCGCGGCCGTCCGGTCGGTCCGCTCGCGATCCGCGGTTTCGATGCCGAGATACGCGGCGGTCAGCCGTGCTTCGTCGACCTCGGCGCGGGGCCCGCGCCAGGACACGCGGCCGACGCTCATGAACGCCACCTCGTCCGCGACCGTGAGGATCTCCGACGCCTTCTCCTCCACGAGCAGCAATGCCACTCCCATATCCCGGAGTTCGACGACGAACCGAAAAATCTCCTCGACCACCAGCGGCGCCAAGCCGAGCGACGGTTCGTCGGCAATCAGCACGCGCGGCGGGCGCACCAGCAGCGGCGCGATCGCGAGCTGCTGCTGTTCGCCGCCGGACAGCGATCCGGCGGGCACCTTGCGTCGCGCGGCCAGGCCCGGGAAGCGTTCGTACACCCGGGCGCGTTCGTCGGCGGAACGCAGCCACATCGTCAGGTTCTCGTCGATGGTGAGCGACGGGAAGATGCCGCGTCCCTCCGGCGCGAGCAGCACACCGTCACGGGACCGGCGCACTGCCGACAGCCGCGTGATGTCGCGCATCACGCCGCCCTGGCCCGCGAGTTCCACGGTGCCCGAGGTCGGGACGACGAGCCCGGCAGCCACCGCACACGTCGTCGACTTGCCCGCGCCGTTGGCGCCGAGCAGCGCCAGGATCGATCCGGCACGGACGTCCAGGTCGACGCCGTGCAGCACTTCGACATCGCCGTAGCCGGCCCGGATGCCGCGCAGGCGCAGCAGCACATCCGCGTCGTGCTCGTTCGCCGCGGCGGGTTCCTCCGGCTGCTCGGCCACCGCGACGCGCGGCTTGGGGACCGACGGTTTGCCGCCCCCGCCGATGCGGGCCCGCAGGGTGTGTCCGGCCTCGGCCATCTGCACGCACCAGCCCTCCGGGTTCCCGGCGAGCGCCAGGCCCGCAAGACCGAACAGGATGACGGGGACGTGCGGCGATGAGGTGACGTACTCCTCCATGACGTGCGGGAACAGCCCGAACGTCAGCCCGGCCACCACCGCGAACTGCGGGCGCCGGATCCCGGCGGCGACCACGATCGCCAACCACACCAGACCGTTCATCGCGGTGAACTCACCCGCCGTGATCCGGGTGTTGAACGACGCCCAGAACACGCCGCCGAACCCGGCGATCCCCGCGGAGATCGCGAACAGCGCGAGCTTCGTCCGCACGATCGACACCCCGGACGCCATCGCCGCGGGCGGCGCGGACCGCACCGCGAGCATGGCCCGGCCGGACGCGGAGTTCTCCAGGTTCCGGACCAGCACCACCACAGCCGCGACGATCACCAGCAGCGCCAAGCCGAGCGCCCGGTCGTCGTTCAGGTCGACCGGCCCGATCACCGGCCGCGGGACGGCCCACCCGGCGTCGCCGTTGCGGAACCACCGCATCTGGAAGAGCACTTGGTCGCCGAGAAACGCCAACGCCAATGTCGCCAGCGCGAGCATCCGCCCGGACAGCCGCAGCGCGGGCAGCGCCACCACCACGCCGAGCACGACGGCCACCAGCGTCCCCACGACCAGCGCGAGGAAGAACGACACCCCGTGGCTCATCAGCAGCCCCGCGGTCAGCGCCGACGCCGTCACGAATGTGGCCTGGGCCAGGCTCACCATTCCGCCGAGCCCGGTCACCACGGTGAACGACAGGAACACCAGTGCGGCGGCGAGCCCTTGCGCGATGAGGCCGATCCAGAACGCGGTGGTCCAGGTGTAGAGGCTCACCGCGGCGAACAGCCACGCGGCGATCCACGGCGCCCAGCGCCGCAGCGGCGGCATCCCCGCCAGGTAGTCGGGCGGCGGCGCGTCGACCGCCGCGGTGCCCGCGCTGCGCTTGGACCGCGACAGCACCAGCAAGCCGACGAACAGCAGCACGAACGGCACCGACGTGCGGAACCCGGTGATCTTCTCGGTCCACGACGGCGCGTAGCCCGCCACCAGGTTCTGCACGACGCCGAGCAGCAGGCCGCCGCCGAACGCGATGGGCACCGACTTGAAGCGGCCGAGGACCGCGGCGGCCGCGGACACGAACAGGAACAGCGTGTAGTCGACCGAACTGAGCGACAGCATCGGCACGGCCAGCACGCCGACCGCGCCCGCGAGGCCCGACGAGATCATCCAGGCGATCCCGGACAGCCGGTCGGCACTGACCCCGCGCAGTTCGGTCAGCGTGCGGCTGTCCACGGACGCGCGCAGCCGCAGCCCGAGCGGCGTGTGCCGCATGAGGATCCACAGCGCGATCGCCACGACCGCGGTGACGATCCAGGTGATGAGCTGGTCCGAGTCGATGCCCACGCCGTGCATGAGCTTCCAGTGCTTCGCCGGGCTGGGCCCGACCCCGGGCAGCCCGAACTGGTTCTCGGCGGGCGCCAGATCGACGCCCGCGTCGGTGAGCAGCTTGACGATCCACAGCCCGAGTGCGGGCAGCGCCACGAGCAGGCCGATGGTCGCGACGATCTGCGGGATCTCGCCGAGCGCCGCCAGTCTGCGGAACATGACGCGGTCGAGCAGCAGCCCGAGAGCGGGCGCGAACACGAAGACGGTGGCCAGCGCGGCGGGCACCGCGGGCCAGCCGAGCCCTTCGTGGAGTTCGTAGAACGTGAGCGCGGACAGGAAAGCGGTGGCCCCGTGGGCGAAGTTCAGCACTCCCGAGGCCGAGTAGGCGAGGACCAGGCCGGAGGCCAGCAGGGCGTAGATCGCCCCGGTGACCAGGCCGCTGATGACGAACGCGACGAACTCGTTCATGTGCCGGTGACGCTCCCTCGACGGTCGGCGTACGACGGGGACGGGGTCCCGGCCCGCCCGACACGCCGGGGTGCGGCGGCCGGACCGGGATCCCTGCCGGGGCACCGGGGCCCCGGCGGCACCGTCAGGTGAACGGCACGGTCGGGTAGCACTTGTAGGGCGCGGTGATCCGGTACTGGTCGCTCTTGAGCTGCACCATCGCGCCGCAGCCGAAGGAGTCCTTCCGGCCCTGCGGGAACTTGCGGTCGCCGACCAGGGCGTAGCTGTCCTGGAAGTTCTGCGCGGCGGCCTGGTACGAGTCGACGGTGAGGTTCGGCCCGGCCTTCCTGGCGATGGACACGAACAGGTCCGCGGAGTTCCAGCCGACCATCATCGACTGGTTCCACTCGGTCACCGGCGAGCCGTTCGCCTTGGAGATGTACTCCTTGAACTTGGCCATATCCGGGGCGTCCGACTCGAACGGCATGTTCTGCACGAACACCTGGACGTCCTGCAGCGCGTCCTTCGACGACGCCTGCTTGAGCAGCGCCGGGTCGTAGTCCGTCGCGTCGGTGAGCATGCCCTGGTAGCCGGCCCGCTTGAGCGCGGTGAACAGGCCGATGTTCGCGGGAGTCTGCATGATCGACACGACCACGTCGGGTGCTTTGCCGTTGTTGCTCGACATGATCTCGTTCACCCACGGGCTCCAGTCCGTGGGCACCGTCTGCCCGGGCACCGTGGCCTTCGCGTACGAGACCGTGAAGCCGCCGGGCGGGAAAGCCACTTGGTAGGTCCGCAGGCCGAACTTGCCCGCGTCGGTGTCCTGGCTGATCAGCGCCACGCTCTTGCCCTGCGCATTGCCGCCCAGGACCGCCGTGATCAGGCCCGGCCACGAGGTGTTGACGCTGCCGCCGGGGCCCGGGACCAGGCAGCCGTTGTAGCCCATGCCGTATTCCTTCTGGCAGAACGCGGGCAGCGTGCCCCACCCGATGTAGGGCACCTTGTTCTGCTGGAGGAAGTCGGCCGAGCCGGAGATCGTCGTGGTGTTCACCGGGACGACCGCGAACACCTTGTCCTGCTGCACGAGTTTGCGCACCGCCGTGACGGTCCGGGCAGGGTCCTGCCCGTCGTCTTCGGCGCCGATGTAGTCGATCTTGCGGCCGTTGACGCCGCCTTCGTCGTTGGCCAGCATGAAGCGGGCCTTCGCGCCGAGGTCGGTGTCCTTCTTGGTGTAGCCGGATGCCGAGGTCTTGGAGACCACACCGCCGATTTTGATCGGGTCGGTGGACCCCGGACCGCTCGCGGCCTGACTGCCCTGCGGGGCATCGGATTTCTTCGCCGTCGACGAGTTGCAGCCGGCCACCAGCAGGACCGGCACGAGCACCAGCCCCGCGGCGCGCAGGAGACGTGGCATGAATTCCCCCTCACGGACCGCCGGGACGGTGCCTGGCGGAATTCGGTCGTTCACCTGACGGAGACGGATCGGACGAGATCGTTTCCAGTGCGGTGCTGCCGTACGTGATGTGCGAGAACTGCCGTGCGGAACCCGTTCCGCAGTGCCCTCACCGGGCGCCCGCGGCCGGGCCGACACGCCTCCCCCGGGCGGCATGTCGATCAAACGACTGGCTGAGATTGGTGATTCTGTGCCCGGCCTGACGCATCGTCAAGAGCCGTTGCGGGACAGAGATGTCCTCCGTTGATGACCTGGCAGGGGCACCCCGCGCCGGCTGAGGACCCCACCCCGGTCCGGCCGAGACCGGCCTCGGGTCCGGATCAGGCCCCGTGCACGGGCGCGGCGAACGCACCCACCAGGAAGTCCGCGAGCCGGTCGACCAGCACCGCGTCGTCCTCGGACGCGTGCCGGCGCAGCCACTCGCGCACCGCGCCCTGCCGCAGCACCCGGTTCATCAGGTCCTTCGCCACGCCGAACCGGAACATCAGGACCTCGTGCGGGACTTCCGGCAGCGTGCGGGCCAGCACCGCGACGTAGCGCGCGGTGAGCGGGTCGAGTTCGTCGGTGATCAGGTGCATCGACCGCGGGTGTTCGCCGACGGCGACCAGGAAGCCCAGGTAGTGGTGCCCGCCGCCGCGGCGGTCGCGGCTCAGTTCGACGGTCGGCAGCAGCAGCGCCTCGACCACGTCGCGCAGCGCGGGCCGGTCGTCGGCCTCCAGATCGGCGAGCAGCCGTTCGCGGCGCACGCCGAGATCCGCCATGCGGCTGTGCAGGATCGCCGCGATCAGGTCCTGCTTGGACCCGAAGTGGTAGTGGACGGCGGCACTGTTCGCGTCCGCCGCGCCGGTGATGTCGCGGACCGAAACGCCGTCGATGCCATTCTTCGCGAACAGCCGCTCGGCGGTGCGCAGCAGCTTGGCCCGGGTCGCATTGCCCGAGCTGTTGCCGTTCCGGGGATTCGCGGCGGCCGCCCCACCCGCCCGCGCGCTACTGGACATGGCGACAACTGTAGAGCCAGGCGGACCACGCCGATGATCCCGGTCGCGCCGCCCTCGCACGCCCCTCCGTACCCGCCCGGCGACTCCCGCCGACGATGCCCCGCACGCCCGTCCACCCCCGCGAGATGACCCGGCCATCACCCGTTAGTGTGACGGACATCACGGTTTTGACTGGAAATCGTTTTCACGAGCGTCCGAAAACAAGCCCTGCATTCTATGTGATATTTTACTGAAACCCGGTTTCGGCACGTCGCGAAATGCCGCTCCCGAGGCCGCCCGGCCGGCCTCCGAGCCCCCTCGCGCACCACGCCGGGCCCCGATCCACCCGGCAATCCGCAGGTCGGCGCACGAAAAAGCGCCGCCCCTCGGATCCGGCGGGATCCGAGGGGCGGCACTCAAGACAACGGCTGATGCAGGTGGGCCCTGCCTCGGCTTAGGCCTCGCTGCGCTGCTGCGGGATGCCCGCGAGCAGGGCGCGGACCTCCGCCTCGCGGTAGCGGCGGTGGCCACCGAGAGTGCGGATCGACGTGAGCTTGCCGGCCTTGGCCCAGCGCGTGACCGTCTTGGGGTCGACGCGGAACATGGTGGCAACCTCGGCCGGCGTCAGCAGCGGCTCGGCATCAGGCGTACGAGCGGTCATGAGCGGCCTCCTCGGAAGAACCGAACCCAGCGCGGTTCTTTCTTCAAATTCTGCACCTTGACCCCCGATGTCCGAAATGGTTCTCGAGGGCCAAGTCGGTTATAGGACGAACGGCTTGTCCTTCACAGTACAAGTACACCATCCGACGGCCCCGGTTGGCCAAACCGCCGGAATTGGCATCGCAGCACCCAACCGGCGCGTTCCCGAAGAGCCACACATAGCGGACAGTCACCCGTGCGTGACAAAGAGTCACTTCCGGCCGACCGGCCCCGTGCGTGCCCTCGGGCCACATCGACAACCGCAGGTCGCACCCGTGGGCGACCTGCGGTGGAGCTGCTGTGAGAGACATCCGGTGAACCAAGAGCAAAGCGCTCTTTGTCCGATTCATCATATACGAACCATTCGGAGCCGTATGCGCGGTATGAGATGTTGATCTCAGAAAACCGCGCGTTCTTGACGAATGGTCCGCTCAGCTCGCGTGCTCCAGCGCCCGCACCGCGGACCACCGCTCGGTGATCCGGCGGTACGCCTCCGACGCACGCGCTCCGTCGCCGGCCGCCAACGCGGCCAAGCCCTCGGAAACGTACTCCGCCGTCCGCTCGTCCGCGAGGTCCCCCGTGGGAATCAATCGCACCAGCCCGCCGAAGTCCAGCTCCACCATCGCGCGCGGATGGAACTCCTCCAACCACCGTCCGGTGTCCTCCAGACCGGTGATCAGCGCGCCCTCCTCGAGGGTGTCCCGGAGCACCCGGAGCGCCCGCGCCACCCGCCGCCGCGCCTGCACCATCGGCGTGCGGTAGTACAGCTCCCACCCGCCCGCGGCCCCGGCACCGTCGCCGTCCGGCTCCACCAGCACCCGCTCGTCCTGCGCGAACAGCACGAACCAGCGCATCGGCACATGCCAGGTGCTGCTGTGGATGTGCGGCTGCACGTCCGGGTTCTCCAGCCGCCACCGCTCGTGGTCGGCCTGCGCCTGCGCCAGCACCAGGCCCGGGAAGAACGCGTTCTGCACGACCTCCGGATAGTCCCGGCGCATTTCGGCCATCGCCGTCCAGCACCGCAGCCGGGTCTGCCGCGGGCACACCAGCGGGATGCCGTCCAGCTCGGCGACGTACGCGTCCTCGCTCTCGTGCGGCGGTGCCGGCTCCGGCGGCGTCGCCAGGATGCCTTCCAGCGAGGCCTGCTGCTCCTCGGCGGTCAGCTCCGCCGTGCCGCCCGCGCCCCACACGCGGCGCGTGTGGACGTCCCGCACGTAGTTCGCCCAACGCGAGCGCTCCGGCTCCGGGAACGCCGCGAGCGGCTCGTAGACGCGCAGGTACGCCGAATAGGGGGCCACCACCGAAGTCCGCACGACGGCATCGTTGCACGGCACGGTGATTCCGCGGTGCCGCCCCCGCACAGCACCCCCGCGGTCCTAGGGTTGGGGCAGACGCCCGCGACCACCCATCCGCGGGCCGGACTCGGGAGTCACCACAGTGACGACAAGCACCACGGGCACCACGACGCGGACCGGCACCCCGGGACCCGTATTCGGCAGGGGCACCGGCCACGAGCAGGTGGTTTTCTGCCAGGACGAGGCGAGCGGCCTGCGCGCCGTCATCGCGATCTACTCCACCGCCCTGGGCCCCGCCCTCGGCGGCACGCGGTTCTACCCCTACGCGACCGAGGACGAGGCCGTCGCGGACGTCCTCAACCTCGCCAAGGGGATGGCCTACAAGAACGCCCTCGCCGGGCTCGACCACGGCGGCGGCAAGGCCGTGATCATCGGCGACCCGAAGCGCGACAAGACCGAAGCGCTGCTGCGGGCCTACGGCCGCTTCGTGCAGTCCCTCGGCGGGCGCTACGTGACCGCCTGCGACGTCGGCACGTATGTCGAGGACATGGACGTCGTCGCCCGCGAATCCGCCTTCGTGACGGGCCGCTCGCCGGACTCGGGCGGCGCCGGGGACTCCTCCGTCCTGACCGCCTACGGCGTCTTCCAGGGCATGCTGGCGAGCGCCGAGCGCCTGTGGGGCACGCCGTCGCTGCGCGGCCGCCGGGTCGGCATCGCCGGCGTCGGCAAGGTCGGCCGCCACCTGGCCGCCCACCTGCTCGAGGACGGCGCCGAGGTGCTGGTCACCGACGTCGACAAGGACGCCGTCGCCCGACTGCGCGAGAAGCACCCGCAGATCGCCGTGGCACCCGACACCGACACGCTGGTCCGCGACGCGATCGACGTGTACGCGCCGTGCGCCCTCGGCGGCGCGCTCGACGACCGCACGGTCGAAGACCTCGCCGCCAAGATCGTCTGCGGCGCGGCCAACAACCAGCTCGCCCACGCCGGTGTCGACAAGGCGCTCGCCGACCGCGGCATCCTCTACGCGCCCGATTTCGTGGTGAACTCCGGCGGTGTCATCCAGGTCGCCGACGAACTGCACGGCTTCGACTTCGACCGGGCCAAGCGCAAGGCATCCGGCATCCGGGCGACGACCGCCCGGGTGTTCGCGCTGGCCGACGAGGAAGGCGTCCCGCCCGCGGTCGCGGCCGACCGGCTCGCCGAACGGCGCATGGCGGATGTGGGTCGTCTGCGCGGGATCTACCTTGGAAGCTGAATCACACGGTATCGTCAGCCTCGGCAAAGGACCTGCGATCAGGCCCCTGACCAGCCGGAACAGAGGTACCGGGTCGGGGTCCGAGCCCACCTGTCACCCATGCGACGTACCGTCGCGCCGCGGAAGCAGGTACCGTTAATGCTCCAAGGGGCGGTTTCCGTATTTGGATGAACCGTCTCTGATCGTGAACGCGTGTCAAGACCCGGGGCCGTGAGCCCCGTCGTTGAGGGGGTCGAGCCATGGGGCGCGGCCGGGCCAAGGCCAAGCAGACAAAGGTCGCCCGCCAGCTGAAGTACAACAGCGGCGGAACGGACCTGAACCGTCTGGCCGAAGAGCTGGGCGTGTCGTCAACCGAGGAGCCGCAAGGCGTCCAACCGGATGACGAGGCGTACGAAGACCAGCTCGACGATCCCTACGCGGCGTATGCGGACTATTACAACGATGACGACGACGAGGACGACGCGGGCCCTTCAGGCCGGCGCTGACCCCGTCGCGGATTTCGTGTGACGGTCCGCCGCCCGTGTGAGGGGTGAAGCAGCACCCAAGCGGTCCGGGACCCGGCAGGGTCCCGGACCCTTTGTGCTGCCGTCGCTTCGCCAGGACGACGGTCCCACCGCCGTGCGCGGCGGGATGCGCCGCCCGTGCCGGTCCTCCGGCGCCGGGCGGCTCTTCGTCGTGCGCGCGTGCAGGCACGGGCGCCGGGTCAGCCCGCGTACGCCCCCTCCAGGACCGCCTGGCCGGTGCCCGCGGTGATCCCCCCCAGGACCCACGCGGGGACCCCGCGCTCGGCCAGGACCGCAAGCGCCGCGTCGGCGGCGTCGGCGGCGACCACAGCGACCATGCCGACGCCCATGTTGAGGGTCTTCTCCAGCTCCGGAAGCGCGACCTTGCCGACCTCACCGACCAGCGAGAACACCGCCGGAAGCGCCCACGTGGCGCGATCCAGGCGGGCATCCAGGTGGGCGGGCAGCACCCGCGCCAAATTGGCCGCGAGGCCGCCGCCGGTGACGTGCGAGAACGCGTGCACCTCGGTGCGGCGCGCCAGGTCGAGGCAGTCGAGCGAGTAGATGCGGGTCGGCTCCAGCAGCTCCTCGCCGAGCGTGCGGCCGAACTCCGGCACGTCCCGGTCCAGCTCCCAGCCCGCCTGGGCGAGGAACACGTGGCGGACCAGCGAGTACCCGTTCGAGTGAAGTCCGGACGCGGCCATCGCGATCACCACGTCGCCGTCCCGGACCCGATCGGCACCGAGCAGGCCGTCCGCCTCGACGACGCCGGTGCCGGCGCCCGCGACGTCGTACTCGTCCGGCGCCAGCAGGCCCGGGTGCTCGGCGGTCTCGCCGCCGACCAGCGCGCAGCCGGCCAGCACGCAGCCCTCCGCGATGCCCTTGACGACCGCGGCGATCCGCTCCGGCACGACCTTGCCCGTGGCGATGTAGTCGGTCATGAAGAGCGGCTCGGCACCGCACACGACCAGGTCGTCGACGACCATGCCGACCAGGTCGCGGCCGATCGTGTCGTGCTTGTCCATGCGCTGCGCGATGGCGACCTTGGTGCCGACGCCGTCGGTCGAGGTGGCCAGCAGCGGCCGCTCGTACCGCTTGAACGCGGACGCGTCGAACAGGCCGGCGAAGCCGCCGATACCGCCCAGCACCTCGGGGCGGGAGGCCTTCGCGACCCACGTCTTCATCAGCTCGACGGCGCGGTCGCCGGCCTCGATGTCGACGCCGGCGGCGGCGTAGGTGGAGCCCGGAGAGGCGGGGGTGTCGGTCACGGCGGTGCGGCCCTTTCGGGTCGGGGTGGTACGCGGGGATCAGGCGGTTCGGCGGATCTTCGGCGGCTCGGGCCCGGACACGGACGGCGCCGGCCGGGATGCGCCTGCGGGCCCCGCACGCGTTCGTGCGGGGCCTCCGGCTTCTAGGGGCGGCGCAGCGCGTCTTCGGCGCCCGCGCCCCCGAGCAGCGACTGGACGCCGTCCGCATCGCTGCGCACGGACTGCTCCAGGCCTTCGAGAAGGTGCTTGCCCAGACGCTCCGGGTCGGGCAGCTCGATCGGGTAGATCCCGTCGAAGCACGCCCGGCACAGGTTGTCCTTCGGGATGGTGGTGGCTTCCACCATCGCGTCGATCGAGATGTACGCGAGCGAGTCGGCGCCCAGCGACTTGGCGATCTCGTCGACCGACAGGCCGTTGGCGATCAGCTCGGCGCGCGTGGCGAAGTCGATGCCGAAGAAGCACGGCCACTTCACCGGCGGCGACGAGATGCGCACGTGCACCTCGGCGGCGCCCGCCTCGCGCAGCATGCGCACGAGCGCGCGCTGCGTGTTGCCGCGCACGATCGAGTCGTCGACCACGACCAGCCGCTTGCCCGCGATGACCTCGCGCAGCGGGTTCAGCTTGAGCCGGATGCCGAGCTGGCGGATCGTCTGGCTGGGCTGGATGAAGGTGCGGCCGACGTAGGAGTTCTTGACCAGGCCCTGGCCGAACGGGATGCCGGACTCTTCGGCGTAGCCGATGGCGGCGGGCGTCCCGGATTCCGGCGTCGGCATGACCAGATCGGCCTCGACGGGCGCCTCCATCGCGAGGCGGCGGCCCATCTCGACGCGGGCCGCGTGCACGCCGCGGCCGGCGATCGCGGTGTCGGGGCGGGCGAGGTAGACGTACTCGAAGACGCAGCCCTTGGGGGCGGCCTCCGCGAAGCGCTGGGTGCGCAGCCCGTGCTCGTCGATGGCGACCAGCTCGCCGGGCTCGATCTCGCGGATGAACGACGCGCCGACGATGTCGAGCGCGGCGGTCTCGCTCGCGGCGACCCAGCCGCGTTCCAGGCGGCCCAGCACCAGCGGGCGGATGCCCTGCGGGTCGCGGGCGGCGTACAGCGTGCCTTCGTCCATGAAGACCAGCGAGAACGCACCGCGGAGCTTGGGCAGGACCTGCATCGCGGCTTCTTCCAGCGACAGGTCCGGGTGGCCGGCGAGGAGGGACGCCAGCAGATCGGTGTCGCTGCTCGCCTCGATGCGGCCTTGGTAGGGGTAGTTCAGTTCGCCGCGGTCGGGGCCCTGCTCGGCGACCATGCGGGCCAGCTCACCGGTGTTGGTGAGGTTGCCGTTGTGGCCGAGCGCGATGCTCCCGGTCGCGGTGGCCCGGAACGTCGGCTGGGCGTTCTCCCAGACCGAGGATCCGGTGGTCGAGTAGCGGGCGTGGCCGACGGCCATATGGCCGCGCAGCGATCCCAGGGTCGCCTCGTCGAAGACCTGGGACACGAGGCCCATGTCTTTGAAGACGAGGATCTGGGAGCCGTTGCTCACCGCGATACCGGCGGATTCCGTACCGCGGTGTTGCAGTGCGTAAAGCCCGAAGTAGGTAAGTTTCGCAACCTCTTCGCCGGGGGCCCAAACGCCGAAGACACCGCAGGCGTCCTGCGGGCCCTTCTCGCCGGGGAAGAGATCGTGGTTGAGTCGTCCGTCGCCACGTGGCACGTTGTCGAGTCTAACCAGACGCCGCGCACCGGCAGGACCGAGGGCCTGGTTGGGCGCGGGGAACGGGCCGGTTGGCGGGGGCTTCGCCGCGGTCCGCTTTTCGCCGACGGGGTCGGGCACGGGGGGCTGCCACCTGCGGTGATCGCGCAGGGTTAGCGGCGGTCGCCGCCGAGCCTGGAGCGGGGTGTGCGGTGCGCCACAGGACGTGCGCACCGCCACCCCTCGACGATTCGCCGCCGCAGGTCAGCCCAGCAGCGGGAGCCACGGCGACAGGTCGGCGCGTTCGCCGCCGGCGCGGACCGTGCCGTCGTCGACCGCGGACACCCAGGTGAGCCGGCCTGCGGCGAGCCGCAGCCAGGTGCGGACGTCGGTCTCCACCACGTTGGGCGGGGTGCCCCGGGTGTGCTTGGGACCCTCCACGCACTGCACGACGGCGAACGGCGGGATGCGCACCTCGACGGAATGGCCGGGAGCGCGGACCGCGAGGACGTCGGCGAGGACCCGCGTGACGATCGCCAGCGCCTGGCGGTCGTGCGGGAACGCCGTCCCGGTGGCCCGCTCCAGGTCGTCGGCGTGCACGACGGCTTCGACGAGCCGCGTCACCAGCATGTCCGCGACCCGCATGGGGCCGACCCGGGTCACGGTGATCCGGGTGTCCGAGGTCTCCGCGAGCAGCTTGACGGTGTCCTCGACGTAGTCGGCCGGGGTGACGCCCTTCTCGGACAGCTCGGCGGCCATCAGCGCGATGGCCTCCGCGGCGGCCGCGGTGCCGCCGGCCCACTGCTCGACGGTGATGGGCTTGTCCGACGGGGTGGGCAGGGCGAGCCAGCGGGACACGGCCTCGACCCCGCCGCCGACATGCGCGACGAGGTCGGCGAGCGCCCACCCCTCCAGACCGGACGGCTCGGAGCGCCGGGCGGGATCGATCGCGTCGGTGAATTCGACGAGCGCGCGCCATTCGGCAAAGAGCGCGGCGCGCAGCCGGGCAGGGTCGATGGGGCGGATTCCGGGCGTGCGTGCGGCGGGCGGCATGAGCCGAAGGCTACGACCAAAAGCAGGGTTGGACGAACTGATTTCCCGATACCTGTGGGCGACCGAGGAATATCGCCGAGTTATCCACAGATTCGAGCGAATCTGCCGCGCCCGAGTCCGCACGGGACGGAAAAAGGCAACCATGGATTCAGTTGGTTTCTTCGGGATTCCCAACCGGGTTTTCGCCCCATCCGCCTGCCACCTTCCGTCTGCTCAGGAGCCTGGATATGTCCGCGTCCGCCGCACCCAGTCCTCCGTCTGGCCCCTCACCGGCCTCGGTCGCGCACGCGAGCGCACTTGCCCGCACCCTCGCCCGCACCGCCGACCGACTCGACGCCGACGCGGTCGCCCTCGCCGCCGCGGTACGCGCCCGGGCACCCCGCTGGCGCGGCCCCGCCGCCGACGCCTTCGCCCTGTACGCCCACACCACCGACGCGCTGCGCAGCACCGCCACGACGGAACTCCGCACGGCCGCGGGGCGACTCGAGGCGCATGCGCGGGGGTTGCAGGAGGCGAGGGCGCGAGGGGTGCCCTGAGCGGTTGGACGGGTGGCCACTTCGGGACGCTCGGAAGCCCGGGTGGTGCGGGCTTGCGGGCTCCTTCGGGCGGGCACGACTTGGGGTTCGCCGAACGCTCGACGGCGAGAGCACGCGAATGCGGTGCGAGCCGGCGGGAGTTCGCCTGCGAGCGCGCCTTCGGGCGGGCCGGGGGAGCGGTGCGCGCCGGGGGTGCGGAAGCTCGGTGTGGGCGGTGCGGCGCCGGGGTGGGCGGCCGCTGCGCCATCGGCGTGCGGCGGCGCCGTCCACCCGGCGGAACCACGCCGGCTGCCACACGGTCGGCGGGCACGCCCTACGGGCTGCGCCACCTGCGGGCCGCCGCGCGGAGGCGTCCGCCCTGCGCGCTCGGAGGTGGGTGAGCGCTGCGGGTGGAGCGCGTCGTCCCAGGCGCACCCGCCACCCCGCAGCGGTCGCACGCCCCGCGCCGCGCCATCCACCACGTCGGCGGCTCCGCCCGCTCGTCGTGCCGCGATGTCGGCGATCCACGCCGGAGCGCCGCCCATGAGAACCACTCGTCCGAATCCGCCGCGGCCCCTCGTGCAGCACGGTCCGCTCCACCCCGCATCCGCTCGCCCCGTCCTCGGCTTCGTCTCCCCTCGCCGTCCGCTGAACGTTCCCGGCCGGCGGCCGCCCTTCCGGAGGTGCGTCATGTCCACCGAACCGTTTCGTGTCGATCCCGCCGTGCTCGGTGAACTTGCCTCCGCGTTCGCGGCGTTCCGGGCCGGTGTCGGGGCGGCCTCGGCGGCCGCGGAGCAGGTCGCGGGGGATGCGGAGGCGGCGGCGAGCGCGCGGTGGAGCCCGGATACCTGGGCGTCCGCGCAGGCGTCCGTGGCGTCCGCCGTCGCGCTGCTGGAGCGGCTGGAGTCGTCCACCGACGCGGTTCCGGGGCTGCTGCGGTCGTGTGCGGAGGGGTACCTCGCGGGCGACCGGTTCGCGGCGGAGCTGCTGGCGGCGATTGCCGACGGGGCGCCGCCCGATCCGCCGCCTTTGCTGCTCGCCGAGCTGTCCCCGGCCGGCACGCCGCCGCCGGACGTGGACGTGCGTCCGCAGGCCGCGATCCTGCGGCCAGATCGGCCCGTACCCGTGCCGCCGTTCCGCCTCGACCGGCTCAGTGCGCCCGCGGTGGAGTTCGGTGCGCGCGTCGCGGGCATCACGGTCGTGTCGCCACCCGCGGTGCTGCGGCCGCCATCGCGGTGGTACGCGGCACCGGCCGCCGCCCGCACCTCCGGAGCCGCCGTGCCCGCCACCGACCCACCCGGCACGTCCTCGGCCGCGCTGACGCCCACGGACACGGGCGCCCGCGACACCGACACGCAACGTTCGGAGATCCTCCGCCGGGCCAAGCGCTGGTCCGACCTGGGGCTCGGCTACAGCATGTCCCGCACCTTCGAGGGCTATCGCACGGACTGCAGCGGCATGGTCTCCATGGCCTGGGGTCTCCCCGCGCCGGGGCTCACCACCGACACCCTCCACCAAGTCGCCCACCCGATCGGCAAGGACGCGCTGCTGCCCGGCGATGTCCTGGTCAACACCGCACCGGGCGCGGCGGGCCACACGCTGATCTTCGCGGGCTGGGCGGACGACGCCCACACCCGCTACTACGCGTACGAGGAGAGCGGCGGCAAAGGCGCCCACTACGGCACCGTCCCGTACCCCTACTGGTCCGGGCACGGCCTGTTCCGCCCCTTCCGTCTGGACGCGCTGGGGAAGTAGCGCTCCCAGCGGACCGGCGGACCGACCACGTCACGACCGGAGGCAACGGAACAGGAACTGGTGCAGATAGTCGTGGTGTTCGTCGCGGAAGCGGCTGTCGGGGTCGCCGTCGAGGCCGATCGGGCCCGGGCGGTTGCGGAACGGCTTGGTGGTGCCGACCGTCGCGAACGGGTCGATGCGGTGGAAGGCGTCGATGTACGCGTCGAGCATCGCCTGCGTGCGGCCGACGAACTCCGGCTCGGTGTCCTGGAACAGGCCGGGCGCCGTCGCGCCGACGAAGAAGGTCGTCGTCGCGGGTCGTGAAGACCTCGGCGTGGTGCGGAAGCGGGCGATTCACATGGCCCTGTGGATGATCGCCGCCGAGAAGCCGAAAACCCGGGGCCGCTCCGCGCGGAGCGACCCCGGGCCCGGTGCGTCCGTCAGGCGAACAGGTCCCGGAGCGGGGCGGTGTTCGCGGCGCGGAGTTCGTCGAGGCCGACGGTGAACTGGCCCTGGATGTCCAGGGTGTCGCCGTCGACGACGCCGATGCGGGCGACCGGCAAGTGCCGGACCTTGCACATGTCGGTGAACCGGAGTTCCTCGCTGCGCGGCACCGCCACGATCGCCCGGCCCGCCGACTCGCTGAAGAGCGCGACGAACGCGTCGACCGTTTCCGGCAGCACGATGCGGGCACCGTGGCCGCCGCGCAGGCACGCCTCGACGAGGCCCTGGGCGAGGCCGCCGTCCGCGAGGTCGTGGGCGGCGTCGATCATGCCGTCCCGCGAACCCGCGATGAGGATCTCGGCGAGCAGGCGTTCGCGCTCCAGGTCCACGGCCGGCGGACGGCCACCGAGGTGGTGGTGCACGACGTCCGCCCAGACCGAGCCGGACAGTTCCTCGCGGGTGTCGCCGAGGAGCAGGATGATCTGCCCCTCCTCGCGGAACCCGATCGGGGTGCGGCGGGTGACGTCGTCGATGACGCCCAGCACACCCACCACCGGCGTCGGGTGGATCGCCACCTCGCCGGTCTGGTTGTAGAACGACACGTTGCCGCCGGTGACCGGCGTGCCGAGGATCTGGCACGCGTCCGCGAGGCCCTTGGTCGCCTCGGCGAACTGCCACATGACGCCCGGGTCTTCGGGCGAGCCGAAGTTGAGGCAGTCGGTGACCGCGAGCGGCCGGGCGCCGGTGGTGGCGACGTTGCGGTACGCCTCGGCGAGCGCCAACTGCGCGCCCGCGTACGGGTCGAGCTTGCAGAACCGGCCGTTGCCGTCGGTGGACACCGCGACGCCGAGGTTGGTGTCCTCGTCGACGCGGACCATGCCGGCGTCCTCGGGCTGCGCCAGGACCGTGTTGCCGAGCACGTAGCGGTCGTACTGGTCGGTGATCCAGGACTTGTCCGCGAGGTTCGGCGAACCGACGACACGCAGCAGCGTGGCGCGGAGTTCCTCGGCGTTCGCCGGGCGCGGGAGGCTCTCGGCGCCGTCGGCCTGCAGCGCGTCCTGCCAGTCCGGACGGGCGAACGGGCGCTCGTAGACCGGGCCTTCGTGGGCAACGGTGCGCGGCGGCACGTCGACGATCTGCTCGTCGTGCCAGAAGATCTCCAGCCGGTCGCCGTCGGTGACCTCGCCGATGACCGTGGCGATGACGTCCCACTTGGCGCAGATCTCCAGGAACCGCTCGACCTTCGCGGGCTCCACGATCGCGCACATGCGCTCCTGCGACTCGCTCATGAGGATTTCCTCGGGAGCGAGGGTCGCGTCGCGCAGCGGGACCTTGTCGAGGTCGACGCGCATGCCGCCGGAGCCGGCCGAGGCCAGTTCCGAGGTGGCGCAGGACAGGCCCGCGCCGCCGAGGTCCTGGATGCCGGTGACCAGGTCTTCGGCGAAGACCTCCAGGGTGCACTCGATGAGGAGCTTCTCCTGGAACGGGTCGCCGACCTGCACGGCGGGGCGCTTGGCCGGGCCGTCCGCGTCGAAGGTCTCGGACGCGAGGACCGAGACACCGCCGATGCCGTCGCCACCGGTGCGGGCGCCGTACAGGATGACCAGGTTGCCGGTGCCGGACGCCTTGGCGAGGTGGATGTCCTCGTGCTTCATGACGCCCACGCACAGCGCGTTGACCAGCGGGTTGCCCTGGTAGCAGGGGTCGAAGACGACCTCGCCGCCGATGTTGGGCAGGCCCAGGCAGTTGCCGTAGCCGCCGATGCCGGCGACGACGCCGGGCAGCACGCGGCGCGTGTCCGGGTGGTCCGCGGCACCGAAGCGCAGCGGGTCCATGACGGCGACCGGGCGGGCGCCCATCGCGAGGATGTCGCGGACGATGCCGCCGATTCCGGTCGCGGCGCCCTGGTACGGCTCGACGTAGCTCGGGTGGTTGTGCGACTCGACCTTGAAGGTCACCGCGTACCCCTGGCCGACGTCGACGACGCCCGCGTTCTCGCCGATGCCGACGAGCATGGCGTCCGACGCGGGCGCCTTCTCGCCGAACTGGCGCAGGTGCACCTTGCTCGACTTGTAGGAGCAGTGCTCGGACCACATGACCGAGTACATGGCCAGCTCCGAGCTGGTCGGCCGCCGGTCGAGGATGGTGACGATGCGCTGGTACTCGTCGTCCTTGAGGCCGAGTTCCGCGTACGGCTGGCCGAAGGTGTGCGCGCCGACCGGCCCGTCCTGGAGCCAGGCGCCGTCCTTCGAGTCGTCCTTGGCCTTGTCAACGGTGTCGAGTGTCATGCGTCGACCAACTTCTTCAGTACCGAGGTGAAGAACCCGAGGCCGTCCGTGGTCGGCCCGGTCAGCGGCTCCACGGCGTGCTCCGGGTGCGGCATGAGGCCTACGACGTTGCCGGCCTCGTTGGTGATGCCGGCGATGTCGCGGCGCGAGCCGTTCGGGTTGACGTCGAGGTAGCGGGCGATGACGCGGCCTTCGGCTTCGAGCATGTCGAGGGTGCGTTCGTCGGCGACGTAGCCGCCTTCGCCGTTCTTGAGCGGGACGACGATCTCCTGGCCCTGCGCGAAGTCGCCGGTCCACGCGGTGTCCGCGTTCTCGATGCGCAGCTTCTGGTCGCGGCAGATGAAGTGGAGGTGGTCGTTGCGGGTCAGCGCGCCGGGGAGCAGGTGCGACTCGCACAGGATCTGGAAGCCGTTGCAGATGCCCAGGACCGGCAGGCCGGCCTTGGCCTCGGCGATGAGCGCCTCCATGACCGGGGAGAAGCGGGCGATCGCGCCGCAGCGCAGGTAGTCGCCGTAGCTGAAGCCGCCGGGCAGCACCACGCCGTCGACGCCGCGCAGGTCCTTGTCGCCGTGCCACAGCGCGACCGGCTCGGCGCCGGCGAGCCGCACGGCGCGCTGCGCGTCGCGGTCGTCGAGGGAGCCGGGGAACGTGACGACGCCGATCCGAGTGGTCACTGGTCCTCGACCCTTACGGTGAAGTCCTCGATGACGGTGTTGGCCAGGAAGGTTTCCGCGGCCTCGCGAATGCGCGCGAGGGCGGCATCGTCGACCGGGCCTTCGACTTCGAGTTCGAATCGCTTGCCCTGGCGGACATCGCTGATCCCGGCGAATCCGAGGCGGGGCAGCGCGCGCTGCACGGCCTGGCCCTGGGGATCGAGAATTTCCGGCTTGAGCATGACGTCGACGACGACGCGTGCCACGCGCACTCCCACTGTGCTGGTGCGGACTTGTCGGTCAGCCGCGGTCGCAGACTGACGGGCCGGCCGACAGGGTCCTGCTGCTGGTCCTCGGGGACCGGTGCGGACCCCCTCTTCGGCGCCCCCAGCCTACCGGGGCGGCTCCGGTGGACACCGCGCGGAGGTGGGGTTATCCACAGCGCGCAGGTTGTCCACAGGCTGGGTGCGTACACCCGATCGGTTGTCCACAGGCCCGCTGAGCTGGTCGGATGATCTGATCACCCGGCCCGACCTGCGGAAATGTCAATAAATTACCGAGACGGCAAGGGTGATGTACACAGGCAGACGGAGCACTATCCACTACCCCTCCAGGTTTTCCACAGGCCTGTGGACAAGTCGGTCCGTGTGCACCCGCTCGCACAGCGCGACCGCCGGGGCACGCTTTCGCGCACCCGGCGCGCGGACCTCCCCCGGCGCCCCCCGACACACCGCCGCGCGCCTGCCGAAACGTTCCGTCGCCGTTCGGGCAATGTCCCCCGCCCGCACCGGCCGCCGCCCGACCCTTGACGGCGGCGCGCCACGCCCGCGAATATCGGCAACCCGGGGAATTGAATGCCCCGGCAGTAAATTATCGGAAGCGGCGCCAAGATCGTACCGACGCACCGTTTGTCGCTTCCCGTCGCGCACTTATACTCGACATTGAGGTTTTCTTTATTCCTCAGGTCATCGCCGGAGAGGACACCCGCCATGGCCCAGCGCGTAGTGGTGACGCTTCAGGACGATCTCGACGGCAGTGCCGCCGCCGAGACGATCCACTTCGGCCTCGACGGCAAGTCGTACGAAATCGACCTGTCCGAAGACCACGCCCAGCAGATGCGCGACCTGCTCGGCCGGTATGTCGGGGCGGCCCGCCGCACCGCCAAGTCCGGCAAGCCGTACAAGCAGACCACGGTCGCGCCCGACCCCGCCGCGGTCCGCGCCTGGGCCCGCTCGCAGGGGATGGACGTGCCAACCCGCGGCCGCATTCCGCGCTCGATCTACCAGGAATTCGAAGCCGCCAACTAGCGGCGCCCGCTATCCCGGCCACCGCGTCGGCAATCCCGGAACCCGGGTATCGCCGACCGCGTCGGCATGCCTGCCCGGGGCGCCATCACAGGGCGATCACGAGTACCTCGCCGGCGGCCGGCCATCCGGCGAACACCCATCCGGCGGACATCGTTTCGAAGGATTTTCCGGGGAAATCCGACACACCGTGACATAGCGCGTGGGAATCGATGCTCGAGCACTCCGGGCGTCCGGTAGTGTTCTTCTTGCAGCCGGGGAAACCCGGAAGGCACGCAGGTGTAGCTCAGTGGCAGAGCGCCCTCTTTCCAAGAGGGAGGCGCAGTGTTCGATCCCTGTCACCTGCTCGGCTCCACGAACCTCGTCGGAGGGGCGGTCAAGACCGCTCCGACGATGGGGTAGAGTGGTGGCACGACGAAGGCGAGAGCCCGAGTCATGCGGACGTGGCTCAGTTGGTAGAGCATCACCTTGCCAAGGTGAGGGTCGCGAGTTCGAATCTCGTCGTCCGCTCCAGATCAAAAGGTCGGATCACTCAGGTGATCCGGCCTTTTGCGTTGCCCGGTACGGAACTTCGGCGCGCTCCCCTGTCCCCCGGCATCCGACCCTCGGGGGCACGGGCCGGCGCACACGGGGTGCGCCGGCCCGTCCGGTGCCCGGTCAGCTCCAGCGGCGCCCGGTGAGCCGCTCGTATGCCTCCGCGTACTTCGCGTGGGTCTGCTCGACGACCTCGTCCGGCAGCCGCGGCGGCGGATTCTCCGACTTGCGGTCCCACCCGGAAGCGGGCGACGCGAGCCAGTCGCGCACGAACTGCTTGTCGAACGACGGCTGGGTCTGCCCCGGCTGCCACGCGTCGGCCGGCCAGAAGCGCGACGAATCCGGCGTCAGCACCTCGTCGGCGAGCACCAGTTCGCCGTCCGGCGTGAGGCCGAACTCGAACTTGGTGTCGGCCAGGATGATGCCGCGGTCGCGGGCGATGTCGCGGGCGCGCGTGTAGACGGCGAGGGTCGCGTGCCGCAGCCGGGTCGCGAGGTCGGCGCCGACCTCGGCGGCGACCTGGTCGTACGTGACGTTCTCGTCGTGCTCGCCGACGGCCGCCTTGGTGGCCGGCGTGAAGATCGGCGCGGGCAGTTCCGAGCCGTCCACCAGGCCTTCCGGCAGCGTGACGCCGCACACGGTGCGGTGCTCGCGGTACTCCTCGAGGCCGGAGCCGGCCAGGTAGCCGCGGGCGACGCACTCCACCGGGACCATGTCCAGGCGGCGGCACACCAGCGTGCGCCCGGCCCAGTCGGCGGGCGCGCCCGCGGGCAGCTCGGTCGACAGGACGTGGTTCGGGTAGAGGTCGGACAGCAGGTCGAACCACCACAGCGACAGCGATGTGAGGATGCGGCCCTTGTCCGGGATCTCCGGGTCGAGGACCCAGTCGAACGCGGAGATGCGGTTGCTCGCGACCATCACCAAGTTGCCGTCCGGGTCCGTGTAGAGGTCGCGGACCTTGCCGGTGTGCAGATGGATCAGTCCCGGTACCTCGACGGGCTCGGGTTTGGTGACGAAACCACTCACGGGTGCTTCCCCTGGTTCGCTCGGGACGGCGCACGGCGGCAGGGCCGCGACGCCCGGGTCGGTGCGCCGAGTCTTTCACGCACCGCCGGGCCGCCCGAAAGGGCCGTAGCCGCCGATACCGGGCGGGCGGCCGGGGCCTCGGCCGCCCGCCCGGCGCCGGCTCAGACCCCGCGGAGCCGCTCGAACAGGTTGTGCGTCGCCCGCTGGATGCGCGGGTCCTTGTACTTGGGGTGGTTGAGGGCGAGCGCCCAGTTGAACGTGCCCGCGCAGAACAGCAGCGTGCCGTCCGGGCGCTCGTACAACGATGTGCTCTGCACTTGGTGTTCGCCGCTGCGCAGCGTGTACGGCGACTGCGACAGCAGCGCCTGCCGCACCCCCGCGGGCACCGGGATACCCGACTCGACGCCGTCCGCCTCGCCGCCGACCACGCCCGGGATGGCGTCGCCGTCGCGCACCCCGGTGCCCTGCCACATCCAGTGCGCGGACTGCGCGACGACGAGGGGCGTCGGGGCGGCGACGATGCCGTTGTACTGGATGCCGAGGAACTCCTGCTCGGGACGCCGGATCCGGCGCCACATGTCGGTCGGCGCGGACAGCGTCGGCGCCCCCGGGTCGGGGTCCTCGCGCCAGCAGTTCATGACGCGGTTGGCGACGCCGCGGGCGTTGTTCTCGAACCGGACGTGCCAGTACATGTTGTTGGCGGTGAGGTACGCCTGGCCGACCCGGGCCTGCTGGGCGCGCTCGACCAGGCCGCGCATGGGATCCGACCAATATTCGTCGTGCCCGCAGAAGACCATCGCGCGGTACCAGGACGGGTTCACCCGGCCCGTTTCGATGTCGATCGTCGACGCGTAGGCGACGTCGTAGCCGGAGCGCTCCATCCAGGAGACGGCGTTCTGGTCGAGGTCGAAGCGGGTCGGCATGCCGTCGTTCATGTACGGGCGGTCGAACGACACCTTGCGCGCCCGGGACGGGTACGTCGGGGTGCCCGCGGGCCCGTAGCCGTAGTAGAGGCTTTTGCCGGTGCGCCCGTCGAGCGGGTACTGGTTGTAGGCCTGGTAGGTCGAGAACGGCAGCACCACCAGGTAGTCCGCCGAGCGGTGGTCGTCGCGCACCACGAACACCGTGTAGTTGCGGTTGTCGTGCTCGTCGTCGAACACCGCGAGGTAGGCCCCGGACGTCCAGTCCTTCGGGATGTCGAGGCTCCACCCGACCGGCCAGTCGCACGACAGCATCCCGCTGGACACGTCCAGCGCCGCGGGGGCACCGGGGGCGCCGTTCAGGCGCGGGCTCGTGACCAGGTGGCGGCCACCCGCGCCCGCGTAGTCGCCGAGCCGGTAGATCGCGACGGTGTACTGCCCGGCGGGCGCGACGGAGACGTGGAAATCGAGGCGTTCGCCGGCGCCGACGCTGGTGGCGGACGCGTAGCCCTTGATGGGGTGCCCGATGTCGTTCGCGGCCCGGACTCCGCCGCGGCCGGGCTTCCACGCGGTGCTGCCGGTCTTGGCATTCTCCGCCGCGATCCGGTGTGGATCGGCGGGCGGTACGCCGGGGGCGGGCGCGGCCCGGCCGGGCACGGTCGGGGGCGGCGCCACGTCGGGCGGGACGGACCCCGCGGTCCCGCCGTGGTCGGAGGTGGCGCCCCACCACGCGAGTCCGGCGGCTCCCGCGCCCGCGGCGCCCAACGCTCCCAGCGCCTGGCGCCGGTTCACCAGCGGCACTTCGCTGCTCCTTGCTCGGCGCCGCACGGGCTTCCCCGTGCGGCCGGGTCTGCCGTCCGCCCCGCGCGGTGCACGGCACGGGGCGTATCCCGGCGGGTACCACCGGAGCGATCAGGGCATGCGCGTGGCGCACCGCCGGAATATGACGGTACGTCACATCACGCACTGCCACGCTCGGTTCGTCTTACCAAAGGAACGAATGCGCAGGGATGGACGGTTGCACCCGTTTGGGTGATTCCCGGGGTGCTTGCCCGAAGGGACCGGCCGGCGGTGCGGCGAGTCGGGGCCGCTGCCGCACGCCGCCGCGGCGAGCGACCGCCGCGTGTCCCCTCAGCCGCCCAAGCGGATCGGCTCTGCGGTACGGACGCCGATGCCGTCGAGCCAGGTGCGCAGGGGGCGGTCGTCGCCGTCGTCGACGGCGCGGCCGACGAGGCCCGGCAGGTCGGCGGTGCGGCCCGCCGCGTCGACCAGGACCGCGCCGTCGAGCCAGTCGACGGCGGCGAACATGCGGCCGGTGTCGACCGCGGCACAGGCGACCAGGGCGATGACGTGTTCGGTCATGCGCTCCGGGTCGAACGCGGCGCGGTCGCCGGGGCGGGCGCCGTCGCGCAGGCGGTCCAGGACGCGGCCGACGCACGCGGGGCCCGGCTGCCCGTCGGAGGCGTCCATCGCCTCGACGAGGACGGCGGCGCGGGACCGCCAGACCGGCTCGATCACCCGGGCCGGGTACTCGGCCCACGACACCGCGACGCGCGCCGCGCCGTCCGGGACGGGGTCCGCGAAGATGTCCGCGGCCAGGCACGAGACCTGGGCGTCGATGGCCGCCGGGGCCGCGACCAGGTCGCTGGCCGGGCGTTCCGCGAGGCGGGCGCCGAAGACGTCGGCGAGCCGGTCGCGCTGCGACAGGTCGGTGAGCGCGGCGACGACGCCGGCCATCAGCGCGTCCGGGTACCGGTGCACGTTCCAGGCGGGCGCGGCGAGGCGGGTCAGCAGGCGGTCCCAGCCCGCGTAGGCGAGGCCGACCTGCTCGTGCGCGGTGGCCCGGAGCGGGGCTTCGACGTCCTGCGCGCGGGAGGCCGCCCAGGCGGCGATATCGCGTTCCATGCATTCCGCGGGACCGCGTGTCAGGTCGAGGAGCTGGCGGGCGAAGGCGCGCGGGACGCGGCGCAGGGGTGCGGTCCACGGGGACACCTTGGCGGGGCGGGTGCGGGACGCGTACGGGTGCGCGACGGCGTCCAGCCGCCGGATCCACGCCCGGGCCGCCGCGATCGCCGGGTCCGCGGCCGGCTCGGTGCCCGCCACCACCGGGGCGAGAAGGGCCCGCAGCTCCCCGACGCGCAGCCACCACAGGAACGGGGCGCCGACCACCAGGACCGTGCGCGAGCGGCCCCAGCGGCGCGTGGTGTCCTGCTCCAGCCAGCTGTCGCATTCCGGGCACACCCGGACCTCGGCGGGCACCGGGACACGCAGGTCCGCGGCGAGGTCGCCGAGCATGCGGTGGAACTCGGGGGCGTCCTCCGGCCGCAGCGGCACCGCGGCGGCACCGGGGCGGCGCACCAGCAGCAGGCCGAGGGCAGCCCACAGGATCAGCACGACGAGAGCCGCCGCGAAGGCCGCCAGCGCGATCCCGGCGGTGCTTTGGCCGAGTCCGCGGCGGGCGGCGACAACGAGGAACGCGACGGCCGCGCCGGCACAGGCAATCGCACCTGTGCGCAAGCGCAGGACGCTGCGCGCTCGCGCGCGGGCATCTGCGGCACCGGTCACCCGTTCGCCCCCATCCAGGCTCGGGGAACATCGAAGGCATCACTCATAGCGGTTCGAGCGACTACGAACCGCAGTGCTCGCACGATAATGCGACGAGTTCCCCGTAGGGCCAGGATCAGGCCGAACTCCATCCGCAGGAGTGAGCCGAACCCACCCGGAACCGGCCGAGCGGAGCACATCGGCCCCTCGTGTCACGAATATGACCGAACCCGACACGGAAGGCTCCGTGTCGGGTTCGAAAGCACACCGGTCGGTGTGGTGATCCGACCGGCGGAAGGCGGGTTCCGACGCCGTGGCGTGATCCACAGGCTGTGGACGGCGGCCGGCGCCGCGGCCGCCGCGGTCAGACGGTGATCTCTCCCTTGACCGCCCGCGCCGCGATGTCCGTCCGGTGCTGCGAGCCCGCCAGCGAGATCCGGGCGACGGCTTCGTACGCCCGGTCGCGGGCCGCGGCCAGCGTGTCGGCGGTGGCGGTCACCGACAGCACGCGGCCGCCGGACGAGAGGACGCCGCCGTCTTCGCCGCGGCGGGTTCCCGCGTGCAGCACATACGCGTCGGGGACCTGCGCCGCGGCGTCGAGGCCCTCGATCGGGTCGCCGGTGCGCGGCGTGCCCGGGTAGTTCTCGGCGGCGACGACCACGGTCACCGCGGCGCCGTCCCGCCAGCGCAGGGGTTCGAGGTCGCCGAGGCGTCCGACGGCCGCGGCGTTGAGGACGCCCGCAAGCGGGGTCTTCAGCCGGGCCAGCACGACCTGGGTCTCCGGGTCGCCGAAGCGGCAGTTGAACTCGATGACGCGCGGGCCGCGCGAGGTCAGCGCCAGGCCGACGAACAGCACGCCGGAGAACGGTGTGCCGCGGCGGCGCATCTCGTCCACGGTCGGCCGCACGACGGTCGCCATGAGGTCCTCGACCAGCCCGGGCGGCGCCCACGGCAGCGGCGAGTACGCGCCCATGCCGCCGGTGTTCGGGCCGGCGTCGCCGTCGCCGATGCGCTTGAAGTCCTGCGCGGGCTGCAGCGCGAGCGACGTGGTGCCGTCGGTGACAGCGAACAGCGACACCTCGGGGCCGTCGAGGAACTCCTCGATGACCACGCGGCCGCACGAAGCGGCGTGTGCGCGGGCGGCCTCCAGGTCGTCGGTCACCACGACGCCCTTGCCGGCGGCGAGGCCGTCGTCCTTGACGACGTACGGCGGGCCGAACGCGTCGAGGGCGGCGTCCGCTTCTTCCGGCGTGGTGCAGACGTACGAGCGGGCGGTCGGCACGCCCGCGGCGGCCATGACCTCTTTGGCGAACGCCTTGGAGCCTTCCAGCCGCGCCGCGGTGCCGGACGGGCCGAAGCACGCGATGCCGCGCGCCCGTACGGCGTCGGCGCAGCCCGCCACCAGCGGGCCTTCCGGGCCCACGACCACCAGGTCGGCGCCAAGGTCCGCCGCCAGGTCGGCGACGGCGGCGGCGTTCATCGCGTCGACCGGGCGCAGCTCGGCGACCGCGGCGATGCCGGCGTTGCCGGGCGCGCAGTAGAGGGAGTCGACCGCGGGGTCGAGGGACAGCGAGCGGCAAAGCGCGTGCTCGCGGGCACCGCTGCCGATGACGAGGACCTTCACGGGGTCGAGCGTAGTGCCCGGTCCGCGCGGCCGGTCGGGCGCGCCTCCGCGGGGGCGTTTCCCGGCCTGCCCGGGTTGACCTGAAAACGGCACGGCATACCTCCCGGCGTTTTCCCACACCGGGACGAACGGGTTTTCCCCGACGCCTTTCCGGAATACCCTTTTCCGCTTTCCGGAAAAGCATGATCACATTCCGGCCAGAATATCCAGGAAGGCCGTGCCCGTTCCCGGCCATTCTCCTTCCATTCGAACGGTTGGCCGGTCTAGCATGCGCCTGCGTATGGACGACCGGGGGCCTGTCGAAATCGCCGTGGCCGTAATCCCGGGTCCGGGTGGGATACACGATCGGAGTGCACATGATCGGCAAACGAATAGCGGCCGCGGCCGGTGCGACGGCGCTCGCCGCAGCCCTGCTCGGCGGCACGGCGACGGCCCAGGCGGCGCCCACCGAGGCGGGCCGGCACTGCGTCTACTCGGCGGACACGCAGAAGACCACGTGTTATGCCACGTTCACCGAGCTGACCGCGTCGCTGACCGGGGGGAAGGTGACCAACGCACCGGCGCAGCCGAACACGGCCGCCGTCGAGGACCTTTCCGCGAACGCGATCGGTTCGACGGTCCACGCGATTCTCTACCAGGACACGAATAACACCGGGAATTCTTTCGTGCTGGTGAGCAGTGCGGGCTGCGGAAGCTATCACTGGGTAAACCTGACCGCATTCAACGACAGGGTGAGCGCCGCCTGGGTCGAGAACATGTGCGGGATCCGCCTCTGGGACGGCTCGAACCTGACCTCGGACCGGGCCGGCTACTACGAGTTGCTTTCCCCGGGCGGAAACGTGCCGCTGTGGATCAACGACAAGGCTTCGTCCGTCGAATTCTGGTGACCGATCGGCCGTGGGGGGGGGGGGGGGCCCCCGCCCCCGGCCCCCCCCCCCCCCCCCCCCCCCCGGGGCCGGCCCCGGCCACCACCGCCCCCACACCCGACCGCCAACCAGGG